>NZ_JWLH01000003.1:0-644070 GCF_000813925.1 Leisingera sp. ANG-S5 | reverse complement strand
GACAGCGCCCTGCCCGCCGCCGCCCCCGCCCGGACCGCCGTATTCGATGTATTTCTCGCGGCGGAAGCTGACGCAGCCGTTCCCGCCGGCGCCCGAGCGGATGTAGACCTTTGCCAGATCGAGGAATTTCATGTCAGCTCCTTAATACGGCAGGCCCCTGCCCGTCCGCGCAGTATAAGTGTCCCGCCAAGGCCCGGAGCCATGGCGGGACTGTTTCGATTGCCTTACCGCAAAGCGCGTGCCGCGCCAATCACAGTTTTCGGCTGTAGGTCCAGGTCGGGACAGAGGCGTCGCGCGCCACCGAATAGCTTTCGGCGTCGCCCAAATAGTCAAAGCCGCAATGGATCAGCACCCGGGCCGAGGCCGGGTTATCCTGAAACACAGAGGCAAACATCGCGTCGTTCTTCTGCGGGTTGGCATCGACCAGCGCTTTCAGCGCAGCAGAGGCCAGCCCTGTGTTCCAGAACGGCGGCGCAGTCCAATAGGAGACCTCGGACTGATTGCGGTCCATCCGCTTGAGCCCGATCACGCCCTTCAGCTCGGAGTCACCCTCGATGGTGCCGTCGATCACCCAGACGTCCTCATCCCGCTCTTCAGCCATGGCTCGGGTAACAAAGGCCTCAGCCGCGCCGGGCGGCAGCGGATGCGGCACCGAGCGGGTCATGCGGGCGACGCGTTCGTCGCTGACATAATGCTCAATCAGCCCGGCGTCTGATTTGCGCAGCGGGCGCAGAATAAATCGGTCTGTCTCAATCGCCTGCTGGTTCACGATTTGCTCCAGGTTCATGGAACTGCTCCTCCTCAGCCCTTGTTCTTGCAGCTGCAAGTTTGAAATGTGCCTGCACAGCTGCCACGGCAATAGATACCGCGTTCAAATTGTGCAAAATTTCCCGTTGGCCGGTTGTGAGCAATCCTTGCTCGTGTCCGAACGTCGGTATTTCCGGGCAAACTCATCACATTCTCACAGACAAAAACAGCAAAGGGGACCGGCTGTGTAGCCGATCCCCCTAAAGATTTCTTTACCCTTCGGGTCGGCTTACTCAGCGGCCTCCGCCACTGGGAGAACCGATACAAAGGTGCGGCCTTTCAGGCCCTTGCGGAAGCTCACAGCACCGTCAGCAGTTGCAAAGAGAGTGTGGTCTTTGCCCATGCCCACGCCTTCGCCGGCCCAGAATTTGGTGCCGCGCTGACGCACGATGATGTTGCCTGCGATGGCAGCCTGGCCACCGTACAGTTTCACGCCAAGGCGGCGACCAGCAGAGTCGCGGCCGTTACGGGAGGAACCGCCAGCTTTTTTATGTGCCATTCTCTCTCTCCTTAGCCTTTAGCCAGTTCTTTGGCCTGCTCAACCCACTCGGGCTTCACTTTGATCGCCTCGATACCAGCAATGTCGTCTTCGGACAAGGCTGCGATCTGAGCGAAAGTGGTCAGGCCTGCTTCTGCCAGTTTCTTGGCAGCTGCGGGACCAACACCGGTCAGGGCGGTCAGGTCGTCCGAACCTGCGGCAGCTTCAGCGGCCGGAGCAGCTTTGGCTTTGGCAGCAGCTTTCGGTGCGGCTTTGGTTGCGCCCGATGCCAGGATCTCGGTGATCCGGACGAGGGTCAGCTTCTGACGGTGGCCTTTGGTACGCTTGGAGGAGTGCTTCCGGCGGCGCTTGACGAAGTGGATCAGCTTCTCGCCTTTGATCTGCTCGATCACTTCAGCTTTGACGGCTGCGCCGTCGACCAGCGGAGCACCGACAACCGGAGCGTCGCCGCCCAGCATCAGAACTTCGTCGAATTGGATGGTGTCGCCGGCATCTGCAGCAAGTTTCTCAACGCGGAGCACGTCGCCCGCCTGAACCTTGTACTGCTTGCCGCCAGTCTTGAGGACCGCAAACATGTGCGTCTTTCCTTTTCTAACCGCGTCCTACGGCCCCCTTACGGGCGTTTCGGCATATGCCGCCTCGAACAGCGCGCCCTTGAATGGGCGTATGACAAATAAACCCCGGCGCACGGATTCCGGGCCGGGATGCGGGCTTATGGTTCGGATCGGCATGTATGTCAACCGTTTTCCACAGGCTTTTCAGGCGCTCTGCGGAAATCAGATGTCCTGTCCCGGTGTCAGCTCCGCCATGCGGTGGGCAAGTTCCTCGAACCGGTTGGCAGTGATCTCGTACTGGACCGCATTCAGCAGTTCATAGACCCGCTGCATTGGCTCCTCCTCCAGCGCCTCGACATAGGCCTGCACTTCTGCATCCGAGAACTCCTGATAGGTATAGGCAGAGGCCGCCAGGCTGGAGGCCTGCAGGCTGAGGCGCAAGTCGCCCTCCTGCTCTTTCATCAGCGCGCGCAGTTCGTCGGCGTCGAGATCCAGGTCGATCACGCCAGCCGCGGACGCTGCCATCAGGAAGCGGAACTGGATCTGCTGCAGCGCCTTTACACCATTGCCAGCAGCGTCAATTGCACTGCCCATACGCTGGTACATCGCCACCCGCTTGCTGCCTGCCTTGACCAAATCAGAGATGATGCGGTTGCCAGCCAATTGCTTCACCTCGTCATCCTCGATCAGATGCGAGGAATTCTCCGCCCGCACCAGCCGTTTCCCCAGATCACTGGCATAAAACTCGGAGGCGTGATCCAGAGCCTCATCGTCCAGAGTGTTTTCCAAGATATCCAACGCCAAGCCGCGCATCTCTGCGGTATCAAAGACTTCTTCCGACATTTCGGTCCACTGGCTGCCAAAGGCGCCGGCATCAACGCCCAGCATGTCCGGAGCGCTGGAGGCAGACAGCGCGATGCTGTCAAGCGCCACGTCAAAGCCGGTGACCTCCAGAAACGCCTCCACCCGGGCACGGTCCGCAGCAGCAGCGGGCTGGGTGACAACCCAGCAGCCAAGCCACATCGCGGCCAGAAAACGCATCAGGAAAGCGGGGAGCGGAAGGATCATCTGCATAGTGCAAATCTAAGCAAAAACCTTTGGCTGGCAACGGAAATCCGGCTTTTTTTGCCAAAGGCGCAAATCGCCCCTTGCGCCGGTCCGGAATCAACCTTAAACGCTGCCCCACCAGACCCCCGCGGAGAGGTGCCGGAGTGGTCGAACGGGGCGGTCTCGAAAACCGTTGTGGGTGCAAGCCCACCCAGGGTTCGAATCCCTGTCTCTCCGCCATTTCCCTTCAGACCGCTTCCAAATCAGACCAAGAACATGCGGTATGATGCGTCTAACCCTTCTGATTCCGGCAAACCCAGGCACCATCAAGCCGCTTGTGCAGCTTCATTCGCCTTACAACCGCGAAAACAAAAAAGACCGGGCATTTCTGCCCGGCCTTCGTGCTTAATTGCCAGTTCGGATCAGGCGCGGCGGCGGCGTCCGCCGGCGCGGCCGCCACGGCCACGGCCTTCTTCGCCCTCAGCAGCAGGCGCCTTGTTGAATTTGATCCACTCACCGCCATGCGGGTCGTTGTTGGTCAGGAAGTTGGCAGCGCGGATGGCCTCCATTTCCTTACCGGCGCGCGGCTTGGTGGAACCCAGGCCGAACATGGTGACAAACGCCTCGTCGTCCATGGCTTCCGGCAGGATGATGCCAGCAGCTTCGACAGCGGCTTTCTTCTCGGCAATAGCCTTCTGTGTCACTGGCAGCGCCACCGGGTTCATAATCGCAGAGGTCATGCCGGCACCCATTGCCATCGGCAGGAAAGCGTTGTTGATCCCGTGACGGTTCGGCAGGCCGAAGGAGATGTTGGACGCACCGCAAGTGGTGTTCACACCCAGTTCTTCGCGCAGACGGCGGACCAGGGCAAACACCTGCAGACCTGCAGTCGCCATGGCGCCAACCGGCATCACCAGCGGGTCAACCACGATGTCATGCGCCGGGATGCCGAAATCAGCAGCACGCTCGACGATTTTCTTAGCGACAGCAAAACGCACATCGGGATCTTCCGAGATGCCGGTGTCGTCGTTGGAGATCGCCACAACCGGCACGTTGTACTTCTTGACCAGCGGCAGGATCTGCTCCAGACGCTCTTCTTCGCCTGTGACCGAGTTCAGCAGCGGACGGCCTTCGCAGATTTCCAGACCGGCCTCGAGCGCGCCGGGAACCGAGGAGTCGATGCACAGCGGCACGTCGACCAGCCCTTGAACCAGTTCAACGATCTTCCGCATCAGCGGCGGCTCGGTCTCGTTCGGGTTCGGGTTGGAGTTGTAAACCACGCCCGCGTTGATATCGAGAACGGTGGCACCGGCCAGAACCTGAGCCACGGCGTCTTTTTCGACGGTGGAGAAATCGCCGGCTTCCAGCTCGGCCGCCAGTTTCTTGCGGCCGGTCGGGTTGATGCGCTCACCAATCACACAGAACGGCTCATCAAAGCCCAGGACCGCGGTTTTTGTTTTTGATTCTACGACTGTACGGGTCATTGTGGATCCTTAGGAGTTAACCGGCTTGGCGGAATCGCCGCCGTTGTTGATGGCCCAGGTGGCATTGGTCTTGATGCCGCCCAGCGGGAAGAAGTGAACCTTCTCGATTGCAAAGTCGGGGTTGGCCGCCTTGTGCGCCGCCAGATCCGCCAGAACCTCACCCGGCTCGTGCGGCAGCAGCAGCTTGGAAACGTCCTTGGCACGCTTCTGCAGAACTTTCAGCGACGGACCGACACCGCAGGCGATGGCGAATTTGATCATGGTCTGCAGCTTGGCCGGACCAGCGATACCGATGTGGACCGGCAGGTTCATGCCGCGCTCGTTCAGCTCGTTCACCCAGTCGATCACCGGCTGCGCCTCGAAGCAGAACTGGGTCGCCAGCGCCATCTGTGCATCGGTGCGCTTGGAGAATTCCTGTTTCCAGTCCAGCGCCGCGTAGGTGTTGGCGCGGCCGCCGTTGGGGTCGATATCCAGGTTGGGTTCCGGGTGGCCAGCAACGTGCAGGTTGGTGAAACCCGCCTGGTCAAACAGGCCGGTTTCCAAAAGCTGCATCGAGCTGTCGAATTCGCCGTGCGGCTTGGCAACGCCGCCTGCCAGGATCAGGCCTTGCTTGACGCCGGCTTCGCCCTGATAGCGGTTGATCCAGTCACCCAGGGTTGCTTTGTCCTTGATGATCCGCGCCGGGAAGTGCGGCATCACATCGTAGCCTTCGCCAGCAATGCGCTTGGCGGTCTCGACCATATCCTCGATCGGGGTGCCTTCGATGTGCGCGATGTAGACACGGGTGCCGGCGGGCAGCAGGTCGCGGAAGTCTTCCACCTTGGCAGCGGTACGGGGCATCACCTCGATGGAATACCCTTTCAGGAAGGCCTCCATCTCAGGGGTAGCGGATTGGCCTGCGCCAGAGTCGCGTTTTTTAAAGTTCAGCAAAGCCATCACGGCCTCCCAAAGTGGTCTGCGGGTCATGCCCATCCGTCATTCGCGATCAGCGCCTTCAAGCGGTCCTGATCATACTCAGTCTCCAAGCGCTTGGCCTCGGCTTCGGCAACCTCAGCGGCCTCGCCCTCAGCAGAGAAAGGAGCAGCCTTGCGCCATTCAGCCAAATAAGCGTCCGCGTCTTTCGCGTTCACCTTCATGGCTGCGCGGTCAATTGCCTGCTCGAACCGTTCTTCGAGCTGACGCTTGGCGCCGCGGCGGCCTTTGCCAACGATGACCTGCGCGGGGATATCGCGCCAGTATACGATCGTAACGTCGGGCATGCCTTGCTTTCCTCCTAGCCTGGATAGACCACTATCTAGTGCGGTGGCGCGCCGCAGGTTGGTCGATTTTCGACAACACGATGGGATTGAGCGACGTTTTGCTGCCGCGACACTAGCTTTGTGCACCTGTGAATGCCACAGCCTGGAACCGCCAAAATATTCATGTGGATTATGAGATTTCCGGGAAGCGGCGGAAATTGCTTCACTTCTGGCCGCACGGCGCTTGCGCCGCCGCATTTGCGCACCTATTGTCATTCTTAACACGATAATCGGAGGGCGTGAATCATGGCGCCCAGGCGCTCGAAAGGTGCGGGCGCGTTTCCCAAAGCGGTTGAGACCCCTGCACCGGCCCGTCCCGATCCTGATGCGCTCTACGCAGCGCTGGATCTGGGTACAAATAGCTGCCGCATGCTGATCGCCCAGCCCAAGGGCAGCGGTATCCATGTGGTTGACAGTTTCTCCAAGTCGGTGCAGCTCGGCGCCGGGCTGGAGCGGACCGGACGGCTGTCGCGGTCCTCGATGGCGCGTACCATCCAGGCGCTGCGGATCTGCCAGCAGAAACTTAAACGCAACAAGGTCAAACGGATGCGGCTGGTGGCGACCGAAGCCTGCCGCCGGGCCAAGAACGCACGCGATTTCATCCGCCAGGTAAAGCGGGAAACCGGCCTGACGCTGGAAATCATTCAGCCGGAGGAAGAAGCGCGTCTGGCCGTTATCTCCTGCGCGCCGCTGGTCTCCACCAAGACCGAACAGCTCTTGGTTGTTGATATCGGCGGCGGCTCGACCGAGCTGGTTTGGATCGACGTCTCCTCAGTGCCGCGGCGCGACCGCCCGGCAGCCATCATGCGGCTGCACAACGGGTTCCGTCCGGCTGAGGGCCCCTTCCCCGCCGCGAAAGTGGTGGACTGGATCTCAGTCCCGCTGGGTGTCGCCACGCTGCGCGACCAGTTCAACGATGTGGAGGACGATGCTGCGCGGTTTGCTCTCATGAGCTGGTTCTTTGAGGAGAACCTCGCCGATTTCGCCCCCTACAAAGATGAGCAGGCGCGCGCCGGCTTCCAGATCGTCGGCACCTCCGGCACGGTAACCACTGTGGCAGCCTCGCATCTGGGTCTCAAACGCTATGACCGGACAAAGGTGGACGGGCTGCGGATGACCAGCGATCAGATTGACAAGGTGATCCGGGGGTATTTGGAGCTCGGCCCTCAAGGCCGCCGCCGCGACCCCCGCATCGGCGAGGACCGGCAAGCCCTGATTATGTCCGGCTCGGCAATCCTTCAGGCGTTGCTGCGTTGCTGGCCAACCGACCGGCTGTCCGTCGCCGACCGCGGCCTGCGCGAAGGCCTGCTTTATGCGCAGATGAGCGCAGATGGTGTTCTGGAGGACGGCCCTTACTAACCGCTCAACAGAAGTTTCAGGGCGTCTTACATGTATTCGACCATCGCCATAGCTTACCGGCTAAGCACCGTCTCAGTGGCGGTTTCTGCACTGGAGGCTGCGGGTTTCCGGGTATTTTGCCCAGGGCTCAACACGATTACCCTGCTCCCCCATCACAGCCTGGCGTTCGGCGGAGTTCCTATCAGAGTTCCGTCTGAAAATGCAGCGGAGGCTTCGGAGTATCTTCACGCAATTCAGTGTGGTCATCTGACGTCATTGGCCACCGAAGACACCATAGACGAAGACCCGCCCGAGCCGGTCGTGAAGATTAGTTTTTGGGGCAAGGCTGCAAACCTTCTAGGATACCTGATATTCGGTGTATCCGCCCCATGGCAGGAACTTGCGCTATCCAAGAAAAAAGCATCGCCTTGATCCAGACGGGCCAAGAGGTTATCTGCAGCCCTCACTGTCGGAGAAAACGCACATGGCAAAGACCCCCACTGGTAAAAACACTTCCGGCCGCGGGCAGCGGGATCTGAAGGTCAATGTGAAGACAGCGCGCGGGCGCAAGCTCAGCTCAACCCGCTGGCTGCAGCGGCAGCTGAACGACCCCTATGTGAAACGCGCCCAGGCCGAAGGCTACCGCGGGCGTGCAGCCTACAAGATCATGGAACTGGACGACAAGTACCGCTTCCTGGTGAATGGCGCCCGGGTTGTCGACCTGGGCTGCGCACCGGGAGGCTGGGCACAGGTGGCAGTGAAGCGGATCAATTCGCTGGGTGAGAAACAAGGCAAGGCAGTCGGCCGCATCATTGGTATCGACCTGCAAGAGGTCGAGCCACTGGCAGGTGCTGAGTTCCATCAGCTCGATTTCATGGATGACGGAGCTGACGAGCAGGTCAAGGAATGGCTGGGCGGAAAGGCCGACGTTGTAATGTCAGACATGGCGGCTGCCAGTTCCGGCCACAAGCAGACCGACCATTTGCGGATCATTTCTCTCTGTGAAACCGCGGCCTATTTTGCCTTTGACGTGCTGGAGGAAGGCGGCACCTTTGTCGCCAAGGTTCTGGCTGGTGGCGCCGAGGGCGAACTGCAAAAGCTTCTGAAACAGAAATTCACCAAAGTGATGAACATCAAGCCGCCCTCCTCGCGGTCGGACAGCTCTGAGAAATTTGTGGTGGCCACGGGTTTCCGCGGCTGAACCGGGTCAGACCCGGCGATTATGAGGCGTGGTCAGCGACCGCGCGGCCAAGGTGCGCAGCAGAATGGCCTCTTCGCCTTCTTCATCAGTCAGGCGGGACACCCGCAGCTTGCAGCCGGCATTGCTGCCCATCCCGCGCTGCCGCATCAGCTCAAACAGACGCATGCGGCGCAGTTTGTTTTGCAATTTTGTCATGATGGCCCCTTCTGGTTCCGCTGCTTTTCTGCAGTTCTAGAGACCGATCGGGCTGAGATCGGGGCGCAATTGTGGCGAAGCTGCCTTATTGTTGAATAAATGGAAACAGTTGCAACGAAGCCGCAGGCGCTATGTCCGGCCCATGCTGTTTGCCATGTCAATCAGGGCGCCATTGAATTCCGCGCCTAGGATCAGAATGGCAGCGTTCAGATACAGAAAGATCATCGCTGCCATGGCGCCTGCAAGGCCCGCGTAGGTGGCAGAGTATTGGGCAAAAGACCCAACATAGATGGCAAAGCCGCTGCCGCAGATCAGCCAAAGCAGCAATGTCAGGATCGCACCCGGCAAGATTCGCCGGATTCGGTGCACCCGCCCCGGCAGCAGCACATGAAATGCCAGCACCGCGCCTGCTGGTAGCGCCAGGGCCAGAAGCCCTCTTAACCCCTGCTCCCAGCCTTGCGGCACGGTCGCAAAAGGCAGGAGTTTGGTAATGTGGCGAACATACAGGGGCATGATAACTTCGAATACGGTTACTGCCAGAATGCCAGCCCCGCCAAGAATAACCAGCGCGATGCACAGCGCCCGCGACCTCCAGTAAGGCCGGGTGTCCGTATCGTGATAAGCTTGGACCATGGCCGTGCGAACGGCATCAACCCCGTTTGAGGCAAAATACAGCGCAAACAATCCGCCCAGAGTGACCAATTGGGTGTTTGATGTCCGCAGTACCGCCTTAAGTTCAGTCAAAATGGGCCGGGCCACCGCATCAGGCCAAACGCTGAACACCTGTTCCGTCATCGCCTCCACCTCAACCTCCTGTGACAGCAGGCCCGCAACCGTGCCCGCAAGCGCGACGGTGAACAGCACAAAAGGAAACAGCGCCAGCATCATCGACATCGCGATGTGGCTGCTCATCACCCAGCCGTTTTTTCTGTTGAACCGGCCGGCGGCGGTCATCAAGGCGGCTGGCCACATGCGGATTGGCGGAAGGATCGGCATACCGGTAACGTCCCACAACTTCAGGGCAAACGCCAGCCGCAATGCGTGGTCTGTTCCGTGACAACCTAAGTGCTGCCCCGTCCGGGTATGGCGGCAAGCCAGGTTCAGTATTAGTCTGACACATAGACAGTTTTTGGAGCCCGCAATGTTCTGGATTGTTCTCAGCACCGCTGTACTTGCTGCAACCTGGACGGCTGCCGGCCTGGCTGCGCTCAGTGCGGCGCGCACCGCGCGGACACCTCAAGGAGCCATTGGCTGGGTTGTTTTCCTGCTGGCTGCGCCGGTCCTTGCCCTGCCCGCTTATATGATCTTTGGACACCACCGGTTCAAAGGATACTGGAAAGCCCGCGAGGCCGCGGAACAGGCCGTCATCCCAAAGCGGAACTACACCAGCGCCCAATCAGAGGATGCATCAGCACTGGCCGTCAACACAGCGCCGTTTGAGGCGATCGCAGGCCTGAACATTTGCCGCGGAAATGGGGTGGACCTCCTGATCAACGGCTCCGAAACCTTCAACGCCATCTTCGAAGCCATTGAAAACGCACAAGACTACATCTTGCTTCAGTATTACATCCTGCGCGCCGATGACCTCGGAATGCAATTGCAGTCCCGGTTGATCGCCGCGGCAGAGCGTGGCGTAACGGTCTGGTTCATGACGGACAGCATTGGCAGCCGCAAGCTGCCCCAGGACTACAAACACGCGCTGGTGGCTGCTGGCATCAACATGGTTGATCCAGCGGTTCAGCGCGGTCCCTGGCACCGGTTACGGATTAATTTCCGCAATCACCGGAAAACTGTGATTGTCGACGGTCACACAGGTTTCACCGGAGGGCTGAACGTCGGGATTGAATATCTGGGACAGAACCCGGAATTTGGTCCGTGGCGGGATACGCATGTACGGCTGGTTGGGCCTGTGGTGCTGCAGCTTCAACTGTCCTTTGCCGAAGATTGGCACTGGCGCACCCAGGAGCCGATCCTGGATCTTCTCAACTGGGAACCCGAGCCGTCCCCTCGGAATCTGCCCGCGCTGATCGCCTCCACCGGCCCCGGAGACACGACCGGAAACGGTTCAATGCTCTATTTTTCTGCCATCACTGCGGCGCAGCGCAGAGTGTGGCTGGCGTCCCCGTATTTTGTTCCCGACCAGGACGTTTTTGCAGCGCTGAAGCACGCAGGTCTGCGAGGCATCGATGTCCGGGTGCTGCTGCCGGAGACCATCGATCACCATCTGCCGTGGCTTGCCAGCTTTGCATTTTTTGATGAACTTCGCGAAGCCGGTGTCCGCATCCTGCGCTATCAGGGCGGTTTCATGCATCAAAAGTGTTTTGTCGTCGACGACACCATTGCCGGAATCGGAACCGCAAATCTGGACAACCGGTCTTTCCGGCTGAATTTTGAAACCATGGCCTTGTTTTTCGATCAAGAGACGGCCGGCAAGGTTGCAAACATGCTTGCCAAGGACTTTCGGAACGCAAAGGAACTCGCCGTTGGACTCGGCCAGCAAAATCAGCGGATCCGCCTGCTGGCCCCGATGGCCCGCCTGCTGGCACCGGTGCTTTAATCCCTTCCGCCAGTGTGTTGCCCATTAAAGGAAAACAACCGCCCCATTGCGCTGACAAGGAAGGCGGTGCTTATGCCGAAGCCGAACAGCCCTGTTACCGCAGCAAGGGCAGCAAAAATCCTGAGCGCCGGGCCCAGAACCACATCGCCGTAGCCCAGCGTGGTATAGGTCACCAGTGAAAAATAGACGGACGTATTCCAATCCTCAATCGCACCAACCATGACAAAGGCAGCGGACCAGATCCAAACTTGAGCGGTGTGGCTGCCTAGAATGATGAAAATCGCCACAACGAGCATAAGACCCAATTGCCAGGGCCTATAGGGTTTGGAAAACCGGCTGGACAACCGGTTCAGAACCGAGGCGCACCAGACCAGGATGGTGATTTCCAGGATCAGGCAAGTGCTGAGGTAGATTGATCCCCACAGTAGCTGGTTCCACAGCGTCACGCCGGACCTCCTGTTGTGAATTCGCTTTGGCAACCCTTGGCTGCACCATAGAAATCCTGCCCGCAATTGGCAATTGCATCATACCAGCCAGAAGCGCTGACCGCGCGGCACGAGCAGCGGTCTGGACATCCTTGTCGCTAGGGTATTGAGTGCTTTAGCAGCATGTGAAGGCCCAAGATGCAAAGGTTGCCGCATATGGTTCTGACAATCCGAGATGTAACCAAATGCTATCCGGGACAAACGGAGGAAACAGCTGTGCTGCGCGGCGTGTCCTTGGATCTGGCAGCGGGCAGCAGCCTGGCTTTGACCGGGGAAAGCGGCTCCGGCAAAAGCACCCTTCTGCATCTGGCAGGGGCGCTGGATCAGTTCGACAGCGGAGAGATTGAAATTGCCGGAACCCGCCTGTCCGGGCTGAGCGACAGCCAGCGGGCGGCGCTGCGCCGAAGCGATGTTTCTCTTGTTTTTCAGCAATTTAATCTTATCCCTTCACTTGACACCGGAAAGAATATCGCGCTGCACGCCCGGCTGGCTGGCACGTGGGACGAGGGCTGGGGGATCCGGCTGACAGACCGCCTGGGCCTGTCCGGTCTTCTGGAACGCTATCCTGAGCAATTGTCCGGCGGACAGCAGCAGCGTGTGGCCATCGCCCGCGCTCTTGCTGTGCGGCCCAGGCTGCTGCTGGCGGATGAACCGACCGGCAATCTGGATGAAGCCGCCAGTGCCGCCGTAATGGAACTGATGCTGGACCTTGTGCGCGAAAGCGGCACCGCACTGTTTCTTGTCACCCATTCTGCAGCCATCGCGCAGTTGCTGGACCGGCGTCTGCATCTGCACCACGGCATGGCCAAATGACAGCCGCGGCGTTTCTGGCCATTCTGTCACATTGGCGGCGCCATCCGCTGCAGCTGGCAACTCTGATCGCTGGCCTGGCGCTTGCGGCTGGCTTATGGTCGGCAGTCCAAGCCATCAACGCCGAAGCCCGCGCGAGCTACGCCCGGGCAGCGGAACAGCTTGGCACCGCGGGTGTCGCCCGGCTGATCCCTGAATCTGGAACCATCTCCGTTGCCCGCTACGCCAGCCTGCGCCGTTCCGGTTGGCGGCTGGCCCCGGTACTGGAAGGCGTTATTAGGTTTGAGCGGCAAAACTTTGATATCATGGGAGTTGATCTTCTGCAGCACCCGCTGGCCCCGGCCCTAACCAAGGCCGCGGAAGCAGAGGCTGTTTCTCCGCTGGAGGCATTGCTGCCGCCCGGACGAATTTTTGCACACCCCGAAACGGCAACGCAATTGGCCGCATCTCAGAATGTCCACCCTGTAACCGAAACGGAGGCTTTGCCGCCAGGAGTGGCCTTAGCGGATCTCAGCCTTGCCAGCCGGCTGCTGCGGCGCCCCGACAGCCTGAGCTACCTGTTGGTTCTACCGGACCAGGCCCAGGGGCTGAAACCTCTGAGCGACCTGGCGCCCGGCTTGACTCTTGTCCCTGCCAGCACAGCTGCCTCGGAGACGGCGCGGCTGACGGACAGTTTCCATCTGAACCTCACCGCCTTCGGCCTGCTGTCCTTTGCCGTTGGCCTGTTCATCGTCCAGGGCACCATCGCGCTGAGCCTTGAACAGCGTCGCGGTATGATCCGGACGCTGCGAAGCCTTGGAGTACCGATGCGGCTCGTGTCCGGCCTTATTGCTGCGGAACTGGCCTTCCTCGCGCTGGCCGCGGGCATTGCCGGGCTTGCAGGCGGCTATTTGGTGGCAGCCGTATTGCTGCCCGGCGTCAATGCCACCCTGGCCGGGCTGTATGGCGCGCCGGTGGATGGCAGCCTCTCCCTGCGTCCGGGCTGGGTTCTTTCAGGTTTGGCAATGACACTTGGCGGCACATTCCTGGCTGGTGCGCAATCCCTCTTTGCGCTTTGGCGTATGCCGTTGCTAGCAGCCCCCGCAACTCATGCCCGAGGTCAGAATGCCCGCCGTTCGCACTTGGCCGGAGCTGTGTGCGGAGTGGCTTCAATCGCCGGTGGCGTATTGATACTCACAATGTTTCAAGGGCTTATTTCCGGTTTTGCATTTCTTGGCGCCCTCATGCTAGGCGCCGCGTTGCTGCTGCCGCTGCTGATTTCAACCGGGCTATCGCTTGGGGCGCGTTTAGCAAAGCGCCCCTTTGCTGAATGGTTATGGGCGGACACCCGGGCGCAACTGCCCGGTATGTCACTGGCTCTGATGGCACTTCTGCTGGCGCTGGCTGCAAACATTGGCGTTGGCACCATGGTATCCAGTTTTCGTTTAACCTTCACTGGCTGGTTGGATCAGCGCTTGTTTGCAGAGGTCTACGTCACCGCCGCAAGTGATGTTCAGGGTACTGAACTGGCGAGGTGGCTGGATGCGCAGGGCATCAAAGCTTTGTCACGCCGTTACCATGACACCCGTTTCAAAGGGGCGCCCTTACGCATTTACGGATTTGAAGACGATACTGCCTACCGCAGCAACTGGCCGCTGCTGGACGCGCTGCCGGACGTATGGGATCAGGCTGTCAGCGGGCAGGCCGTGCTGGTCAACGAACAGCTTGCGCGCCGCCATGGGCTGGCCCCAGGCGACCGCTTTGAACTTGAACCGGGATGGCAGCTGCCCATCGCCGGGGTTTACTCCGATTATGGCAATCCCCACGGGCAGGCAATGGTTTCCATGCCATCTCTTCTGGAGCATGCACCAGACATTCCCAACCGCCAATTCGGACTGCGCGTTGCTTCGCATGACATTTCTGGACTGATCAACTCAATTCGGGAAGAGTTTGATCTCCCACGGGAAAACATCACCGATCAGGCCACTGCAAAAGCCCGGTCACTCGCCGTGTTCGACAGGACCTTTGTTATCACCGCTGCGTTGAACCTGTTGACGCTTGGAGTGGCAGGATTTGCCCTTCTGACCAGCCTGCTAACCCTTTGGAACCAGCGCATGCCGCAGCTCGCGCCAGTCTGGGCGATGGGGCTCACCCGCCGTCAGCTGGCTTCTGCGGAAATCCTGCGCAGCCTGCTTCTGGCGGCTGTCACAGCAGTCCTGGCCCTACCGCTGGGACTGGTGCTGGCCTGGGCCCTCCTGTCGGTTATTAATGTAGAAGCTTTTGGCTGGAAGCTGCCGATGTATCTGTTTCCTCTGGATTGGCTGCGCCTGTTCCTGCTGGCGCTTCTCGCTGCAGTGATTGCCGCAGCACTGCCAGCCCGGCGGCTCAGCCGGATCGATCCGGCGGAACTGCTCAGGGTATTTACCAATGAACGCTAGGATTTCCTTGTCTGCGCTGATTTGCGTCTGGGCCACGTCTGCCGTGCCGCAGGGTTATGCCGGGCTGGGAACAGTCGCGGAGGGTTTTGCCTTTCCGCAACAGGAAACCCGGCTGGAATTTCCTCTCGATCACGGCCCCCACCCGGACTTCCGTATTGAGTGGTGGTACTTGACCGCAAACCTTATGGGGGAAGATGGAGCCGACTACGGCATCCAGTGGACGCTGTTCAGATCAGCCTTGGCTCCTGGCGAGGCGGAAAGCTGGCAAAGCCCGCAAATCTGGATGGCGCACGCCGCAGTGACCAGCGAGGATCAGCATTTGTTTGCGGAGCGCATAGCCCGTGGCGGCGTGGGTCAGGCAGGTGTTCAATCTATGCCTTTTGAAGCCTGGATCGATAACTGGGTGATGCGCTCCTCCGATGAAACGATTGAAAAGATTTCTCTTTCTGCTGACGGGCGGAATTTTTCCTACGATCTGGCTCTTAGCGCTGACGGGCCGCTGATCCTGCATGGAGATCACGGGTACTCGGTCAAATCCGCCAGCGGACAGGCGAGTCATTACTATTCCCAGCCCCACTACCAGGTCTCTGGCACAATTGAGCTGCCCGGCGGACCTGTGAAGGCCACAGGCCATGGCTGGCTGGACCGGGAATGGTCAAGTCAGCCGCTGGCAGAAGATCAAAGCGGCTGGGACTGGTTCTCGCTTAGCTTTGACAACGGCGACAAGCTGATGGGCTTCGTTCTGCGCGGTAAAGGCGGAGATTTCATGTCTGGCACCTGGATATCTCCCGACGGCACGGCTGAGCCGCTGGCACCTGGATCTTTTCAGGCGAACCCTATGAAAACCAGAGATGTTGAGGGGCGCGCGATACCCACGCACTGGCAAGTAAGCCTGCCTTCCAAGGGTGTTCTGGTTGAGGTGCAAGCGCTTAATCCGCAAAGCTGGATGGGCACTTCATTTTCCTATTGGGAAGGTCCGGTCACGGTGACAGGCAGCCACAGCGGCAAGGGCTACCTTGAGATGACGGGTTATGAGTAAGGGCGCCCGCAGGCGCCCTTATCTGGTTCAACGGACCACAAAGACCGAACAGTCCGAGTGGCGGATCACCCGGGCCGCGTTTGGCCCTAGCAGGTAATCCTTCAGATCCGGCTTATGCGCGCCGATCACGATAAGCCCGCTGCCTGCGGTTTCCGCGACCTTCAGAATCTCCTGATAAGCCGTCCCGGTCGCCACCAGATGGCGGACCTTGGCATTACGCTCCTTACCCAGAACGCTATCGCACAGGTCGGTCAGCCGTTGCGTAGTGTCCTTGACCGCCTTTTCGTGGTGATGCTCCTCGAAAAAGCCCGAGACCCAGCTCTCGCCAAAGTCAGGCAGCACGTTGACAACATCCAGCTGGGCCCCGTCCAGTTCGGCCAGTCGGGCAGCCTGGGACAGGACCTTTTCGTCCAGATTCTGATCGTTCAGCTCCAGAGCGCAAAGAACGGGTTTGCTCATGCTGTTACTCCTTCCTCTTCACGCGCGCGGCCGCGCTGCATCAGGGCAACCAGCGCCACCAGCAGCAGCGCCGGCAGGAACATCAGCTCCTTCGGCAACTGTCTGGCAGGCGCCTGGATCGCTACGATCTGCACCGGCTCGTCGGCGTAGAAATCAAAGCTTTCCAGGTTTGGCGCTGCCGGGGTGCCGAACATCGGCTCCTCTACCTTGACCACACTGTCCTCCTCCAGCAGCAGCAGGCCATAGGCATCCACCGCCGCCTGCCCGTCCGAACCATCAGCAGTCATGATCATCGTGGTGCTCTTGATTTCAGAAGTATCGAAATCAGGCCCCTCCACGGTGATCCGCAGCTCTGCTCCCGGTTCCGCGTCACTCAACGCTTGCGCCAGCTGGGCCGGCGGCACCTGCGCATAGGGCGGCATCACCCGGTCCATGAAGAAGTCCGGCCTGAACAGCGCAAAGGCTGCAAAGATCAGCAGGATGCTTTCATAGATCCGGTTGCGGCTGACGAAATAGCCCATGGTGCCAGCAGTAAAGACCAGGATGGCGATAGTGGCTGATATGGCAACGAGTATGCCTTGCATCCAGTTCACATCAATCAGCAGCAGATCTGTATTGAAGATGAACACAAACGGCAGTGCCACGGTCCGCAAGCTGTAGAAGAAAGCGGTAAAACCGGTGCGGATCGCATCGCCGCCCGACACGGCCGCCGCCGCAAAGCTGGCAAGCCCCACAGGCGGTGTCACATCGGCCATGATCCCGAAGTAGAACACAAACAGGTGCACGGCGATCAGCGGCACGATCAGGCCGGACTGCGCGCCCAATTCCACCACCACACCGGCCATCAGCGAGCTAACGACGATGTAGTTTGCGGTGGTAGGCAGGCCCATACCCAGAACAAGGGACAAGAGGCCGACCATCACCAGCATCAGGATCAGATTGCCGCCAGATACGAACTCGACCAGATCAGCCATCACCTGTCCCACACCTGTCAGCGTCACGGTGCCTACGATCACGCCTGCGGTGGCGGTTGCCAGCGCAATGCCAATCATGTTGCGGGCACCGTCGATCAGGCCGTTCCAGAGATCATGAACCCCTTCGACAAAGGCGTTTGCCATGTTGCTTTGGCCGCGGAAGATCGCCTTGAGCGGCTTCTGGGTCAGAAGGATCACAAACAGCAGTGCGGTGGCCCAGAAGGCCGACAACCCAGGCGACTTCTGCTCAATCATCAGGAAGTAGACCAGCACGATGATCGGCAGCAGGTAATGCAACCCTGCCTTGTAGATCTCGGCGACAACCGGCAGTTCCACCTCTTGCGCATTTGGGTCATCCGGCACCAGATCATCAACGCCGGAGGCCAGCCACAGCAGGGCAATATAAGCGGCGACAACAAGCGCAGACAGGGTAAGACCGGAGGCGCCCGGCATCGCAGAAACAATCCACTTCACCGGATACTGAACGCCATAGCACAGCGCCGCAAAGCCCGCGAAGAACAGGGCCATGCCGCCGATTGTGCGGCCCATGGAGACGACGCGGTTGCCCAGCGTCGGCATGTTCCGCTTCACCGCTTCCAGATGCACGATATAGACCAGCGCGATGTAGGAAATTGCGGCTGGCAGGAAGGCATGGGTGATCACCTCGACATAGGAGATGCCCACGTATTCCACCATCAGGAAGGCCGCAGCACCCATCACCGGCGGCATGATCTGGCCGTTCACAGAGGATGCAACCTCGACCGAGCCTGCCTGCTCAGAGGTGAAGCCCACCCGCTTCATCAGCGGAATGGTGAAGGTGCCGGTGGTGACCACGTTGGCGATGGAGGAGCCGGAGATCAGGCCGGTTGCGGCAGAACCTACAACAGCCGCCTTGGCCGGGCCGCCGCGCAGGTGGCCAAGCGCCCCGAATGCCATTTTGATGAAGTAGTTACCCGCCCCAGCCTTATCCAGCAGCGCGCCGAACAGCACGAAGAGGAAGACGAATTTGGTAGAGACCCCCAGGGCAATGCCGAACACTCCCTCGGAGGTGATCCACATGTGGCTCATCGCCTTTTTCAGGCTGGCGCCCTTCCAGCGGATAACCTCGGGCACCCAATCGGAAGAGCCGAAGAATACATAGGCCAGGAAGATCGTCGCGATGATCGCCATTGCCGGACCAAGCGCGCGGCGGGCGGCTTCGAACAGCAGGATCAGGCCAGCGAGGGCAAACCACTTGTCCATGTCGTCGGCAAGGCCGCCGGAATCAACGATTTTCTGATAGAAAATATAGCCGTACATCGCGATTGCAGTTCCGGCCAATGCGAAAATCCAATCCTGGACCGGGATGTAATTCCGCGGGCTGGATTTCAGCGCAGGATAGGCCGCGTAGGCCAGGAAAATAGCAAAGGCCAAATGGATTTGGCGTGAGTTGTTCACCACGCTGCCAGGCAGCAGCAGGTTGGCCACCGGCGAGGCCAGGATGACTTGGAACACGGACCAGATAACGGCGACGATTGCCAGGAACAGCCCCACGCTTCCCACCGGGTTGCGGGCGCCGGCGTCGGAGGACGCGACCAGTTCCTGAAGCTCTTCTTCGCTGAGCGGCCGATTTCCCTGAGCATCGGATGTCATGGATAATCTCCCCTGCGGCCGCCGTTTTCCGGGGCCGGAATAGTCAAGCCCGGGCCTTTGGCCTCAGGCAAAAACGGGGCGCTTGATGCGCCCCGTTCCTGTTGTCTGGCGGATTATTCGATCCAGCCTTTTTCTTTGTAGTACTTCTCTGCGCCCGGATGCAGCGGCGCCGACAGGCCGTCCGCGATCATCTCTTCCGGCTTCAGGTTGGCAAACGCCGGATGCAGCTTCTGGAAGGCTTCAAAGTTTTCGAAGACAGAGCTCACCACTGCATAAACCGCATCCTCAGACACGTCGGCGGAAGTCACGAAGGTCGCACCGACACCAAAGGTGTTGGTGTCATTGTCGGACCCGCGGTACATGCCGCCCGGGATGGTGGCGGTACGGTAGAAGGAGTTGTCGCCCACCAGTTTTTCCACGGCTTCGCCGTCCACGGTCACCAGAACCGAGTCACAGGCGGTGGTGGCTTCCTGGATGGAACCGGACGGGTGGCCAACCGTGTAGATCATCGCGTCGATCTGATTGTCGCACAGCGCTGCGGACTGTTCTGCCGCTTTCAGCTCAGTTGCCAGGGCGAAATCTTCCATGCCCCAGCCCTTGGCTTCCATCAGAACTTCCATGGTGCCGCGCTGGCCGGAGCCCGGGTTGCCGATGTTGACGCGCTTGCCCTTGAGGTCGTCAAAGGTGGAGATTCCTGCATCTGCACGGGCAACAACGGTGAAGGGTTCCGGATGCACGGAGAACACCGCGCGCAGACCTTCGAAGGGACCCGCTTCCTCGAACTTGGAGGACCCGTTGTAGGCATGATACTGCCAGTCGGATTGGGCTACGCCGAACTGCAGCTCGCCCTCGCGGATTGTGTTGATGTTGTAGACCGAGCCACCAGTGGATTCGACGGCGCACTTGAAGCCGTGCTCCTTGCGGCCCTTGTTCACCAGACGGCAGATGGCGCCGCCGGTCGGGTAGTAGACGCCGGTCACGCCGCCGGTGCCGATGGTGATGTATTCCTGAGCAAATGCTGCAGGCGCCGAAAAGGACGCCGCCACCAATGCACCGATAGCCAGCTTGGTGTGTTTCATGATCAAGTCTCTCCCACTTGTCTTATGAATTGCAGCTTGTTCGCGTCCGCCTGAAATACAATTCTGCGGTCGTCCCACAGCCGTTTGTTCTGGCTCGCAAAGCAAGCTGTGTGCGGATTATTTTGCACGCGCAGAAGGGTTCCACTGCCACCGTCGCAAGTCAAGACTGCTATTTATTGACGCACCCTCTTTGGCTCCTTTTTTCCCCTTATTGACGCTAGTTAGAGATTTTTCCCCGCAAACGCATGGCGCTTCATCACGGTCAATGCGCAAAGTTTTTTCTTGCAGGGAAAGATCAGTTGAGCGCGATTCTTAATTGCCTCCCCTTGAACCCGAAGACTTAAAATCGCTTATGCTGAAGTTTCCTGCTGCTTTACCCGCACGTAAAATCAACCGGTGACAAACCGCAGCAAGTTGGCTATGAAACAGCCCATAAAAAAATTTGAGCCACGGTTTAAGAAACGCCGGGGCCGTTACCAGCAATTGACAGGGAGCTTGCAGCTATGCTGCTGAGCCAAGTAATTTTCAGCAATCCGTCCCTGACGGACTTTTGGGCTTTGGAACGATGCGTTTCCGCCCAGGCCCGTCGGCTACCCCGAGAAATCAGCGCCCCGCTGACGTGTGATGTGGAGCCCGAATTCCGGTGCACGCCTCGCAAATGGGAGTTGATTCTCGCCGAAGCGCATGAGCGCGGCCTGAGAGCGCGGCAAGCAGCCTGACACTTCTTTGATCTGTGAAAATCTGAGATGGCGCCCCGGCTACCTGACGGCAGCCGGGGATATTTTGGTTACTCAGCCGCGCTGGTTTGGGACTCACCTTTGATACGCTCACGCATGGCTTGCATCATCGCGTAAAGCACAGGCACAACAATCACGCCGACAACAGTCGCCGCCAGCATGCCGCCAAACACGGCAATGCCGATTGCCTTCTGGCTGGCAGCGCCGGCACCCGATGCAATCAGCAGCGGCACCACGCCCAGCAGGAAGGACAATGCAGTCATCATGACAGCGCGGAAGCGCTGCTTGGCTGCTTCATGCGCGGCTTCGCGGATGCTGAGGCCAGCGGCCCTCTGCTCCATCGCGAACTCCACTATCAGGATCGCGTTTTTGGAGGCCAGGCCGATCAGCATGATCATCCCGATTTGGGTGTAGAGGTTGATGTCATTGCCAGCAATCGCCACCGCAGCGACGGCCCCGAACAGTGCAACAATCACCGACAGCAGAATGGCAACCGGCATCGTCCAGCTTTCGTATTGCCCAACCAGGAACAAGTAGCCGAACAGCACCGCCATCGCCAGGATCACTGTCACCAGCCCAGCCGAGTCCAGCTGCTGCTGTGCGGTACCGGTCCACTCAAAAGCATATCCCGGCGGCAGCGCGGTAGCGGCCTCCTCCTGCATCACCCGGATCGCGTCGCCAGTTGACAACCCCGGTGCCGGAACCGCGGTAACGGTCGCTGAGCGGAAGATGTTGTGCCGCTTCAGAAGCACCGGCCCGAGTACGTTCTCTACGTCGATCAAAGTCGACAGCGGCACCATCTCACCCGACTGAGCCCGAACATACAGGCCGCCGATATCCTCGATCTTGTCGCGGTAGGACCCCTCTGCTTGCAGCATCACCTTGTAGACGCGGCCAAACAGGTTGAAGTCGTTGACGTAGTAGGAGCCCAGATGCGCCTGCATGGTTTGGAACACCTCAGCAATCGGCACGTTCAGCGTCTTGGCCTTTTCCCGGTCCAGATCGACGAACACCTGGGGCACATTGGCCCGGAAGGTGGTGTAGGACTGGGCAATCTCAGGCCGTTGGTTGGCTGAATAAACCAGCGAGCCGACCGATTGCGCCAGGTCTTGCGGGGTACCGCCTGCGGTCTGCTGCACCGCCATTTCGACACCGGCCGACATGCCCAGGCCGGAAATCGGCGGCGGGTTGAAGGCAACGATACTGGCCGCGGCCTCGCTGTTGGCAATGCCATAGATCTGGCCGAGTATTGCGTTGGGCTGCAGCGTCTCGTCTTGCCGTTCATCCCAAGGCGACAAGTTGGCGATAATCATCGCACCATTGGCGCTGGCGCCGTTCAGCAGGCTGAAACCGTTCACAAGCACGGTGCCTTGCACGCCAGGGATATCCCGGATCAGCTCGTCGATCCGGCGCGTCACCGTCTCTGTCCGCCCCAGCGCCGCCGCATCAGGCAGCTGAACATCAACAAACAGATAGCCGTTGTCCTCAGCCGGCAGAAAACCCTTGGAGGTCGAATTGAAGACCGCGCCGGTTCCCAAGGCCACCGCAGCGATGATTGCCAGCCCGATCACAGGCAGCCGCAGCAGCCGGGTCACGATGCTGAGGTACCCGCTGCGCACCCCGCCGATTGCATTCTCAAACATCGCCAGCAGGCCCTTGGGCGGGCCCGAACGGGGTTTGAGCACAATGGCGCAAAGTGCCGGCGACAAGGTGAGCGCATTGACCGAGGAAATCACCACAGCAACGGAGATCGTCACAGCAAATTGCGAATAGAGCTTGCCGGTGATCCCGGGCATGAAGGTGACCGGCACAAACACCGCCAGCAGCACCAGCGTGGTTGCGATAACCGGGCCGGTGATCTGCCCCATCGCTTTGCGGGTCGCATCGGGCGGTGACAGCCCTTCCTCGGCAATGATGCGCTCGACGTTCTCAACCACCACGATGGCGTCATCCACCACGATGCCGATCGCCAGCACCAGCGCAAACAGCGAGATGGTGTTGAGCGACATGCCAAGCGCCAGCAAGAAGGCAAAGGTGCCGATCAGGGAAACCGGAATCGCCACGGCCGGAATGATCGTGGCGCGGAACGACCCCAGGAAGATGAAAACAACCGAAATCACCAGCACGAAGGTCATCATCAGGGTGGAAATCACATCGTTCAGTGATTGTTCGACGAAATCTGTGGTGTTGAATGGCACCGCGTAAGAAACGTCCTCGGGGAAATCCGCAGACAGGCGTTCCATTTCCGCAAGCACATTCTCCGACACAGCAAGCGCGTTGGCGCCCGGAGCCTGGTAGACCGCCAGAATGGTGGCCGGGACACCGTCAAAGAAGCCCGAAGAGCTGTAGTTCGAAGCGCCCAGTTCCACCTTGGCAATATCCCTCAGCCGCACGGTGCTGCCGCCGTCGCCAGTTCGAATGACGATATCTTCGAACTCGCTGACCTCAGTCAGCCGGCCCTTGGACTTGATCGTGTACTGGAACACCTGATCGCCTGGAACTGGTGGCGCCCCCACCTGCCCTGCCGACACCTCAATGTTCTGCTCCTGCACTGCGCTGACCACATCACCCGGCGAAATGCCCAGGCCTGCCATCTTGTTCGGGTCCAGCCAGACCCGCATGGCGTATTCGAAATTGGTCAGGATATCCGCCTTGCCGACGCCGTTCACACGCGCCAGCGCATCCTTGATGTTGATAGCGGCATAGTTTGACAGGAAGACGCTGTCATAGGACCCGTTGGGTGATGTCAGCGCCGTCACCAGCAGCATGTTGGAGGAGCTTTTCTGAGTGACGACCCCGTTGGCGTTGACCTCAGCAGGAAGCGAAGCGGTGGCCTGTGCCACCCGGTTCTGCACGTTGACCGACGCGATATCGGGATCGGTTCCGACCTCGAAGGTTACCGCCAGCGAATAGCTGCCGTTATCAGCTGAGGTTGAGGACATATAGAGCATGCCGTCCACGCCATTGACCTGCGCTTCGATCGGCGCGGCGACGCTTTTTTCAACGGTTTCCGCATTGGCGCCAGTGTATGTGGCGGTGACATTCACCACCGGCGGCGTGATTTCCGGGAACTGCGCAACCGGCAGTGCGAAATAGCCGATGACGCCCATGACCGTCAGCACAAGGGAAATGACGATCGCGAACTTCGGCCTTGAGATGAAAGTTGAAGAGAACATTGCTTATTCTCCAGCCTGTGCTGCCATGACCGGATCCACCTCGACACCGGGACGGATCTTTTGCAGGCCTTCGACCACCACGCTCTCGCCTTTGGTCAGCCCGTCCAGCACAATAATTCCAGTGCCTTGCACGTCGCCGGTTGCAATATAGCGCTGCTGCACTTGGTTATTTTCATCCACAACCAGAACAAACGGCCCCTGCTGGTCGCGCTGGATCGCTGCCTGGCTGATAACAATCCGGTCGACGGCCTCTTGCGACTGTAGCCCGACGGTCAAAAAGGCACCGTCCAGAATGAGGCGGTTGTCGTTCTTGAATTCCGCCCGGACAGTAACTGCCCCGGTTGCCGGATCCACCCGGTTGCCTGCAAAGGCAATGCGTCCCTTTTCCTCCAGCTCAGCACCATTAGGCAGAACGACAAAAACTTCTGGCGCGGTTTCTGTGTTTCCGCGATCGATGCCCTCGGCTTCCAGCTCCTGCAGGATTTCTACGAATTGTTTTTCGTTCAGCGAGAAGGACACATAAACTGGTGCTTCACGCACAATATTCACCAGCGGCGATCCGCTGGGGCTGACCACATCCCCGATGCTAACCTCGACACGCCCTACACGGCCGGAAAACGGTGCATGGATTTCAGTGTAGCTCAGATCCAGCTCTGCCTGCTGGATCGCTGCTGCTGCGGCTCTCACCTGCGCCTCGGCCACCAGTTCATTCGCGCGAGCGGTATCCCGATCCGCTTCCGGAACCGAACCTCGCTCGAACAGTTCCTGCTTTCGCGCCAAATCCAGCGAGGCCAGCTCCAAATTGGCCTCTGCCTGCGCCAGCTCCGCCCGGCGACTCTCCAGCACAGCCTCATAGGCGCTGCGTTCAATCCGGAACAGAACATCGCCTTTCTCGACCTCGGCACCATCCTTGACCAGGACCTCCTCCAGGTAGCCGTTGACCCGGGCCATAATGTCAGCCTTGTCGATTGCCTCGCCCCTACCAATGAAGGTTGCGGTGTCTTTGATCGGTTTGATTACCGCCTCGGAGACCGACACTTTGGGCGCGGTCCCTTGCTGCTGTGCCAGAGCTGAGCCTGCGGCAGTCAAGCTTACAGCAGTAATAAATGCCAGCCCGGTCCGGCCGGTCAGGCCCCTGTTCCAGAAACACGTCATTCTTGAGCCTTTCAATTAAACAGAAAATTCAGCGCAGCCGCATTCCCGGTCTGCCGCCCCGTATCCAAATCGTTACCCTATTGAATACCTTCCCAGCGCACATCTGCAAGCTGCACACGCCTCGGCCGCAAACTTCCGTCGCTGCCGGCCCGGCACGACCGCTTGTTCCGTAACGGAACCACAGGGCGCCGAAAGGCGTTAAAAATATGGAGCCTGCCGTTCAGTCACATCCGGTTCACGTCATTTGATAACCCGGGACGGGCCATTACTTTAACTCAGCAAAACCCTCTGGCTTGCAAGCAAGGAGACTGTCATGCGTTGGAGAGGACGGCGGGGAAGCCGGAACATCGAGGACCGGCGGGGCCGCCGGATGACAGGCAGAACCGCGGGCATCGGCGGCGCCGGGCTTCTGCTGGTCGTGGTCGCGGGTGCCTTTTTCGGGGTGGACCTGACGCCGCTGCTGCAAGGCTCCGCACCGCACAGCAGCAGCCCTGCCCCAATCACAGCAGCCGACCAGGAAGCCGCCGAATTCGTCAGCGTTGCCCTCGCCGATACCGAAGAGGTCTGGACCTCCATTTTTGAGCAGCAGCTCGGACGCCGCTACAGCCCGGCAGTTCTTGTGCTGTACAAAGGCGTCACACAATCGCCTTGCGGCGGGGCAAACGGAGCCACCGGCCCGTTCTATTGCCCGCTGGATGAAAAGGTCTATCTCGACACCTCGTTCTTCACCACACTCAGCCAACGGCTGGGCGCACGGGGGGATTTCGCAGCAGCTTATGTCGTTGCCCATGAGGTCGCCCATCATGTCCAGAACGAGCTTGGCATCCTGGGCGAAACGCAGCGCGTGCGGGCCCGCGTGAGCGACGTGGAGTCCAATGCGATTTCTGTCCGCACAGAACTGCAGGCCGATTGCTTTTCCGGGATCTGGGCCCGCTATGCACAGGACGCCCTGGGCACGCTGGAACCCGGCGACATAGAAGAGGCGATGAACGCAGCCAAGCAGATCGGCGATGATACGCTGCAACGCAATGCCGGGCAGGTACCGCAGCCGCATACGTTTTCCCATGGCACCAGCGCACAGAGGCAAGCTTGGTTTGCACGCGGGTTCCAATCCGGTGATGTGAAATCCTGCGATACGTTTTCGGCCGGTTCTTTGTGACACCTTGAGAACGCAGGCCATTGAAATCTCTTGAGGCTGATGTTTCTGTAGCCGCACAGATATCACCGCACCGGCCTTGCATGGCTGGCCGTTTCCGGCCGCTTGCGCAGTGCCACAGCAACCCAAGGGAGACAGCCTTATGAAAGTTGATGGGACGCACTACCGGTCTCTGTGGTGGGATCACGAGAAGGACGCTCTGCAGATCATCGACCAGCGCTGGCTGCCGCATGAATTCCGCATTCAGCCGGTGGAGACTCTGCAGGAATTTGCCGATGCCATTGTTGAAATGCGGGTCCGCGGCGCGCCCCTGATCGGTGCAACTGCCGCCTACGGCATGGCGCTTGCGATGCGGCTGGATCCGTCCGATACAGCGATGGACCAAGCTTGGAGTTTCCTCAACGCAACCCGCCCAACAGCGGTCAACCTGCGTTGGGCACTGGACCGCTGTCGCGCCCACCTGCGGCCTCTGGCGGAACCGGAACGCGCTGCCGCAGCCCTGCTGCTGGCACATGAAATTGCCGATGAAGACGTAGAAATCAACCGCTGCATCGGTGTGCACGGGCTGGAACTGGTCCGGCAGATCGCCGCGGGTAAGCCTGCTGGCGAACCGGTCCGGCTGCTGACCCATTGCAACGCAGGCTGGCTGGCAACTGTGGATTGGGGCACCGCCACCAGCCCGATGTATCACGCGCATGAGGCCGGCATTCCTGTTCATGTCTGGGTCGACGAAACCCGCCCGCGCAACCAGGGCGCATTAACCGCATGGGAGCTGGGCAGCCACGGCATCAGCCACAGCTACATCAGCGACAACGCGGGCGGCCACCTGATGCAGCATGGCCAGGTTGATCTGGTGATCACCGGCACCGACCGCACCACCCGCCGCGGCGACGTCTGCAACAAGATCGGCACCTATCTGAAGGCGCTGGCCGCCAAGGACAACGGTGTGCCCTTCTACGTCGCCCTGCCCTCGCCGACTATCGACTGGACCGTTTCCAACGGTGTTGCCGAAATCCCGATTGAGGAACGCAGCGCGCGTGAGGTCACCCATGTTCAGGGCAAAACCGAAGACGGCGCAATCGGCGTTGTCCAAGTGACGCCGGACGGAACCCCAGGCGGCAACCCGGCGTTTGACGTGACACCGAACCGTCTGGTGACCGGCCTGATCACCGAGCGCGGCATCTGCGCCGCATCCGAGGAAGGCCTGGCCGGCCTGTTCCCGGAGATGGCCGCGGCGAAATCCGCCTGATGCCGGACGCCGCGCCGTGAAGCCGCCGTATCACGACTCCACCGAACTCAGGCAGGCGGTGATTGACGCCTGCCTGGAAATGAACGCCGCGGGCATCAATCAGGGCACTTCCGGCAATATCTCAGTGCGGGTGGAAGATCAGATGCTGATCACACCGTCCGGCGTTCCATATGAGACTCTGCTGCCGGATGACCTTGTGCTGATGCCACTGGACTGCAGTCGCGCGCCGAAGGGGCCATTGCAGCCCTCAACTGAATGGCCCTTTCATCAGGCGATCCTTCAGGCAAAACCCGGCGTGAACGCCGTGGTCCACGCTCATCCCATCTATTGCAGTGCGCTGGCGATGAACCGCCAATCAATCCCGGCCTGCCACTACATGGTCGCGGCCTTTGGCGGCAGGGATGTTCCGGTCGCCGGTTACGCCCTGTTCGGAAGCGTGCAACTGTCCGAAAATATTCTACGCGCGCTGCAGCAACGCAGTGCCTGCCTTATGGCCAACCATGGCGCGGTTGCCACCGGCGACAGCCTGCCCCGGGCACTATGGCGCATGGTGGAATTGGAAGCACTGGCAAAGAGTTACGCAGTCAGCCTCACTATAGGTAAACCGCACATCCTGAGTGACGCTGAAATGGCAGAAGCCATTGCAGCTTTTGCTGACTACGGGCTGAAAGATAGCCGTTGATCTTGCGCACTCGCAAATAGGAGCTGAAATGAACTACCCGCTGATCTTTGACGGGCACAACGACCTTCTGCTGCAGATCCAGTCCGGGAATGTTGCCAGCGGCGAGTGCGGCTTTATGGGCTCTGGCGGCAATCATATCGACTTGTCAAAGGCGCAGTCTGGCGGATTTGCAGGCGGGTTCTTCGCGATCTTTGTCCCGGACGCAGGCAGCGCTTCCTTCATGGATGAAATGATGGCGGTCAGCTATGATCTGCCCTTGCCGCCGGCCCTGGATTGGGCCCGTTCGGCTCAGATCGCATTGGCCCAGGCAGCAATCCTGATACAGCTTGAGAAACACGGCGCGCTCAGGATCTGCCGCACCGCGGATGACATCCGCGGCGCCATGCGGGACGGCATCATGGCAGCCGTCATGCATATGGAAGGCGCCGAGGCAATTGACCCGGATTTCCACATGCTGGAGGTTTTGCACGCCGCTGGCCTGCGCTCGCTCGGTCCGGTCTGGAGCCGGCCTACAATCTATGGACACGGTGTTCCGTTCCGCTTTCCCTCCAGCCCGGATACCGGTCCCGGCTTGACAGCAGATGGCATGCGGCTGGTAAAAAAATGCAATGAACTTAAAATCCTGATCGACCTATCTCACCTGAACGAAGCCGGATTCTGGGATGTTGCCCGCCACAGCGGCCACCCCCTGGTCGCCACCCATTCCAATGCCCACGCCCTGTGTCCGCACAGCCGCAACCTGACCGACCGGCAACTGCACGCGATCCGTGAAAGCGACGGGCTGGTGGGGCTGAACTTCGCGGTCGCCTTCCTGCGAGAAGATGGCCGGATGGACGCCGACACGCCGGTCAGCCGGATGATTGAACACCTCGACTATCTCATTGCCGAGCTTGGCGAAGACAGGGTCGGCTTAGGGTCGGACTTTGACGGCGCAACCGTTCCTGAAGCAATCAGCAATGTCGCGGGACTGCCGCTGCTGCAGGAAGCGATGAAGGCGCACGGCTACGACGACACGCTAATGGCAAAGCTGTGCCACGGAAACTGGTTGCGTGTGCTGGAACGGACTTGGGCGTAACAACGCCAAGGCTAATAGCTGCTGCAAATTTTTTTGTACGGAACAAGAACGAATTGAGTTTGCGCGCATCACCTCTAGGAGAGGTCGACCAAAAAACAAAGACCTGCAGCAAGAACACACTGCAGGCCTTTGTTTTTATTGGTACCCAAGGCCGGACTCGAACCGGCACGCTGTCACCAGCGGGGGATTTTGAATCCCCTGCGTCTACCATTCCGCCACTTGGGCCACGCCCTTTTCCTAGCCAAGCTATCGGCCAAGGTCCAGAGGCAAAACGGTACTCCGCCGCTGAAAATCCTTCGCACTGCAAAATCAGCCGGCGCGCAGCTTGACGGAGCGACGCACGCATGCCACCTCCCTTGGCAAACGCTGATGAGGACGCAGGGCCAAAATGCTGAAACCGCTTTACGACCGGACGATGGCCCTGGCCGATCATCCCAAGGCGCTATGGTGCCTGGCCGTTGTCGCATTTGTCGAAAGCTCGGTTTTCCCAATCCCGCCGGACGTCCTGATGATCCCGATGATCCTGGCCCGCCCCTCACGCGCATGGCTGGTCGCACTGGTGGCTCTGATCGCCTCGGTGGCCGGCGGCGTTCTGGGGTACGCTATTGGCGCCTTCTTTTATGAAGGCATCGGCCAGCCGGTCTTGGAAGCCATGGGCAAGGGAGATGCCATGGCGGAGTTTAACACCCGCTTCAACGACTTTGGCTTTTGGGCCGTGCTGGGCGCAGGTGTCACACCGTTCCCCTACAAGGTGATCACCATCATGTCGGGCTGGACCGGGATGCCGCTTGGCACTTTCATTGCCACCTCTATCCTTGCACGCGCATTGCGTTTTTTCATCGTAGCGGGTCTTCTTTGGCAATTTGGCGCCCCGGTCCGCGATTTCATTGAACGCCGCTTGGGACTGGTGTTCACCGCATTCATGGTGATCCTGTTCGGCGGTTTCCTGATGGTGAGGTTCATCTGAACATGCACAGGTTTCTGATCGTTTTGGCCGCCGCCGGGTCCGCTGCACTTTTGCTGGGGGCGCTTGGGTTCCAGTACATTGGCGAAATGGCCCCCTGCAAACTCTGCTATTGGCAACGCTACCCCCATGCCGCTGCGGCTGGCATCGGCGTCCTTGCGCTGATCATCCCCGGCGCGCTGCTGCCGTATCTGGGTGCGCTGGCGGCGCTGGCGACCGCCGGAGTCGGCGCCTATCACACCGGGGTCGAGCGCGGCTGGTGGGAAGGCCCCTCCACCTGCACGTCCGGACCTATTGGCGGGCTGTCTCCGGATCAGCTGATGGAGCAGATCATGGCCGCGCCGCTGGTGCGCTGCGACGAGGTTCCCTGGGAAATGCTGTCGCTCTCCATGGCAAGCTGGAACGCCATCGCATCCTTCGGCCTCGCACTGTTGTGGATTGCCGCGGCCAACCACATCCGCAAACAGCGTTAAAGGTTCAGTAAGCTGCAATGCGGCCGCCAACATGCTGGCCGCATTGTAAAGACAGCGGCCTCAGGTATCTTTCTTGGTCGCCAGCAGCAGATTGGTTTCGCTGCTCACGACCCCTTCAAATGTCCGGATTTTGGCCAGGGCGGCATCCAGCGTTTCCAGCGTTTCCGTACCAAGTTCAATAATCAGATCCCAGCGCCCGTTGGTGGTATGAATAGCCCGCACTTCCGGCAGCCCCTGCAGCTGCCTGGTGATCCGGCTGGTGCCGCGGCCTTCGATCCCGATCATCATCAGCCCCCGCACCGGATCGCGCAGGACATCCTCTTTCAGAACGACAGTAAACCCCAGGATATCTCCCCGCGCCTGCAGACGTTCAATCCTTGCCCGAACGGTGGTCCGCGACAGGTTCAGCTCCAGCGCCAGATCCGAAAGCGACGCCCTGGCGTTGTGCCGCAGGGCTGACACCAGCCGCTCATCCGTTTTGTCCATACCTCACCCCGTTTTGATCAATTGCCCCTCATCATGGGCAAATTGAGTGCTGGATTCCATCACGTTTCGGAAGTTTCTAGTATTAAATCTGAATTTTTGGGAGATCAAAACAGTGACCTCGCAACATTGCATCCTGATTGGCGCGCCGGTGGACAGCGGAAAACGCAGAGCCGGCTGCCTGATGGGCCCCGACGCCTACCGCACCGCGGGCATCACCGAAGCCCTGCAAAGCCTGGGCCACACCGTCGAAGACCTTGGCAACCTGTCTCCGGACACTCACGCCAAGGACACGAACGATGGGGTGGTCTATGCCCGCAACGAAACCATTGGCTGGACCTCCCGCCTGGCGCAGGCCGCCGAAGACGCCTTAGAGTGCGGCATGCCGGTCTTCCTCGGCGGCGACCACTCGCTGTCGCTTGGATCGGTTGCCGGGGCCGCAAACCATGCCGCCAAGGCAGGCCGGCCGCTGTTTGTCCTGTGGCTTGACGCCCACACCGATTTTCACACCCCGCAGACAACAGACAGCGGCAACCTGCACGGCACTCCAGTTGGATACTTCACTGGCCGCAATGGCTTCGATGGCTTTCCTGAAGTGACCAACCCGGTGCCGCAGGAAAACGTCTGCATGATCGGCCTGCGCTCTGTCGACACGCAGGAGCGGCTGGCGCTGGAAGGCAGCAGCATCCTCACCCATGACATGCGCCATATTGACGAAAACGGTATTGCCGGGCCGCTGAACCGTTTCCTGGAGCGGGTGGCAGAGGCCAATGGTATGCTGCATGTCTCGCTGGACGTTGATTTCCTGGACCCCTCGGTGGCCCCTGCGGTCGGCACCACCGTACCCGGCGGTGCCACCGTGCGCGAGGCGCATCTGGTCTGCGAAATCCTGCATGATTCCGGCCTGATGACTTCGCTGGACCTCGTGGAACTGAACCCCTTCCTGGACGAGCGCGGCCGTACCGCGCATCTGATGGTGGACCTCTGCGCCTCAGCACTCGGCCGCCGCGTCTTTGACCGCCCGACACGGAGCTACCAGTGAGCAGCCTGCAAGCCCCCTCTGCTGTGGTGATGATCCGGCCCCACCACTTCTGCTCGAATCCGGAAACCAAGGGCGATAACGCCTTTCAAACGCTGGCAAACACCTCGGCTGAAGCAACCTCTGCCCAGGCGCTGACTGAGTTTGACGGCGCCGTGAAAACCCTGCGCGGTGCTGGCGTCACGGTGCATGTGTTCGACGACACCACCACCGAAACGCCAGACAGCGTGTTTCCGAACAACTGGTTCTCCACCCATGCCGGCGGCCACGTTGCGGTTTACCCGATGTACGCCGAAAACCGCCGCAAGGAACGCCGATGGGACGTGATCGAACTTCTGAAGCGCGACTACCGCGTGCAGGACGTGATCGACTATTCCGGCCTGGAACAGGACGGGCTGTCGCTGGAGGGCACCGGCGCCATGGTGCTCGACCACATCGGGCGGATTGCCTACACAGTGAAATCCAACCGCGCCGATCCGGTGCTGCTGGAACGGTTCTGCACCCATTTCAACTTTGAACCCATGGTGTTCGAAGCCAAAGATGACGCAGGCCGCGACGTCTATCACACCAATGTCCTGATGGGCATCGGCACCGAATACGCGCTGATCTGCCTGGACATGATCACCGATCCGGCCCGCCGCGCCGAGCTTGCCGCTCGGCTGGAGGAAACCGGGCGCCGGGTCATTGACCTGACGCCAGCGCAGATCTCCAGTTTTGCAGGCAACGCTTTGGAGCTGACAGGCCGCAAGCGCCTTTTGGCCCTGTCAGCTACTGCATTGCAAGCGCTGCGCCCTGATCAGATCGCCATCATTGAGCAGAGCGCTGAACTGCTTCCACTCACCATTCCCACAATCGAAACCGCCGGCGGGTCGGTGCGCTGCATGCTGGCAGGCATCCACCTCAGCCCCCGTGAAAGGAAAACCGCATGACACAGCCTTCGGATAAGGCCCTGGTGCCTTTTGTCAGCGTCGACAACATGATGCGCCTCGTTCATCACGTTGGCATCGAACAGATGCTGCGCGATCTTGCTGACTATGTGGAAGATGACTTCAAGCGCTGGGAACTGTTCGACAAGACCCCCCGCGTCGCCAGCCATTCCGACGTTGGTGTGATCGAGCTGATGCCAACCTCGGATGGTGAGGCCTACGGCTTCAAATATGTGAACGGCCACCCCAAGAACACTTCCGAAGGGCTGCAGACCGTCACCGCCTTCGGCCTGCTGGCGGATGTCTACACCGGCTACCCGGTGCTGCTGACCGAGATGACCATGCTGACCGCCCTGCGCACTGCTGCAACATCAGCAATGGCTGCCAAGTATCTGGCCCCCAAGGGCGCAACCACCATGGCGATGATCGGCAATGGTGCGCAGTCTGAATTCCAGACACTGGCGATGAAGGCGATCATCGGACTCAAGTCCGTGCGGCTTTATGACAAGGACGCCGCGGCGACCGAGAAATGCGCCCGCAACCTGCAGGGCCTCGGGATTGAGGTCGTCAGCTGCAAGACACCGGAAGAAGCCATTGAAGGCGCACAGATTCTCACCACCTGCACTGCCGACAAACAGTATGCCACTATCCTGACCGACAACATGGTTGGCAGCGGTGTGCATATCAACGCCATCGGCGGCGACTGCCCCGGCAAGACTGAACTGGCCGCGGGCATTCTGTCCCGCTCCGACGTCTTTGTCGAATACCCGCCGCAAACCAGGATCGAAGGCGAGATCCAGCAGATGCCGGAGGATTTCCCCGTCACCGAATTGTGGGAAGTGATTTCGGGCAAGAAACAGGGCCGTACCGGCGACCGCCAGATCACCCTGTTTGACAGCGTTGGTTTCGCGATCGAGGATTTCTCGGCGCTGCGCTACATTCGCGACCGTATCAAGGGCACCGATTACTTCATCGACCTGGACATGCTGGCGGATCCGGATGACCCGCGCGATCTGTTCGGTATGCTTCAGCGCGCCAAAAACTGAAACCAGACAAACAGAATGCAAGGCGGCCCGCCAAAATGAGGCCGCCAGCACCTTCGGCCTTTTCACCTGCCCCTATCAACTGGGCTTGCACGCAGCATTCCTGGGGATCGGAACCGCTGCTCTCCCTCAGCGGGACGCCCTTTGCAGGTGGAAAGGCCGAAACTCTCCCGAAAGGCGCAATTCCAACGTTCTCAGGCGTCCAGCTCGGTATCCCAGTACAGGAAGTCCATCCAGCTTTCGTGCAGATGGTTTGGCGGGAATTTCCGGCCCGTATTCCGCAACTCTTCTGCCCCCGGCCGCCGCGGCGGCTTGCGCAGCGACATGCCCGCCCGGTGCAGCGACTTCGATCCTTTTTTAAGGTTGCAGGGACTGCAGGCCGCAACCACGTTTTCCCAGCTGGTCACACCGCCTGCCGCACGCGGCACCACATGGTCAAACGTCAGCTCGCCCTTGCTGCCGCAGTACTGGCAGCAGAATTCGTCACGTAAAAACAAATTAAAGCGCGTGAAGGCCACGCGCTTTTGAGGTTTTACATAATCTTTCAACACCACCACAGACGGTATTCGGATCTCGGTGCTCGGACTGTGCACCACCTCGTCATACTCGGCCACAATGGCCACCCGGTCCAGCCAGGCTGCTTTCACCGCATCCTGCCAAGACCAAAGAGATAAAGGGTAATATGAAAGCGGCCGGTAATCCGCATTCAACACCAGCGCGGGGTGCTGCTTCAGCGCCCCTGGAGATCTGACAAACTCTGCCCTGAAATCGCCATCCATTTTTGAACGTCTTCCTCGCCCTGATCTTCCGTTTCCCGGAACCAGAGCGGGGAACCCGCCCCAGCCTGACTTTGACTATATATCGTGGTTGGCACCTGACAAGCCCCAATGACCCACAATATGTCGCGAGCAAGCTGCGCTGATTCCATGACGAGCGCGTGACAGTTATCCACAGGCTGGAACCGGGACAGCCTCTTGCCCTGCAGCCGCTGGACGCCTATTGCCCAGTCATGACCCGTCTGATCCGTTTCAACAAACCCTTTGACGTGCTGCCGCAGTTCACCGACCGCGGCAGTTTGGACAGCCCGCGAGCGACCCTTAGCCAGTATATCGATTGCCCCGGCGTCTATGCCGCCGGCCGTCTAGACCGCGACAGCGAAGGGCTGATGCTGCTGACGGACAATGGCCGCCTGCAATCCTGGATCACCGATCCCAAGCACAAGATGGACAAGACCTATTGGGTGCAGGTGGAGGGAATTCCCAGCGCCGAGGCGCTTGAACTGCTAGCAAATGGAGTTGAACTGAAGGACGGAAAAACCCGGCCTGCCAAGGTGCAGGTGATCCAGGAGCCGCCCGGCCTCTGGGCCCGCACGCCGCCTGTCCGGGTGCGCAAGACGGTTCCCGACAGCTGGATCGCGCTGACCATCCGCGAAGGCCGCAACCGCCAGGTGCGGCGGATGACGGCGGCAGCCGGGCACCCGACCCTTCGGCTGATCCGCTACAGCATCGGCGCCTGGACGCTGGACGGGCTGGCACCGGGCGCCTGGGAGGATCTTGAGCCGCCCCGCGTGCCCGGACCGCCCAAACCTTCCCAGAAGCCGCCGCGCAGGCCAAAAGCCGCATCACCGCGCCCGGCAAATGGTGACAGGCCCCGCCGCCGCTGATAGCCTGCGGGCATGCTGCCCCAAGCCCCTGCCCCGCAAGCCATTCTCGAAGCCGCGCTCTACGTGGATGACCTGGACGCTGCAGAGGATTTCTATGGGCGCATTCTAGGCTTGCAGCGCATTCAGAAAGCGGCAGGCCGCCATGTTTTCTTCCGATGCGGGAGTTCCGTCCTGCTGCTGTTCATTGCGGCGGAAACAGCGAAGCCTCCAGGCAATCCGCGCTTGCCGGTCCCTCCGCACGGTGCACAGGGTCCGGGGCACGTTTGTTTCGCCCAATCCCGCAGCGAGCTGCTGGAGATGCGCGACCGGCTGCACGCAGCCGGTGTCGACATTGAGGCGGAGTTTGATTGGCCGCATGGGCCCCGGTCCATTTACTTCCGGGATCCAGCTGGAAATTCAGTCGAGATTTCCGAGCCGCATTTGTGGTCGTATTAAACCGCGGCCAGACCGAAAATCCATTCAGCTGCAACCTGTTACAGGCTCAACTTGTCCCGCATGAAGGCCAAGGCGACACTCAACCCGTCCGGCGCGATGCCGTGGGCAGTGCCCTTTTGGATATGTGCAAACACATCCTGGAAACCGGCTTCCTGCAGCGCTTCGGCGGCCTCCGGCAGTGACTGCACCGGCACCACGTCGTCCTGATCGCCATGCACCAGCAGGACCGGCATCTTGGACACCGCCTCATCCTTCAGCAATTCAGGCGCCAGCAGACGGCCGGAGAAGGCCACGATTCCGGCAACCGCATCTTCGCGCCGCGGCGCCACATGCAGGCTCATCATCGTCCCTTGGCTGAAGCCAAACAGAACCACCTGCTCTGGCAGCACGTCCTCGTCGACCATCAGCGCATCCAAAAAGGCGTTCAGATCCTCGACCGCAGCCTGCATTCCGCGCATGCTTTCTTCTTCGGACGAACCGTCAATCCACGGAATCGGGAACCATTGAAAACCAAACGGCGCACCGGCGCAGGCCTCAGGCGCGTCGGGTGCGACAAACAGCGTATCCGGCAGATGTTCGCCCAGCGGATCGGCCAGCCCCAGCAGGTCCGCGCCATTGGCGCCATAGCCATGCAAGAACACCACAACGGAGCGGGTTTCACCGGAGAGCGGCTCCTTGCGGCCGGCATTCAATACACGAGTCATCGGATTCCTTCCCTGTCCTTCGCCACCCGGTAATAGGCCCACAGAATGCGCGCCGCAACCGACCGCCACGGCGACCAGGCCTCGGCGATTTGCCGCATCTCCCGCTCCTTGGGGCGTGCAGGCAACTCAAACAACATCCGCGCGGCCTCTTGCAGGGCCAGATCGCCATGGGCAAACACATCCGCACGGCCCAGCGAAAACATCGCGTAAATCTCCGCGGTCCACACACCGATGCCCGGCACCTGAACCAGCGTGGCAATTACCTCCGCATCAGGCGCATTGCGCAACGCCTTGAAATCAATACGCGCCTCAGCCAGCGCCCGGGCATAGCGCATCTTTTGGCGGCTGAGGCCAGCTGCGCGCAGATCATCGTCCGTTGCCCATAGTATCTTGCGCGGTCCTGTCAGCCTTGCTTCCTTCATCCGTTTCCAGATCGCATTCGCAGAGGCCACGCTCACCTGCTGGCTGACAATTGCACTCAGCAACTCGGCGAACCCTTCGGGCTTGCGCCGCAACGGCAGCGGACCTGTCAGTTCCAGTGCACGGGCGAACCGGCTGTCACGCGCTGCCAGCCATTCAGCACCCTCAGTAACGCAATCGCCGCATTGAATGATCCGGCCCGCGCCCGGCAGAAACTTTGGCAGATCTGACGCCACGTCACCCCCTTTGGCCGCGGCAAATGGGCCGCCTTCCAGCGTGGCAAGCGCCTTGCCCCGCACCCGGTTCACCGCTACGCATCCCATATGAGCATGACCATGACCACCCCCAGCGACGCGGTCGCCAAGAAAAACGTTGCCATCCTGGTTCTGGCCCAGGCGATCCTCGGCGCGCAGATGCCGATGATCTTTATCATTGGCGGCCTTGCGGGCCAATCGCTGGCGTCCAACCCCTGCTTTGCGACGCTGCCGATCTCGCTGATCGTGGGCGGCTCGATGCTGGCGGCCACGCCGATCTCAGCGATCATGCAGCGCTGGGGCCGCCGCGCCGGTTTCTTCACCGGCGCTGCTTTTGGCGCGCTGGGCGGCCTGGTTGGCGCTTACGGTCTGTATCTCGGCTCCTTTCCGGTCTTCCTGCTCGGCAGCCTGATGACCGGCGTCTACATGAGCGCGCATGGCTTCTACCGGTTCGCGGCGGCTGACACCGCTTCAGAAGCGTTCCGCCCCAAGGCTATTTCCTACGTGATGGCTGGAGGCCTTGCAGCTGCCCTGATCGGCCCGCAACTGGTCAAGCTGACCAGCCAAGCCTTTGTTATTCCGTTTCTTGGCACCTACCTGACGGTGATTGCCGTCAACGTGTTCGGCGCCGCGCTGTTCCTGCTTCTGGATATTCCCAAACCACCTGCCCCCAGCCAAGACAGCCCCAAGGGTCGCAGCCGTCTTGAACTGCTGAAGACGCCGGTTATCGCCGTCTCGGTCATCTGCGCAATGGTTTCCTACGCATTGATGAACCTTGTCATGACATCGACCCCGCTGGCCGTGGTAGGATGCGGCTTCACTCAGGGTAATGCCTCCGATGTGGTGATGTTCCACGTTCTGGCGATGTATGTGCCGTCCTTCTTTACCGGCCATCTGATTGCCCGTTTCGGCGTGGAAAAGATCGTTGCCGCGGGCCTGATTATTCTCGCCGGTGCTGGCGCAGTTGCACTGCAAGGTGTTGAACTGGAAAACTTCTTCATCGCGCTTGTGCTGCTTGGTCTCGGCTGGAACTTCGGGTTCATTGGCGCAACCACCATGCTGGCCGGCGCCCATGACAGCCATGAGAAAGGCCGGATGCAGGGATTGAATGACCTGCTTGTCTTTGGCGGTGTTACCATGGCGTCGCTGGCCTCGGGCGGGTTGATGAACTGCTCTGGTGGCAATCCAGTGGACGGCTGGAACGCGGTCAACATGGCCATGGCACCCTTCCTGGTGCTGGCAGGTGGAGCACTGATGTGGCTGGTGATGCGGCCCAAGGAAGTCTGACCGTTTCCGCTTGAAAGCCAGAGTAATAAAGGCGCCCAGACGGGCGCCTTTATTATTTCACCTGAGTTCTTTACCAGCGCCCGGTGACTGCCCGGAGCATCAGCCCCGACCGGCGCCGGAACTCGCTTTGGCCAAGGGCGCCCTGCGCAACCCTCTCTGGTTCACGGACGGTCTGCTTCAGAACCGCCTCAGCCTGCCATCCCGCCAGCAGAGCAGCTCCGGCAGCTTTTGAAACATCAGCTCTTCGCTCTCGCGCTTTACTCAGCTTTTCCAGCCCCTTGCGTGCCAAAGCTTGCACGCCTTCCAAGGTTCCGTCCAGCAACGGAATCCGTTTCTGCGCTTCCAGCTCAGGGATTGCCCGCAGCCAATTTGCGACACCTGCACCATAGCCGAAATCCCTGACCACAGCCTCATCCGCCTGCCCCAGTGAAGCCGCAGCCATCCACATCAGCGATCCGCTGGTCCGGTCGATATAGCAGTCGAACTCAGCCTGATCCTCAAAGGGATCCTTGTAGATGTCCCAACGCCGCGCCTCGGCCATACCGTCGATACAGGCCGCCAGTTCCGGCTTCAGCAGCTTGGAGAGCGGCGTCGCAACATAGTGGCGGCGGACCGGCTTGCCCTCTGCGATCTCCGCCCCCACATCGCGCCACCATTGCACCCGCATCTCGGCAATCATGCTTTCCTGGCTGGCCCAGGGCGCCCGCGCCAGCTCAATATTGAAGGCATACAGCGCAAACAGCAGCGGCCGCGCCTGGACCGGCGCCGCCATGGTCGACAGAAACCGGTCCGGGTCGCTCTTCTGAACCAGCTCTGCGCAGGCCGTCAGGTCGGCGTCAAACTGCATCCGCCTGCCCGGCCCCGCTGTCATGGATCAGCTTCCAGCGGATGGCGTCCAGCAGCGCCTCGAACGAGGCATCTATTATGTTTGCGCTGACCCCGACGGTGGACCAGCGATGGCCCTGGCTGTCCTCGCTGTCGATGATGACCCGGGTAACAGCCTCGGTGCCGCCCTGGGTGATCCGCACCTTGAAGTCCACCAGCCGCATGTCCTCCAGCTGCGCAGAATAGCGCCCCAGGTCCTTGCTCAACGCCCGTGCCAGCGCGTTCACCGGGCCACGGTCGCTGCCGGTCTCATCCAGCGACTCGCTGACCGACAGGCGTTTCTCGCCATCGACCTTCACCACAACCACCGCCTCTGACAGGCTGACCATGCGGTTATACTTGTTCTTGCGCCGTTCGACGGTGACCTTGTAGCGCTTCACCTCAAAGAAATCCGGCAGCTGCCCCAGTTCCTTGCGCGCCAACAGCTCAAATGAGGCCTGCGCGGTATCATAGGAATAGCCTTCAGCCTCGCGCTCCTTGATCCGTTCCAGGATCCGCGCCAGCGCCGGGTTGCCGTTCTCAACGCTCAGCCCCGCATCGGTCAGCCGTTTGCGCAGGTTCGACTGCCCGGCCTGGTTCGACATCGGGATCACCCGCGCATTGCCAACCTTGCCCGGCTCGATGTGTTCATATGTGGTGGGATCCTTGAGGATCGCGCTGGCGTGCAGACCCGCCTTATGGGCAAAGGCTGAAGCGCCCACATAGGCCGCCTGACGCACCGGAACCCGGTTAAGGATATCGTCCAGCATCCGGCTGATCCGGGTCAGCCCTGCCAGGGCATCCGAGCTCACACCGGTAGCGAAGGTGCTGGCGTAGGGTTCTTTCAGCAGCAGCGTCGGGATCAGCGCGGTCAGATTGGCGTTGCCGCAGCGCTCCCCCAAACCATTCAGCGTGCCCTGGATCTGCCGCGCCCCGGCATCAACCGCCGCGAGGGAGCACGCTACGGCATTTTCTGTGTCGTTATGGGTATGTATGCCCAGTTTCTCACCCGGAACTCCGGCCGCCACAACTGCACCGACGATCCGATGAACCTCCGCCGGAAGCGCGCCGCCATTGGTGTCGCAGAGCACAACCCAGCGTGCACCGGCCTCCAGCGCTGCACGGCAAGCCGCCAGTGCGTAGTCCGGGTTGTCCTTGTAGCCATCAAAGAAATGCTCTGCGTCAAACAGCGCCTCGCGCCCCTGTGCCACAATATGGGCCACCGAGGCGCGGATGTTCTCAAGGTTCTCCTCAAGCGTGATCCCCAGCGCATGGGTGACGTGGTAATCGTGGCTCTTGCCGACCAGACAAACCGCCTTGGTGCCTGCGTTCATCACCGCCGCTAGAACATCGTCGTTTTCCGCCGACCGCCCTATCCGCTTGGTCATGCCAAAGGCTGTCATGGTGGCGCCGGTTTGCGGCGCCTCCTCAAAGAACGCACTGTCGGTGGGGTTGGCGCCCGGCCAGCCGCCCTCGATGTAGTCGATACCCAAGGTGTCCAGCGCTGTGGCTATTTGCTTCTTTTCTGCAGTGGAAAACTGCACCCCCTGGGTCTGCTGCCCGTCCCGAAGGGTTGTGTCGTAAAGATAGAGGCGTTCTTTGGCCATCAAAGCGCCTCCAGCTTGGCGGGGTCAAAACCGGCACCCGGCACAAGTTCGACACCGGCCTTGCTCATGCGCACTTCCAGGCCAGCCGCGACAAAGGCCGCTTTCAGCTGATCAACTTCCGAGAAATCCTTGCTTTCCATAGCCTTCTGCCGCGCATCAAACAGCTGCTCTTCGTAGGCAGACAAGTCAACCGATGGGGCAGACGCCCAGGCGCCCATCTCTTCCGTCAGCAAACCCAGCATCTGCGCCGACGCCAGAAGCCCGGCAGCATCACCCGCTGCGGCCAGCTTGTGCAGCTCAGCAATAGCGCCTGCGGAATTGAGGTCATCCGCCAGCGCGTCCAGGACCGCGGCAGCAGCGCTGGACGCGGGTTCGATGCCCGCGGTCAGCGCCCGCCACTTGCGCAGCGTTGCCTCGGCTTCCTTGGCTTTCTTGTCGGTCCAGTCCATAGGCTTGCGGTAGTGGGTCTGCAGGAACACCAGCCGGATCACCTCACCCGGATACCCCTGGTCGAGCAGGTCGCGGACGGTAAAGAAGTTGCCCAGCGACTTGGACATCTTCTTGCCTTCGACCTGCAGCATCTCGTTGTGCAGCCAGTAGCGTGCAAAGCTGTCATCACCATTTGCGCAGCAGCTTTGCGCAATTTCGTTTTCGTGGTGCGGGAACATCAGGTCGTTGCCGCCGCCGTGGATGTCGAAGGTTTCGCCCAGCAGCTCATAGGACATCGCCGAGCATTCGATATGCCAGCCCGGCCGCCCGCGGCCCCAGGGGCTGTCCCAGCCCGGCAGATCATCGCTGGAGGGCTTCCACAGCACAAAGTCCATCGGATTCTTCTTGTAAGGCGCCACCTCAACCCGGGCACCGGCGATCATGTCGTCCACCGACCGGCCCGACAGTTTGCCATAAAGCTCTTTCCAGCTATCGACGGCAAACAGCACATGGCCCTCAGCAGCATAGGCATGCCCTTTGGCGATCAGATCCTCGATCATCGCCACCATCTGAGGGATGTACTGGGTTGCACGCGGCATATGGTTCGGCTCCAGCGCGCCGAGCTCGCCCATGTCGTCCAGGAACCATTGCGTCGTCTCGGCTGTGATGTCGCCAATCGGCCGTCCGCTCTCCGCCGCGCGGGCGTTTATCTTGTCGTCAACGTCGGTAAAGTTCCGGGCGTAAGTCACTTTATCTGCGCCATAAACCTCGCGCAGGAGGCGGTAGAGAACATCAAACACCACCACCGGACGGGCATTGCCCAGATGCGCCCGGTCGTAAACCGTGGGGCCGCAGACATACATCCGCACGTTTTCGGCGTCGATCGGCTCAAAGACCTCTTTCTTGCGGGTCTTCGTGTTCTGCAGCTTGATCACTCTGTCCATGGTTCCCATGCCCGGTTCCTTTCGCATGCCCAGCCATTAGCGGCAGGCACTACCCAATGCGCGCAGCGCGGGCTTAGCAACTTGTCAGGGAAATGAAAACGACAGAAACCAGCCCGCTGATATGTCAGCAGGTAATGCAGCAAATAATGGTGGTGCAATTCTGGTTCATGCAGGCTGCTTAGCACGCGCCAGAAGCGCCGCCAAGCTTTTTGGATGCCGGAAACAGCAAAGGCCGCCCGCCTGCCTTGGGTACAGTCCGGGCGGCCAGCGGCGCGGCGGAACAAGCGTGCCGCGCCGGTGTTTGTATCAGCTTAGAATTTGAAGGACGCACGCAGCGACACGGATGTCGCATCAGAACCAACACCCGAGGTTCCGAACTGATCGAAATTATGCTCCAGCACTTCACCGCCGACCTGCCACTGGTCGGTCACCTGGTAGGCTACGCCAACGCCGTAGAAGTCGCCGGTTTCGCTGCCCAGTGAGCTGTCGGCCTCGGCCACACCACCGGTCACATAGGCCAGCACCCGGCCAAAGTCATAGCCGGCCTTCAGCTTGGCGCGGGCAACCGAGTCGACGGTTGCGCCGCCGCCCAGATCCAGGTCGGTTGCGTCATAGTCCAGTTCGCCGCCCAGCACGAAACGGCCGAAATCATAATTGTAGCCGCCGTGGATACCGTATGCGGCATCATCACCCGAGGCACCGTTGCTGGCATCCGCGTCCAGCTGGCCTACCTGGCCACCCAGGTAGAAACCGGTCCAATCGCCGCCCTCATTGACCACAACCGGCGCCGGAGCCGGCGCGGGTTCGACCACCGGCTCAACCAGGTTGCCGGCAAAGGCCGCACTGCCCATTACGGTTGCGATGGCTGTCATAGCTACGAAACGAGTCATTCAGACTTCTCCTTTTGCAGTCCCGGCGCAAGCTGTGCGCCGTTGACGCTTACAAAAGGTCTTTGGCTGGCAGTTTCCAGTGCTGCTCAGCTCACAGCCCCTGAATTGGCGGTGACTGGCCTAAATCCCGTTCCAGCCCGCGCCTTTTTGCCGGAAACCGCAGGCGGAAATCTGCCAACCTATTGAAATCCCGCCCGCTTTGACTAGCGGCGATTAAGCATCCAGCCTCAAAGAACTATTAGAAACGGAAAGCAGCGCTCACAGCCAGGGTTTCGCCGCGCGGGCTGGCGCTGCCGTCTTTCGGCCCGGCCTCATGATGCAACAGCTCACCGGTCAATTGCAGCGCACGGTTCAGAGACACCCGCATCCCAAAGCCAAACAGCGATCCGTGGCGCCGGCCGCTGGATGCCTCGGCCTGAAGCCCGCCTACGGTTACAAAGCCGGTAGCCGGACCAAAGTCGTAACCTGCCTGAAGGCGCAGCTGGTGTGTTTCCTCAGCCTGCAGGGCGCGTGTCAGCGGACCGGTCTGCCCTGTTGACAGGCTGCCGCCGAAAATCAGGCCATCCGCCCCTTGTCCGTAGCCGAACTCAATGGTGCGAGCTTCTCCCCCTGATGTTCCGTGCTCCGCAAGTAAAGAGGTATTGGATTGAAGGCGGCCATATTCTTCAGCAAAGGCAGAATGGCCTTGGACAGCAGTACTGGCGAGCACTACGGCGAGCGTTTGGCAGAGTTTGGTCTTCTGAACCATCGGCATATGGCTGTGCCTTCCTGCAATGCACCATTCAGCGTGCCATCCCCCATGGCCCCAGTATCTGCATTAATGCTTAATATTTCGTTCCCTGACCCAGACTGCCAACAACTAGGCTGTGCGGAAACCGTAAAAAATGCACTCTGCATCATTAAAAATAGTGAAATTTAGTAAACTCCAACGGCGGATATCAGCGGCAAGAACGCCCGTGAAAAAAGTGTCGCAAATTTCACTCAGGTCGTTATCGTGCTAGAAACTTCGCAAACGCATGCCAAACTGCCGGAAAGTCACAGGAGACCGCATGCAGGAAGAACGCAGCCTTGTCAGCCTCATATACCGCACCATCGGTGCGGCGCGCGGGCGTGCAGCCAGGGGCCGGCCGCACTGAGTTGAATTTTCACACGTTTCAACTCACACTTCCTGAAAGGCTCCCTGAATGAACGACCAAGCCTCCTCCACCCGCGCAGCCCGCAGCGGCGGCCGCAACGCACGCCGTGCCGCCCGTGCCTCAGCCCTGCCCGAGCATCTCCGTCCAGTCCGTCCCGGCATGGAATCATCCGCGCTGAAACTGCTCAGCCAGGCAGACATGGAAAAAATCCATGAGGCCGCGCTCACCGCTCTCGAAGAAATCGGTCTGGCCGACGCCCCGCCAAGCGGCGTCGACTATTTGACCGCGGCAGGCTGCATTCTGGGGGATGACGGCCGGATCCGGTTCCCCCGCGCACTGGTTGAGGATACCATCGCCAAGGCGAACCGCTCTGTCACGCTCTTCAGCCGGGATGGCAAGACGGACTTGCAACTGTCCGGAGGCCGCGTGCACTATGGCACCGCTGGCGCTGCAGTCAGCATGGTGGACGTGAATGGCCGCGAATACCGCGACTCCACTGTCCAGGACCTCCACGATGCCGCCCGTATCTGCGATCAGCTGGACAACATCCACTTCGTGCAGCGCCCGATGGTCTGCCGCGACATTCCCGACAACCGCGAAATGGACCTGAACTCCATCTACGCTACCTGTGCCGGGACCACCAAACATGTCGGCGTTTCCTTCACTGAACCTGATTTCGTGAAGCCCGGCCTGGAGCTTTTGCACATGATTGCCGGAGGCGAGGACAAATGGCGCGAACGGCCGTTTGTGTCGAACTCCAACTGCTTCGTCGTTCCGCCGATGAAATTCGCAACCGAATCCTGCGAAGTGATGGAGGAATGCATCAAAGGCGGCATGCCGGTGCTGCTGCTTTCGGCAGGCATGGCGGGTGCTACGGCGCCGTCGAGCATTGCCGGCGCGATCACCCAGGCGGTTGCTGAATGCCTCGCCGGACTGGTTTATGTAAACGCCGTAAAGCCTGGTGCGCCAGCGATTTTCGGCACTTGGCCTTTCGGCTTGGATCTGCGCACCGGCGCGATGACTGTTGGTTCCGGCGAACAGGCCTTGCTGTCCGCTGGCTGCGCGCAGATGCACAAGTTTTACAATCTGCCTGGTGGCGCCGCTGCTGGCGCCTCGGATTCCAAATTGCCGGACATGCAGGCCGGCTGGGAACAGATGTGCTCTGCAGTTATGGCGGGCCTGTCCGGCCTCAACATGGTCTATGAAGCCGCAGGAATGCATGCCTCGCTGCTCGGCTTCTGCCTGGAATCTCTGATCCTCGACAATGATTTGCTGGGCCAGGCGCAACGCTGCGTCCGCGGCATCGAGGTGAACGACGAAACCCTGGCACTGGACCAGATGCGCGCTACCTGTCTGGGCGGACCCGGCCACTACTTGGGCACCGATCAGACCCTCAGCCGGATGCAGGTGGACTATGTCTACCCAGCCCTCGGCGACCGCACCTCCCCAAAGGAATGGGTGGAGCGCGACAAACCCGATCTGATTGCCAAGGCAACCGCGAAGAAGGAAGAAATCCTGTCGCAGCGGTCCGCCGCCCGGTTCGATGCGGAAACGGATATGGCAATCCGCCAGAAATTCAACATTCACTTGCCCGCCTGAGGCGGCACAGATCGAACTTGCAGCGGGCCGGATACTCCGGCCCGTTTTCTTTTGGAAACCGGCTGCCGGTTCCGGAAAATCCGCCCCCCATGTTTCTGAAAATTTTCTTAACTTCCACCTTGAAGGTTTCAGCCTGTCAAGTTAACCTATTGTAAATAGGCAAATAAATGCAAAGACCTGCGAGTACTCAGGCAATCTGGGCTGCAAAAACACACCTGTAAAGGCGCAATACTGGAATGCAATCCCGCAAAGCTCGCCAACTTTTGCAGAACCATCCAGGGCGCGCTTTGCAATAATGCAGTGCGACGGGTGTGGTTGGCCGCCTTAGTGATGATTTGCGTTTTTGCATGGCGAAAATCAGAAATGGTGCGCGCAGTCGCCGATACCTGCAAAGCAAAAGACATGCGTTAACTGTCCACCCGGCATCGCAGCGCAGCCAGTTTGACTATTCGAAGCTTCAAGCGGTTTTTACGTTAACCAGGCTTCTGGCGCTTCATCGGCATTCAGCCGAAAGCAGCAGCGCCTTTTTCTTTGCAGAGTTCCCGGTCCGGCTCCTGAGGGCAATATTGCAAAGCAATCTTGCATAAACGCAGCGCGAAGCGGACTCCGCGCTGCTGCTTGGCATTCAGAAAAAGGCCTGCAATCCCGTCTGAGCCCGGCCCAGGATCAGCGCGTGGACGTCATGGGTGCCCTCATAAGTGTTCACGGTCTCCAAGTTCACCATGTGGCGGATCACGTTGAACTCCAGGCTGATGCCGTTGCCGCCGTGCATGTCGCGCGCCATCCTGGCAATTTCCAGCGCTTTGCCGCAATTGTTTCGCTTGATGATCGAGATCATCTCCGGAGCGGCATTCGCCTCATCCATCAACCGGCCAACACGCAAGGACGCCTGCAGACCCAGGGTGATTTCGGTCTGCATGTTTGCCAGTTTCAGCTGGAACAGCTGTGTGTTCGCCAGCGGCCGGCCGAATTGAATGCGGTCCAACCCGTATTGACGGGCAGCGTGCCAGCAGGCCTCCGCCGCGCCCATAGCACCCCAGCTGATGCCGTAACGCGCACGGTTCAGACAGCCGAACGGCCCTTTCAGCCCTTCAACATGGGGCAGCAGCGCGTCCTCACCAACCTCAACGCCGTCCATCACGATCTCACCGGTGATCGACGCCCGCAAAGAAGCTTTGTTTTCGATTTTCGGCGCGCTGAGGCCCTTCAGGCCCTTGTCCAGCACAAAGCCGCGGATCTTGCCGCCATGGGCTTCGGACTTGGCCCAGACCACAAACACATCGGCAATCGGTGCATTGGAGATCCACATCTTGGACCCCTTAAGCCTATACCCGCCATCAATTTTTTCGGCGCGGGTTTTCATGCTTGCAGGGTCGGAGCCGGCATCCGGTTCCGTCAGGCCAAAGCAGCCGATCCACTCACCAGAGGCCAGTTTCGGCAGGTACTTCTGGCGCTGCTCCTCGCTGCCGTATGCGTAGATGGGATACATCACCAGCGAGCTTTGCACCGACATCATCGAGCGGTAGCCGCTGTCCACGCGCTCCACCTCGCGGGCCACCAGGCCATAGGACACATAACCACCGCCAAGCCCGCCGTATTCCTCTGGAATGGTGGTGCCAAGGAGGCCCATCTCGCCCATTTCGCGGAAAATCTCCGGGTCGGTTTCCTCGTTTTCATAGGCACTTAGCACACGCGGCTGAAGTTTTTCCTGAGCATAGGCACGGGCCGAGGCGGAGATCATCCGCTCATCCTCGGTCAGCTGGTCCTCCAGACGCAGGGCGTCTTCCCAGTTAAAACGGCCCAGATCCGGGGCATCCTTGGCGCGCAGGGCGGGTTTGTCGGTCATCTTGTCACCTCAGTGGTTCGCGATTTGGCCAGACCCTAACGGGAGGTGAACGGAAAAAACAGCGAGACTTTGGCAACAAAGCATGACAAACACTCATACATGATAGTGCCACGCAAGTTCCTGCCCTCGATTTCCTCCCTGCGAGCCTTGGAGGCGCTGGACCGGCTTGGCAGCGCCTCCGCCGCAGCGGATGAGCTGGCGCTGACGCAGGGCGCCGTCAGCCGCCAGCTGCAGACGCTGGAGCGGCAATTGGGGATGGAGCTGGTGCAGCGCGACCAAAAGAGGCTGGCGCTGACAACGGAGGCGCAGGATTACGCTGCGGAGATCCGGCAGGCCTTGAACCAGATCGTGCAATCCACCTTGCGTTTGCAGGCCGCACCGCTGGCCGGGACGCTCAACCTGGCGATCCTGCCAGCCTTCGGGATGCGCTGGCTGATGCCGCGGCTGCCGGAGTTTGCCCGGCTTCATCCGGATGTGACCATCAACATGGCCACCCGTCTGGAACCATTCAATTTTGCTACAGAACCCTTTGATGCCGCGATACATTTCGGAAACGCCGAGTGGTCGGGCACGCAATCTCTGCTTCTGAAGCACGAGCAGCTGCTGCCCGTCTGCGCACCGCAGCTTCTGGAGGGGCGTAGAGTAGACGAGCCGAAGGACATTCTGAAGCTGCCTCTGCTGCATATCCAGACGCGGACAACCGCTTGGAAAGACTGGTTTGAGCAGCAAGGCATTGAGGCTGCCGCGGGATTAAGTGGTACAATCTATGATCAATTCGCAACCATCACCCAGGCGGCCCTGCATGGGCTGGGCGTTGCGCTGATGCCGGATTACCTGGTGGAGCAGGACTTGGCGACAGGCCGGCTGGTGGCGCTGCATCCAGAGCCGGTTGAGACTGCAGGCGCCTATTACCTGATCTGGCCGGAGCGAAAATCAGACGCACCGGCGCTGATGAAATTCCGCACCTGGCTAGCTGGCAAGGCGCAGCCAGAGGACCCTCTGCCGCGGTAAAAATCAGGGGGTGACATGCGTGCACCCCCTGTACACCCCTTGTGCACCCCCCGGTGCAGTTTCAGCCAGGCTTCAGCCCAAGGCGTAGCCGGCGCCGCGCACAGTGCGGACGGGATCGTCGCCGCCATGCTGGGTCAGAGCTTTGCGCAAACGTCCGATATGAACGTCGACGGTGCGGGTGTCGACATAGATGTCGCGGCCCCAGACCCGGTCCAAGAGCTGTTCCCGGCTCCAGACCCGGCCCGGTTTCTCAATGAAGGTGGAGAGCAGCCGGAATTCGGTCGGCCCTAGCTTGAGCTGGTTGCCGCCCCGGCTGACCTTGTGGGTCTCGGCGTCCAGAACGATGTCGTCGTATTCCAGCCGCACCCCGACTGTGGAGGGCCGGACCCGGCGCAGCTGGCTGCGCACGCGGGCCATCAGTTCCACCACCGAATAGGGTTTCACCACGTAATCATCGGCGCCGGTTTCAAGGCCACGCACCTTGTCCACTTCCTCGGACCGGGCGGACAGCATGATCACCGGGATATTGCGGGTTTCAGCGCGGGTCTTGAGGCGGCGGCAGACCTCGATGCCGCTGAGGTTGGGCATCATCCAGTCGAGGATGATGATGTCCGGCATGTCCTCCTCGACCACCAGCAGCGCTTCCTCGCCGTCCTTGGCCTTGAGCACGCGGAAGCCGTCAGCTTCGAGATTGTAAGCCAGCACTTCCCGCTGCGCCATTTCGTCTTCTACAACCAGAACGGTGGGCTGGTCGGCAGCCATCGGTCAGATCTCCTGCGGTGTGGTCGAGGTGGTGTCGGCTTTCTTGCGGTCTTCTTCCGGCTTCTCGCCGGTGACCAGATAGATCACCTGCTCGGCGATCGCAGTCACATGGTCACCCATGCGTTCGGTGTTTTTTGCTATGAAATGCAAGTGCATACAGGCGGAAATGTTGCGCGGGTCCTCCATCATGTGGGTCAGGAATTCGCGGAACAGGGCGTTGTACATCTGATCCACGTCACGGTCGCGCTCGATCACATCGCGGGCCAGTTCCACATCGCGCTGAATATAGGAATCAAGCGCGTCCTTCAGCATCCGCTCCACCTCGCGCGCCATGCGGCGCAGGGCAGAGGTACCCTCGCTGATGTTCGGACCCTGGGCCAGAACACCGGTGCGCTTGGCCATGTTTTTCGCATAGTCGCCAATGCGCTCCAGGTTGCCGGCAATCTTCATCACCGACAGAACCAGCCGCAGGTCGGAAGCGGCAGGCGCGCGCAGGGCGATCAGGCGGGCGGTTTCCTCGTTGATCAGTTCTTCCAGCCCGTCGATGGCCTTGTCGCCCTGGCGCACGGTCAGGGCCAGTTCCTCGTCGCGGGTTTCCAGCGCCCGCGCGGCTTCGCGGATCGCGTCCTCGACCAGGCCGCCCATCTTCATGATCCGGGCTTGAATTGCCTCCAGATCGCGGTCGAAAGCAGATGCAATATGCTGTGCAGTCATTTGATTTTCCTTGAAATCAGCCGATCCGGCCGGTGATGTAGCTTTCGGTGCGCTTGTCTTCGGGATTGGTGAAGATCTGGCCGGTCGGTCCGAATTCCACCAGGTTGCCAAGGTGGAAAAAGGCGGTTTTCTGGCTGACGCGGGCGGCCTGCTGCATCGAGTGGGTGACGATCACCACCGAATACTGGCTGCGCAACTCGTCGATCAGCTCCTCCACTTGCGCGGTGGCGATCGGGTCGAGCGCCGAACAGGGTTCGTCCATCAGCAGCACCTCGGGTTCGGTCGCAACAGCGCGGGCGATGCACAGGCGCTGCTGCTGGCCGCCGGAGAGGCCGGTGCCGGGCGCATCAAGGCGGTCTTTCACCTCATCCCAGATGGCACCGCGGCGCAGGGATTTCTCCACGATTTCATCCAGTTCCGCCTTGTTCTTGGCCAGGCCATGGATGCGCGGGCCATAGGCCACGTTGTCGTAAATCGACTTGGGGAACGGGTTGGGTTTTTGGAACACCATGCCGACCTTGGCGCGCAGCTGCACCGGGTCGACACGCTTGTCATAGATATCCTCCCCGTCCAGCAGGATGTCGCCCTTGACGCGGCAGATGTCGATGGTGTCGTTCATCCGGTTCAGGCAGCGCAGGAAGGTCGACTTGCCGCATCCCGAAGGACCGATAAAGGCGGTGACGGTGTTGTCCTCGATCTCGACGTTCACGTCTTTGATCGCGTGGCTGTCGCCGTAATAGACGTTCACGTCCTTGGCGGCGATTTTGATGTTCTGGGTTTCCACGGTCTTATCCATCACGGTCATGTCGTTCATTGCACTATGCCCCTTTTACCAGCGGCGTTCAAAGCGGCGGCGCAGGATCACGGCAAGCGTGTTCATGGTCACCAGGAAGAGAAGAAGGATGATGATGCCGCCCCAGGCGCGTTCGTAGAATGCAGGGTCGGCGCGTTTGGCCCATTCGTAGATCTGGGCAGGCATGGCAGAGTTCGGCGCCAGCAGCCCGTCAGCCAGAGTTTCCGGCGCGTTGGAGGCGATGAAGCCGACCATGCCGATCAGCAGCAGCGGCGCGGTTTCCCCTAGCGCCTGTGCTAGGCCGATGATTGTGCCGGTCAGGATGCCGGGGGCGGCCAGCGGCAGCACATGGTGGAACACCGCCTGCATTTTCGAGGCACCGACGCCCAAGGCCGCGTCGCGGATCGACGGCGGCACCGATTTCAGCGAGGCGCGGGTGGAGATGATGATGGTCGGGAGCGTCATCAGCGTCAGCACCAGGCCGCCCACCAGCGGCGCCGAGGTCGGCAGGTGCATGTAGTTGATGAACACCGCGAGGCCCAGGATGCCGAAGACGATGGAGGGAACGGCTGCGAGGTTGGAGATGTTCACCTCAATCAGGTCCGTCAGCCAGTTCTGCGGCGCGAACTCCTCGAGATAGATCGAGGCGGCGACGCCGATCGGCAGCGCCAGCGCCAGCACCACAAACATCATGAACAGCGAGCCCAGCATGGAGACGCCGATACCAGCTGCCTCCGGGCGGGCGTCGGAGGCATCCGCGCCAAAGATGAAGTCGAGGTTGAAGGTCTTCTCCAGCACCCCGGCAGCGGCCAAGGCGTCGACAAGATCAAGCTGTTCCGCAGAGATGTTCTTGTCGTTGACGATGCTTTCCCGGGTGACGCGGCCCTTCAGGTAGCCATCGACACGGCTGGATGCGAGGAAGCGGAACTCCACCGTCTGGCCGATCTGGTCCGGGTTGGCGATCACATAGTCGCGCAGTTGGGCCGCGACGTCTTTGGACAGGATGCCCGCCAGTTCCTTGGACTTGAGGCCGGTCTCGATGCCCAGCTCCTCAATCGCGGCTTCCATCGCGCCCTTTATGATCGGGGCATAGCCGAAGGTGGTGACCTTCTTGATGTCCTCGATGTTGCGCTCGCCCTTCTTGTCGAGCTTGGCTTCGAGCAATTCCACATTCAGCGTGACAAAGGTCTGCTGGAAGGCACCGGTGCCCTTGCTGACGATGGTGGTCACCAGTACCAGCAGCATGATCAGGCCCGCAGTGATCGCGGCGATGCCATAGGCCTTGAACCGGGTTTCAGCAGCGTTGCGTTTGCGGGTTTGTGCGGATTTCTCCAGCAGCGAGCCGCCGTGTTTACGGGGCGCAGCGCCTGCGGGATTTTGGCTGAGGTCAGTCATTAGTCGTACTGCTCCCGGTATTTGCGCACGATGTAAAGCGCCAGGACGTTCAGGCCGAGGGTCAGGACAAACAGGGTCAGGCCCAGGGCAAAGGCAACCAGCGTTTCCGGGCTGGCAAAGTCGGTGTCGCCGGTCAGCTGGCTGACGATACGGGTGGTGATGGTGGTCATCGATTCCAGCGGGTTGGCAGAGAACTTGGCAATTGCGCCCGCCCCCATCACCACAATCATGGTCTCGCCAATCGCGCGGGAGGCGGCCAGCAGCACCGCACCGACGATGCCCGGCAGGGCGGCAGGCATCACAACCTGGCGCACGGTCTCGGACTTGGTGGCGCCAAGGCCCAGCGAGCCGTCGCGCATCGCCTGCGGCACCGCGTTGATGATGTCATCGGACAGCGAGGACACGAAGGGGATCAGCATGATGCCCATCACGAGGCCCGCGGTCAGAACAGAGGTGGCGCCAGCCATCCATTCGACGCCCAAAAGGCCGCCCTTGCCAAAGAGGTCCGCCAGCGCGGGGCCAACAGTCAGCAGCGCAAACAGGCCGTAGACGATGGTGGGGATGCCCGCGAGGATTTCCAGCAGCGGCTTGGCAAAGGCACGCACGGCGCCGCTGGCGTATTCCGACAGGTAGATGGCGGCAAACAGGCCAACCGGAACCGCCACCAGCAGGGCAATGAAGGAGATATAGAGCGTGCCCCACAGGAGCGGCAGGATCGACAGCTCACTGCCGCCGCGGAAGTTCGGCGCCCAGGTGGAGCCGAAGAAGAAGTCGGTCCAGCTGTGCAGGCCAAAGAAGTTTTTGGTTTCAAACAGCATCGACAGAACGATGCCCACGGTGGTCAGGATCGCCAGCGAGGCAGCTAGGATCAAGAGCGCCAGCACCACGCGTTCCACAACGTTGCGGGCGCGGAAATCCTTGTGGGTGCGGCTGTAAGCGAAGGCAAAACCGCCAAGCGCCAGCAGCGCGACAACAACGGTCATCGCGGTGCGGCCGGTGTTCGACAGGTTGCGGTAAGCCTGTGCGGCATTCAGCACTTCCGAGCGCACGTCGTCGCCCAGGGCCACGCCCACCTCACCCATCAGGGCGCGGACGTCCTGACCGCTGTCAGCAACATTGCGGGCTTCACGGGCGGTCAGCAGCCCCTGCTCCACTGCCAGGTCCAGGCCTTCGGCCACGCGGCGCACGTCGCTCATCACCAATCCGATGGAGGAGCTTTCCGGGATCGCCTCTGCCGGGATCATTCCGGAGACGCGGGTCTCGATAAACATCGGCTGGGCCAGCAGCCAGATCGCAAGGGCGCCGATGGCCGGAACAAAGGCAGCAAGAGCCACGTGGTAGCCATAATAAGATGGCAGCGAATGAAGGTCTTTGACATTGCCCGCAGCGGTGGCGATCGCACGGCGGCGGCCGCCGTAGAAGCCCGCGGCAGAGAGCGCGATCAGGAGGGCAACAAGCCAGAAAGTGGGCATGAAAAGCTCCGGTTTTGGCGGTGTCTTTTATATTGCGGCAGCCCTGCCGCGGAAGAAGCGCCGGGGCGGAGGTAGGCTCCGCCCCGGCAAGGATCAGATCACAGGCAGGACAGCTTAGGAGTTGCCGCCCATCACGGCTTCGTTGGCAACCGCTTCCTGGGTGTCCGCCAGTTCCGGGTCGGCAACCAGGCCGTATTCGGCCAGCGGGCCGTCTTCGCCGGCAACTTCGTCTGCGACGAAGAATTCAGCATATTCCTTCAGGCCCGGGATCACGCCGATGTGGGCTTTCTTCACGTAGAAGAACAGCGGGCGGGAGACCGGGTATTCGCCGGTTGCGATGCTCTCGGTCGAGGGAACGATACCGGACATGGTCGCAACCTGCAGCTTGTCGGTGTTGTTCTCGTAGAACGCCAGGCCAAAGACGCCAATGCCGTCCTTGTTGCTTTCGATGCGGGCCAGGGTCTCAGTATAGTCGCCGTCGATGTCGACCGATTTGCCGTCGGTGCGCAGGGCGATACAGGCTTTCTCAGCCGCTTTCTTCTTGGCTTTGTCGCTGTCGCCTTCGGCGTGGGCCAGCAGGTGCTCAAACGCACCGGTGGCTTCGCAGCCGGCCAGGATGACCTTGTCTTCGAACACTTCGCGGGTACCGTGCTTGGTGCCCGGAACGAAGGCCTGGATGTCAACGGCCGGGAAGTCGGCGTTCACGTCGGCCCAGGTGGTGTTCGGGTTGTCGACCAGTTCGCCGTCAACCAGAACCTTGTCGGACAGGGCCAGGAACCAGTCGGTCGGGGTGAACTCAAAAGAGTTGGCGCTGCTGTCGGAAGCAAACACGATGCCGTCATAACCGATGCGCACTTCGATGATGTCGGTCACGCCGTTTTCGGCACAAGCGGCGATTTCCTTGTCCTTGATTTTGCGCGAGGCGTTCGCGACATCGATGGTGTTTTCACCCACGCCTTCGCAGAAACGCTTGAGGCCAGCGGAGGAGCCGCCGGATTCCACAACCGGGGTCGGGAAGTCGAAGTTTTCGCCAAAGGCTTCTGCCACGATGGAGGCGTAGGGCAGAACGGTGGACGAACCGGCAACCTGCACCTGGTCGCGCGCAGCAGCAGCGGTTGCGGAAACGGCGGCGATTGCCAGGGTGGATGCGGTCAGTTTCACAAAGGACATTTGTGTCTCCAAGAGTTTCATAGGTCGATCACCCCCTCGATGATCTTGCCGCCTCTCCTATGGGGTGGTGATGAGGCTTTTGTGACAGGTGTGTAACAGCCGTATGACAAAGCCGGTTTTTGGCGAAAAAATTCCGTCACAAATGAAAAACTGCCGGTCGTGGGACCGGCAGCGTTCTTTGACGGCCTGGTCGACGGCACAGCTGCCTACTCAGGAAGAATGACGGTAAAAACAGACCCTTGCCCCAGGTCGCTTTCAACACGCAGCCTTCCGCGGTGGCGGTTGATGATGTGTTTTACGATCGCCAGGCCAAGTCCGGTGCCGCCCAGTTCGCGGGACCGGTGGCTGTCCGCGCGGTAGAAGCGCTCCGTCAGCCGCGGCAGGTGAACGGGATCGATTCCCGGGCCGTTGTCGATCACCTGGACCCGCGCGGCAGGCGCGCGCACCGAGGGATCGCGCTCAGTATGGGTCAGCACAACCCGCACCTGATCGCCGCCGTATTTCACCGCGTTTTCAACCAGGTTGGTGAACACCTGCTGCAGCTGATCCGGGTCGCCGGTGACACAGACCGGGTCCTCCGGTGCCCCAAGTGTCATCGCAGCGCCGCGGGCCTCTGCCACTGGCGCCAGCGTTTTGAGGGTGGAGGCCAGATGCGCGGTCAGATCCACCTGTTCCTTTGGGCGGACCCGTTCTTCGCTTTCCACGCGGTTGAGCGACAGAAGGTCCCCGACCAGGCGGTTCATCCGGCTGGCTTCGCCCTCCATGATCGTGAGAAACCGGTCGCGCGCAGCGGCGTCATCCCTGGCCGGGCCGCGCAGGGTTTCGATGAAACCGATCAGCGCCGTCAGCGGCGTGCGCAGTTCATGGCTGACGTTGCCGACGAAATCGCGGCGCATCTGGCTGGCCTGCTCGCGTTCGGTGATGTCGTCGAAACAGGCCAGTACCGCGCCGCCGCCCACCGCGCCGATGCCGGGCACATAGCGAAGTGTCACCGTGTAAGTGGTGTCCTGCGCGCCGTCGTTGGACAGGTGCCGTGCGGTGCGGGGTTGCTTGTCGTGCAGGCAGGCCTCAATCGCGGTGGCAACGCTAGGCTGGCGCAGGATGGTGGCGAAATGGCGCCCCTGGACGCCCTGCCCCAGCAAAGCTTCGGCGCCGCTGTTAATGGCGATGAAGCGTTCGGTCTGGTCCACCATCACCGCCGGCAGCGGAATGGCCGCCAGAAATCCTTCTATCAGATCAGTCGTCATATGTTCCCCGCTGTTGACCAGTCCGGCCTGCCTACTGCCCCAGTGTGAACCTGTTGTGGCAGCAACCGTTCAAGCAGCGCAAAACCGCCCGGTTTTCGCCGGTTACAGCGGTTTCAGCTCCGCCCGGAAGCGGCGCATGTTGTCCTGATAAAGGAGCGCGCTTTGCGTCAGCTTTTCAGCCAGCGCCGCGTCCACCTCCCGCACTACCTTGCCGGGGCTGCCCATCACCAGGGAGTTGTCGGGAATTTCCTTGTTCTCGGTGATCAAGGCCCCTGCCCCGATCAGGCAGTTCTTGCCGATCTTGGCACCGTTCAGGATGGTGGCGCCCATGCCGACAAGGGAGTTCTCGCCAATGGTGCAGCCATGCAGCATTGCCTTGTGGCCAATGGTGCAGTTCTTGCCAATGGTCAGCGGGTAGCCTGCATCAATGTGCATCACCACGTTTTCCTGCACGTTGGTGCCCTCGCAGATGCGGATTTCCTCGTGGTCGGCGCGGATGGTGACTCCGAACCAGACTGAGGACCCTGCCTCCATCACCACCTTGCCGATCAGGTTGGCATCGGGGGCGACCCAGGTGTCCTCATCGATTTGCGGCCGGTGAGCGCCAAGAGCAAAAAGGGTCATGACTGTTCCTCGAACTGGGTTTGCAGGGCGCGGACGTGATCCTGCAGCTTCGGCTGTTGGATGCGGCGCATGCGCTCGGCCTCGACGATGGTTTTCAGCTTGGCCTCTGTCTCGTCCAAGTCGTCGTTGACCAGCACATAGTCATAATAACCCCAGTGGCTGATCTCATCCCAGCTTTTCATCATCCGCTTGGAGATCACCTCGTCGCTGTCCTGCGCCCGGGTTTCCAGACGGCGGCGCAGTTCGGTGATCGAGGGCGGCAGGATGAAGATTGACAGCGCGTGCTTGCCCAGATCGGAGTTGCGGATCTGGATCTCACCCTGCCAGTCGACGTCGAACAGCACGTCCTGACCGGCCTCGATGGTGTCCTTCACCGGGCCAGCGGGCGAGCCGTAGAAGTTGCCGAAGACGTGGGCGTGCTCCAGCATGCCGCCCTCAGCCACCTTCTGCTTAAACTCGTCTTCGGACATGAAGTAGTATTCGCGGCCGTGCTCCTCACCCGGGCGCGGGGCGCGGGTGGTGGCGGAGACCGAGAAGGCAAGGCCCGGGTCCCAGGCCATCAGGCGGCGGGCCAAGGTGGATTTGCCTGCGCCCGAAGGCGATGAGAGGATGATCAAAAGGCCGCGGCGGTCCGCCATCAAAGCACTCCTTTTCTTATTCTATGTTCTGCACCTGCTCGCGCATCTGGTCGATCACGGTTTTCATCTCAAGCCCAACTGCCGTCAAGCCGGCATGCTGCGCCTTAGAGCAGAGAGTGTTGGCCTCGCGGTTGAACTCCTGCATCAGGAAATCGAGTTTGCGGCCCACAGCGCCGCCCTTCAGCAGCAGATCACGGGCAGCAGCCACATGGGCGCCAAGGCGGTCCAGTTCCTCGGTCACGTCGGCTTTGACCGCAATCAGCGCCAGTTCCTGCGCCACCCGGTCAGGGTCGGCGCCATCGGCGTTATCCATGACACGCGCCAGATTGGCCCGGAGCGTTTCGGCCATCTTGGCCTTGCGCTCTTCGGCGCGCTCTGCCGCTTGTGCGGTCAGCGCGGCGACCTGCTCCAGCTGGGTGTTAAGAATTACGGCAAGCGCCGCGCCCTCGGCCTCGCGCATCTGCACGAATTCCGCCACAAGGGTTTCCAGTTCCTTTGCAAGCGCAGCCACCAGAGGCGCCGGATCATCATCACCCGCGGACTGTTCCAGCACGCCCTTGAAGGACAGAAGCTCCGCTGCCGAGGCCGGACGCACCTCCACCCGGTTCTGCTTGGCGAGCGACTGCGCCTCTCCCAGTGCCTTGACCACGGATTTCAAAACCGCGGCGTTGACTTGCACCTGCCCGGCGCCGTCCTCAGTCCTAGTGATCCGGAGTGTCAGCGAGACATTGCCCCGCGCCAGCGCTTTGGACAGGGCGGAACGGGTCAGGTTTTCAAGGCCTTCCAGCCAATCCGGAACCCTAAGCCGGATATCCAGCCCCTTGGCATTGACCGACCTGAGCTCCCAGCTCCAGCTGTGCTGATCGGAGCTGCCCTGTGCCGAGGCAAAGGCGGTCATGCTGCGGATGGTCATAAGAAAGCCCCCTGTTCGCTGGTGATTAAACTGCTCTACTGTCTTGAAACTACAGGGTGCAAGCGCAATTGCAAAAACGGGCGCAAGCGAAGGCGTTAACCATTGCTTTAAGATTTAGTCCAAATTTGAATTAGATTGTGTCATCTTAACTTCAGGGTAACCATACCGGCCCTAAGTCTTAAGGCAGCAAGGAGCTGCGCGGGGACCACGGGATGTCCGGTGTTGCAGGGGATAATGAGATGATTTTTGGCAGCCGCAGTGGAGATGGCCTGTCTGACGGACAGGGAAACGTTGTATCCATGAACCGTTTCCGCAAGGGCGGCGCACTGTCGCCGCTGCGTCAGGCGGAAGCCTATTGGACCGCGCTGCGCCGTGGAGACGATGTGCCCAGCCGGTCGCAGATTGATCCGCGCGGTCTGGAAAACATCCTGAGCAACACCTTCATTCTGGAACGGATTGCGCCGGGCATCGCCCGTTTCCGTCTGGCCGGTTCGCTGGTCAATGAAATGGCGGGCATGGAAGTGCGCGGGATGCCGGTCACGGCGTTTTTCACCACAGATGCACGCAAGCAGCTGAGCAATGCGATGGAGCATATGTTCGACACGCCCGCGGTTGTGGAACTGGAGCTGCAGATTGAGGCGCCGCGCCTGAGCAAACCGCGCGAGGCCCGCATGCTGCTGCTGCCGCTGCGCAGTGATCTGGGCGATATCAGCCGGGTGCTGGGGGTTCTGGTGGCAGACGAAGCCGCTTCGGTCACATCGCAGCGGTTCTCGATCACCTCGATCGAAATGCGTGCCGTTGGCAAGCCTTCGGGCGCCGCGGAGTTCAAGGCTAAGCCGCGGGAAGACGCGAAGGAAGACCATGCAGATGTGAACCAGCCCAATCCCGGCTTTGCCGAGGTTCAGGCCCGTTTCAAGCCGGAGCGGTCGCTGCTGGAAGAGGCCAAGGCGCTGCTGGACCGCAGCCGGGCCGGCAAAGCGGCCGAACCGGCGGACCCTGCCGCTGCCAAGCACAAGGGCGCACCGCATCTGCGGCTGGTGGTCAGCCGCGACTGATCCGGTGCCGGCACTGGAAGATTTCTGAATTCAAGTACAAGGTCATAGCTGCTTGAATTGACTGCGCCCCGGAGGAGAACCTCCGGGGCGCCTTTTTGTTTGCCGGCAGCTGTCGCAGGCGGCCTTAGCCCGCTTGGCGCGCAGACTGCTCTGCGCGCAGGGCGGACAATTCCTCTGCCACCAGGAAGGCCAGCTCCAGCGACTGGCTGGCATTCAGGCGCGGATCGCAGGCGGTGTGGTAGCGGTCGCTCAGGTCTTCCTCGGTCACCGCGCGGACGCCGCCGGTGCATTCGGTCACGTCCTGGCCGGTCATTTCGAAATGCACGCCGCCGGGGATGGTGCCCTCAGCCTTGTGAACACCGAAGAAGTCGCGCACTTCGCGCAGCACGCTGTCGAAGGGCCGGGTCTTGTAGCCGGTGGAGGACTTGATGGTGTTGCCATGCATCGGGTCGCAGACCCAGGTGACATTGGCACCCTCTTCCTTCACGGCCTTGACCAGCCGCGGCAGATGCTCCCCTGCCTTACCGGCGCCAAAACGGGCAATCAGGGTCAACTTGCCGGCCTCGTTGTCCGGGTTGAGGCGTGACATCAGCACCTTCAGATCCTCGGCGCTGGTGGTCGGGCCGCACTTGAGGCCAATCGGGTTCAGCACGCCGCGGCAGAATTCCACATGAGCGCCGTCGGGCTGGCGTGTGCGGTCGCCGATCCAGATCATGTGGCCGGAGCCGGCCAGCCATTTGCCGGAGGTCGAATCGAGGCGGGTCAGCGCCTCCTCGTATTCCAGCAGCAGGCCTTCGTGGCTGGTGTAGAACTCCACGGTGGAGAATTCATGAGTGGTGTCGGCGGTAATGCCGGCGGCGCTCATGAAGTCGATGGTGTCCTGAATGCGGGTTGCGATCTCGCTGTACTTCTGGACTTCCTGCTCATCGGTGAAGCCGAGGGTCCAGGAGTGCACCCGGCTCATGTCGGCGAAACCGCCGGTAGAGAAAGCGCGCAGCAGGTTCAGGGTTGCAGCCGCCTGGGTGTAGGCCTGCAGCATCTTCTGCGGGTTCGGGATGCGGGCATCCGGTGTGAACGCCAGTTCATTGATGATGTCGCCGCGATAGCTGGGCAGTTCCACGCCATCAATGGTTTCGGTCGGCGCGCTGCGCGGCTTGGCGAACTGACCTGCCATGCGGCCAACCTTCACCACCGGCACCTTGGCACCATAGGTGAGCACCATGGCCATCTGAAGCATCACCTTGAAAGTGTCGCGGATGCCGTCGGCGCTGAACTGGTCAAAGCTCTCGGCACAGTCGCCGCCCTGCAGCAGGAATGCCTCGCCGCGGCCAGCCGCGCCCAGGTGCTGTTTCAGGCGGCGCGCTTCGCCGGCAAAGACCAGCGGCGGATACTTGGACAGCTGAGCCTCGACAGCGTTCAGCGCTGCGGCATCGGTGTAGTCCGGCATCTGCACCCGCGGCTTGTTGCGCCAGTCCGATTTTTGCCATTCGCTCATGACTTTATCTCCGCATCAGAGGTCTTTAGAATATGTTGTGTGCTCTATACAAAATCCGCCGGGGGGAGACCAGTTTAGAATTGCGGAGACTTGACCCCGCGTCCAAGCTGTGAGCACGGTTTTCCGACTTGCCGCGGAGCGTGCTCCCGCGGCCCGACTTGTTTCTTGAAGGACGCCCGCCATGCAGACGCCACGCAAGCCTGCTGTTTCAGGAGTAGCCACCGGCCAGCCCAAGAGGTTTGTCTTTGTACTCCTCGACAAATTCACCCTGCTTTGCTTTTCGGCCGCGATGGAGTCGCTCAGGATCGCAAACCGGATGGCTGGCAAGGAGCTGTACAGCTGGTCCGTGGTGGGCGAAGGCGGCGAGACGGTAACCTGCTCAGCGGGCACGGTCTTTCAGCTTGATTCGGACTTGGATGAGCTGCAGCGCGACGATACCATCATGCTGTGCGGCGGTATTGATGTGCAGGACGCCTCCACCAAGAAAGTGCTGTCCTGGCTGCGCCGCGAAGCGCGCAAGGGCCTGATGGTCGGCGGATTGTGCACCGCGTCCTACACGCTGGCAAAGGCCGGCCTGCTGGACGGCAAACGGGCCACCATCCACTGGGAAAATGCCGACAGCTTCAGCGAGGAATTCGACGAGGTTGAACTGGCCAAGTCTGTGTTCGTCATCGACGGCAACCGGTTGTCGACCGCAGGCGGCACCTCCTCCATCGACCTGATGCTCAAGCTGATTGCCAATGACCATGGCGAGGAGCTGGCCAATTCGGTGGCAGATCAGCTGATCTATTCCTCGATCCGGACCGACCAGGATACCCAGCGGCTGTCGATCCCGACCCGCATCGGGGTCCGCCATCCCAAGCTGTCGATGGTTATCCAGATGATGGAAGCCAATATCGAGGAGCCGATCAGCCCGTCGATCCTGGCCCAGGATGTGGGCATGTCCACCCGCCAGCTGGAGCGCCTGTTCCGACGCTACCTTAACCGCTCCCCCAAGCGCTATTACATGGAGCTGAGGCTGCAGAAGGCGCGCAACCTCTTGATGCAGACGGATATGAGCGTGATCAACGTGGCGCTGGCCTGCGGCTTTGCCTCGCCCTCGCATTTCTCTAAATGCTACCGGGCGCATTACGACACCACCCCCTACCGCGAGCGCGGCAGCAAGGCGGCGGCTTATAAGGCCTAGGGAGCCTAAGGAACTGGTTCGGGAAGCTTTCAAAGCTTCCCGAAAACAACATCTGAGTTTGTGTTGAGGTCAAATTTCAGCACCACGATGCTATCGCCGCGGTCGTGAATAAAGGCATAATAGTAGCAGTAGTTCAGCACGTCCTCATTCCAATAGATCCGAACCTCCTTCTTGAAGCCGTTCATCAATTCCTTGCGTGCCGCTACGCTGCCGCCGGTAAAGCCGTGCGGGTAAATTGCCGCCAATTGCTGCTGCGCGCTTTGCAATTGCTCGGGGGTGTATTCGTCACGGCCGCCCAGCCGGGTAATCAGCTGTTTGAAGTCACGTTGCTTGATGACTGTATCCACAAAGCGTTCATATGCTTCATACGAACTGAATACGCTGTCCTGCGCCAGAGCGGTAGCTGGAAGCAGCGCAATCAGCGCCGCGGCGAGAAATTTCCTCATATCAATCTTCCTGTTTTAGCTATTTTAAACGCGTGTCTCAGTTTTCGGGTGGCGCGGTTAATTGGAGATGCGAAACACCGCCCCTTCGCTCTCTGATGCGAACCAGATGCTGCCATCGGGCGCTTCCTGAACATCGCGGATGCGCCCGGTTTCGCTGCTGCGTATCTGCTCCACCTCTTTAAGGGGGGATCCGGATAGGCGGGAAATGTAGTCGAACTTGAGAGAGCCGACGAAAATATCGCCCCGCCACTCAGGCCACATCCGCCCGGAATAGATCATCATGCCCGACGGTGCGATGGACGGATCCCAGTACCACGCGGGCTGCTCCATGCCTTGTTTCAACGTGCCCTCGCCGATTTTTGCGCCTGAGTAATGCCGGCCGTAGGAGATCACCGGCCAGCCGTAGTTGGCGCCTTTGCGGACCCGGTTCACCTCATCGCCGCCCTTGGCGCCATGTTCCGCCACCCAAAGACTGCCCTGCAAATCAAGCGCCATTCCCTGCGGGTTGCGGTGGCCGTAGGACCAGATCTCTGGCTGGGCATCCGTGCGGCGGACGAAAGGATTGCTGCCTGGCACGGTGCCCTTCCTGTTGATCCGCACCACTGACCCCTGATGCAGCCGCAGGTTCTGGGCGCTGGGACGGTCGCCGCGCTCGCCCAAAGAAATGAACAACGTGCCATCCCGCGCCTCTACCACGCGGGAACCGAAGTGGCGGCCGCCGGTGGCGCCGGGCGCTGCCTCAAACAGGATGCGCAGGTCCGTCAGAGACCTGTTGTCCGCGCTGAGCCGGCCTGCGGCCAGGGCAGTGCCCGCGCCGCGCCCCTGCCGTTTGGCGAAGGTCAGGAATATCTCCCGGCTGGTTGCAAAATCGCGCGGCACCATCACGTCCAACAGGCCGCCCTGCCCCTCGGCAACAACGGCAGGCGTGCCGCCTATGCGATTCTTTTTTCCGTCCCGCACATGGAAAAGCGCGCCATCCCGTTCCGTCACCAGAACCGCGCCGTCCGGCAGAAACGCAAAGGCCCAGGGCACATCGAAGCCGCCTGCCATCTTCGTCACGCGAAGCTGACCCAGTCTGCTGTTCATCGTATCCGCTTGAACTGTCGGAGAAAACGGCAGCAGCAGAAGCACAGCCGTCAATATGCGTAACCAATGCAACATTTCCGCTTCCCCTTCTGTTACTTTAAGCTTAAATTAAACTCAGCTCCGCACCACATGACCTGATAATAGCGGAGAACAACGGGACGGACTCTTTGCTATCTCACGCCTCAACGGGACTTTTCTTTTCCAAACGGCTTGCCTAGGGTCCGATGTGAACATTTTTGTTCCAACAATGGGAGTTCTCAAATGAAGAAACTGCTGATGGCCACCGCGGCCGCTGCGCTGACGGCTGGCACCGCATATGCCGGCGGCCATGCCAAGGAAGTGAAACTGGGCGTTCTGTTCGGCTTCACCGGTCCGATTGAATCGCTGGCACCGGCCATGGGCGACGGCGCCGAGCTGGCCATGGAAGAAGTCACCAAATCCGGCAAGCTGCTGGACAGCGCCACCGTGACTTCCGTGCGCGCTGACACCGGCTGCATCGACAACGGCCTGGCCGTGGCAAACGGCGAGAAACTGGTAGCCGAAGGCGTGAACGGCATCATCGGCGGCGACTGCTCCGGTGTGACCGGCGCGATCCTGCAGAACGTGGCGATCCCGAACGGCATGGTGATGATCTCGCCCTCCGCAACCTCGCCCGGCCTGTCGACCATGGAAGACAACGGACTGTTCTTCCGCACCTCGCCGTCGGACGCACGCGAAGGCCAGGTGATGGCCGAGATCCTGAAAGAGCGCGGCATCAACTCAATCGCCCTGACCTACACCAACAACGACTACGGCAAGGGCCTGGCGGACGCGATCCAGTCCTCGTTCGAGGAAGTTGGCGGCGAAGTCACCATCGTGACTGCGCATGAAGACGGCAAAGGCGACTACTCCGCGGAAGTCGGCGCGCTGGCCTCCGCTGGCGGCGATATCCTGGTGGTTGCAGGTTACCTGGACCAGGGCGGCCTGGGCATCATCCAGGGATCGCTGGATTCCGGTGCGTTTGACACCTTTGGCCTGCCTGGCGGCATGATCGGCGACAGCCTGCCTGCAAACGTTGGCGCGGACCTCGACGGCTCGTTCGGCCAGATCGCGGGTTCCGACAGCAAGGGCGCGGAAATCTTTGCCGAAATGGCAAAAGAACGCGGCTTTGACGGCACCTCGGCCTACGCGTCCGAGTCCTATGACGCAGCGGCGCTGTTCCTGCTGGCAATGCAGGCCGCCAACTCCACCAACCCGGCGGATTACGTCGGCAAAATCCTGGACGTGGCAAACGCCCCGGGCGAGCCGATCAACCCGGGTGAGCTGGGCAAGGCGCTGGAAATCCTCGCCGCTGGCGGCGACATCGACTATCAGGGCGCAACCGGCGTTGAGCTGATCGGCCCGGGTGAGAGCGCAGGCTCCTACCGCGAGATCGAAGTGAAGGACGGCAAGAACGAAACCCTTCGCTTCCGCTGATAAGCATCTGAAAAGCAACCAAGATAGGCCAGCCCGGGTTTTCCCGGGCTGTTCTAAATTAAAAACGCCGCGAAAACGCGGCAGGGGATGAAATGACATGATCGTCGTCGAGGACTTGCACAAGCACTTCGGCGGGTTCCACGCGGTTGACGGCGCCTCGCTGGAAATCGCCAAGGGGTCCATAACCGGTTTGATCGGCCCGAACGGGGCCGGAAAAACCACACTTTTCAACGTTATCGCTGGCGTTCTGGAGCCAACTTCGGGCCGGGTCACCATGGATGGTGAGGATATCACCGGCCTGCCGCCGCATGAGCTGTTCCACAAGGGGCTGCTGCGCACCTTCCAGATCGCGCATGAGTTCTCTTCGATGACGTGCCGGGAAAACCTGATGATGGTGCCCGGCGCGCAATCGGGCGAGACTCTTTGGAACACCTGGTTTGGCCGCAAGCGGATCGCGGACGAGGAACGCGCGCTTCGGGCCAAGGCCGACGAGGTGCTGGAGTTCCTGACGATCAGCCATATCGCGGATCTGAAGGCAGGCCAGGTATCGGGCGGCCAGAAGAAGCTGCTGGAGCTTGGCCGCACCATGATGGTGGACGCCAAGATCGTCTTCCTCGACGAGGTCGGCGCCGGTGTGAACCGCACCCTGCTATATACCATTGCTGACGCCATCAAGCGCCTCAACGAGGAGCGCGGATACACTTTTGTCGTGATCGAGCACGACATGGAATTCATCGGCCGCCTGTGCGACCCGGTGATCTGCATGGCCGAGGGCAAAAAGCTGGCCGAGGGCACCCTGGACGAGATCAAGGCAAACGAACATGTGATCGAAGCCTATTTGGGCACCGGTCTGAAAAATAAAGACAAACTGGAGGCGGATGCATGAGCGACAACCCCTACCAGGACGATCATGGCAACAAGGATGCCTCGATCACCAACACGAAAGGCATCGGCACGATGCAGCCCGCCCATCTGAAAAGCGGCCCCACCCACAAGGTCGAGGGCGGCCCGTTCCTGATCGGCGACACCATGACCGGCGGTTACGGCAAGGGTCCGGACATCCTGCATGACTGCACCATCGCCGTCGACAAGGGCGAGATCGCGGTGATCGTCGGCCCCAACGGCGCCGGCAAGTCGACCGCGATGAAGGCGGTGTTCGGGATGCTGAACGTGCGCTCCGGCGCCGTGCGTCTGGACGGCGAGGACATCACGCAGCTCACCCCGCAGGACCGGGTGGTCAAGGGCATGGGCTTTGTGCCGCAGACCAGCAACATCTTCACCTCGATGACAGTGGAGGAGAACCTGGAGATGGGCGCGTTTATCCGCACCGATGATTTCCGGGACACGATGGAGCAGGTCTATGATCTGTTCCCGATCCTGCGCGACAAGCGCAACCAGCCCGCCGGCGAGCTGTCCGGCGGCCAGCGCCAGCAGGTGGCTGTGGGCCGCGCGCTGATGACCAAGCCCAAGGTGCTGATGCTGGACGAGCCGACAGCAGGCGTCTCCCCTATCGTGATGGATGAGCTGTTCGACCGCATCATCGAGGTCGCCCGCACCGGGCTGCCGATCCTGATGGTGGAGCAGAACGCCAAGCAAGCGCTTGAGATCGCGGACAAAGGCTATGTTCTGGTGCAGGGGCGCAATGCCTATACCGGCACCGGCAAGGAGCTGCTGGCCGATCCCGAAGTGCGCAAATCTTTCCTGGGGGGCTAAGCATGGATCTTCTCAACGCCCTCGTGGCGCTTACCAATTTTGTTGTTGTCCCCGGGCTGGCCTATGGCAGCCAGCTGGCGCTTGGCGCGCTGGGGGTGACGCTGATCTACGGGATCCTGCGGTTCTCGAACTTTGCCCATGGCGACACCATGGCGTTTGGCGCGATGGTCACGATCCTGATCACCTGGGCGTTTCAGTCGATGGGGATCAGCGCAGGACCGCTGCCGACTGCGCTGCTTGCGCTGCCCTTTGGCATTTTGGGCACCATTGGCCTGGCGCTGCTGACCGACCAGACCGTTTACCGGTTCTACCGCCAGCAGAAGGCCAAGCCTGTGATCTTCGTGATGGTCTCGCTCGGTGTGATGTTCATGATGAACGGCATCGTGCGTTTCATCATCGGCCCCGGCGATCAGCGGTTTGCCGATGGCGAGCGGTTCATCATCAAAGCACGCACCTTCAAGCAGATGACCGGGCTTGACGAAGGCCTGGCAATCAAGACCACGCAAGGCATCACCGTGATCACCGCGATCATCGTGGTGGCGGTGCTGTTCTGGTTCCTGAACAAGACCCGCACCGGCAAATCCATGCGGGCCTATTCGGACAACGAGGATCTGGCGCTGCTGTCGGGCATCAACCCGGAGCGCGTGGTGATGTACACTTGGATGATCGTCGCGGCGCTGGCGACCATTGCGGGTGTGCTTTACGGTCTCGACAAGTCATTCAAACCCTTCACCTATTTCCAGCTTCTGCTGCCGATCTTTGCCTCCGCCATCGTGGGCGGCCTTGGCAATCCGATCGGGGCCATTGCCGGCGGGTTCATCATCGCCTTCTCCGAGGTGACAATCACTTATGCCTGGAAAAAGGTGCTGACCTACGGCCTGCCGGACAGCCTGGCGCCTGACGGGCTCGTTCAGCTCCTCAGCACAGACTACAAGTTCGCGGTCTCCTTCGCGATCCTGATTGTCGTCCTCCTGTTCAAGCCTACCGGCCTTTTCAAAGGGAAAGCGGTATGACCGAGACCATGAAACATACCCTTCTTTTCGTCTTTGTCGGCGTGATGATCCTCGCAGAAGGCATGACCGACTTCCTGTTCTTCTCTGGCTCCTGGAACTCGGCGCTGGTGATCCTGAACATGGGGTTGATTTCGGCCATCATGGCCATCGGGGTCAACATCCAGTGGGGCTTTGCCGGTCTGTTCAACGTCGGCATCATGGGCTTCACCGCGCTTGGCGGGCTGGCCGTGGTGCTGGTGTCGACCCCAGTGATCCCGGCGGCCTGGTCGTCCGGAGGTGTCAGCATCGTGATGGCATTGGTGATGGGCGCGCTGACAGTTGTGTCGGCGGTGATGATCACCAAGTTCATGCCAGGTGGCAAACTGCGCACCGTTGTTCTGCTCGCTGTGCTCATCGTGGGCTTCTTTGTCTACCGTGCAATCTTTGATCCCGCTGTCGGTTCGGTCGAGGCAATCAACCCGGCGCTGCAGGGCAATATCGGCGGCCTTGGCCTGCCGGTGCTGCTGGCCTGGCCCGCAGGCGGCCTGCTGGCTGCCGGTGCTGCCTGGCTGATTGGCAAGACCGCCCTGGGCCTGCGCTCGGATTACCTGGCGATTGCCACGCTGGGCATTGCCGAGATCATCATTGCGGTCCTGAAGAACGAGGACTGGCTGTCGCGCGGCGTAAAGAACGTGGTCGGCCTGCCCCGCCCGCTGCCCTATGAGGTGGATCTGCAAAGCGATCCGTCCTTTGTGGAGCGCGCGGCCAGCTGGGGCATGGACCCGGTCACCGCCTCCACCGTCTACGTCAAAGCCGGCTATGCGCTGATGTTCACCGTGGTGCTGCTGGCGCTTCTGTGGATGGCGCAGATGGCGCTGAAAAGCCCCTGGGGCCGGATGATGCGCGCGATCCGCGATAATGAGGTTGCGGCAGAGGCAATGGGCAAGGACGTGACCCGCCGCCACCTGCAGATCTTTGTGCTGGGATCCGCCATCTGCGGCATTGCCGGGGCGATGATGACCACGCTCGACAGCCAGATGACACCGGGCACCTACAACCCGCTTCGCTTCACCTTCCTGATCTGGGTGATGGTGATTGTTGGCGGGTCCGGCAACAACTTCGGCGCGGTGCTGGGCGGCATGCTGATCTGGTTCTTCTGGATCAAGGTGGAGCCGATGGGCATCCTGCTGATGGAACTCGTCACCTCCGGCATGGCAGAAGGCAGCGCGCTGAAGGCGCATCTCTTGGAAAGCGCCTCGCACATGCGGCTGTTTACCATGGGGCTGATTTTGCTACTGGTGCTCAGGTTCAGCCCGCGCGGCCTGATTCCGGAGAAATAACCGCCGCTTTGCTGGAAAACAGCATATTGCGTGAAAAATTGACTGCCGCTCAGGACGCCCTGGGCGGCAGTTTTCTTGCCTGCCTATGCGCTCGGTGCTCTGCCGTGGAACCCGCGGGTTTTAATGATTTATTTCCCCTCTCGCGATATTCGGAGGGAAACCGACCGAGGTGAGCCAGTTATGAAAACCAAGTCCAAGTTAATAAAACTTACGGCCGTTGCGGCAGCCTTGAGCGGCTGTGTCAGCCCGGAGAATTACGAAACAACCCCAGTGCAGCTGCAAACCAGCAAGGGCATTGTCACCTGCCAGCTCTACACCAAGGAGCGGGTATTGTGGGACCGTTCCATCGACAGGCCCGCTACCATGTCCGTGCAAGAGGCTGATGCAATCTGCAAGCAGGAAGGCCAGCGGCAGAAAGACGGCGGCTGACGCCGCTGCCGTTTCTGACACCGGCTGCGCCCTAACGCCCCTTGAACAGGCTGCCGAGAATTCCGCGGACAATACGCCGCCCGGTGGTGCCTTTCAGCTCCTTGATCACGGCTTCTGACATCGCAGAAGTGAACGTATCCTTTTGCCGGTACGAGCGGGAAGAAGAGCGGCTGACCCGTGAGCCTGAGTAACGGCGGCCGGCGTTGAACTCGCGTGCCGCTGGTTCCTGGGCATCCTCTGCTGCCGCTTCTGAGGCTTCGGCTTCCTGAGCCGCAGCCGCTGTCCGCTGCGCGAGGATCTCATAGGCAGAGCGCCGGTCCACCGGATTGTCGTACTTCCCGGCCATGTCAGAGGCTTTGAGCATCTCCTTGCGCTCGCCGTCTGTAATCGGTCCCAACTGCGTGCTGGGCGGCCGGATCAGTGTGCGCTCCACCACGCCGGGCACGCCTTTTTTCTGCAGCATGGAGGTTACCGCTTCGCCGACGCCAACCTCGCGGATGGCGTCTTCGGTCGAAAACCGGGGATTCTCGCGGTAGGTTTCAGCCGCCAGCCGCAGGTTCTTGCGGTCCTTGGCAGTAAAGGCGCGCAGCGCGTGCTGAATGCGGTTGCCGAGCTGGCCCAGAATGTCCTCCGGCACATCGGCCGGGTTCTGGGTGATGAAATAGATCCCAACCCCCTTGGAGCGGATCAGCCGGGCGACTTGTTCCACCTTGTCGGTCAGCGCCTTCGGCGCGTCTTCAAACAACAGATGCGCTTCATCAAAGAAGAAGACCAGCCGCGGTTTGTCGGGGTCTCCAACTTCGGGCAGTTCCTCAAACAGTTCGCTGAGCAGCCATAGCAGGAAGGTCGAATAAAGCCCCGGCGCTGCCATCAGCTTGTCCGCGGCGAGAATATTGACCATGCCCTTTCCGGACGCATCGCAGCGCATCAGGTCGCTGAGCGCCAGGGCCGGTTCGCCGAACAGCCCGGCGCCGCCCTGGTTCTCCAGCACCAGGAGACGCCGCTGGATGGCACCGATCGAGGCCGTCGACACATTGCCGTAGCGCAGCGACAGCTGGCTGCGGTTTTCGCCGATCCAGACCAGCAACGCCTGCAGGTCTTTCAGATCCAAAAGCGGCAGCCCTTCCTCGTCAGCGAGCCGGAAGGCGATGTTCAGAATACCCTCCTGCGCCTCGCTCAGCTCCAGCAGCCGTGCCAGCAGCAGCGGCCCCATCTCGGCTACGGTGGTGCGCACCGGATGGCCCTGCTTGCCATAGAGATCCCAGAAGGTCACCGGGCAGGCATGGTAAGTGTAACCGGCAAAACCGATTTTACCCGCGCGGGAGGTGAAGGCCTCGTGCAGCTTGTGGCTTTCCGTGCCCGCCTTTGCCAGCCCTGACAAATCCCCCTTCACATCCGCAAGGATCACCGGCACGCCCGCGTTGGAAAACCCCTCTGCCAGGATCTGCAGGGTGACGGTCTTGCCGGTGCCGGTAGCACCCGCAATCAGCCCATGGCGGTTGGCATATTTCAGGCTCAGCCCCTGCGGCTCGCCATATTCTTCGCCGCCGCCGCCAATGAATAAGCTATCTGCCATCTCCGCCCTGCCCGTTCTTTTTCCTGTGGATAACAATACAAAGTTAACTTTTGAATGCGATAGTCAATCTTGCCCGCCCCAGCACTATGCGGTTGCCGTGGCGGACATTTCCTCCCTGTCAGACTGGGCCGTGCCTCGCGCACGGCCTTCTTTTTGGGCAAATACTGCCTGTAAAACGGGCATCCTCAGCCGTAAACTCATCCCACAGCATGCAATTTTCATGAATTGCAGGCCGTCCTTATTTTTTTTGAACTTGCATGTTGACCGATGGCCAGCCCTTTCGTAACGTCCTACGCAATAACTAAGTCGGCCAGTCCGACGGGGAGAAACAAATACGAAAAAGGGAACCATCGGGTTCCCTTTTTTGTATTTTATCAGCATCTTCCAAGACTGAAGCACTGTGCGCGGATTTCCCCGCTATTCCTTTGTTATTGGCCTGACACTGCCAGGACAGCGTGCTAAACGCGTTGGCAGCGTCTTTAAAAAAATGAGGCATTCATGTTGAAGTCCCTGACCCCGATCACGCTTGCCGCGGTGCTGGCGATGACCGCGCCGCTGGCGGCGCAGGAAACCGCCGCCGAAGAAACCGGCACCACCGAACAGGCCGCCGGGGCGGAAACCACAGAGCAGGCAGACCAGGCGGAATCGACCGCAGACCAGCTGCTGGACCTGGGGGAACCGGTCAATGACGGCCCCAAGCTGGGTGAACGCTACTCCAAAGAAAAGCATGGCGACTGGGATTTGGCCTGCATCAGGACCGAGGCCGAAAACGACCCTTGCTCGCTGCTGCAGGTTCTGAACGGCCCGCAAGGCAACCCGATGGCAGAAGTATCGATGTTCCGTATCGACCAGCAAGGCGGCCAGGCTGTTGCAGGCGCGACCGTGATCGTGCCGCTGGAAACCCTGCTGCCCGCCGCGCTGACCATCTCCATCGATGGCGCGCCAGCCAAGCGCTACAACTATTCCTTCTGCAATCAGCTGGGCTGCGTTGCGCAGATCGGCCTGACCCAGGGCGACATCGACGCCTTCAAGAAGGGCAAGGAAGCAGTACTGTCGCTGCGTCCGGCGCCGGCACCGGATCAGGTTGTTTCGATGAAGCTGTCGCTGAGCGGCTTTACCGCGGGCTATGACGTCGTGGATGTCGTCAAGCAGTAAGCTCTGCAATCAGCTGAAAGAAAACGCCGCGCGCCCCAAGGGCCGCGGCGTTTTTTCTTTAAGTGCGGTCAGACCCTGCGCAGAGCAAGCACCGCATTCAACCCGCCAAAAGCGAAGGCGTTTGACAGGGCAACATCGACCCTGGCTTCGCGCGCCTCATTCGGGACCACATCCAGCGCGCATTCCGGGTCCGGTTCCTCATATCCGATGGTCGGCGCAATCACCCCGTCGCGCAATGCCATGATACATGCCAGTAGCTCCACCGCACCGGTGCCGCCGATCAGGTGACCGTGCATGGATTTGGTGGAAGAAATCATCAGACTATCAGCATGCGGGCCGAACACATCCGCCACAGCGGCGCATTCGGTCTTGTCATTGGCTGCAGTGCCAGTGCCATGGGCATTGATGTAACCGACCTCGGAGGCATCTAGGCGGGCATCCTGTAGCGCGCCGGCAATGGCCCGTGCAGCCCCCTGCTTGCTGGGCATCACAATGTCCGCCGCGTCCGAGGACATGGCAAAGCCAATGACTTCGCACAGAATTTCTGCATTGCGGGCCTTGGCGTGCTCGAATTCCTCGAACACGAAGATACCTGCGCCCTCCCCCTGAACCATGCCGTTGCGGTTGGCACTGAACGGGCGGCAGGCGTCCTTGGACATAACCCGCAGCCCTTCCCAGGCCTTGACCCCGCCAAAGCACAGCATGGATTCGGAGCCGCCGGTGACCATTACCGGGCTCATCCCGGAGCGTACCATCTGGAACGCCTGTGCCATCGCGTGATTTGACGACGCGCAGGCTGTGGAGACGGTAAAGCTTGGGCCTTTGAGGTTGAACTGCATCGACACATGGCCGGCTGCGGCATTGTTCATCAGTTTGGGCACCACAAACGGATGCACCCGGTTTTTGCCGTCCTCGTAGACGCTGCGGTAATTCTCATCCAGCGTCTGCATTCCGCCGCCGGAATTGCCTAGGACGACGCCAGCCTTGGCCGACAGCTCACCGTGAAATTCCAGGCCCGACTGCTCAATCGCCTCCCTGGCCGCAGTCAGGGTGAATTGCGTGAAGCGGTCATACAGGCTCATCTGCTGACGGTTGAAGCGGCCCTCAGCCTCAAAGCCGCGGACTTGGCCGCCGATCTTGATCGCCAGCCGCTCCACATCGCGGAAATCCAGTTCGCCAATCCCGCACTGGCCCGTGCGCATAGCGGCCAGAGTTTCGGGCACCGAATGACCCAGGGCGTTGATGGTTCCCGCCCCGGTGATGACAACGCGTTTCATGGAGCTTTACGCTTTTTCCAGGATCAGCTTGTCGATCCCGGCGACGATTGCCGCGACATTGGAAATGTCAAAATCACTCTTTTCCGGCTCATTGGCATTAAAAGGAATCGAAATGTCGAACTCTTCCTCGATCGCAAATATGCTTTCGACCAGTCCCAGGCTGTCGATGCCAAGATCCTCCAGCGTGCTATCCAAGGTCACGTCTGAAGGCTCCAGAACCGCTTGTTCTGCAATGATTGCAATGACCTTGTCCTGCGTGCTCATGTATGGATCCCCGATTTTCTGCCTGAGGCTGATGTAGGTATTCGGTGGTTACTTGAAAACAGCCTTTTTTAACAATTCGATGTCACGCATCAAACGCGGCAGGCGGCGCTGTGCTTTATACATCTCGGTGTGGGTTTCCATTTTCACACCAGGGTAGCCCATGATCACGCGGCCGGCAGGCACGTTGGACAGGATCTTGGTGCCGCCGCCGGCAATCACCCCGTCACCGATGAAGATATTGTCGACCACGCCGCACTGGCCGCCCAGCACAACGTTGTTGCCGATATCGACTGATCCGGACACACCGGTCTGCCCGCAGAGCAAGCAGTCGTTGCCGACGCGGGTGTTGTGGCCGACATGCACGAGGTTATCGAGCTTGCTGCCATCGCCGATCACTGTGTCACGGATGGTGCCGTTGTCGATGGTGCAATTGGAGCCGATTTCGACATCATTGCCTATGGTAACAGCGCCCAATGAGTGGATGCGGACCCAGGATTGTGCTTTGGCCTCGCCCTGATCACCCAAGGTCTTGCGCGCGTTCTCAGCCCCGGACACTTCAGGGGTTACATAGGAGAAACCATCGCCGCCAACCCGTGCACCAGGCTGAGCGCGGAACCGGTCGCCAATGGTGGCACGGGCGCTGATCGAGACCATCTCGCGCAGGTAAGCGTCTTCGCCGATCACAGCGTCAGAACCGACATAGCAATGCGGGCCAATCACCGAGCGGGCACCGATCCTGGCACCGGCCGCAACCACGGTCAGCGGACCAACCGAAACGCCTTCTCCCAGTTCGGCGGAAGGATCTATGACGGCAGACGGGTGGATGCCTTCAGCAAACCCCTGGCCGCGGTCCAGCATTGCGGTGACGCCGGACATGGTCATCCGCGGGCGTGGAGCAAAAATTGCAGCCTTAAGGCCAAAGGATTGCCAGTCAGCCCCTTCCCACAAAATCGCAGCAAGTGCCTTGCCTGCCTTCAGTCCGTCGGCATATTTCGGCGCCATCGCCATGGCGAGCTGATCAGCCCCGGCATCCTGCGGTTCAGCAGCACCTGCAACTTGCAGATCCAGCTCACCCTGGGCCTCGGCGCCCAAGGACTCGGCGATCTGGCGGATTGTGAACATGGCAGGCCCTTTCAGAATAATCCTGTATGGGCCTGACATTTACCCCTGAACGCTGGGCAGCACCACCCCTGCCCGTTCCAGAGCGGCCCAGACCTTGGCGTCGCGGCCGTAGACATCGCGGCGGAATTCTGCGCGGCCTTTACCGGACACAACAGCGGTGCGGTAAATGATATGCACCGGCACTTTCTGCTCCAGTTCAACCTTGGTTTCCCTGCCCGAATTCAAAATGCGGTGGAAGAACTCCTTGGGGTTTTCGGTCTGCTTAGCCAGCAGCGCGTAGGCAAACTCGAACGGCTGGGCCAAGCGGATGCAGCCATGCGAGAAGGCGCGCACTTCGCGGGCAAACAGGCTCTTCTGCGGGGTGTCATGCAGGTAGATGTTGTACTTGTTCGGGAACATGAACTTGACCAGCCCCAGCGCATTGCGGCTGCTGGGCGGCTGGCGCATGGAGAACGGGAAGTTGCGTGCCGTGTACTGCGAAAAATCAGCGGAACCGCGGTTCACCACCCGGCCGCGCCGGTCAGTGATCTGGATATGGCCGACAGCATTGGGATTGCTCTGCAGCTTGGGCAGATATTCCTTGGTGATGATCGAGCGCGGCACATACCAGCTCGGATTAATCACCATATGCTCCATCTCGTCCGAGAATTCCGGGCTGCGGCGGTCGTGGGTGTTCTTGCCGATAACCGAACGGGTCTCAAAGGTCACGTCGCCGTTGTCGACGATCTTGGCGGTGAAATCGGTCTGGTTGACCAGAATATGCCGCTCACCGCGATCCGGGGTCAGCCAGCGCTCCCGCTCCATCGCGATAATAATGGACTTCAGACGCGCGCTCACCGGCTTGTTGATCTCATCAATTGTGCCGGGACCAGCCACGCCATCAGTTTCCAGGCCGTGATCGGATTGGAAGCTCTGCACCGCCTTCTCAAGTGCCGCGTCATAGGTTCGGGTGGCGCTGCGCGGCAGGTAGCCCATCAGCATCAGCCGGTTGCGCAGCGCAATAACGGCCGGGCCCTGATCACCCGTCTCCAGTTTCTTGGCATTCACGGCCGGACCCCAGCCGCCAGCTGCCATGATCTGCTCCAGCCGCAGCTTCTCCCGCATCAAACCGCGGTACTGAGGCGATGCCGGAACCAGGCTGCGCATATAGGCATAGGGCTGGGTATCACGGATTCCAGCCAGGAAGCTTGCCCCGTCGACCGTATGCTTTTTACGCACCATGCCGTCATCAATCCGCGACGGAACCAGCAGGCCGGTCTGCAGGTCAGTGGCGTAGTCCACCAGTGCCTGGCTCAGCGCCGCCTCGACATTGCCGATGTCGCGGGTCGTCTGCACGTCGCGCATTTGCTGCATCAGTGCAGCAACTTCGGCTGAACGGTCCGGCAGCCCATGGGCCTGGGTCTCGTTCAGGGCCGCAAGCAATGCATTGCGGCGCTGGCGCGAGGCCTCATCCTGACCGGTCCAAATCGCCTGGTAACCGTTTTCGCGATAGAACTGCGCAACAGCCTCGCTGCCATAAGCGGCTTCAGCGACCGCCTGGCGGAAAGCCGCCGAAACCTCAGCCTGTGCCGAACCGGAAACCGCCCCGGCTGCCAGTCCGCCCAGTGCCAAGGCGAACAGCCCGGCCTTGAATCCCGGCAAGAAGTTTCCTGCAAAAGCACGCGTCATAATTTCCGGTCCTTGCGCCGATTTTTGTCAATTCTGGCAGTGCCTACCTGAAATTCTGGTAAATGCCAGCCGCTGTTGTCCATTCACAATTGCGAAAAGTCAGCTTTGATGCAGCAAAGCCGCGTCTATGAAACCCGGCTGCAACAGTCGCGGGGAAAAGTTCCATGCGCCTCCCCTTATGCGCAAGAAATCGCCGAAAACCGGGATATCCGTTACAGCGCGGCAAAGAAATGTTGGATCAGGATTCTCTGTGTGCCATACATGCCGCACGTTAACTTCAATTGTTAGCGAGCCCGTAACATCGGGCGACTAGGCAGGACTAAAAGCGTACGGGACGGCGCAGTGACAATGGCAAAAACCACGGGCACGGGGATCTCCCGGCGTTCTCTCTTGGGTGTATTTGCTGCAACCGCAGTGGCAGCAGCCCCAACATTCTCCAATGCAGCAGGTTTCCTTCGCGGCGGCGGAGACATCCGGCGCATCCGCATGTATTCAGGCCGCACCGGCGAACGCCTGGATATGGTATACTGGATCGACGGCGACTACATCAAAGACGCTGTTAAGGAAATCAACCACTTCATGCGGGATTGGCGCACCGATGAAGTCAAGAATATGGATCTGCGCACCATCGACATCATGGCGGCGTCCCACAATCTTCTGGATGTGAATGAGCCCTACATGCTGCTGTCCGGCTACCGCAGCCCCAAGACCAACGCCATGCTGCGCAGCCGCTCGCGCGGGGTTGCAAAAAACTCGCTGCACATGCGCGGCCAGGCTGCCGACCTTCGCCTGGCGTCCCGCTCGGTCTCGCAAATGGCGCAAGCGGCTGAAGCGTGCCACGCCGGCGGTGTTGGTAAATACCACCGTTCAAATTTTGTGCATATGGATTGCGGCGTTGTTCGCTCCTGGCGCGGCTAACCCTGCCCTCCATTGCAAGAATGCAAGCCTGCCCGATGGTGCAGGCTTTTTTCTTTTCTGAGCATCCGGCCGCGGCCGCAATTTCCTGACCGCCTCAGGAAATTGGAAACAGGCAGTTTTTCCCGTTGCAGAGGCAACCAACCGCGGGTATACCCCGGCATAACAACGCACCTGTAGCTCAGCTGGATAGAGCGCTGCCCTCCGAAGGCAGAGGCCAGAGGTTCGAATCCTCTCAGGTGCGCCATATACACCTTAAAATTCAAAACATTATTAGCTCTTAAAGCTATCTAAAGAGTCCGCCGCTAGCTACTCTGCCTATACTTCCTAATGCGACGATAGAGGCAGAATGGTACAGACCAACTCCATTTTCCGGACAGCGAAACCAACAGAACCCCGGCTTCGTCTGAATTTGCCCTGCACTGTCAATTTGTCCGGATCTGTGCGGGAAGCCATTGTTTACAACATCAGCTACAGTGGGTTTGCCGTCCGCCTGCCAGAGGGGCAAAACAATTTTAGCCTGGCAGAGCTGAAATCTGTCTCCATCGAAGATATCGCAGAGTTTGAGGTTCGAACCCGCTGGCGGAAGGACACGAGAATTGGCTTCGCGTTCCTCAGTAAGCGCGGTGCACGGCCAATATTGGATGCTTATTTTGCCAAGATCGGCGAGTTCCCGACCTGAAAAGCAGCCCCCTCTTACGCCAGATCAGCGCTTAGCGCCTTGGTGAGCGCCTTCAGGACGTCACTTTGCCGCTTTGTTTTCCCTAGTTCCGGCGGCCAAGTCAGCCAATAGCCATCAATCGTGGCCAATTCGGCGGCTGGCAGACTGATCAATTGCCCGGTCAGCAGCAAATTGGCCGCCAGCGCCCTGGATCCCAGGACCACCCCCATTCCAAGCCGGGCCGCTCGCAGGGCATGGGCCATGGAATCCACCGAAACCGGCCCGGCCTCCGGCGCCGGCTCTCCGGTCACCCGCGCCCACTCGCTCCAGCCCGGCCGTTCTCCGCGCAGCTCAATGGCCGGCAATTGACGCCAGTCCTTAGTATGGTCCGGGGCCGCCATCGGTTGAAGAACCTCATTGGCAAGCAGGACACCTGCTCGGCCCTGCCAGCTGCCGCGCCCGTAGCGGATATGCAGCGCACCATCCGCCGCTTCAAAGTCCAACCGCTTCGGCACGGTTTCCGTCACAATCTGCAGTTCAGGATGACTTTCAGAAAACGCCGTAAGCCCCGGCAACAAAATCATTTCCAGATGTGATGGCTGGGCAGCGATACGCAGTTCCCGAACACTATGGCCAAACAGGTTTTCAGTGCCCTGCTCCAGCGCGCGAAGGGAATCATGTACCAGCGGCAGGTAGCTTTCGCCATCCACCGTCAAAGTCACACCACGTGCTGAACGGATGAACAATTGCCGCCCCAGCCAAGCTTCCAGGTTGCGGATCCGCTGGCTCACGGCGGCCTGAGTTGCCCCAAACTCCTCCGCAGCGGCGGTGAAACTGCCATGACGGCCTGCAGCCTCGAACACTTTGAGCCAGTCCAGCGGCGGCAAGCCTTGTTTGGTAACTTTCTTGGGCATTAGAAAACCTAACTCTCAAACCCCAATTTCCGTAGTTCTCTTGATGGCTCACCAGCGGTAGCAAGGCAAGTAAGAACCAGGCCAACCGGAGACACTCTCATGCCCCGTTCCGTAACTGCTGACGCATCCGGCAGCTTTCTGACCCTGACATTCGAAGACGGCCTCGAAAGCCGCTTTCATGCGATCTGGCTGCGCGACAACGCGCTTGACCCGGAAACACGCGCCCCTGGCAACGGCCAGCGGCTGATCACCATTGGTGACATTCCCGCAGACACCAAGATCAGCACCGCACTGGTAGAAGACGGCGCACTGACTGTGACCTTCGCACCGGAAGGCAAGACCGTGGCCTTCCCGGGCGCCTGGTTGAAGGCACACGCCTATGATGTTGATCAGGCAAGTGAATTTGGCCGCATGGCACCGGGCATCGAGACCTGGAACAGTGGCCTGCCGGCCCCCACGTTCGATTGGAACAAAGTGCAGTCCGACCCAAGCGTCAAACGCGATTGGCTGAACGCGATCGCCCGTCTGGGTTTCGCCAAGCTGGTGAACGGTCCGGTCGAAGAAGGCGCCCTCATCGAGAACGCTGAAATGTTCGGTTTTGTGCGCGAAACCAACTACGGCAAGTACTTCGAAGTCCGCACAGAGGTGAACCCGACCAATCTGGCCTTCACCGGCCTGGGCCTGCAGGCACATACCGACAACCCCTATCGCGACCCGGTACCCAGCCTGCAGATCCTCTATTGCCTGGAGAACTCTGCAGAAGGCGGTGACAGCATTGTGGTGGACGGTTTCCGCGCCGCCGAACGGCTGAAGGCGGAAAACCCCGAAGGCTTTGCCCTGCTGGCAGGCTACCCGGCCCGGTTTGAATACAAGGGGTCCGACGGTGTGCATCTGCGCTCCCGCCGACCGATGATCGAGCTGTCACCTGATGGCGAGATGATCGGGATGCGCTTCAACAACCGATCCTCTGCCCCGTTTGTCGACATTCCCTTTGACAAGATGGAGGCCTACTACGCCGCCTACCGGCGCCTGGGTGAATTCATCGACGATCCGGACATGGGCGTCTCCTTCAAGCTGGAGCCGGGCGAAAGCTTCATCGTCGACAACACCCGGGTGATGCACGCTCGCCTCGGCTACTCCGGCTCCGGATCGCGCTGGCTGCAGGGCTGCTACGCGGACAAGGACGGGCTGCTGTCGACCCTCAACGTGCTGAACGCGCAATTGGAGGGCTGAGAGAGATGAGCAAGCCAGACGTCAGCCAGCTGAACCGGGACAATATCGTGGACTTCATCGGCGGCATCTTTGACCGCCGCGGTGATGAAGAATACCTGGGCGAACCGGTCACCATGGCCGAGCACATGCTGCAAGGCGCCACCATCGCTGAGCAGAACGGCCAGCCGGAAGAAATCATCGTGGGGGCGCTCCTCCACGATATCGGCCATTTCACCAGCGAGTTCGGAACATTCTCCATGGATGACACCGAGGACCGCTACCATGAGGAAGCCGGCGCCGAGGTGCTGGAGCAGTTCTTCCCCTCTGTGATCACCGACTGCGTCCGTTATCACGTGGCTGCCAAGCGCTATCTCTGCGCCACCAAGCCGGAATATTTCAACCGTTTATCAGAGGCTTCGATCCATTCCCTGAACCTGCAGGGCGGACCGATGAATGCAGAGGAAGTTGCCGAGTTTGAGAAGAACCCGAACCTGAAGCAGATCATCGCGGTGCGCTATCTGGACGAGGCTGGAAAGCGGGACGACATGGACACTCCGGATTACTGGCACTTTGCGCCGATGGTCCAGCGGATGGTGGACAAGCACATGGGAACGGGAGGTTCCGCAAAATGAGCGCGCCCGAGTATATCTTCGAGGCCAGCACCAAACCTTCGCTGCCCTGGCATGAGGTTCCGCTGATCCGGGCCACCGAGGAAAGCGTCAAGGGGTATGGCTGCCTGGTGGACGATCCGGAAAGTTTTGAGATCGAAATCGTGCAGTGGCCCGCGCAAGGCTGGCGGCCGATTGACGAAGGCACGGGCGACGAGGCCGGCTGGGTCGAGGGCACTTTCCGCGGTGATTGGCGCGGCGACGTGCTCTATGGCGAGAACGAAGCGGTCAACGGCAACTATGTGCTAGGCTGGTCCACCGACCCGCAGACGGCACAGGTTGAAGCTCAGACCGCAGCACGGGATCAGGTTCTGCTATGGCACATGAACTATCACCCCGACGGCGGCCAGTTGTTTTATCCGCTGGACAACAAACCCTTCATCATTCCCGCGGCGCTGCCCGGGGATGATCTGAAACCGGAGAAAGTCGTGGCGTTCTGGTGTGACGGGTCCAAGGGGCTCTATATCCACCCCAATATCTGGCACGAGGGGATCTTTCCGGTGCAAGACAGCCAACGGTTCCTCGACCGGCAAGGCAAGGTGCACGCCCGGGTCAGCTGCGATGTGGGCAAGGAGTTCGGCGTTTACCTGTCCTGCCCGCTGCGAGAAGACAAGATCCAGGGCTAAAGCCTGAAAGAAAAAAAACGGCACCTCCACGGGTGCCGTTTTTTGATTGTCAGGTGAAAAGCTTAAGCAAACAGCTCGTGCGCCAGTTCCAGCGCGTCGACCAGTGTGTCGACCTCCTCCTTGGTGTTATAGAGGCCAAAGGACGCACGGCAGGTGGCAGATACCCCAAGATGGTCCATCAGCGGCCCGGCACAGTGATGGCCGGCGCGCACTGCGACCCCCTTCTTGTCGAGGATGGTGGAGATATCGTGGGCGTGTGCCGCACCTTCCATTGTGAAGCTGAAAATTGCAGCCTTGCCAGATGCTTGCCCCTGCACGTTGATCCAGTTCAAGCCGGTCAACCGCTGCATCGCATAGTCGCGCAGGCCGCCCTCATGCTTGGCAATATTTTCCATGCCAAGATCCATCATGTACTCCAGCGCCACACCCAGGCCGATGGTCTGCACGATGCCCGGCGTGCCGGCCTCGAACTTCATCGGCGGATCGTTGTAGATGATCTGCTCCTTGGAGACTTCCTTGATCATATCGCCGCCGCCGATGAAGGGGCGCATCTCCGCCATGCGCTCCGGCTTGATATAGATCGCACCGGACCCGGAGGGGCCATAGAGCTTGTGCCCGGTGATCGCGTAGAAATCGCAGCCGATATCCTGCACATCGACCGGCATATGCACAGCGCCCTGCGAGCCATCGACAAGAACCGGCACCCCCTTGGCATGGGCGCCCTGGGTGATCGCCTTTACATCCACAACGGTGCCCAGCACGTTGGAGCACTGGGTGACGGCCACCAGCTTGGTCTTGGGGCCAATCGCATCAACGACCTTCTGCGGGTCGAGACTGCCATCCGCAGCGGTGTCCACCCATTTCAGCACCACGCCCTGACGTTCGCGCAGGAAGTGCCAGGGCACGATATTCGCGTGGTGTTCCATCACCGACAGGACGATCTCGTCGCCTGCTTCAAATCGTGGCATCGCCCAGCCGTAGGCAACCAGATTGATGCCCTCGGTGGTACCGGAGTTCAGTACAATGGTGTTCTCGTCGCCGGCATTCAGGAACCGCGCTATGATACCGCGGACAGCTTCGTATTTCTCAGTTGCGAGGTTGGAAAGAAAGTGCAAGCCGCGGTGAACGTTGGAATATTCCTCCGCATAGGCTTTGGTGACAGCGTCGATCACCACCTGTGGTTTCTGGGCCGAAGCACCGTTGTCGAGATAAGTCAGCGGTTTGCCGTTCACCTCCCGCGACAGGATCGGAAAGTCGGCACGGATTTTTTCCAGGTCATACATTTTCGGGAAGTCCCAGATTGGCTGGGCCGATCAGACCCACGATAAAGAGAAGAGCAAAGACCAGGATCATGCTGGCCATCAAAACCACCCCCAGCGAGCGCCACACGGAACCAAAACGGTGCGCCGCGTTTACGAAATGCAGGAGGATGAAGAACACAACAATGTTGGCCGCAATATTCAGCAGTGCGGCCAGGGAAGGCATCACCAGAAACACAACCACGATGGCACCGTTCAGCCCCGCCTGCAGCAACTGCAGCCAGGTAACTAGGGCCAGCAGCGCGGGTAGATTGCCCTGCCCGCCCAGCCAGCGGCCGGTCGAGGACAGCATGGCGATAAAGCAGAGCTGCAGGATCAGCACCATGGCGAAGTAAACACCTGGCGTGAAACGCGGCAGCAGAACCTCCGGCGGCAGCGGGAACAGGATTTTCTGAACCGTGTAGACGCAGGTGTTCAGCACCACCGACAGCAGGAAGGCGGTCCACAGTGCCTCCCGCGGCCAATCCCGCGCCAGGATCTGATGCGCAGCATCGCGCGGTGACTTGAGCGTCAAGAGGGCAAAGGAGGCCAGCGCATTCATGGTTTGGCCCAATAGCCCTGGATCATGCCGGACAACCAGAACCAAAAGAACACGGCGCACCACAGGATGCCCACCAGGGTCAGGGCCGGACCCGGGCCGATGAATCCGGCCACCAGCCCGTTCAACAGCATCAGCGGACTGGCCGCCAGAAAGGCCCAGAACAACGCCAGCCGCGCACGGTAGGCATCGCCCTGCCCGCCCATGGCGCGGGCGATCCAATGGGCTACCAGCGCCAGAACATACAGCAGCAGCGGCGCGATAAAGACCAGCGCCAGCAGCGATCCGCCCAGCAGCATGTTCAGCTCCTGGCCGGTCAGATGCGCCTCGCGCGCCAGTTTCGGCATCTGCGCGACAAAGGTCAGCACGCATCCCGCAAGCAGGAACACCAGCAGGCGATCCTCGCGGGCCCCCATGCTCAGAAGCCGCGCAAATACCTTGCGCGGCCCCTTGTAGGTTGCCGGGATATCCGTTGTGACGGACATCAGCGGCGCCGGGCCAGCCAGCCTTCGAGGCGGGAGACGATATCGGCGGCGATCTCCGCGTCCTCGATCTCATCCACCGCTTCAGCCAGGAAGGCCAGTGTCATCAGGTCGGTTGCCTCCGCATGCGGGACACCGCGGGAGCGCAGGTAGAACAGGCCTTCCTCATCAATCGCACCAGAGGTGGACCCGTGCGAGCAAGCCACGTCGTCGGCATAGATCTCCAGCTCGGGCTTTGCCAGGAACTGGCTGTCTTCATCCAGCAGCAGCGACTGGGAAATCTGATACCCGTCGGTCTTTTGCGCGCCTTCCTTCACCAGGATCTTGCCCTGGAACACACCGGTGGCACCGTTGCGAAGCACTTTCTTGAACACCTGGCGGCTTTCGCAGTTCACCGCGTCATGGGTGATAAAGACGGTGTCGTCGTGGTGGAAGTCGCCGTCGCCCACGCAGGCGCCTGCGATATGGGCCACAGCGTCGTCGCCGGTCAGCTCAATCACCGCCTCGTTGCGGGTCAGCACGCCGTTCACGGTCAGGGTGAAGGACTTGAAAACCGACTCCGTGCCGAGACGCGCAAACAGATGGGTCGCCGCACGGCGCTCGTGGTCTCGGCCCTGGGCCCGCACCAGATGCATCGTGCCGCCGTCAGCGATGTCGATCTCCATGCATTTGTTGAAGCGCGACGCAGCCGGGCCGTTCTCCAGAACAGTCACCTCGGCACCGCTTTCCACGCGGATCACATGGTGCAGGATCGCGTCAGAGTTTTCGTCCGAATGCACATAGGTGAAGTTCAAGGGCTTGGAGACCTTGCCGGTCACCCGGATCGCCACGCCATCACTGGCAAAGGCGGTGTTCAAAGCCGCCAGCGGACGTTCCACCGGGGTCTGGCCGCGCGCCTCAAGAACGCCGTACAGGTCCTTGGCCCAATGGATATCCTTGCAGCAGATATCCTCGATCCGGTCGATGGTCAGGCCTTCAAGCTCTAGATCGTCGGAGGCCTCGGCGTCGAACAAACCGTCCACAAAGACAATGTTCAGACGCTCAAACGCATTGAACATCGGCACTTCGTCTGCGTGGAATACGGCTGCCTTGGGCGCATCCGCCTGCACCAGCGTGTCCGGCTTGGTGTACTTCCAGTATTCATCGCGGCGCGACGGCAGGCCCATGGTCTGGACCCGCGACAGCGCTGCCTGGCGGGCCGCCTTGAGGCAGCCGCTTTCGGGCAGGGTCAGCGCCGACAGCCGCGCCTCGGTTGCGCTTTGCTTGACTTCGGGCAGGGCCATTTACGCCTCCTCTGCCAGGATGCCGGCGTAACCGTTGTTTTCGACTTCCAGCGCCAGCTCGGGGCCGCCGGTCTTGACGATGCGGCCACCCGCCAGGATGTGCACCACGTCGGGTTTGATGTGGTCCAGCAGGCGCTGGTAGTGGGTGATCACCAGAAAACCGCGGCCCTCGTCACGCAGGGCGTTGACGCCTTCGGCCACCAGCTTCATCGCATCGACGTCGAGACCGGAGTCGGTTTCGTCCAGGATGCACAGCTTCGGCTCAAGCATCGCCATCTGCAGGATCTCGTTGCGCTTCTTCTCACCGCCGGAGAAGCCGACGTTGACCGGGCGCTTCAGCATCTCGGCGTCGATCTTGAGGGTCTTCGCCTTGGCGCGCACTTCCTTCAGGAAGTCGGAGGCCGACAGTTCCTCTTCGCCGCGGGCCTTACGCTGCGCGTTCACCGCGGTGCGCAGGAAGGTCATGTTGCCGACGCCGGGGATTTCCACCGGGTACTGGAACGCCAGGAACATGCCCGCTGCGGCGCGCTCTTCCGGCTCCATCTCCAGGATGTCTTCGCCTTCCAGCTCAGCCGAGCCATCGGTGACCTCATAGCCGTCGCGGCCCGACAGGACATAAGACAGGGTGGATTTGCCCGAACCGTTCGGTCCCATGATCGCATGCACCTTGCCGGCTTCGACCTTCAGATCGACGCCTTTCAGGATCTGCTTTTCCTCGTCTTCCAGTTTGACGTGCAGGTTCTTGATTTCGAGCATTTTCTTCCTCGTCTCACATGTCTAGCAGGCCCGCGGCCCGCGATATTCCCATGGCCCGTTGGGGCCGTTTCATTCTTATCCCAGCACCACTGCGGTGCCGCTGGCCGAGACCATCAGCATGGACTGCCCGACCACTTCGTAATCCAGATCGACGCCCACCACGGCGTTGGCGCCCTTGGCCCGGGCGCGGTCTTCCAGCTCTGCCAGCGCGGTTTCGCGCGCATCCTGCAGCTTGCTTTCATAGGCGCCGGAGCGGCCGCCGACGATATCGGTGATGGACGCAAAGACATCGCGCACCACATTGGCGCCCATGATCGCCTCACCCACCACGATGCCCTTGTATTCGGCAATCTGGTAGCCTTCGACGTTTGGTGTGGTTGTGACGATCATTTCTTGTTTGCCTTTCTGAATTCGTCGAGCTGCCTTTCAGTTTCAAGCTTTCGCAAATCCCTGAACTCGTCGGCCTCCCTTTCAGCCTTCTTGGCAACCCATCTTTGGATCGCAAAACCAAAAGCCGCACCAATTGAACAACTCACGATGATGGAGATAACAAAGCCAGCAGTTGAGGACATCAAAGGACTGGTTCTGCTAAGCTGTACTGCAACAGAGATGGTGCACAGAATGACCGCAACAACCGCTCCGCTCCGCAGTCCCCAATCGGTTCGCGGGTACCGCAGATCGTTCAGCGTTGAGTGTGCATCCATCTCATTGCCGGCCATAACTTAACCCACAGACCCTTCCAGCGAGATCGCAACCAGCTGCTGGGCTTCCATGGCGAACTCCATCGGCAACGCCTGCAGCACGTCTTTGCAGAAACCGTTGACCACCAGAGCCACCGCCTCTTCCTCGTCCATGCCGCGCTGGCGGCAGTAGAACAGCTGGTCGTCGTCCACTTTGGAAGTGGTCGCCTCATGCTCCACGCGGGAGGAGTTGTTCTTGACCTCGATGTAGGGAACCGTGTGCGCCCCGCATTTGTCGCCGATCAGCAAGCTGTCGCATTGGGTGTAGTTGCGCGAATTCTTGGCCTTCGGGTGCATCGACACCAGACCGCGGTAGGTGTTCTGCGCCTTGCCTGCGCTGATGCCCTTGGAGACGATGCGCGACTTGGTGTTCTTGCCCAGATGCACCATCTTGGTGCCGGTATCGGCCTGTTGCATGTTGTTGGCAATCGCGATCGAGTAGAACTCGCCCTGGCTTTCCTCGCCGCGCAGGATGCAGGAGGGGTATTTCCAGGTCACGGCAGAGCCGGTCTCTACCTGGGTCCACATCACCTTGGCGCGGTCGCCGCGGCAGTCGGCGCGTTTGGTCACAAAGTTGTAGATGCCGCCTTTGCCGTTCTCGTCGCCCGGATACCAGTTCTGGACGGTGGAGTATTTCACCTCGGCGTCTTCCTCGATGATGATCTCCACCACAGCGGCATGCAGCTGCGCGGTGTCGCGTTGCGGCGCGGTGCAGCCTTCGAGGTAGGAGACATAAGAGCCCTTGTCAGCAATGATCAGGGTGCGCTCGAACTGGCCCGTATTTTCCGCGTTGATGCGGAAATAGGTCGACAGTTCCATCGGGCAGCGCACGCCCGGCGGCACGTAGACAAAGGAACCGTCAGAGAACACGGCAGAGTTCAGCGTCGCATAGAAGTTGTCGGAGACCGGAACAACGGAGCCGAGGTATTTCTTCACCAGCTCGGGATGCTCGCGGATGGCTTCGGAGATCGAACAGAAGATGACGCCCGCCTCTTTAAGCTCCTTCTGGAAGGTGGTGCCGACGGAAACGGAGTCGAACACCGCGTCCACGGCAACCTTGCGGCCTTCTTCCGGGGTCTCGCCCGCGCCTTCGACGCCGGCCAGAATCATCTGTTCTTTCAGCGGGATACCGAGCTTTTCGTAGGTCGCCAGCAGCTTGGGGTCGACCTCATCCAGCGACTTGGGCTTGGTTTCCATCGACTTGGGACGGGCATAGTAGTACTGGTCCTGGAAGTCGATTTCCGGGTAGCTGACCATCGCCCAGTTCGGCTCGTCCATCTGCTCCCAGCGTTCGAAAGCCTTCAAGCGCCATTCGGTCATCCATTCGGGCTCTTCGTTCTTTTCCGAGATCAGCTTGACGATATCGGGGTTCACGCCCTTGGGCGCGTATTCCATCTCGATATCGGTTTCCCAGCCGTATTTATAAGCACCGCCGACCTCGCGCACCGCATCCACGGTTTCCTGGTCAACACCTTCCTTGACTTGGGTCTGGTCCAAAGCGGCCATTGTCATCTCCTCACTCACGCCGCGCGGGCGCGATGTTTCTTTTCTTTCTGCAGCCACGCCTCGGCAAAGCGCAGCACGTCTTCTTCCGTTGTCTCCGGCCCCAGCGACACCCGTACGGCGCCTTGGGCTGTGGCCTCGTCATATCCCATTGCGGTCAGCACCGCGCTGGCGCGCACCTTGCCGCTGGAGCAGGCGCTGCCGGCGCTGATGGCAAAACCTGCAAGGTCCATCTGCATGACCTGGGTTTCGCCCTTCCAGCCCGGCGTTGCGAAACACAGTGTGTTCGGCAGCCGCTTCTGATCCTTCCCGACAAAAATAGTATGGCTTACGCCAGACACAAGCGCCTTTTCTAGAATATTTCTAAGTTCTGCAACCCTGTCCCAGACACCATTTGCCAAATCTTTTGCAGCTGCTTCAGCTGCGGCGCCGAAGCCCGCGATTCCAATGATATTTTCGGTGCCGGAGCGGCGCCCCATTTCCTGGCCGCCGCCCTTGATTTGGGCCGGCAGATCTGTGCCGCGTTTCATCACCACGGCGCCGATGCCCTTGGGGCCACCCAGCTTATGCGCTGAAATCAGCGCCATTTGCGCGCCCAGCCAGTTGAACGCCACCGGCAGTTTGCCAAAGGCCTGGGTGGCATCGGTGACGGCCAATCCCTCTGGCAGTGTCTGCACAATGCCGGTTTCGGAGTTGGCCAGCTGAAGTGTGGATTGCGCCGGATCGCTGATCTGAACCGCACCGTCACCAGTGACCTGCAAGTCCTCGACGGACCAAGCCCGCACTGCATCATGCTCCACCGGCGCGCCATGCAGTCCGCGTCCGGCCAGCGCCAGCGCTGCGCCTTCGGTTGAGCCGGAGGTGAACACGATATCCGCCCCGTCCGCACCAAAAGCTGCACCCACCTGCGCCCGCGCCTTCTCCACCAGCGCCTTTGCAGCCCGGCCTTCGGCATGCACCGACGACGGGTTGCCGCAGACCTCCATCGCCGCAATCATCGCCGCCTTCGCCTCAGGCCGCAGCAGGGCGGTGGCATTATGGTCGAGGTAAACACGTTTCATAGAGTCATCTTTTCGCGGGCAGCTGCCGCGTCATAAGCTGCCTTGCCCCAATTGGCAAAGCTTCCGCGCAGTTTTTGCGCGGAATACACCCTATCCGGGCTGCTTGCTTCGGATACGGCGCACTCCACGTCAGTCATCCACCACCGCAAACAGGCTGGGCACAGCCGGGCAAGGAGCCAGATCGTTCTTGATCACATCCGACAGACGGGTCTGGTGCAGGAACACATAGACGTGCGCGCTCAAGCCCTCCCACAGGCGGTTGGTCAGCGATTGCGCGCGGCTGCCCGACAAAGCGCCGGATGCCCCTGCCCCCTTGTGCATGGCGTCTACGGTTTCATCCACAGCCGACAGCACATCCACCACCCGCACCTCGGATGGTGGCATCGCCAGCCGGTAACCGCCGCCCGGGCCGCGCACCGACTCGACCAGCCCGGCGCGGCGCAGCTTGACAAACAACTGCTCCAGATATGGCAGCGAGATATCCTGACGCTTGGAAATGTCGCCCAGCGGCACCAGATCACCCTGCGGCTGCAGCGCGATATCCGCCAGCGCAACCATCGCATAGCGCCCTTTGGTGGAAAGCTTCATAATTTACCCCTCGAAACCAGGGCGCGAGTGCGAAAACATTGACCTTCCCTCCGACTGTGCGTATCTCAGCCTGACGGTGTATGGCGAGGCCAGCGCCCGTGATTAGAACTGTTCTAAGATGCCTGACCGAACCCGTCAAGTATTCTGCCGGCAGACCCGACAACGAGAGTAGGATTTTAACCGCCCATGCCCGAGGTCATCTTTCCTGGACCCGAAGGCCGCCTCGAAGGCCGCTACCACCCGCAAAAAGAAAAAGACGCCCCGATCGCCATCGTGCTGCACCCGCATCCGCAGTTTGGCGGCACCATGAACAATAAGGTGGTCTATAACCTCCACTATGCGTTCTACAACATGGGCTTCACGGTTCTGCGGTTCAATTTCCGCGGCGTCGGCCGCAGCCAGGGCGAATACGACCAGGGCGTCGGTGAGCTGTCCGATGCCGCCTCGGCGCTGGATTACCTGCAGTCGATGAACTCCAACTCCAAGCATTGCTGGGTTGCGGGATTCTCCTTCGGCGCCTGGATCGGCATGCAGCTCTTGATGCGCCGCCCTGAGATCACCGGCTTCATCTCCGTTGCGCCACCAGCCAACATGTATGACTTCTCCTTCCTGGCACCCTGCCCGTCCTCCGGCCTGATCATCAACGGCACTTCCGACCGTGTGGCCCCGCCCGCGGACACTGCCAGCCTGGTCGGCAAGCTGCATGAGCAGAAGGGCATCACCATCACCCACACCGAGGTGGAGGGTGCGGATCACTTCTTCCAGGAGCCGCATATGGACACGATGATCGGCACTGTTTCCGATTACGTGAAACGCCGCCTGACGGAGAACACCCGCTGATGAGCGGCACCATCGAAACGCTGGCCCAGAAACTGGCGGTCGATACCCTCAAGGTGCAGGACGCCAGTGGTGAAGAGCGGTTTTATGTGGAGGTGGGCCAGGTTCTCGGCGCCGCCTCCCAATCGCTCGAAGAAGCGTTTCTGACCGAAATCCGGGTGCGCCTGGCAGAGCGCAAGGCGCGCGACTTTCTCAACAAGAAAGTCGCCGAGTTGCAGGCACAGGTCAGCGCCAAAGGTGAGGCGTGAGCGCCCGCCTTGAGGCGCAGTTTGCCTTTCTGCTGGAAGCTGACAAGCTTCGCCGGATTGAGCGCCAGAACCTGATCATCGATTGCAGCCGCTGCGAAAACTCCGCCGAGCACAGCTGGCACTTGGCGCTTTATGCTCTGGTCCTTTCTCCCTTTGCAGCGCCTGAAGTGGATGTATTCCGCGCCATCCGCATGCTGCTTCTGCACGATCTGGTTGAGATCGACGCAGGCGACCACCCGATTACCGATGAAGTCGACTGGGAAGCCGTTGCAATGGCAGAACAGGCTGCTGCGCAGCGGCTGTTTGGACTGTTGCCAGCCGACCAAGGCACTGAATTCTTGTCCCTGTGGCACGAGTTCGAAGCCGCCGAGAGCCCCGACGCACAATTTGCCAAGCGGGTGGATCACTGCCAGCCGATCTTTCAGACGCTCTATGGCGCCGCACCGCTGGACTGGCATGTCGATGTGGTCCGGCAGAACCTGTTTGGCGGCCGGGCGGCAGCTCTGGAGCAACAACTGCCAGAGGCATTCCACCACGCGCTGTCGCTGCTGGGGGAAGACACAGGGCACGATTGCAGCCGCCTGACCGCCCGCCTGCCCTTCCTGAATGAGGCGGACAAGCTGAAACTGGTGACCCGTGCCTCCAAGCTCGGCGACGGGTCGAGGCATGAAAACTCGGCGGAGCACAGCTGGCACATCATGCTGTATGCTTGGGTGCTGGCGGAGCACAGCACTGAGTCAATTGATGTGGATCGTGTCCTGCAGATGCTGCTGCTGCATGATCTGGTAGAGATCGACGCCGGCGATGCGCCGATCCACGGGGTGATTGATCCTTCCGCCCTTGCAGCGCTGGCTGCCAAGGAAGAAGCCGCCGCAGACCGCCTGTTCGGAATGCTGCCCGCGGAGCAAGGCAAGCCCATTCGGGCAATCTGGGAAGAGTTCGAGGCTGCAGAAAGCCCCGATGCCGTATTTTCGAAATCAATCGACCGAGTGCAGCCGGTGCTGTTGAACCTGCTGAACGGCGGCGGAAGCTGGGTCGATTATGACGTCAGCCTGCCGCAGCTCGATGCCCGGGTCGGCGGCAAGGTCAGCCGTGGCGCGCCGGATGTCTGGACCTATGTGCGGGCGCAGATCGAGCCCTGGTTCCGCGAAGCAGGCCGCTTGTAGACATTTGAGCAGCCCCGCCGCGGGGCTGCACTTCACTCCAGAAACGGTTGAAACGGCTGGGTTTCCGCGCCCTCGGGCGTCATCGTCAGAAACTCGCCCGGCTGCAGTTCGTTCCAGGCCTCTCCGGTGTCTTCAAGCGGCTCCGACACCACCGCCCAGCCCTGCATGCTCTGGCTCCATCGGTAGTAGACCGATGGCGCGATACTGTCGGAGGAATAGCGCGCGGCATACAATGTCTGCCCATCCGACATCGCCACCGATAGCCGCATGTGCGGTGTGGTGCCCCGCGCCCGTGATAGGCCCTCCATTCGAGCCACAGCGCGCTCCAGCGCCCCTTTCGGATCCGCATCCAGCCCCTCCCGCAAAGCCAGCAGAAACAGAACCTCGCTGTCGGTCGCGCCCCTGCGGTGCTCATACAGCTCGTCCGGGATGCACATATCGGCATGGCGGCGGAACTTCTCGAAACCTCCGACCTGGCCATTATGCATAAAGCTCCACTTGCCTGCGGTAAACGGATGGCAATTGTTGCGGCTGGTCGCAGACCCGGTGGAGGCCCGCACATGCGCCAGGAATAGCCGGGATTGCACCTGATGAACCAGCGCCCGCAAGTTGCAATCCGACCAGGCCGGGTAAACATCACGGTACAGCCCAGGCTCAGCCCGCTGGCCATACCAGGCAATCCCGAACCCGTCGCCATTGGTGGCAGTCTTGCACTCCACCGCCTTTTGGCTTTGCGCAATCAGCGAATGCGCAGGTGTTGATATGATGTCCTCCAGAAAGACGTCGGCACCTGTGTAGGCAGCCCAGCGGCACATGCGGCAATCCCCATTCCGTTTCCGGGAATCAGATCAGTGTTTCAATCCGATCCCAATTATTGGAACAAGCTCCTAAGAATTTCCCAATTCACAGTCCAGTGTGCCTGCGCACAATGACGTGTTCATTCTGCGCTCCTTGCGGAATCCGCCCTGCCGCTGCCGCATCGGGACTTTCCTGGCACGCATAGATCGGATAGGCGGGAGATCAGGCCTGCGGGTTTACTTGAGGCAAGCGTTTGAGGGAGGCTGAGATGCCGGTTCACTACGTCTACCTGATCATTGCGGTGGCAGCAGAAACCATCGGTACAACGGCCCTGCAGGCCAGCCAGCAGTTCAGCAAGCTTGGCCCCTCGCTGATCGTGCTGGTCGCCTACGCTTTCTCTTTCTACATGATGGGGCTCACGCTCAAATTCATGCCGGTTGGCATTGTCTATGCGATCTGGTCCGGTCTCGGCATTCTGCTGATCGCGGTCATCGCTTTCATCGTTTTCGGGCAAAAGCTGGATCTGCCTGCCGTGATCGGCATGGGTCTGATCATGTCCGGCATCATTATCATTCACCTGTTTTCCAAGACTTCAGGCCATTGATCCGCATTTGCGGGGCTTCCGGGCGGTTTTCCTCTGGCCTTTGTGCGGGGTTCGGGCTATGCGCGGCCCAACTTCCTTACAAAGGCGAACGTCATGGACTTGCGCAACATTGCGATCATTGCTCACGTTGACCACGGCAAAACCACGCTTGTGGACGAGCTGCTGAAACAATCCGGCGCCTTCCGCGAAAACCAGGCTGTGGCGGAACGCGCCATGGACAGCAACGATCTGGAGCGCGAACGCGGCATCACCATTTTTGCCAAGCCGACTTCGGTCGAGTGGAACGGCACCCGCATCAACATCGTCGACACCCCCGGCCACGCCGACTTTGGCGGCGAGGTGGAGCGGATCCTGTCGATGGTCGACGGCGTGGTGCTGCTGGTGGACGCCGCCGAAGGCCCGATGCCGCAGACCAAGTTCGTGACCTCCAAGGCGCTGGCCCTGGGTCTGCGTCCGATCGTGGTGCTGAACAAGGTCGACAAACCGGACGCCGAGCCTGACCGCGCGCTGGACGAATGCTTTGACCTCTTTGCCTCGCTGGACGCCACCGAGGATCAGCTGGACTTCCCGCATATGTATGCGTCCGGCCGTTCCGGCTGGGCCGATGCAGAACTGGATGGCCCGCGCAAGGACCTGCACGCGCTGTTCAACCTGATCGTGAACCACGTGCCGGAACCCAAGCAGATCAAGCGCCAGGACGAAGATTTCCGGATGCTGGCCACCACCCTGGGCAGCGACCCGTTTGTGGGCCGCCTGCTGACCGGCCGCGTCGAATCCGGCAAGCTGAAGGTCGGCGCCACCGTGCAGGCGATTTCCCGCATCGGCCAGAAGATCGAACAGTTCCGCGTGACCCGCATCCAAGCCTTCCGCGGCCTAGCCCAGCAGGACATCGAAGAGGCCCAGGCAGGCGACATCGTTTCCATCGCCGGCATGTCCAAGGCCACCGTGGCCGACACCATCTGCGCCCTCGCCGTGGATGAGGCGCTGGACGCCCAGCCGATCGACCCGCCGACCATCACCGTGACCTTCGGCATCAACGACAGCCCTCTCGCTGGCCGCGACGGTAAGAAAGTGCAGTCCCGCGTGATCCGCGACCGGCTGATGAAAGAGGCCGAAAGCAACGTTGCCATCAAGATCCAGGACACCCCCGGCGGCGAAGCGTTCGAAGTTTCCGGCCGCGGCGAACTGCAGATGGGCGTCCTGATTGAAAACATGCGCCGTGAAGGCTTCGAACTGTCGATCTCCCGCCCGCAGGTGATCATGAAGGAAGTCGACGGCGTCCGCATGGAGCCGATCGAAGAAGCCACCATTGACGTGGATGACGAATACTCCGGCGCAGTGATCGAGAAGCTGACCGGCGCCCGCAAGGGTGAACTGGTCGAGATGAAGCCCGCAGGTGCAGGCAAGACCCGGATCATCGCCCACGTCCCCTCGCGCGGCCTGATCGGCTATCACGGCGAGTTCCTGACCGACACCCGCGGCACCGGCGTGCTGAACCGCGTTTTCCACGGCTGGGCGCCGCACAAGGGCGCGATCCCAGGCCGCCGCGCCGGCGTGCTGATCTCGATGGAGAACGGCCAGTCCGTGGCTTACGCGCTGTGGAATCTGGAAGAGCGCGGCAAGATGATGATCGGCGCCCAGGCCGACATCTACACCGGCATGATCATCGGTGAGCATTCGCGCGACAACGACCTGGAAGTGAACCCGCTGAAAGGCAAGAAGCTGACCAACGTGCGGGCATCCGGCACCGACGACGCCGTGCGCCTGACCACTCCGATGACGCTGTCGCTGGAAGAGGCCATCGCCTATATCAACGATGATGAACTTGTTGAGGTGACGCCGAACAACGTGCGCCTGCGCAAGCGTTACCTGGACCCGCATGAGCGCAAGCGGATGTCCAAGGCAAACGCCTAATGAACAGAAGACGGCGGCAGAGACATCTGCCGCCGTTGTTTTTCATTCTGAGACGGTTAAAAGCGTAACCCTGTCTCCCAAGGCCACCCTGCCCGGTTCCAGTACTTCGGCATACCAGCCGCCATGGCCGCGCATCGCATTGTAACCGCCGTGGCCCAGCACTTCCTCCATCCGCGAACACGGTGGACAGGGACCGGTGACACGCAGCACCGCACTGCCGACCCGCAGCGAAGCTTTGCGCAGGGCTGCAAGGTTGATACCTGAAACAAGAAGATTTCGCCGCAACTGCTCCGGATGAACGGTCTCAAGGCCCGCCAGGCTTGCGATCACCGGGAGGTGTTCCGCCTGAATCAAGGTTACTGCGCGCTTACCTTCTTTGGCGTGGTCCCCACTTAGACCACCAACGGAGATGCCAGTCGCTTCAGGCGCCTGAACCTCTTCACGCCTGCCCGGACGCACACCAATCCACGCCACCCGGCCCGGGGCCGCGTGGCGTTTCAGCATTTCCGCAAATGCGGTGACCATTACTCGGAAGTTTCCACCACCATCAGCTCGCGCTCAGACGCGCCGCGCGCATGGTTCAGGGCTTCCTGATATTCGGGGCTGTGATAGCAATCCACCGCCGCTTCGACACTGGGGAATTTCGCAACCACGTTGCGCGGGCGCTCCTTGCCCTCCAGCTGCACGAACCGGCCGCCTCGGGCAATGAATTCCCCGCCGTGCGCGGCGATGGCCGGGCCTGCAAGCTCAGCGTATTTGCCATAGGCATCGGCGTCGGTGACGGTCACATGTGCGATCCAGAGTGCGGGCATCAGAGCCTCCCTTAGTGATGATCTTTCCGGCAGCTTAGGCAGTTTGCCGGAAAGACCAAGCATTTTTTGACCAAATGGTCAGCCCGCCAGCAAAGCCTCTGCTGCCTTGATGGCTTCCTCGGCGCCAGAGAAGTCCTTGCCGCCGCCCTGGGCCATATCAGGACGGCCGCCGCCCCCCTTGCCGCCCACAGCAGGAACCGCGGCCTTCAGCACGTCAACAGCAGAAATATCGCCGGTCAGATCATCGGTCACGCCAGCGGCCACGGCCACCTTGCCGTCGTCCTCCGCGATCAGCAGGATCACACCGGAGCCGATGTTCTGCTTGTGCGCATCAATCAGCCCGCGGAGATCTTTGCCGGAAACCCCCTGCAGCGCCTGGGCCAGGAACTTCTTGCCATTGACGTCCTTGGCCTCAGCGCCGCCACCGGAGCCGCCGCCCATGGCAATCTGCTGCTTGAGGTTGGAAATCTCGTTCTGCAGCGCTTTGCGCTCTTCCATCATTGCCTTGAGGCGGTCCAGAACCTCCGCAGGCTGCGCCTTCAGCGCACCAGCGACCTCAGCCATGCGGCCTGCCTCGCGCTCCAGATGCTCAACCGCCGCGGCACCGGTCAGCGCCTCGATCCGGCGCACCCCAGCAGAGGACGCGCTGTCGCCCAGGATAACAAATGTGCCGATGTCGCCGGTCTGCTTCACATGGGTGCCGCCGCACAGTTCGATCGAATAGGTATCGCCATCGTGGCCTTTGCCGGTCGGTGCACGGCCCATGGAGACAACGCGGACCTCTTCGCCGTATTTCTCGCCGAACAGCGCCTGGGCGCCCAGCTCGCGTGCATCATCCGGGGTCATGATCCGGGTGGACACGGGTGTGTTCTGGCGAATGAAATCATTCACTTCCGAGCCGACCTTGGCCAGTTCATCCGCGTTCATCGCCTTGTTGTGGCTGAAATCAAACCGCAGGCGGTCCTCAGCATTCAAAGAGCCCTTCTGCGCCACATGTTCACCCAGCGCGTTGCGCAGCGCCTCGTGCAGCAGGTGAGTGGCCGAATGGTTGGCGCGGATCTTGCTGCGGCGCGCGTGATCCACTCCCATCGCCGCGCCCTTGCCAACGGCAATTTCGCCCTCGGTCACTTCGGCGATGTGCAGGAACAGGCCCTCCACCTTCTTGGTGTCGGTGATACGTGCCGCGCCGCCTTCAACGGTCAGCACGCCGGTGTCACCGACCTGGCCGCCGCTTTCGCCGTAAAACGGCGTCTGGTTCAGGATCACCTGCACCGTGTCGCCCTTGGCCGCGGACTGCACCTGCGCGCCGTCCTTGACGATGGCTACGATCTGGCCTTCAGCCTTCTCGGTCTCATAGCCTAAGAAATCAGTGGTGCCGGCTGCGTCCACGATGTCGAAGTAAACCTTCACATCCGCGGCCTCGCCCAAACCAATACCGCCAGCGCGGGATTTCTCTTTCTGCTCTTTCATCGCAGCGTCGAACCCATCGGTGTCGACCTCGATTTCCTTGGCGCGCAGGGCGTCCTGCGTCAGGTCGAGCGGGAAGCCGTAGGTGTCATACAGCTTGAACGCAGTCTCACCCGGCAGCACGTCGCCCTTGCCCAGATCGGCAGAGGCTTCGTCCAGCAGTTTCAGACCCCGGTCCAGGGTTTTGAGGAAACGGGTTTCCTCCTGCTCAAAGGTCTCCTCGATCAGCGCCTGCCCTTGGCCAAGTTCCGGATAGGCTGCGCCCATCTTCTGAACCAGCGACGGCACCAGCTTGTGCATCACCGGATCGGTGGCGCCCAGCAGCGAGGCATGGCGCATCGCGCGGCGCATGATCCGGCGCAGCACATAGCCGCGCCCCTCGTTCGACGGCAGAACGCCTTCGGCAATCAGGAAGGAGCAGGAGCGCAGGTGGTCCGCGATCACCCGGTGATGCACGTTCTGATCGCCAAACGGATCGGTGTTGGTGACGTTCGCCGAGGCTTCGATCAGTGACTTGAACAGATCGGTCTCATAGTTGTCGTGGGTGCCCTGCAGCAGCGCCGCGATCCGCTCCAGCCCCATGCCGGTGTCGATGGACTGCATCTCCAGATCCACCATCGAGCCGTCCGCGAACTTCTCGTTCTGCATGAAGACGAGGTTCCAGATCTCGATGAAGCGGTCGCCATCTTCCTCCGGCGAGCCCGGAGGGCCGCCCCAGATGTGGTCGCCGTGGTCATAGAAGATCTCGGTGCAGGGGCCGCAGGGGCCGGTATCGCCCATCTGCCAGAAATTGTCCGAGGTGGCGATACGGATGATCCGGTCCTCCGGCACGCCGATCTTTTTCCAGATGTCAAAGGCTTCGTCATCGGTGTGATAAACGGTGGTGTAAAGCCGGTCCTTCGGAACCTCGAGTTCCTTGGTGATCAGCTCCCAGGCAAAAGGGATCGCCTCATGCTTGAAGTAGTCGCCAAAGGAGAAATTACCGAGCATTTCGAAAAACGTGTGGTGGCGCGCGGTGTAACCGACGTTGTCGAGGTCGTTGTGCTTGCCGCCAGCCCGCACGCATTTCTGCGAAGTGGTGGCGCGCTTGTAGTCGCGTGTTTCCACTCCGGTGAAACAGTTCTTGAACTGAACCATGCCCGAGTTGGTGAACATCAGGGTCGGGTCATTGCGCGGCACCAGCGGGCTGGAATCGACCACCTCATGCCCCTGTTTGGCAAAGTAGTTCAGAAAGGTTGAGCGGATATCGTTGAGCGTCGGCATATGCGGGATCTCTTGCGGGCTTTTCTAAGCGTTCCGGGCAGGTTTAACCCCGCACCAGGGCGCTGTCCACAGCGGGAAGCGGCGTCACCCCGCGAAAAAGGGCGCAGCTCGCGCCACGCCCTAAATGTTTCGGGATTTGATCAGATTTTCCGGCGTTTAGGCCTCAAGGATATCGTCCGCGTCGTCTGTCGCCGGGCGCTCGAATTCCAGCCCGTGGGAGGCGCGGATCTTGTCCTCAATGTCAAAGGCAACAGACGGGTTTTCCTTCAGAAAGGTCTTGGCGTTTTCCCGCCCCTGCCCGATCCGTTCATCCCCGTAGGAGAACCAGGCGCCGGACTTGTTGACGACACCGGCCGCCACGCCCAGATCCAGCAGTTCGCCCATCTTGGAGATGCCTTCGCCATACATGATGTCAAACTCAACCTGCTTGAACGGAGGTGCCACCTTGTTTTTCACCACCTTGACGCGGGTTGCGTTGCCGACCACCTCATCCCGGTCCTTGATCGCACCGATGCGGCGGATGTCCAGACGGACGGAGGAGTAGAATTTCAGCGCGTTGCCGCCGGTGGTGGTTTCGGGGGAGCCGAACATCACGCCGATCTTCATCCGGATCTGGTTGATGAAGATCACCATGCATTTGGAGCGGCTGATGGAGCCGGTCAGCTTGCGCATCGCCTGGCTCATCAGGCGGGCCTGCACGCCGACATTGCTATCGCCCATGTCGCCCTCAAGCTCCGACTTCGGGGTCAGTGCTGCCACCGAGTCGACGATCACCATGTTGACCGCGCCAGAGCGCACCAGGGTATCAGTGATTTCCAGCGCCTGTTCGCCGGTGTCGGGCTGCGAAATCAGCAGCTCATCCAGATCAACGCCCAGCTTGGCCGCATACTGCGGGTCCAGCGCGTGTTCCGCGTCGACAAAGGCGCAAACGCCGCCCTTCTTCTGCTGTTCTGCAATGCAGTGCAGGGTCAGCGTGGTCTTGCCCGAGCTTTCCGGGCCGTAGATTTCAATGATCCGCCCCATCGGCAGGCCGCCGATACCCAGCGCGATGTCGAGCCCCAGAGAGCCGGTCGAGCTTGCCTCGATCTCCTGCAGAGCAGTGCCATCGCCGAGCTTCATGATCGAGCCTTTGCCGAACTGCCGCTCAATCTGGGCAAGCGCGCTGTCGAGCGCCTTTTGCTTGTCACCGCTTACTTTATTTTTCATGGTCAAAAGATCCGCCATAGTCCCTTGTCCTTTTCTATGTGTCACACACCGGGGCGCGCGGCAATCACTGCTTTGTTCACCTCTTGTTCCTTATGAGATCAAAAAGAGAACATTGCAACAAGTTTCTGGTGTACCCACTTCGGGACCGGGATGTTAAAGATTGGTTTATGGTTAATCGGCAGCAAGATTATTTACCGGGCAGTTAACGGAATGATGATATTTTTTAAGGAACGGCTGGCACTTCTGTCTGTTCCCAAAACCGGCACCACCGCATTTCAGGCGGCCCTGCGAAACCGTGCCGATCTGGTGATTTCCGATCCGCCGGAACTTAAACACGCGCCTCTCTACCGCTACAACCGCTGGATCCGGCCGATGTTCGAGAAGGTCTGCGGCGCTGAACTGGAGGTTGCGGCCGTCGTGCGCGAACCTGTCAGCTGGCTGGGCAGCTGGTACCGCTACCGGCAGCGGGCAGCGCTGGACGGCAAGCCCAACTCGACCAAGGGGGTCAGTTTCGACGGCTTCCTGCACGCCTATTGCAAGGGCAAGCCGCCTGCGTTTGCCAATGTCGGCAGCCAGGCAAAATTCCTGGAAGCGCAGCCAAACGGCTGCAAAGTCAGCCATCTGTTCCGTTACGAGGATCAGGACGCGCTGAAAGGGTTTCTTGAATCCCGTCTGGACACCGAAATCCGCCTGGACCGCAAGAACGTCAGCCCTCAGGCGCCTCTGGATCTCAGCCCTGAAGCTGAGGCGCACCTGCGGCGCAAGCGCGCGGCTGAGTTCGAATTATACAGCAGCATTCCGGTCCGCTGAAAGAAAACCTGCCGGAACCGGCGGGTTGTCAGGTCAATGCAGCTGCGCGTGCACTGTCTCGGTCAACTGGTTGAGAGAGAAGGGTTTTGGCAGGAACACTGAGTTCGGCACATCCGGCTCTGCCTCGCCAAAGGCGCCCTCTGCATAGCCGGAGACGAACACCACGCGGGTATCCGGGCGCTCCTTCAGCGCCTCGCGCACCCAGCTGGGGCCGTCCATGCCCGGCATCACCACATCGGTCACGAACACGTCTACCGTCAGGCCCGGATCTTCCAGCGTGCGCAGGGCATCCTCAGCCGACTCCGCCTCCAGCACCGTGTAGCCGCGCATCCTGAGCGCACGGGATGCAAAGGCACGCACCGGCGCCTCGTCCTCGACCAGCAGCACCACGCCCTCCCCATGCTGTGCAGCAACAGTTTTATCTTCCGCCGCTTCCGGCTTCTCAGCAGTCATCTGCTCTGATTGCTGCTTATAGACCGGGAAGAACAGAGTGAACTGGGTGCCGTGCCCCTTTACCGAATCGACAAAGATATAGCCGCCCGTCTGCTTGATGATGCCATAGGCCGTGGACAGGCCCAGGCCGGTTCCTTCACCCGTACGCTTGGTGGTGTAAAACGGCTCAAAGACCTTCTGCAGCTTATCCGGTGCAATTCCGACGCCCTCGTCAGAAACCTTCACCGTCACCCAGTCGCCAGCAGGCACCGTAGCCCGGTTCCGCTCCAGCGGCTTATCGAGAGAGATGACCTCTGTTTCGACCCGGATCTCGCCGCCTTGCGGCATCGCATCACGGGCGTTCACAACCAGGTTCATCAGCACCTGTTCCAGCTGCCGCTTGTCGGCTCGGATCGACTTCATCACCGGATCGTGGCTGAGGGTCAGGGTGACCTTTTCCCCCACCAGGCGGTTCAGCAGGTGGGTCAGGTCCGACAGCGTATCCCGCACATCCAGGGTTTCCGGCTGCAATGTCTGCTTGCGCGAGAACGCCAGCAGCTGGCTTACCAGCGAGGCCGCCCGGTTGGCGTTTTCATGGATCTGGATCAGATCGCCGTAATCCTGATCTCCCTGATCATGGCGCAGCAGCAGCAGGTCGCAATGTCCGGAGATCGCTGTCAGCAGGTTGTTGAAGTCATGCGCAACCCCACCTGCCAGCTGGCCGATTGCCTGCATCTTCTGGCTTTGCACGAACTGCGCTTCCAGCGTCTTCAGCTCAGTTGCGTCATTCAGAACCGCAATCAGCAGCGGCGTGCCATCTTCCACCACGCGGGTCAGCGTGACCTGGACAAAGACCTCCTTGTCCGAGCGGGACAGCCGCAGGAACTCCGACTTGTTGGGAGCCAGCCCGTCCGCGGTGTCGCGCAGCCAATCCGACATCGGGCGGCCCAGGCCCTCCATCAGCTGGCCAAGTTTGAGATTGGCGCAGTTGTCGACGCCAAGCAGCCGCAGCGCCATCCGGTTGCTGCTCAGGATCTCACCCGTCGGCGCCACCTTCAGGAAAGGCACCGGCAGCGCCTCAAACCCGGCCTGGGCAGAGTCGAAACTGCTTTCGTCCACCTCCATCAGGAACAGTTCACTGCGGCCCTGAGTGCGGTTTTGCTCGCTGACCAGAACCTGCTTCGGTCCTTCCTTGGTGCTGAGCGTGTTGATCTGACCCGGCAGCACCGGCAGCGCCGGAAACAGGCGGTCAGTGGATTTCACCCGCTCACCAATCAGGCTGCGGGCGGCTTCGTTCATGAACAATACCGCGCCGGTGCGGCCTACCGTGATCATCGGAACCGGCAGCGCATCGGCGCCGCGGCCATTGCCGCCGCGGTCCAGAATATCCTCGACCCGCCACAGGAAACTGCCGCCGCTCATCTGGTGCACGGCCAGCCGCACATGGCCCCGGCGGGTCACGATATCCTCACGCGCCGCGCCATCAACGCGGGCCCGGCTCTGCAGCCGGTAGAGCACTGCGGAAGGGTTCGCCAGGATCGAGCGCAAAGTGCCCGCCAGAGTATCGCGGCTGGCATCCTGAAACCGCTTGACCGCGGCACCGTTGCAGGCATGGATCATACCGTCGCCGTCGGTGACAAAACTGGGCGTAGCATCTTTTTCGATGAAACCGGTCAATAGCTCTGCCGCCATCGACCGTGCGTTCAGACGCATCCGGGTCTGCACCACCAGCAGCACTGCCACCGCAGCCAGCGTCAGCCCGACCATGACAAAACCACGTCCCATCCAATCCGGCAGCGGCAGCATCAAAGGCCCAGCCATCAGGATCACCGCCAGCAGCAGTGTCGCCGCCAGCCTGGCGTGCTCAGGTGCGTAAACTCGCAGTTCCGGAACGGAGGTGTCTTGGCGACCGGACATTACGGCTCCATGGTCAATAGAGAATGCCGCCATAACGCGGCGGTTTAGGTTAAAACCACGTTAAGAAACACAAAGGTTTTCAGCCAAAACCCTATCAACCGCGTTTCGCGCGCGTCAACACAGCAACATAAAAGCCGTCGGTGCCATCCTGCACCTGCCAGCCGTTTTGATCGGCTAGATCCCAGCCGGGATTATCATCCATAAACCGTTGAACCTGCGCGATGTTTTCACCATCCAGCATGGAGCAGGTCGCATACGCCAGCACACCATCCTGTGAGACCAGCCCGGCGGCCTTGCGCAGGATTTCACCCTGGATGCGTTGCAGATCCGCCAGCCCTTCGGCGGTCAGACGCCATTTACCTTCCGGCGCCCGCCGCCAGGAACCGGAACCGGAACAAGGCACATCGCACAAAACCAGGTCAAACGGCCCGGAGCTTGCCAGATCCGCAGTCGAAAGCAGCGAAACCTTTGCCCCGGCACGCGCGGCGCGCGCCGGAAGATCCTTCATCCGCCGCGGGTCGGCGTCATGTGCGAAGCTCTTTATGCCGCCCCGGGCCGCCATGGCGAGTGTCTTGCCGCCGCCGCCGGCGCAATAATCCAGGACCTTTATGCCGTCCGTCAGCGGCAAACGGTCCGTCACGGCTTGGCTGGCCGCATCCTGCAGTTCTACCAGTCCGTCCTGATACGGTTTGGCGTTGCGCAATTTCCGCGCGCCTTCGGTCACCTCCAGCGCGGTTGCCGCTGCCGGATGCGGTTCAGCAATGATGCCTTCCGCAGCCAATGCTTGCACCGCCTGTTCAACAGTTCCGCGCGCGCTGTTCACCCGCAAATGCACCGGCGCCCGGCTGCGCATCGCCAGCGCAGCAGCCTCAGCCTGATCCCCCAGGCTGGCAGCGAAATCCGGCCACAGCCAGTCAGGGATATCCAGCGCCTCCGCCCCGGCAGGCGCGGACGGCAGTTCCCGTTCCCCGTCCGTCAGAGGTGCGGGCGCATGGCTCTGGCCGGTGAACACCTCATCCGGGTTCTGCCCTGCCTCGCGCAGCGCGCCCAGGACCAGGCCGCGCCCTGTGCGGGAACCGCCGTTGGCTGCATGCGAGCGCAGGCAGCGCACCGCATCAAACACATGATCGCGCACTGCCGCCCGGTCCTTGGAACCGGCAAAACGGCTGCGGCGCCCCCAGGAAGTCAGCGCCTTCTCGGCAGGTTCCCCTGCCAGCACCTGGTCCAGGATTTCAATGGCCGCCTGCAGGCGGGCGGCGGGGGTCATGCCCCTGCCCCGGTATCACAAGCGGCCATCATAGTCTCAGCCCACCCGGTAGTTCGGCGCTTCGCGGGTAATTTGCACGTCGTGGACGTGGCTTTCCTTCAGGCCGGCACCGGTGATGCGGACGAAGTTGCAGTTCTTGCGCATCTCGTCGACGGTTGCACAGCCGGTATAGCCCATCGCCGCGCGCAGACCGCCCACCAGCTGGTGGATCACTGCGTTTGCGCCGCCTTTATAAGGCACCTGGCCTTCGATCCCTTCCGGCACCAGCTTGTCGCTGGCCGCATCCTTCTGGAAATACCGGTCAGCAGAGCCGCGCGCCATGGCGCCCATGGACCCCATGCCGCGGTAGGATTTGAAGGAACGGCCCTGATAGAGGATCACCTCTCCCGGCGACTCATCGGTGCCGGCAATCATCGAGCCGACCATGGCGCAGGACGCGCCCGCCGCGATTGCCTTGGCAAAGTCGCCGGAGAACTTGATACCGCCATCCGCGATAACCGGCACGTCGCCGGCCGCTGCGGCGCAATCCATAATCGCGGTCAACTGCGGCACACCAACGCCCGCCACCATGCGGGTGGTGCAGATAGAGCCGGGGCCGATGCCAACCTTGACCGCATCCGCGCCTGCGTCGATCAGCGCACGCGTCGCCTCACCGGTGGCCACGTTGCCGGCAATCACCTGAATGTTGCTGTACTGCGCCTTGATCCGCTTCACCGCGTCGATCACGCCGGCGGAGTGGCCGTGCGCAGTGTCCACCACCACCACGTCCACACCTGCGTCGATCAGCGCCTCAGAACGCTCATAGCCGCTGTCACCGACAGAGCTGGCAGCCGCAACGCGCAGACGGCCCAGCTCGTCCTTGCAGGCAGTGGGGTTCAGAACTGCCTGTTCGGTGTCCTTGAGGGTCAAGAGACCCGTCAGCTTGCCATCCTTGTCAGACACCAGCAGCTTTTCGATCCGGCGCGCCTTCATCAGCGACTTGGCCTCTTCCAGATCGGCCGGTTCCTGCAGCATCGCCAGGTTGTTCGAGGTCATCATCACCGAAACCGGCGTGCTGGCATCATTGGCAAAGCGCATGTCGCGGTTGGTGACGATGCCAACCACGCGGCCAGAGCCATCAACCACCGGGAAGCCGGTGACGCGGTAACGTTCCTGCAGCGCCTGGGCATCGGCCAGGGTCTGATCCGGGGTCAGGGTAATGGGGTTGTAAACAATGCCGGAAACAAACCGCTTGACCCGGCGCACTTCGCGGGCCTGTTCCTCGGTGTTCAGGTTCTTGTGGATCACGCCCATGCCGCCGGCCTGCGCCATCGCAATCGCCATCCGTGCCTCGGTCACGGTGTCCATTGCCGAACTCAGCAGCGGAATGTTGAGGGCGATCGACTGGGTCACCCGTGTGCGCGTATCCGCAGTGTTGGGCAGAACGCTCGACGCGCCTGGCACCAGTAGAACATCATCAAAGGTGAGAGCCTCACGAATCTGCATTGGTCGTCCTCATGCATAACCCCGTTTGGCGGTGACCCTATGGCACAGAAGCTTGCGGGTGGAAAGAGGCCGGCGCCAAGAATTCCTGCAGCGCAGCAATTCTTTGGCAGCAGGCTGATCTGGGTCAATGCGCGCGGCACTGCTGCGGTTATCAGTAAAGCTGCAGAAATGATGCAGGATTTTGCCATGTCCGCCCCCTTGGAAAACATCACCATTCTGGACCTGACCCATGTTCTGGCAGGCCCCTATTGCTCGATGATCCTGTCAGACCTCGGCGCCAGGGTGATCAAGGTGGAACGGCCCGGCACCGGCGACGACACCCGCGCCTTCCCACCCTTCAAACACGGCAGCAGCGCCTATTTCGCAACCATCAACCACGGCAAGCGAAGCATCGCATTGGACCTAAAGGCACCGGAGGACCGTAAAATCTTCGAACGCCTGCTAGGTCAGGCGGACGTGCTCCTGGAAAACTACCGGCCCGGGGTGATGCAGCGGCTGGGCTACGGCTGGGAAGACCTGCACGCCCGGTTCCCCCGGCTGATCTACGGTGCGGTCTCGGGCTTCGGGCACACCGGCCCGGACGCGTTGAAACCGGCCTATGACATGGTGGTTCAAGCCCGTGGCGGGGTCATGTCGATCACCGGAGAGAAAAACCGCGAGCCGGTCCGGGTCGGCGCCTCCATCGGCGATATTGTTGCGGGCATGTTCCTCGGCCACGGCATTCTCGCGGCACTCCTGGACGTGCAGAAGACAGGCAAGGGCCGGTTCATCGACGTTGCGATGCTGGACAGCCAGCTGGCCCTCTTGGAACACGCCATCGCCATCACCTCCGTCACCGGCGAAGCACCGCAACCCTCCGGTGCGCGGCATCCGTCAATCACCCCGTTTGAGACCTTCCACGCTGCGGACGGGCTGTTCGTGATCGCGGCCGGCAATGACGCGCTGTTTACCCGGCTCTGCGAAGCTCTGCAGCTGCCGCTGGCCGCGGACCCGCGCTTTGCCACCAACCCGGCGCGCTGCGAAAACGCGCGCCTTCTGAAGCGCTTGATCGAAGCAATTACTCTGGATCAGCCCAAAGCCCACTGGATCGCCGTGCTGAGCGAGGCCGGCGTTCCCACCGGCCCGATCCAGACCGTGGATCAGGTGCTGCGCGACCCGCAGATCCTGGCCCGCAACATGGTTGTCGATGTGCTGGACGAAGACGGCCGCCCGGAAAACCTGTCCGCCGGCAACCCGATCAAGATGAGCGGCCTGCCGGACCCGGATACCCGCCGCCCAGCCCCGCAGCTCGACGGCAACCGGACTGAGATTCTGGCGTGGCTTGAGGACGTTGAGGCACAGGCGGGCGGCTAACCTAAAGCCGGGCCATAAACCGCATTTCAAACACATCAATTCTTCAAAAATGGCGCCCGCAGACGGGAAAATGCCGCCCATTGCCTTTCGCTTGCCGCAAAAGCCCATATGCTCCGCCTAAATTGCGGAATGAGAAGGCCACAGGCATGACTGACGAACCCCTCGTTGTGTTTACCCCCTCCGGCAAGCGCGGGCGTTTCCCCGCGGGCACGCCGATCCTGACAGCCGCCCGGCAGCTCGGTGTCGATCTCGACTCGGTCTGCGGCGGCCGCGGCATCTGCTCCAAGTGCCAGATTACGCCCTCCTACGGCGAATTCCCGAAGCACGGTGTGACCGTGGCCGAGGGCGCGCTGAGCGAGTGGAACAAGGTTGAGCAGCGCTACAAGGACAAGCGCGGCCTGATCGACGGCCGCCGCCTGGGCTGCCAGGCCACCGTTCAGGGCGACATCGTGATCGACGTGCCGCCGGAAAGCCAGGTCCACCGCCAGGTGGTGCGCAAGCGCGCCGAGGCCCGCGACATCACCATGAACCCCTCCACCCGGCTGTACTATGTCGAGGTGGAAGAGCCCGACATGCACAAGCCCACCGGCGATATGGAGCGGCTGATTGAGGCGCTGGACGCCCAGTGGAACCTCAAAGGCGTCAAAACCGACCTCCATATCCTGAGCGTGCTTCAGCCTGCCCTGCGCAAAGGAGGCTGGAAGGTCACCGTGGCCGTGCATCTGGGTGACGAAAACCACCCGCCCAAGATCATGCACATCTGGCCCGGCTTCTATGAGGGCTCGATCTACGGCTTGGCGGTCGACCTTGGCTCCACCACCATCGCCGCGCACCTCTGCGACCTTCAGACCGGCGAGGTCGTGGCCTCCTCCGGCATCATGAACCCGCAGATCCGTTTTGGCGAAGACCTGATGAGCCGGGTCTCCTATTCGATGATGAACAAGGGCGGCGACCAGGAAATGACCCGCGCGGTGCGCGAGGGCATGAACGCGCTGTTCACTCAGATCGCGGCTGAGGCAGAGATCGACAAAGCGCTGATCGTGGATGCGGTCTTTGTCTGCAACCCGGTGATGCACCACCTGTTCCTAGGGATTGACCCGTTCGAGCTGGGCCAGGCGCCCTTTGCGCTGGCGACCTCCAATGCGCTGGCGCTGCGCGCTGTGGAACTGGACCTGAACATCCACCCCGCCGCCCGCGTCTACCTGCTGCCGTGCATTGCCGGCCACGTCGGCGCCGATGCTGCTGCGGTGGCGCTGTCGGAAGCACCCGACAAATCCGAAGACCTGGTGCTGGTCGTGGACGTCGGCACCAACGCAGAGATCCTGCTGGGCAACAAGGAAAAGGTTCTTGCCTGCTCCTCCCCCACCGGCCCGGCCTTTGAGGGCGCGCAGATCTCCAGCGGCCAACGCGCCGCCCCCGGCGCCATCGAACGCGTTGAGATCAACCCGGAGACCAAGGAACCGCGCTTCCGGGTGATCGGCTCTGACGTCTGGTCGGATGAGGACGGCTTCTCGGAATCCATCGCCACCACCGGTATCACCGGAATCTGCGGCTCCGGCATCATTGAGGCGATTGCCGAGATGCGCCTGGCGGGTGTTCTGGATGCTTCGGGCCTGATCGGCTCGGCAGAGCAGACCGGCTCCGCCCGCTGCATCGCGGACGGGCGCACCAATGCCTACATGCTGTGGGACGGCTCCGCCGAGGGCGGTCCAACCATCACCGTCACCAACCCGGACATCCGCGCGATCCAGATGGCCAAGGCGGCGCTCTACTCCGGCGCGCGCCTCTTGATGGACAAGTTCGGCGTTCAAAACGTCGACCGCGTGGTGCTGGCCGGCGCCTTTGGCGCGCATATCTCAGCGAAACACGCGATGGTGCTGGGCATGATACCCGACTGCGTGCTGGACAAAGTCACCTCGGCCGGCAACGCCGCAGGCACCGGCGCCCGTATTGCGCTTCTGAACACCGAAGCGCGCGGCGAGATTGAAGAAACCGTGCGCCGGATCGAGAAGATCGAGACCGCCGTCGAACCCCGCTTCCAGGAGCATTTCGTAAACGCCTCGGCAATCCCGAATTCGGCGGAACCCTTCCCGATCCTGGAAACCGTGGTGACCCTGCCGCAGGTGAATTTCAACACCGGCGGCGGTGACGGCGACGGCGCAGGCGGGCGCCGCAGACGCCGCCGCGGCTGATCCTGCCCGGCTGAAAATTCCGCTGCGGCGCCCTTGACCTTACCGGCGCCGCAGCATAATCCTGCCCTCACGAGCGGGTATGGTGAAATGGTATCATGCGAGCTTCCCAAGCTTAAGGCGCGGGTTCGATTCCCGCTACCCGCTCCAGCCTTCCATATTTTCAAATACTTGCCGAACGCTCTCACGGCGCAGCCCTTTGACCGCCAAGGTCAAGCACCTGCTGCCTGTTTGTGCTAAACTGCCCCGGCACGCCCGCTTGTTAAGGGCGGCCAGTTTGGGAGGGTACCAGTATGACACGTCACTATTTCGCCGCCGCACTTCTGTGTGCATTCAGCGCCGGAACCGCAGGTGCGGGCACAACCTGGGAACAGGGCGGCACCGGAACAGGCATCGCCAGCAACACACCCACCGAAATTGCCGACGGCCACATGGTGATCCAAACCAGCAGTTCCTATGAAAACGTTGAAATGGAAGACCCTGGTCATCCGATGAACGGCGCCGCCGGGCCGTGCTTTGGCGCGGTTGAGGCCGCACCATCCGGTGTCACCGGCGGCGGCATCTGCGCCTTCACCGACAAGGCCGGCGACAAGGTGGTGCTGCATTGGCATGCCGAAGGCATGGATGCCTCCGGCGCCCTCACCGGCAGCTGGAAACTGAGCGGCGGAACCGGGCCCTGGGCGGCAGCTGAGGGCGGCGGCAAGTTTTCTTCGCTCACCGATCCGGCAAGCGGTAACTTCGTCAACACGATCACCAGCAGCGTAACGCTGCCCTGATCATTGCCGCGGGGCGTTTCCGCCCCGCGGGTATACTGTGAACGTTAGCCACCGGCGCCGCGCACATAATCCAGCAAAGCGCGGGTTGAGCCGTCTTTGCCGTCTGCGCTCTTCTCCCCCGCCAGCAGCGGAGCCAGCGTGTTGGCCAGTTCCTTGCCCAGCTCCACCCCCCATTGGTCAAAGGAGTTGATCCCCAGGATCACCCCCTCGACAAACACCCGGTGTTCATAAAGGGCAATGATCTGGCCCAGCACATACGGGGTCAGTTTCGGGTAGACCAGCGTTGTCGAGGGCCGGTTGCCCGGGAACACCCGGTGTTGCGCCTGACGTTCCAGCTCAGCACCCTCATAGCCTTTGGCCCGCATCAGTGCGCAGGCTTCCGCCAGACTGCGGCCGCGCATCAGCGCCTCAGACTGGGCCAGGCAGTTCGCCACCAACAGCTTGTGGTGATGCGCCAGATCCGGCTCATGCCCCTGGGCCGCCACCAGAAACTCGGCAGGAATGACCGACGTGCCCTGATGCAGCAGCTGATAAAACGCGTGCTGGCCGTTGGTGCCGGGTTCCCCCCAGACCACCGGGCCGGAGGGATATGGCAGCACCGTACCATCCATCGCCACCATCTTGCCGTTTGACTCCATCTCCAATTGCTGCAGATAGGCCGGCAGCCGCCGAAGCCGCTGGTCATAGGGCAGCACCGCGCGGGTCGGATGGCCGCAGACCTGCCGGTGCCAGATCCCGGTCAACGCCAGCATTACCGGCATGTTCTGCTGCCAGGGCGCGCTGCGGAAATGGTCATCCATCGCCTTGGCGCCGGCCAGAAAGGCGCGGAAATTCTCCGGCCCGACAGCCAGCATCAGGCTCAGTCCGATCGGCCCCCAGACCGAATAGCGCCCACCGACCCAATCCTCAAAGCCGAACACATGCTTGCGCGGAATGCCAAAGGCGGCTGTTTCCTCCTCAGAGGTCGACAGGGCCAGGAACTGCTGAGCAGGATCGCCGCCGCCCGCCTCAACCCAGCGCCGCGCCGTCGCCGCATTGGTCATGGTTTCAATGGTGGTGAAGGTCTTGGAAGCAACGATCACCAACGTTGTTTGGGGATCAAGCCGTTGCAGGATGTCGTGAATATGCGCGCCATCCACGTTGGACACAAAATGGCAGCGCGGCCCGTCATGATAGGGTGCCAGCGCCAGCGTCGCCATGACCGGCCCCAGGTCCGAACCGCCAATGCCGATGTTGACCACGTCGGTAAACGTGCCGCCCGGCCCCTGCATAACGCCAGAGCGGACATCGGCGGCCAATTTCTCCATCCGCTCCAGCGTCTTGCGCAAAGGTCCGCGGATATCCGCGCCATCGACCAGCAGCTCCGGTCCGTCGGGATCGCGCAACGCCGTGTGCAACACGGCCCGCTGTTCGGTTTCGTTGATTTGTCCGCCCTCGAACATCGCTTCGCGCTTGGCGGCAACTTTCCGGTCTTCGCACAGGCCCGTCAGAGCGGTGCGGACTTTGGCAGAAATCCGGGTTTTCGAATAGTCAAACAGCAGGGTTTCAAACCGCACGCTGAAATCTTCGGCCCGGTCCGGGTTTTTCTTAAACAGATCAACAATGTCTTCGCCGCAAACTTCGGAATGCAGCGTCTTCAATGCAGTGAACATTTCTACCTTTCCTGAGTTCAAGGCGCCCAATGGACGGACGTCTCGGACAAAACTGCCTGAATTGGCGCCTCTTCCGGCGGCAGCGTCATTGCCTTTTCCAATGCCTTGCGCTTGGCATCTCCGAAGATCACCAGATGCTTGGCAATCGCTCCGTCCAGCACCCGCGCGGTCAGGCTGATCCTCGCTTCGGGCTGGCTGTCTGGCCGCATCACCGCCAGCGGCGGCGCGTCAGCCGCCAATGCCTCTTCAATTCCGGCCGCACCTGGGAACAGCGAGGCCGTGTGCATGTCCTCACCCATGCCCAGCAGCAGCACCGACAGCGGCAGCTCCGGAACCACCCGGCTTTCAAGCTCCGCCAGCACCTCCTCCGGTTCCCGCTCCGGCACATGAAACGGCAGGAACTGTGCCCCCGAGGCCCGGTTCTGCAGCAGCCGCTTGCGGATCATCGCCGCGTTGGAGCGGGCATGCTCCTGCGGCACCCAGCGCTCATCCGTCGCCAGGACATGCACCCGGTCCCATTCGATGTCTGCAGCACAGAGATCATCAAAGATAAGCCCTGGCGAGGTGCCGCCCGCAACCGCAAAGGACGCTGCATCATGATGCAGCAGATGGGTCTTCAGATCCCCAGCGATTTCATTCGCAACTTCGATCGCCAGCATGTCTTGATCAGGGTATTCGTTGAATTTCATGGGTTGATCCCCCTCCATTCACGCCCGTCGCGGCGCATCAGCAAATTGGCATCCTCCGGACCGGTGGTACCGCTAACGTAGGGTTTAGGCACATCGCCGCGGGATTTCCAGCCCTCAATTACCGGATCGGTCCAGGCCCATGCGGCTTCTACCTCGTCCCCCCTCATAAACAACGTCTGGTTGCCGCGCACAACATCCATAATCAAACGCTCGTAGGCATCCGGCGGATCACCGCCCTCCGGCCCCAGCGCCTCGGCAAAGCTCATGTCCAAGGGCACGTCTATCAGCCGCATCCCGCCCTGCCCCGGTTCCTTGATGGTCACGCTCAGCGTAATGCCTTCATTGGGCTGCAGGCGGATCTTCAGATGGTTGGCGTGCCGCCCGGCCTCGGCCCCGAAAATCGAATGCGGCGCGTCCTTGAACATCACGTTGATGACGGAGGACCGGTTCACCAAACGCTTGCCCGTGCGCAGGTAGAACGGCGTGCCCGCCCATCGCCAATTGCTGATATGCGCCTTCAGCGCAACATAGCTCTCCGTGGTGCTGCGCGGGTTGCCAACCAGCCCGCGGTAAGACGGGTGCGGCGCCTCCGGGTCCAGATTGGCCTGATACTGGCCGCGCACGATGTGATGCGGCTCCACCGGGTCCAGCGCCCGGATCACCTTCAGCTTCTCATCGCGCACCGCGTCCGGGTCGAATTTCGCCGGCGGCTCCATCGCAATGAGGCACAAGAGCTGCATCAGGTGGTTCTGCATCATGTCGCGCATGGCACCCGCGCGCTCGTAATACTCCTCGCGCCCTTCCACCCCGACGGTTTCCGCCACGGTGATCTGGATGTGATCGACATACTGGCTGTTCCACAATGGCTCAAACAGCATATTGCCGAACCGGACCGCCATCAGGTTCTGCACCGTTTCTTTGCCCAGGTAATGGTCAATCCGGTAGATCTGGCCTTCGTCAAAGTGGCTGGCCAGGGTGCGGTTCAATTCCCGCGCAGTCTCCAGATCGCGGCCAAAGGGTTTCTCCACCACGATCCGCGTGTCCGCATTGGCCAGCCCGTGCCGGTGCAGGCGCTCGGCCAACGGCCCGAACAGACCGGGGCCGACCGAAAAATAAAACATTCGGATCGAGACGCTCTCCGGCGGGCGCAGCTGCTGGCTCAGCTCCTGCCAGCCCTCCTCGCCCAACGCGTCCAGCGCCACATAGCTCACACGCTCCAAAAACGCCTCCAGCGCACCGCCGCCGCAGGCCTTGGGTCCCGCATGCGTGCGCAGGGCTTCCGCCACGACTGTCCGGTATTCGTCACTGGTCAGGCTGGTGCGCGCAGCGCCTATAATACGCTCATCCCCGGTCAGCTGGCCGGCGCAATGGCGGCGGAACAGCGCGGGCAGGATCTTGCGCTGCGCCAGATCGCCAGTGCCGCCAAAAATCACCAGGTCAAACGGATCGACCGGTATCACACGCGAAACCATTCTTGTTCATCCTGTCTCGGCCGGTGCAGGCGCGGCACACTGCCGCTCACATCCCTGTCATGTGCCTGCCCGGCTGCTTTCAATTCGTTCCCAGTATAAGGTAGCTTGCCGCGAAAGGAACTGCCCCGAAGGACATCCGCATGAAAGACCTGCAAAAATCTGCCGCCAACCTAGGCAAGTTCCAAGACGCCTTTGTGACGGCAGACGGTCAGCAGCGCGCCTCTGTGCCGCTCAGCCATCCGGAGACCCTTTGGTTCAATACCGGCACTCTGTGCAACATCGAATGCAGCAACTGCTATATTCTCAGCTCCCCCAGCAATGATGCGCTGGTCTATCTGACTGCAGCGGAAGTGCAGGACTACCTGGAGCAGATCGCGGACCGCAACTGGCCGATCCGGGAAATCGGCTTCACCGGTGGCGAGCCCTTCATGAACCCGGACATGATCCCAATGGCCCGCGCCGCGCTGGAGCGCGGGTTCGAGGTGCTGATCCTCACCAACGCCATGCGCCCGATGATGCGCAAGACGGTCAAGGCGGGCTTACTGGCCCTGCTGGAAGACTTCGGGGACAAGCTGACCCTGCGGATCTCGGTCGACCACCACAGCGCCGAACTGCACGACAAAGAACGCGGTGCGGGCAGCTTTGCCAAGACCATCGAAGGCATGGAATGGCTGCGTGACAACGGCTTCCGCATGGCCGTCGCAGGCCGCACCGTCTGGGGCGAGACAGATGCCGAGGCCCGCGTGGGGTACGCCGCGCTGTTTGCCGAATACGGCTTTGCCATCGACGCGCAGAACCCCGGCCAGACCGTGCTGTTCCCCGAAATGGACGAAACTGTCGAAGTCCCTGAAATCACAACCGCTTGCTGGGGCATCCTGAACAAATCGCCCGACAGCGTGATGTGCGCCTCCTCCCGCATGGTCGTGAAGCGCAAAGGCGCGGATACTCCCGCCGTTCTGGCCTGTACCCTGCTGCCGTATTCCCCTGAGTTCGAAATGGGCGCGACCCTGGCGGAGGCTGAACGCCCTGTGCAGCTGAACCACCCCCATTGCGCAAAATTCTGCGTCCTCGGCGGCGCCAGCTGTTCGGCCTGAGCGCTCAAGACGCTTTGACCTGTGCACGGCGGGATGGCACCATGGTGCCATATTGTCTGCCGGGTGTTGTGTCATGCGTTTCCTCAGTGTTCTGTTTCTTTGTCTCCTGCCCATCGCCGCAGCCGCGCAGAACCGGATGGCCCTGGTCATTGGCAATAACAGCTATTCCGACGTTCCCGTTCTGGCCAAGGCCCGCGCAGACGCGCAGTCCATTGGCACAAAACTGAATGAGCTGGGCTTCACCGTCACCACAGCGCTGGACCAGGACCGACGCGGGCTGAACAAGAAGATTTCTGAGTTCACCGCCCGGCTGGAACCCGGTGATGCGGCCTTTGTCTTCTTTGCCGGCCACGGGGTGGAAATCGACGGCGAGAATTACCTGCTGCCCACTGACATCGCCGCCCCCAGCGCGGGCGGCAGCGATTTTGTGAAATCCGAATCCATCGCCCTGTCCGACCTCTTGGACCGCGTCCGCAAAACCGGCGCGCGCTCTGCCGTGGTGGTCATCGACGCCTGCCGCAACAACCCGTTCAAACTGGTCGAGGGCCGCAGCATCGGCACCACCCGAGGCCTTGGCCGGATTGCGGCCCCGCAAGGCACGTTCGTGATCTTCTCCGCCGGGGCCGGCCAGCTGGCACTGGACCGTCTGAACGAAGACGACACGGCGGAAAACTCCGTCTTCACCCGCGCGCTGCTGCCGCTGTTGTCCGAACCGGGGCTTGAGCTGCGCACGCTGGTTGCGGGCCTCCGGCGCGAGGTGCGTGACTTGGCGCTGACCGTCCAGCACCGCCAGGTGCCTGCTTATTATGATGAAATGCTGGGGGAATTCTATTTCACCCAGGCCGCCCTGCCCGCTGAACCTGCGCCCTTGCCTGCAAGTACAATGCAAACGGATTTTGAGGTCGCCCGTTCGATAGGAACCCCGCAGGCCCTCGATAGCTTTCTGGAACGCTACACAGGCCGCGAGGACGAATACACCTACACAGTTGCCTTGCAGCTAAGGCAGGGACTGGAAACTGAACAGGCGCAGGCGGAGCCACCTGCCCGGGAAACGCCCGGAACCCCTGACGTTCCGGTCATCCCGGACTCCAAGGCGGTGATGCGGGACACACAGGCGGCGCTGAACGAAATCGGCTGCCAGGCCGGCCGCCCGGACGGAATTGCCGGCCCGCGCACCCGCAGCGCCTTTGCTGCCTATCTGGCAGCGTCGGACAGCACCCTCGGCGCCGATGATCTGGGCACCGCCCACGCACTGGAGGAACTGCGCCAAAAGTCGGGGGAAATCTGTAAATCTGCGCCCAGAACTGCCTCCGCCCCGGCACCTTCTCCAACAAAAGCCGCTGCGCCGCTGGCGGGCACCTGGAAGTTCAAGGCCACCTGCGCCTTGGTGGTCAAGGTCACGGGGAACGTCCATTACACCCATGCAGACGGCAACAAATACCACGGGCGGCTTAGCGATTCACTGGGCCAGAACGCCAACACAGAAGTCTACCTGAACGGCCAGCAGATCAGCGGCACGGACTACTTTCCCGGCATCACCGTCACCTGGCGCGGCCGCCTGGCGGCGGACGGGCGCAGTTTCACCTCCAGCGGCTCCACCGGCTGCGCGGTCTATGCCTGGCGCTGATCCGACACAATGGATTTAGTCAGTGGGTCTGGTCAGTGGATCTGGAACTCTCCGACCACATTGCGCCATTCGCCGGGGCCGATCATCTTGCGGTGATTGAACCGCACCGAATGCAGCGGCCCCTCAATCTCGCGATGCCAGAATTCGATGAACTCAAACAGCCGCGGGTGGTCCGGCGCAAGGTCGTATTCCTGCCAGACAAAAGTGTTCAATACATGGATATGATCCGGCATGTGGTAGGTGAATTCTGCCGTGGTCAGCCCGTATCCCTTGAGCATCAGCTCGGTCTCGCTGGTCTCCATCTCTAGCCTCCAATTCTTACCCCCTCTGATTGATGCTAGGGTGCAATTGGTTAATTTCCTCAAAAACAGTGCGTTACCGATGCGTGAACGGCCAGATTCCGGCTTTCGGGGGCTGTGTGCTTGCGCCCCATATACGGTCTCTGATAGGGTGCGAACACAATATATAGACCCAGAAGAAAGAGCGGGCAGCCAACGTGAGCGATACGCCGGAAACTCCTGAAAACATGGACGAAAACCTGCCGGAACGCCCGGCCTATGACGGGCCGACCGTTTCCATCGAAGCCGAGATGCGCAACTCGTATCTCGACTATGCGATGTCGGTCATCGTCAGCCGTGCAATTCCGGACCTGCGGGACGGTCTGAAACCGGTTCACCGCCGCATTCTCTATGCAATGCACGAATCCGGCAACACCCATGACAAGGCCTACCGCAAGTCGGCCCGCCCGGTCGGCGACGTAATGGGTAAATACCACCCGCACGGCGACAGCGCGATCTATGACGCGCTGGTGCGGATGGCGCAGGACTTCTCGATGTCGCTGCCGCTTCTGGACGGTCAGGGCAACTTCGGCTCGATGGACGGCGACAACCCGGCCGCCATGCGTTACACCGAGGTCCGCATGGACAAGCCCGCCGCGGCGATCCTGGCAGATATCGAGAAAGAGACCGTCGATTTCCAGGACAACTACGACGGCAAGGACCGCGAGCCGACCGTGCTCCCGGCCCGCTTCCCGAACATGCTGGTCAACGGCGCCGGCGGCATCGCGGTCGGCATGGCCACCAATATCCCGCCGCACAACCTGGGCGAAGTCGTCGATGCAACGCTTGCGCTGATCGAGGACCCGGATCTGACCAGCGAACAGCTGATCGACTACATCCCTGGCCCCGACTTCCCGACCGGCGGCGTGATGCTGGGCCGCTCCGGCGCCCGCAAGGCCTATCTGGAGGGCCGCGGCAGTGTGATCATCCGCTCGAAAACCCGCGTCGAGGAGATCCGCAAGGACCGCTATGCCATTGTCGTGGATGAGATTCCCTATCAGGTGAATAAAGCCGCGATGATCGAAAAGATCGCCGAGCAGGTCCGCGAGAAAAAGATTGAGGGCGTCGCCCATGTGCAGGATGAATCCGACCGCAACGGCGTCCGGGTTGTCGTTGAACTGAAACGCGACGCAACGCCTGAGGTGGTGCTGAACCAGCTGTTCCGCTTCACCCCGATGCAAACCTCTTTTGGCTGCAACATGCTGGCGCTAAACGGCGGCCGTCCCGAGCAACTGACGTTGCGCCGGTTCCTGACCTCCTTCATCGACTTCCGCGAGGACGTGGTCGCCCGCCGCACAGCTTATGAGCTGCGCAAGGCCCGCGAACGCAGCCACATCCTCTGCGGACTCGCGGTTGCCGTCTCCAACGTCGATGAAATCGTCGCCACCATCCGCTCCTCCGCCGACGCGGCTGAGGCGCGTGAAAAGCTGATGACCCGCCGCTGGCCGGCCGCCGACATCGCGGACTACATCCGCCTGATCGACGACCCGACCCACACCATGAACGACGACGGGACCTATAACCTGTCTGAAACTCAGGCCCGTGCCATTCTGGAGCTGCGCCTGCAGCGCCTGACCCAGATCGGCGTCAAGGAGGTCACCGACGAGCTGGAAGAACTGGCCCGCAAGATCAAGGAATACCTTGAGATTCTGTCCTCGCGCGAGCGCATCATGGGCATCATCGGCGATGAGTTGCGCGAAGTGCGCAACAACTTCGCCGTGCCGCGCCGCACCGAGATCGTCGACTGGTCCGGCGACATGGAGGACGAGGACCTGATCGAGCGCGAGGACATGGTCGTGACCGTGACCTCCGGCGGCTACATCAAGCGCACGCCGCTGGCCGACTTCCGCGCCCAGAAACGCGGCGGCAAAGGTGTCTCGGGCATGCAGACCAAGGAAGAGGATGTGATCACCACCCTCTTCGTGGCCAATACCCACACCCAGCTTCTGTTCTTCACCACCGACGGCATGGTCTACAAGCTCAAGACCTGGCGCCTGCCGCAGGGCGGCCGCACGTCCAAGGGCAAGGCAATCGTCAACATCCTGCCGATCCCGACCGGGGTTTCCATCGCTGCCATCATGCCGGTCGATGTGCCGGATGAGGAATGGGAAAACCTGCAGGTGGTCTTTGCGACCTCCGGCGGCGACGTGCGCCGTAACCGTCTGTCGGACTTCACCAACGTCCGCCGCAACGGCAAGATCGCGATGAAGCTGCCGGAGGACGGCTCCGTAAAACTGGTGAACGTGCGCATCTGCTCCGAAGACGACGACGTGATGCTGTTCACCAATTCGGGCCGCGCCATCCGCTTCCGCTCCACCGATGTGCGCGTGTTCAACTCGCGCGAATCCACTGGTGTCCGCGGCATCAAGCTGACCGGTGAGGACGATGTGGTCTCGATGTCGGTGATCCGCCACTCCAAATACACCCCGGAGCAACGGACCGCTTACCTCAAGATGCGCCGTGCCATGGCCGGTCTGACCGACGACGCCGATGCTTCGGATGAGGACGCGCCCGAGGATCCGAACTTCTCGACCGAGCTCTATGCAGAGATGTCGGCAGCCGAGAACCTGATCCTGACCATCACCACCGGCGGCTCTGGCAAATTGTCGTCCTCGCACGACTACCCTGTGCGCGGCCGCGGCGGCATGGGCGTCACAGCGATGGACAAGGCGATGCGCGGCGGCGAGATCGTGGCCTCCTTCCCGGTGGAAATGGACGACCAGATCATGCTGGCCACCTCCAAGGGGCAGTCGATCCGGGTTCCGGTCGATGGCATCTCCTTCCGCTCGCGTTCTGCCGGCGGGGTGCGGGTGTTCAACACCGGAAAGGGTGAAGAAGTGGTCTCCGTCGCCTGGATTGCCGAGAACGGCGAGGAAGAGGACGGCGGCGAAGAATAAGCCCCCTCGCACACCAACCCATTGAAAACATTGAACGCCGTCCCGTTGCCGGGGCGGCGTTCGCTTCGTTAACGGCCCCCTAACGGATCTTAGGTAGTGTTACGGCAAGTTCTGATTTCTCATGAAGGGAATACCCCAATGAACTTGTACCACTGCTCCATCGACCTGCATCACGAGGCCAAGGCGCTCACCTTTGCCAGCGCGGTCGATCAATGGATGGGCTATCTGCACGAACGCGGCGTGATCCAAAGCTGGCGGCTGCTGCGCCGCAAACTGGACATGGCCAGCGACACCTGCCGCGACTTCCTGCTGGAAATCGAATTCAGGGACATGACCCAGCTGGATCAGGCGTTCCGGGTGCTGGGCGAACATGACGAGGAAGTGGAGAAACTCTACTCCCACGTCAGGGCGCTGATCGCCGCCGCGGACATCGGCCTCTACCGGCCCTTCCCGGATCCGGAACGGGCGGAGCGGATGGCTCTGATCTGACGGGCAGATGCCTCAGACCAGGGTGGTTCCCAGCACATAACTGGCAAAGATCAGGTAGGCGACGGCTGTATGCATCACATTACTCTCTTACTCACACCCCCAAGGATTAAGAGAATACTGTTAAAATGCGGCATTTCCGGGGCAGCGGGTTTTCCGCTGCCGCCAGAGGGCCTTAGCCGTGATGCACTGCCGACTCAGAGATCGTAAAGCAGGCTGAACTTCTCTTCGAGATAGGCCAGCAGCGGCGCGTGGCCCGGCTCCATGCCGGAGGCGTGCCTGATGGTCTCACGCGGGCTGCGCAACCCGCCATGCTGCTGCAGGTTTTCCTTCAGCCAGGCGGTAGCGCCTTCTGTGTTGCCCACAGCCAGTTCTGCATCCAGCCCCGGCACATCCCGGCGCAGCGCCTGATAGAGGCACCCGGCATAGACATTGCCCAGCGTGTAGGTCGGGAAATAGCCGAACAGGCCCACCGACCAGTGCACATCCTGCAAACAGCCGTTGGACGGCTTGTCCACGGCATAGCCGAAATCCGCCTCGAACCGGTCGTTCCAGGCCGCTTCCAGATCCTTCACTGCCAGATCGCCGCTCATCAGCGCGCGCTCCAGGCCGAACCGCATCATGATATGGAGGTTGTATTGCAGCTCATCCGCTTCTGTCCGGATATAGCCCTTATGCACCGCATTGACGGCCGCATAGAAGGCATCCGCATCCGCAACACCAAAGTCGCCAAAGGCGTCTTTCATCTCCTCAAGCAGCCAGCCGGTAAAGGCGCGGCTGCGGCCGATCTGGTTCTCATAGATCCGGCTCTGGCTTTCATGCACCCCCATCGACACGCCGCTGCCCAGCGGCGTCAGCAGGTAGTCTCGGCTGATGTTCTGCTCATAGGCCGCGTGGCCGACTTCATGGATGGTCGAGTAGAAGCAGTTGAACGGGTCGGTTTCGCTGGTCCGCGTAGTGATCCGCACGTCCAGCCCCGCGCCGGAGCAGAACGGATGCACCGCCTTGTCGACCCGGCCATGGGACATGTCATAACCGAACTGCTTGGCCAGTTTGCGGGTCAGCTTCATCTGCGCGGCTTCATCGAAACTGCCGGTCAACCCCGTCGGCGCGGGTTTCTCCAGCACCTTGGCGCGCAGCTCCACCAGTCCGGGGCGCATGGCATCAAAGATTTCCGCGATCGCGGCCCCGGTCATGCCGTGCTCATAGTCCTCGACCATGGCGTCATAGACGTCACCGCCCGCGGCCAGCGCCAGGCCTTCCTCGCGTTTCAGTGCGACAACTTCCTCCAGCACCGGCACAAAGGCCGCCACATCCTCATCCGCCCGCGCCGCAGCCCACTGCCCCTGCGCGACAGACGTGACCTGAGCGATCTTCTTGGCCAGATCGGCGGGCACCTTGACGGTACGCTCATAGCTGCGGCGGATCTCGCGCAGCTGGGCTTCACCCACCTCATTCGGGGCCACCGCCTGTTCCAGCCACTCCGCCACCCGCGGGTCGCTGCGGCGGGCGTGCAGCACCGCCTCCATCGCGGCCATTTCCTCGCCCCGTTGCGGTGCAGCCCCGCGCGGCATCATGGTTTCCTGATCCCAGCCCAGACGGCCCGCAATCTGCCCCAGCGCCTGGGTTTCGCGCTGGAAGGCCATCAGTTCGTCAAATGCGCTCATAGGTCAGTGATCCTTGATCGAGGTTGCAATGGGATAGGCAGACAGGAAGCGGGCGCGCAGGATCAGTGCCCAGACACCAATTGCCACCAGCTGGTGAGTGATCGCGGCGTGCAGCGGCGCGGCGTAGATCACGGTGATGATCCCCAGCAGCACCTGCACGGAGAGCGCTGCAAAGACAGCGTTGAACGCAAAGCGGGTGCGTGCATGAGCAGAGCCGCGCCCGCGCAGCCAGGCCACCGCGCCAAAGGCAAACAGCAGATAACCCGCAACCCGGTGGATGAATTGCACCAACCCGGGGTTTTCAAAGAAGTTCTTCCAGACCGGCTCAATCATGAAGGGGTTTGGCGGGATCACCTGCCCGCCCATCAGCGGCCAGTCAGTATAGGAGCGGCCCGCGTCAATGCCCGCCACCAGCGCGCCCAGCAGGATCTGCAGGAAGGCGAAATGCATCAGGCCGGTGGACAGGCTGACCAGCTTCGCCTCCTTGGCACGGCGCGCCTGCATCAGCTCGCGTTCCTCGCGGCCCAGCATCAGCACATACCAGGCGATAAATCCGAGGATCACAAACGCCAGCCCCAGATGCACGGCAAGGCGGTAGGAGGCAACCGCGGTCATCCCCTCGCCCTGGGTCACGCCAGAGGCCACCATCCACCAGCCAATGGCGCCCTGCACCCCGCCCAGAACACCGGGCAGCAGCAGCCTGCCAGCCCAGCCGGCCGGGATTTTGCGTGCGGCCAGAAAGCCCAGGAACCCAAGCGCCCAGACCACGCCGATGAAACGGCCCAGCTGGCGGTGGCCCCATTCCCACCAGTAGATCGATTTGAAATCAGACAGCTCCATCCACTGGTTCTGGATGCGCCACTGGTCGATTTCCTTGTACTTGTCGAACTCGGCCTGCCACTCCGCCTCGGACATCGGCGGGATGGCCCCGGTCACGGGGCGCCATTCGGTGATCGACAGGCCGGAATCCGTGAGGCGCGTCAGCCCGCCCACCACGATCATAGCGACGACCAGCGCAAACAGCACCATCAGCCAGGCGCGGATCGCCTTGCGGGCTCCGCCGCGGCCGCGGTCGATCAGTCCCGGCTGCACCGCGGGCGCGTCTTTCTTCTCGCCCTCAACCTCTTCGAAAATGCTGCGCTTGCTCATGCTTGCCTCTTTGTCTGTGGTGCCAAGCTAGGGGCGGGTAATCTAAAGGTCCAGAGCGGCTTACTCGCCGCCGCGCTCTTTCCAGCGGACCATCTGGCGCATGATGCCGTGCAGCATCTGCACGTCGGAGCGGGTCATCCGCATCCGGCTCCACAGGTTGCGCAGGTTGGTCTTCATGCCTTCGGCCTTTTCCGGCGGAAAGAAGAAGCCTGCTTCGTCCAGCCGGTCCTCGTAGTGCTCCACCAGCTTCTCGACCTCGACACCAGTGGCCCATTCGCCCTTGCGGCCCAGATCGGTGGTCTCATGCAGCACGTCGCTGGACTGGCGCATCCATTCGTATCCGGTCAGCAGCACGCACTGGCCCAGGTTCAGCGAGGCATAAAGCGGGTTCACCGGCACCGAAATGATGGCATTGGCCTTGGCAATGTCCTCATTCTCAAGGCCTGCACGTTCGGGGCCGAACATCACCGCGACCTTCTCGCCTGCCGCGATCTTCTCAGCCGCGATCTGCATGGCGCGTTCGGGACTGTAAACCGGCTTGGTCAGGCCGCGCTGGCGGGCGGTGGTGGCAAAGACATAGGTGCAGTCGCCCAGCGCCTCCGGCACGTCGGCGCACAGCTGCGCCTCATCCAGCAGCCGCCCGGCGCCAGAAGACATCGCCACCGCCTTGGGGTTGGGCCAGCCGTCGCGCGGCGCCACGATGCGCATCCGGTCGAGCCCGAAGTTCCACATCGCCCGCGCCGCGGCACCGATATTCTCGCCCATCTGCGGGCGGACAAGGACAAAGGCGGGCTGGGGCGTATCGGTGGGCATCGTGTTCTCCGGCAAAATCGGCCCTGCTGTACTGCCCGCGCGGCGGCGGGGCAAGGTCCAGCGCGGCTTTGGGCTGCAAATACCGGGGCTTCACCGCCGCAAATCCTTGCGTCCGGCCGGAAATCGGCTAAACACCGTCAAACCGCCTGAACAATGGAGCACCGCCATGGGAAGCCCCTCTGACGCACCGGAGCAGCCGCAGATCTACCTGATCTCCCCGCCGAGTTTCGAGCTGGGCAAATTTCCCGGCCAGCTGGCACGGGTGCTGGATGAGGTGGACGTGGCTTGTGTGCGCCTGGACCTGGCGAGCCGCGATCAGGACACCCTGAGCCGCGCAGGCGATGCGCTGCGCGAGGTGACCATGGCGCGCGACGTGGCGCTGGTGATCTCTGACCATCAGATCCTGGCGGAGCGGTTGGGCCTGGACGGCGTGCATCTGACCGATGCGTCAAAATCCATCCGCACCGCGCGCAAGGCGCTGGGGCCGGATGCGATTGTCGGCTGTTTCTGTGGCGCCTCGCAGCATGACGGCATGGTGGCCGGTGAGGCGGGCGCGGATTACGTGAGCTTTGGCCCGGTGGGCACCTCCGGTCTGGGTGACGGTGCACAGGCGGAGGCCGACCTGTTCCAGTGGTGGTCGCAGATGATCGAGGTGCCAGTCGTGGCCGAAGGCGGCCTGACTGAGGATCTGGTGCGCGGCATTGCGCCCTTTACCGACTTCTTTGGCATCGGCGATGAGATTTGGCACGCGGAAGACCCGCTGGCGGCGATGAAGGTGCTGATGCGGGCGATGGGCTGAGGCGTTACGCACTCACAAGAACACCCGCTCCACAAACCAGTAACCGCCGATCATTGCGATGGTGACAGAGGCCGGGATCGCCACCCGGCCGCGGTATTTCGGATGCCGTCCGAACCACAGGCGCACGCCAAGGTAGGCGGCGGCAATCACCACCAGCTGACCCAGTTCCACCCCCACGTTGAAGCCGATCAGCGCAGGCAGGAACTGGCTGGCAGGCAGGCCGAACTCCCCCAGCACGGAGGCAAAGCCCAGCCCGTGCAAGAGCCCGAAGCCGAAGATCACAAAGCTGCGCCAGGTGTGCAGCTTGCGGGCAAAGATGTTCTCGACCGCGACGAACACGATCGACAGGGCAATCAGCGGCTCAACGATGGCGGGGTCCACCTTGACCATGCCCAGCGCGCCCAGCGCCAGGGTGATGGTATGGGCCACAGTGAACAGGCTCACCTGCAGCAGCAGCGGCTTCACCCGCGGGCTGAGGAAGAACAGCCCCAGCACAAACAGGATGTGATCCAGCCCCTTGGGCAGAATGTGAGTGAAGCCGACGGGAATGTACTCCATGAAGGCCTCAACAGGGGTCTTGGCTGCGCCGCCCTGCAGCGGGATCGGAGGGGACGTCTCACCGCCCTGCAGGTAGCCGGTATAGGGTTCTTCGACTCCGTTCTGCCGCAGCACCACGCCGCCTGAGCCCTTTGGCCAGGTAATGCGCAGGCTTCCGGCTTCGGGCGGGATCTCTCCTGTGAGCTCAAGGTAGGACGCCCGCGGCAAGCTGGCGTTGCCGACCTCGGGGATGGTGATCCTAGCGACAACCAGCGCAACCGGGCTGCCAGCCTGCACGGAAAACGTCTCCAGCCAATCCTCGGCGAACAGCTGCACCATAGGTTCCAGTTCATCGCCCCCCAGCGCGCGCAGTTCGTCATAGTCGGCGGCCTGGGCGGTCTGGTTGGTGTCCGTCAGCCCATCGAGGTTGATGCCCGCAACAAAGGCCTCGACGTTCAGGCGCAGCTTCAGCGTGATCTGCCCGTCCTTCACCGTGAAATCGGCAATCGCCGGCGTGACCTCATGCGCGCGGGCTGGCGGCGATGCTATTGCAACCACGCAGAACAGCAGCGCAAATAGGCCCTGCAACCAAGTGACGCCGCGCCTCACAGCCAAGGAACCATTCATGCAATACCGCCTGTTCTGCTCAATTCTTTGTGCCGGGCTGGCCCTTCGGGCCGCGCCGGTTCTCTCCCACGAGTTTTGGATTGAGCCGGAGAAATATCAAGTTAAATCCGGGGAAACGGTGGTGGCTAAGCTGCGCAATGGCCAGAAGTTCAACGGCGCCGAGCAGCCTTACCTGGATCATCGGATTGCCCGCTACGAGGTGATACATGATGGCGCAACCACTCCGTATGAAGGCCGCATGGGGGATATGCCCGCCTTTTCTGCGGAGGTGATGCAGGACGGGCTGGCGGTGCTGATCCACCAGACGCAGCCGCAGACCATCAGCTATGACAGCTGGGAAGAGTTTCAGGCGTTCATTGACCACAAGGCGTTTGGTGACGTGCGTTCCCGGCACCAGGCGCGCGGGCTGACGGATGCGGGTTTCACTGAGCAGTACATCCGTTATGCCAAGGCGCTTGTGGCGGTCGGCGATGGTGCCGGTTCGGACCTTGCCACCGGGCTGGAGACCGAAATTGTGGCCTTGGCCAATCCCTATGCGGACGACACAGCAGGCGGGCTTCCGGTCCGGGTGCTGTATCAGGGTGCTCCACGGGCAGGCGCGCAGGTCGAGGTATTTGCCAAGGCCCCGGATGGCACAGTTTCCATTACAACCCAGCTGACGGATGCGCAGGGGGAAACCGCTGTTGCCGTCTTGCCCGGGCACAGCTACCTGCTGGACGCTGTGGTTCTGCGCCCTGCCCCGGAGGGCGCGGATTACGTTTGGGAAAGCCTGTGGGCGGCGCTGACATTCGCGGTGCCTGTCCGGTGATGCCGCTTGCAGAGGCCTGCCAAAGGCGGCAATAGGTCACTATGACACAAGCCCCAAACTCTCAGACACCCGCCATCCTGTGCATCGGGTCGGTCCTGTGGGACATCATCGGCCGCTGCACCAGTGAAATGCAGCGCGGATCGGACATGCCCGGGCGCATCACCCGGCTGCCCGGCGGCGTCGCCATGAACATCGCGATGACCCTGTCGCGCTTTGGCGTGAAACCCGCGCTGCTGACCGCCGTTGGCCGCGATCCCGAAGGCGACGAACTGATCCATGCCTGCGGCCACTTCGGCCTGATCACCGATCACATCTACCGCTCCGAGGATCTGCCCACCGACCGCTACATGGCGGTGGAAGGCGCCAACGGGCTGATTGCCGCCATTGCCGATGCGCATTCGCTGGAGGCCGCGGGCGACAAGATCCTGCGGCCGCTGTCCGACGGTTCGCTCGGCACCGAGGCTGCGCCTTATGAGGGCCAGGTGGCGCTGGACGGCAACCTGACGCTGTCGCTGCTGGACGACATTGTCGCCAGCCCTGCCTTTGCCAGGGCTGACCTTCGGGTGGCGCCTGCCTCGCCCGGCAAGGCGGAACGGCTGCGCCCGTTCCTCACCCGCACGCGCGGCACGCTTTATGTGAACCTGGAAGAGGCCGGCATCCTGTGCCAGGCGGAGTTCACCGACAGCGAAACCGCCGCGCAGGCGATGCTGGACCGGGGTGCTGCCCGGGTGCTGGTCACCGATGGCGGCTCCTCTGCCACCGTCGCTGATGCCGAGGGCGCCATCACCCTGCACCCGCCCCGCGTTACCGTCGCCCGGGTGACCGGCGCAGGCGATACATTCATGGCCGCCCATATCGTTGCCGAGGCACGGGGCGAAGACCGCAAAACCGCTTTGGCCTCAGCCCTCAAGGCTGCTGCCACTTACGTTTCAGGAGAACCCCCGCTTTGATCGACATTCAGTATTCAGCCGAAGTCCAGGCCGCCAAGGCCGCAGGACAGGCCATCGTTGCGCTGGAAAGCACCATCATTACCCACGGCATGCCCTATCCGCAAAATGTCGAGGTCGCAGCGCAGGTGGAGCAGGATATCCGCGATGCCGGTGCCGTGCCCGCCACCATGGCGGTGATTGAGGGCGTGCTGCATGTGGGGCTTGAACCCGATCAGCTGCAGGCGCTGGGACAGGCCAAAGGGGTTGCCAAGATCTCCCGCGCCGACATGCCCGCCTGCATCGCCACCGGCGGCACCGGCGCCACCACCGTTGCAGCCACCATGATCGCGGCGCGGCTGGCGGGCATTTCCGTCTTTGCCACCGGCGGTATCGGCGGTGTCCACAAGGGGGCGGAGACCACGTTCGACATTTCCGCCGACCTGATGGAGTTGGCGCAAACCCCGGTGACCGTTGTGGCCGCGGGTGCCAAGGCGATCCTCGACCTGCCAAAGACGCTGGAAGTGCTGGAAACCCAGGGCGTGCCGGTGATTGCCTACGGGCAGGACAGCTTCCCCGCGTTCTGGTCAGCCCAGTCGGAGCTGAAGGCACCGCTGCGCATGGACACCCCCGCCGAAATCGCCCGCGCCCATGCCACGCGCCAGGCCATGGGGCTGCCCGGCGGCCAGCTGGTGGCCAACCCGATCCCGGCAGACGCCCAGATCGCGGCAGAGGAATTGGCCCCGGTGATTGCCCAGGCCCAATCCGAGGCGGACGCCCAGGGTGTTGCAGGCAAGGACGTGACCCCCTTCCTGCTGAGCCGTATCTTCGAGCTGACCGAAGGCCGCTCGCTCACCGCGAACATTGCATTGGTGCGCAACAATGCCCGGCTCGCGGCAAAGATCGCACAGGAACTCAACAATCTCGCACAATGAGTTGATTTTTGGGGCGGAAACCATTGCTCCGCCCCAAAACAGTGCCTAGGTTCCACGCGGAATTCCTGGAAAACTGATCTATGACCACGCCATTCGACGAAGAACCCCAACGCCGCCGCGGCCTGTTCGCCAGCCTGCGGGCCTCCTTCTTTACGGGCATCGTCGTGATTGCGCCGGTGGGGCTGACCATCTGGCTGCTGTGGTCGGTGATGGGCTGGATCGACAGCGTGGTGCTGCCGCTGGTGCCGCACACCTTCCGCCCTGAGCAATACATAGGCATCAACCTGCGCGGCGTCGGGCTGATCATCTTCCTGTTGTTCACCATCATCGTCGGCTGGATTGCCAAGGGCATCATCGGCCGGTCGCTGATCACCTTTGCCGAAGGCCTGGTGGACCGGATGCCGGTGGTGCGCACGGTTTATTCCGGCATCAAGCAGATCTCCGAGACCGTCTTTGCCCAGTCCGAGCGCAGCTTTGAAAAGGCCTGCCTGGTGCAATACCCGCGCAAGGGCATCTGGGCCATTGGCTTCATCTCCACCCATGCCAAGGGTGAGATTGCCAAGCGCGCCGAAACCAGCGGCGGGCTGGTCAGCGTTTTCCTTCCGACCACGCCGAACCCCACCTCCGGTTTCCTGCTGTTTGTGCCGGAGGAAGACGTGATCGAACTGGAGATGTCTGTGGAGGACTCGGCCAAGCTGGTGATCTCAGCAGGCCTCGTATATCCGAACCCCAAGGACCCCACCAAGCCGGTGGAAAACGGCAAGAAGCCGAAGGTCCTGGAAAAAGAAGACGCCTAACCGAACATTGCCGGCAGATCGGCGGAGGAGCGCACCCCAAGGTTTCCCCGGTCCCGCGCAAGGAACGCCTCTGCGGCATCCCGCCCTGCCTGTTTCAGCCGCGCCAGGATCTGCGGCACCGGAAACAGCTTGGTGGTGACCGACAGCTGCGTCATCAGATCGTCATCAGCGATCATGTGCACCCGCACCTGTTTCATCCGGCCCTGCTGAATGGTGCCATCGGCCAAAAGACGCTGCACGAAATTGATCGCCCTGAGCTCCCGCAGCAGGGATGAGTTGAAGCTGATCTCATTCACCCGGTTGCGGATCTGCTGCGGCGTCTTGGGGATCTCGTCGCGCTCCAGCGGGTTGATGTTGACGATCACCACATCCCCTGGCAGGTCCTCGCGGAACAGCGGAAACAGCGCCGGGTTGCCGGTGTAGCCACCGTCCCAATAGGCCTCCATGCGGCCTGTTTCCGGGTCTTCGATCTCCACCGCCTGGAACAGGTCCGGCAGGCAGGCGGAGGCCAGGATCGCGTCGGTGCTGATCTCTTCACCCTCGAAGATGCGGATCTTGCCGGACCGCACGCAGGTTGCGCAGATGAACAGCTCCGGGCCTTCGCCTGCGCAGACCTCGGCAAAATTGAACTGCTCCACCACCTCGCGCAGCGGGTTCTTGTAGAACGGGCCATAATGATAGGGCGAGATCACCTGACTCAGGCTCTCCAGCGGCGAAAACGGCATCGCCGCCTCCAGTGCGCCGGCCCAGGCCACCGCATCAAACCGCGTCAGCCAATGATTGAACCGCATGTCGCCCACGGCGCCCATCCGCGCCCACAGCCCGTCCAGCGCCGCCTTGGCACCTGCACGCCCGTCCTGCACCATGCCGGCCTTGAGCGCCGCCCCGTTCAGCGCCCCGGCGGAGGTCCCGGTGATGCCGGCAACCTCGATCTCCTCGTCCTCCAGCAGCCGGTCGAGCACACCCCAGGTGAAGGCCCCATGCGCGCCGCCGCCCTGCAGGGCCAGATTAATCCGTGTCACCAAACGCCACCTGCCTATTTCACCTTTGTGAAAATACTCCGGGGGTGAATTGCCCCGTTGGGGCAAGAGGGGGCTGGCCCCCTCCCGCCGTCACCGCACGCGTTTACAGCGCGGTCCAGCCGCCATCGACGCTGATGGTGGTGCCGGTGATCTGCGCCGCTGCGTCCGAGCACAGGAACACCGCAGTGCCGCCCAGTTGCTCCACCGTGGCAAACTCGCGGCTCGGCTGGCGTTCCAGCATCACCTTCTTGATCACCTCATCCCGGCCCATGTTGTATTTCTCCATGGTGTCGGGGATCTGCGCCTCCACCAGCGGTGTCAGCACATAGCCCGGGCAGATCGCGTTGCAGGTGATCGGCTCCTCCGCGGTCTCCAGCGCCACGGTTTTAGTCATGCCCACCACCCCGTGCTTAGCGGCCACATAGGCGGCTTTGTAGGGCGAGGCGGTCAGCCCGTGCGCTGACGCAATGTTTACGATCCGTCCCCAGCCTGCGGCGCGCATTTTGGGCAGCGCCGCTGCCATGGTGTGGAAGTTCGAGTTCATGTTGATGGCGATGATCGCATCCCATTTTTCCTGAGGAAACTCGTCAATCGGCGCCACATGCTGGATGCCGGCGTTGTTGATCAGGATATCGCAGGCTCCGGCCTTTTCGATCAGCGCGCGGCAGTCCGCGCCCTTGGACATATCGGCCTGGACGTACTGGGCCTTGACGCTGAACTCACGGGCGAGTTCTGCTGCGAGCGCGTGATCCTCTTCCCGGTCGGTAAAGGAGTTCAGCACAACATTGGCCCCTGCCCGTGCCAGCTCTCGGGCCACCCCCAGGCCGATGCCTGAATTCGATCCGGTGATAACGGCGGTCTTGCCTTGCAATGTCATCGCGTCCTGCCTCTTGGCTGATTGAAACTGCCGTTACTGTGCCATGCTGCAGATGCAAAAGAAACGCGTAAGACTACGGATGCCGCGAAGGTCATTCCTGCCATTTTCGCAGCTTGCAAAAAGAGAGAAACGGGCAGAAAAAAACGCCCGCACAAGGCGGGCGTTAGTTATTGAGGCAGGTTTCATACAGGCAAGAAACCTATCGAGCAGTGACCCCTTTATAAGCAATTTCCGGCTTCCGTCCAAGCTAAAAGTTTGAAAAGACGAAAAAGCGCACGTAGCGTGCGGAGGCAAGAAAATAAGGGCAGAGCGGGATTGTTGTGAATCAGCGAAAAGAAAATTTCCGGACTCTTCGCGCGGCATTGGCTGGAATCACCCTGGCAATTACCGCGAATTATGCGCAAGCAGAATCGGCCCATGGCATAGCTATGTACGGCGACCCCGCACTGCCACCGGATTTTGTGTCTTTACCCTATGCGAACCCGGACGCGCCGAAGGGCGGCAAGGTTGTGTTCGGCAATACCGGAGGTTTTGACAGCCTCAATCCGTTCACCCTTAAGGGGACCTCTCCGTGGCAGCTGAGGTTCTGGGGATACGAGAGTCTGATGGGCCGTTCCTGGGACGAGCCATTCACCCTTTACGGTCTTCTGGCCGAATCGATTGAGGTGCCCGAGGACCGTTCCTGGGTCGAATTCACCCTGCGGCAGGAGGCCCGATTCTCTGACGGCAGCCCGGTGACGGTCGAGGATGTGATCTGGTCCTACGAGACTTTGGGTACCAAGGGACATCCCCGTTACCGCGGATTCCGGACCAAGGTAGAGACAATCGAACAGACCGGTCCACGCAGCCTGCGTCTGACCTTCAATGTTGAGGACCGCGAGCTTGCGCTGATCGCCGGCATGCGCCCGATCCTCCAGAAGGCGCAGTGGGACGGAAAGGACTTTGCCAGCGATACAATTGAGGGCGCGCCCATCGGCACCGGTCCTTATGTGGTCAGCACCTATGAGCCCGGCCGCTTTGTCACCCTGCGCCGCAACCCGGACTATTGGGGCGCGGACCTGCCCCTGCAGCGCGGAACCCAGAATTTCGACGAGCTGCGGATCGACTTCTTCGGGGATGAAACCGTTCTGTTCGAGGCCTTCAAGGCGGGCGAATTGAGCGCATTGCGCGAGTTCAATGCCGACAAATGGGAAAGCGCCTACAGTTTCCCGGCGATCACCCGCGGCGATGTGGTCAAAAGCGAGATCCCGCATCAGCGCCCCTCCGGCATGACCGGGCTGGTGATGAACACCCGCCGGGCCCCGCTGGGTGACTGGCGCGTGCGCGAGGCGCTGCTGCTGGCGTTCAATTTCGAATACATCAATGGCACCGTGACGGGCGGTGCCCAGCAGCGCATCACCTCCTATTTCTCCGGCTCGGTTCTGGGAATGCGCCCCGGCCAGGCAGAGAACAAAGTGCGCGCGCTTTTGGAACCATTCCAGGACAGCCTGCTGCCGGGCACGCTGGAGGGCTACACCCTGCCCCAAGGCGACGGCAGCAAGCGCAACCGCGGTAACCTGCGCAAGGCGATGAAACTGCTGGAAGAGGCCGGCTGGACCGTCACTGATGGCGTGCTGCGCAATGCGGCGGGCACCGCGCTGGAGCTCAGTGTGCTGATCCGCCAGGGCGATGGCGAAATGAAGACGGTCACAGAAATCTACGCCCGCGCACTGGAGCGGCTGGGTATCAGCCTGACCGCCGAGACCGTAGACAATGCGCAATACGCCGAACGGGAAAACGCCTATGACTTCGACCTCACCCGGTTCCGCCGGGAACTGTCGCTGAGCCCCGGCAACGAGCAGCGCTATTACTGGGGCAGCGACGGCGTGGATCAGCCCGGCAGCCGCAACCTGATGGGCATGGACAGCCCGGCAGCCGAGGCGATGATTGACGCCATGCTGACCGCAACCGAGCCTGAGGATTTCACCGCAGCGGTGCGGGCGCTGGACCGGGTGCTGACCGCCGGGCGCTATGTCATTCCATTCTGGAGCTTTGATACAGGGCGCATCGCCCACATCAAGGAGATGCGGTTCCCGGACAGGCTGCCGATTTACGGCGACCGAACCGGGTTCATGCCGGACGTCTGGTGGTATCAGGCGGACTGACCGTGCAAAGCGGTTCTGCGCACACCACCAAGCCTGTTGACAGCCGCTATCTATTTCCGTATTTCGCGAAATATGGAAATAGAGCTGTCAGATAAACTCGCCGCCCTGGCCCATCCGAACCGGCTGGCCCTGTTCCGGCTGCTGATGCGGCGCTATCCGGACGGCGTGCCGGCGGGTGAAATTGCGCAGGCGCTGGAGTTCAAGGCAAACACTGCCTCAGCTTACCTGTCTGTTCTTAAGCAGGCCGGCCTCATCACCCAGCAGCGCAACGGCACCTCGCTGATGTATGCCGCCGACCTGCCGGGCCTGCGCGGCATGTTCGACGGCCTTTTGACCGGCTGCTGCCAGAACCGGCCCGATATCTGTACCCCTGTCACCAGTGAAGTGGAAACCATGCCGACAACTGAACGCCCGTTTAATGTGCTGTTCATCTGCACCGGCAACTCTGCCCGCTCCCTGCTGGCCGAGGCTATTCTGAACTCCGAGGGCGGCGGCAGGTTCCGCGCCTTCTCTGCCGGAACGCGGCCATCGCCGGGCCCCCGACCCGAGGTGATTGCCCTGCTGCAGGCCAAGGAGATTGACACCAGCAGCCTGCGATCGAAGGACCTGGATGAATTTTCCGGCCCGGACGCGCCGCAGATGGATTTCATCTTCACCGTCTGCGACCACGCCGCCAATGAGGAATGCCCGGCCTGGCCCGGCCAGCCGATGAGCGCACATTGGGGCCTAGCCGATCCGGTCAAGACAGAGGGCACCGATGCCGAACGCCGCCTTGCCTTCCAGCAGGCCTATGGGCTGCTCAGAAACAGGATCAGAGCCTTTGCGGCGCTGCCCTTTGAAACACTCGACCGCATGTCGCTTCAGCATCAGGTTGACGATATCGGCCGCCTGAACTCCCCCGACTGAACAAAAGCACGGACATATAACATGAACATTCTGGTCCTTTGCACCGGCAATTCCGCGCGCTCCATTCTACTGGAGTCGATTTTCAACACGCTGGGCGCTGGCCGAACCCGCGCCTATTCGGCGGGATCCAATCCCACCGGCAAGGTGCATCCGCAGTCGCTGGTGCTGCTGAATGAGCTCGGCCACGACGTTTCCGGTGCCCGCTCCAAGAGCTGGGACGAGTTCGCCGAAGCGGATGCGCCGGAAATGGACATCGTGATCACAGTCTGCGCGTCTGCCGCTGGCGAGACCTGCCCGATCTGGCCCGGTGCCCCCGTGCGCGCCCATTGGGGGGTTGAAGACCCGGCAGCGGCAGATCAGCCGGAGTGGGACAAGGCATTCCGCACTGCCTACATCACGCTGGAGAAGCGTGCCAAGGCCCTGCTGGAACTGCCGTTTGAAGACATGAAGCCAGCGGAGCTTTCCGAACAGCTCAAGCGGATCGGAGAGATCGTATGACCGCACAGAAACTGCTGGCCGAGGGTCTGGGCACCGCCATGCTGCTGATCGGCGTCGTCGGCTCCGGCATCATGGCAGAGACGCTGGCGGATGGGAATGTGGCCCTGGCACTCTTGGCCAATGCCATCGCCACGGGCTGCATGCTTTATGCCATCATCACCACGCTTGGACCCGTTTCCGGCGCCCATTTTAACCCGGCGGTGACGCTGGCCTTTGCCCTGCGCGGCGAGCATTCCTGGAGCGCTGTCGCCCCCTATGTCATAGTGCAGATCGGCGGCGGCATCCTCGGCGTTTGGGCCTGCCACGTGATGTTCGATCTTGCAATTCTGCAAAGCTCCGCCACCATGCACCGGACCGGTACCGCACAATGGTTTTCCGAAATCCTGGCCACCTTCGGCCTCTTGTTCGTGATTTTCGGCGGGCTGCGTTCCCGCCCCGAGGCGGTGCCTGCGCTGGTTGGCCTCTACATTACCGGCGCCTATTGGTTCACCTCCTCGACCAGCTTTGCCAACCCGGCGGTGACCATCGCCCGCGGCTTCAGCGACACCTTTGCCGGCATCTATCCCGGCCACATACCGATGTTCATTCTGATGCAACTGATTGCGGTTGGCATCGGCCATCTGGTGCTGCCGCGGCTCTTCGCGAAAAGCTAGAGATCAGCAAAAATCCGCTCACATGAGCCGCCCCAGGTCAGCACCCTGGGGCGAAAGTTACAAAATGACACGAAAAGTGTTACCATGAGGGTCTGCGAACCATAAACAACCGTTTGTCAGGGAGTGCCCCCAAATGCCTGTACAAGCAGCAGCTGCCAGCTGGATTGACAGGATGCCCCGCATCAAACAGCGCTTTCCGCATCTGAAAGCCAGCAACGCGCCGTCAATACTGGATGACCGGGACAGATTCGTTGCCTATTTGGCGCGAACGCATCACCTCACCATGAATGAAGCCAAGGAAGAGGTGGACGATTTCCTGTATATCGAAAGCCTGCTGAGAGAGCTGGACGGCCGCCCGCACTAACTCCTCTGCCGGTTTCAAACTCAGGCCAGTGACGTCACCCAGAGGATCGTCGCGTCCTCAGGACTGACGGAAATGACATTGTGGCCCATTGCTGCGTCGTAGTAGGCACTGTCGCCGCGGCGCATCTCCACCGGCTCATAAAATTCCGTATAGAGCTTGACCACGCCGGTCAGCACATAGAGGAACTCCTCGCCGTCGTGGCGCACCCAGCCATCAAACTCTTCCATTGACCGTGCCCGCACCCGCGCGCGGTACGGCAGCATCTGCTTGCGCGTCAGCCCGTCGGCCAGCAGCTCGTGCTCATATGTCGCGGTCGCATGGGCGGAGCCGTCACCGGATTTGGTCACCGTCATCCGGCCGTTCACCTGGTCCCGCTGCGGCGGCGTGAACAGCTGCGGAATGGAGATTTCCAAGCCCTCTGCCAGCTTCTTCAACGCCTCGTAAGTCGGTGACATCTGGCCGTTTTCGATCTTGGACAGGGTAGAACGCGCCAGCCCGGCCTGATTGGCCGCATGCTCCAGCGTCCAGTCGCGCGCCTTGCGCAGCTCGCGCACGCGGGCGCCCAGGTCCAGTGGTTCTGCTTGATCGTCGCCGCCGTTCGCGCGGGCGATGGTGATCAGGGATTTCGGATCGCGGCTTTTCATAACAACTCTATAAGCCGCACCTGCGAAGCTTGCAACGCAGCACAGCGCGGGCTAGCCCTTTGCCATGCTGTCGGTTTTTGATCAGGGGCCGTTTGCGCCCTGCCCTTCGCCCTTCAACCTTGCCGCCCATGTGCTGCGCCATGCCGCGCGGCTGGCGGGCAAGACCGCGTTGTCGGTACTTGACGGTGATGCTCCTGATGATTGGAGCTATGCCCGGCTGGAGGCCGCCGTGCGCGGCACCGGCACCGGGATGCTGCGCGCTGGCCTGGTTCCGGGTGACATCGTGCTGATGCGGCTGGGGAATACGGTGGAGTTTCCGGTTGCCTATCTGGGCGCCATTGCCGCCGGGCTGATTCCGGTGCCGACCTCATCGCAGCTGACAGAGGCGGAAACCGCGCGGATGATTTCAGACCTCGATCCGGCGGCGGTGCTGCGCGACCCGGCTGTGGCTTGCGCGAGTCACCCGAAACAGATCAGCACCGAGGCGCTGCTGGACATGCACGGATTGCCGCCGTGCGAATACGCCATGGGCGATCCTAAGCGGCTGGCTTATGTGGTCTACACTTCCGGCACCAGCGGAAATCCGCGTGCGGTGGCGCACGCCCACCAGGCGGTCTGGGCGCGGCAGATGATGGTGGACGGCTGGTACGGGCTGACAGAGCATGACCGGCTTCTGCATGCCGGCGCCTTCAACTGGACCTACACCCTGGGCACCGGGCTGATGGACCCTTGGGCGGCAGGCGCCACCGCGCTGATCCCGGCCCCCGGCACGCCGCTGGAGGACCTGCCTGACTTGCTGAAGGAACACCGCGCCACGATTTTTGCCGCGGCCCCTGGCGTCTACCGCAAGTTCCTGAGCGGCAATGCGCTGGACCTGCCGGATCTGCGGCACGGGCTTTGCGCTGGTGAAAAGCTGTCACGCCATCTTCACGAAGCCTGGGAAGCTGCCACCGGCTGCGGCCTCTATGAGGCTTTCGGGATGTCGGAGTGCTCGACCTTCATCTCTTCCTCGCCCGCGCGCCCGGCGCAGGACGGCGCCTTGGGGCAGCCGCAGCCGGGCCGAAAGGTTGCCATTCTCGGCGTTGATGGCCCGGTGCTGATGGGTGAGGAAGGGACCATCGCCATCCACCGGTCTGACCCCGGCCTGATGCTGGGCTACCTGGGTGCACCGGAGGAAACTGCGGCCCGCTATCAGGGTGACTGGTTCCTGACAGGCGATCAGGGGGCAATGTCTGCGGACGGCCAGATCCGCTATCTGGGACGCAGCGACGACATGATGAATGCCGGCGGCTACCGGGTGTCGCCGATTGAGGTTGAGACCGCCTTGGCCGCCCATCCCGGCATCACCCAGGCCGGCGCTGCTGCGGTTGAAGTGAAGGAAGACACTTATATCATTGCCGCCTTCTATACCGGTCCCGAAGAGTTGAAGACCGAAGACCTGCAGGCCTTTGCATCCGAACGCCTGGCTCGCTACAAGCAGCCCCGCGCATATGTTCACCTGGACGCGCTGCCCACTGGCGCCAACGGGAAACTGCTGCGCCGCGCCCTGCCCGCCCTGTTCAAAGGATGACCCAAATGCCCGCCGTCAAGCTCGACATCCTGTCCGACCCGATCTGCCCCTGGTGCTATATCGGCAAGACCCATTTGGACAAAGCGCTGGCCGAGGTGCCGGACCATCCGTTTGTCATCGAATGGCACCCCTTCCAGCTGAACCCCGACATGCCGCGTGAGGGCATGGACCGGCGCGAATACCTGGAGCGCAAGTTCGGCGGCAAGGAGGGTGCGGTAAAGGCCTATGCCCCAGTGGTGGAGCACGCCGAGAAGGCCGGGCTGACGATCAATTTCGAAGCCATGCAGCGCACCCCGAACACGCTGGACGCGCACCGGCTGATCCATTGGGCCGGGGTTGAGGGCAAGCAGACACAGGTCGTTGATGGGCTGTTCAAGGCCTATTTCGTCGACGCCAAGGATATCGGCAACCACGCAGTTCTGGCGCAGGTCGCGCAAGAGGCAGGCATGGAAGCGGACGTCGCCGCCCGCCTGCTGGAAGGCGACAGCGATGTGCAAGCCATCCGCGACCGCGACGCCCATTCCCGCAAAATGGGCGTGAGTTCGGTCCCGACCTTCATCGTTGCCAACCAGCACGCAGTGCCAGGCGCTCAGCCGCCGGAACTGTGGAAACAGGTGATTGAAGACATCCTGCAGCAGTTGAAGGCCGCAGAGGCCGAATAGGCGGGCGGAAATTACTTAGCATCGCAACTATGCACAGCAACCTGTGCAGCCGGGCGCTAGCACGGCAGGAAGGATTGTGGTAGCGGAACCGAACAGCTCCCAGACCGGCCTCATTCCCCGGATCCATCTGAAGAGCTGTTAGAGGTTTCAGATGTCCCAATCCCAGGCTCACAACCCGGCCCATGGCATGGCCAAGGCTGAGTTCATCGCTCTGATTGCGATGATGTTTGCCACCATTGCGCTGTCGATCGACGCCATGCTGCCTGCCCTGCCGGAAATTGGCCAGACGCTCAGCCCGGACAACATAAACCGGGCGCAGCTGGTGCTGACGTCCTTTGTGCTGGGCATGGGGCTTGGCACTTTCTTTACCGGTCCGCTGTCGGACGCCTTTGGCCGTAAGCCGGTCGTGGCTGCGGGCTGCGCCCTTTATGTCCTCGCCGCGCTGACCGCCTGGCTGTCGCCCTCGCTGGAGGTTCTGCTGATCTCCCGCGTGCTAATGGGGATCGGTGCTGCCGGCCCGCGAATTGTGGGCGTTGCCGTTGTCCGCGACCTTTATTCCGGTCGCGAAATGGCCCGGCTGATGTCGATTGCAATGATGATCTTCATGATTGTTCCGGCCATTGCCCCCTTGATGGGGGCCGGCATTATCGCCCTGTCCGGCTGGCGTGCCATCTTCCTGCTGTTTGCCCTGTTTGCAGCGATCATTGTGCTGTGGACCAGCCTCCGCCTGCCGGAGACGCTGGCCGTAAACGACCGCCGAGCCTTTCGCGCGCCGCTGCTGATGGCCGCGGTCAAGGAGATGCTCACTCACCCGACGGTGCGCCTGTCGATCATGGTGCAGACGCTCTGCCTGGGCATGCTGTTCACCATGCTGACCATGGTGCAGCCGGTTTACGACATCATCTTTGGCCGCGCGGACAGCTTTCCCTTGTGGTTCGGGCTGGTCGCAGTGATTTCCGGCACCGCCAGCCTGCTGAACGCGGCTATCGTGGTCCGGATCGGTATGCGCCGCATTGTCACCGTTTCGCTGGCCGCCCAGATCCTGATCACTGGCGCGATGCTGCTGATCAGCGGCTGGAGCCTGCCGGACCCGTGGATGTTCGGCCTGTTTGTGGCCTGGCAGGCCAGCGTTTTCTTCATGGTGGGCACCACGGTCGGCAACCTCAATGCCATGGCGATGGAGCCGATGGGCCATATCGCCGGCATGGCGGCCTCAGTGATCGGGGCGATCTCGACGGTTCTGGCTGCCGCCGTTGCAGCACCTGTCGGGCTGCTGTTTGACGGCTCGCTGGTGCCGCTGGCGGCAGGACTGCTGATCATGGCCTGTATCGCGTTCCTGCTGATGCTGCAGATGGCCAAGGCTGAGGCGCGGCTTCCCGCTGAATAACAGCCTTGCCCAGATAACGCCCCCTGCATAACCTTCCCCTGAAACGGGGGAGGTTCTTCATGGGCTATGATTACGATCTCGGCAGCTATTCTTGCCCGGTCACAACGTCTTCACCTGAGGCGCAGCTGTGGTTCGACCGCGGACTTGTCTGGACCTATGGCTACAACCACGAAGAAGCCATCGCCTGCTTTCGCCGCGCGCTGGAACACGACCCGGACTGCGCCATGGCCCATTGGGGTGCTGCCTATGCGGCCGGTCCGAATTACAACCTGCCCTGGGATCTGCGCGACGCCAAAAGCCGGGCCGAAGCGCTGGCCGAAGCCTTTGACGCGGCGCAATCCGCCCTGGCCTGCATAGAAGGCTGTACAGAGGCCGAACAACAGCTGATCCGCGCCATCCAAACACGATACCCGCAGCGCGAGCCAGGTGAGGACATGCACGCCTGGGACTATGACTTTGCCGAGGCGATGCGCGCGGCCTTTGCTGCCTGCCCGGATCATCCGGACCTGCGCACGGTCTATGCAGAGAGCCTGCTGAACCTGACCCCCTGGAAGATGTGGGATCTGAAAACCGGTTTGCCCGCCGAAGGTGCTGCTACGCTGGAAGCACAGGAGGTGCTGGAATGGGCAATGGAAAACGACCCTAGCGCCATGAAGCACCCCGGCCTGCTGCATCTCTACGTGCATCTGATGGAGATGTCTCCGACGCCCGAAAAGGCGCTGAAGGCCGCCGATGCCCTGCGCACACTGGTTCCGGACGCGGGTCACCTGGTGCATATGCCGACCCATATCGACGTGCTGTGCGGCGACTACCGCAGTGTGGTTTACTGGAACCAGAAAGCGACCGAGGCGGACCTGAAATTCTATGAACGCGAAGGCGCGTTCAACATCTACACCGGCTACCGCCAGCACAACTACCATTTCGTTGTTTACGGCGCGATGTTCCTGGGCCAGCTGGAACCGGCGCTGGCGGCCAATCAGGGGATTCTGGACACCACCCCGCCGGAAATGCTGCTGGTCGAAAGCCCGCCCATTGCGGATTTCTTTGAAAGCTACCTGGCGATGCACCCGCATATCCTGGTCCGCTTCGGGCGCTGGGAGGAGGCGATGGCGCTGGAGCTGCCGGAAGATCAGGACCTTTACTGCACCTTGACAGCCAACACCCATTACGCGCGTGCCATCGCCTATGCCGCGACGGGCCGGGTGGCACAGGCCGAGGCGGAGGAGCAATTGTTTCTGGCAGCCAAGTCCCGGGTGCCGGGCAGCCGACGGCTGCATAATAACAAAGTCAGTGATTTGCTTGAAATCGCATCAGAAATGCTGCGCGGGGAAATTGAATACCGAAAGCAGAACTATGACGCGGCCTTTGCCCATTTGCGCCGCTCGGCGGAGCTGGACGACAACCTGCCCTATGACGAACCCTGGGGCTGGATGCAGCCCACCCGCCACGCGCTGGGGGCGCTGCTGTTCGAACAGGGCCACGCTGAGGAAGCCGAGGCCGTCTATCGCGCGGACCTTGGGCTGGACGATACCTTGTCTCGCGCCTCTGTGCATCCTGGCAATATCTGGAGCCTGAAGGGGCTGCATGATTGCCTGAAGGCCCGCGGCGAAAGCGTTGAAATCAGGCACATTAAACAGCAGCTGGACCTGGCGCTGGCGCGGGCTGACCAGGCCGTGGGCGCCTCCTGTTTCTGTGCTCAGGCAGCTATGACGCCCACCCCCTGCTGCGGCTGAGCAAATTTCTTGCGAAGAAATTTGCCAAGGAAATTCGAATTTCCTTGGCGCTTAAACTCAAGCCTTCGCCTTCTTTTTCTCGGCCACGACCTTTTCCGCCAGGTCGCGTGCGATAGCAAAGGCGCCCTTGATCTTGTCGGCATCTTTTTTCCAGTCGCGGCGCACGACGATCTTGTTGTCCTTCACCTTGGCCAGGCCGTTCTGACCCTGGATGAACTCCACCAGCCCCTGCGGCGAGGCGAATTTGTCGTTGTGGAACTGAATTGTCGCGCCCTTCGGCCCGCCGTCCATCTTGGCGATGCCTGCGCGTTTGCACATCGCCTTGATCCGCACCACCAGCATCAGCGTGTTCACTTCCTTGGGCAGCTTTCCGAAACGGTCGATCAATTCCGCGGCAAAGCCCTCCAGCTCTACCTTGGTCGACAGTGACGACAGGCGGCGGTAAAGGCCCAGGCGCACATCCAGATCCGGCACATAGTCCTCGGGGATCAGCACCGGAACGCCCAGATTGATCTGCGGCGCCCATTGCTCGTCGGCGTCCGACAAGCCCTCCATCTCGCCCGCCTTGATCTTGGCAATCGCCTCCTCCAGCATCGACTGGTACAGTTCATAGCCAACGTCACGCATCTGGCCCGACTGCTCCTCCCCCAGCAGATTGCCTGCGCCCCGAATATCAAGGTCTTGCGAGGCGAGGGTGAAGCCTGCGCCCAGCGTGTCGAGCGATCCGAGTACCCGCAGCCGCTTCTCTGCCGCCGGGGTCAACCGCTGGCGCGGTTTGGTGGTGAGATAGGCATAGGCGCGGGTCTTGGAGCGCCCGACGCGGCCGCGGATCTGGTATAGCTGCGACAGGCCGAACATGTCAGCCCGGTGCACCACCATGGTGTTGGCGGTCGGGATATCCAAGCCGCTTTCGACGATCGTGGTGGCCAGCAGCACATCGTATTTGCCGTCGTAGAAGGCGTTCATCCGGTCGTCGAGTTCCCCCGCCGCCATCTGCCCGTGCGCCACCACGTAAGTCAGCTCCGGCAGCTGCGCCTTCAGGAACGCCTCGACATCTGGCAGATCAGTGATGCGCGGCACCACATAGAAGCTCTGCCCGCCGCGGTAATGCTCTCGCAGCAGCGCCTCGCGGATCGTAACGGTATCGAATTCGCTGACGTAGGTGCGGATTGCCAGACGGTCCACCGGGGGCGTGCCGATGATCGACAGGTCGCGTACCCCGGTCAGGGAAAGCTGCAAGGTCCGCGGGATCGGGGTTGCCGTCAGCGTCAGCACATGGATGTCGCTGCGCAGCTGCTTCAGCCGCTCCTTATGGGCCACGCCAAAGTGTTGTTCCTCGTCAATGATCAACAGGCCGAGGTTCTGGAACTTGATGTTCTTGGCCAGCACCGCGTGGGTGCCGACCACGATGTCGACGGTGCCCTTGGCCAGCCCTTCGCGGGTCTGGCCCGCTTCCTTGGTGCTAACAAAGCGCGACAACTGCCTGACCTGCAAAGGGAAACCGCGGAACCGTTCGGCAAAAGACGCGGCATGCTGGCGCGCCAGCAGCGTAGTCGGCGCAACCACCGCAACCTGCAGGCCCGACATCGCAGCAACAAAGGCCGCGCGCATCGCCACCTCTGTCTTGCCAAAGCCGACGTCGCCGCAGATCAGCCGGTCCATCGGCTGGCCGGAGTGCAGGTCCTCCATCACATCCTCGATGGCGCGCAGCTGGTCGTCGGTCTCCTGATAGGGGAAGCGGGCCGAGAACTCCTCCCACGCGTGCGGCGGCGGATCCATCACCGGTGCCTTGCGCAGGGCGCGTTCGGCGGCAATGCGGATCAGCTTGTCCGCCATCTCACGGATGCGTTCCTTCAGCTTGGCTTTCTTCGCCTGCCAGGCGCCGCCGCCGAGCCGGTCCAGCAGCCCTTCGTCGTGTCCGTATTTGGACAGAAGCTCGATGTTTTCGACCGGCAGGTACAGCTTCGCCTGTTCGGCGTATTCCAGCAGGATGCATTCATGCGCCGCGCCCGCTGCAGTCACCACTTCCAGCCCCTTGAAGCGGCCAATTCCGTGGTCTACGTGCACCACCAGATCGCCGGGAGTCAGCGATTGGGTTTCGGTCAGGAAGTTCTCTGCCTTGCGGCGTTTCTTCGGCGCCCGGATCAGCCGGTCGCCCAGCACATCCTGTTCCGCGATCACTGTCATGTCCGGGGCTTCGAATCCGTGCTCCAGTGCCCAAACCGCCAGATGCAGGCCGGATTTGCCGATGCGGGTGCCATCCATCACCGGAATCGCTTCAGCCAATCCCTCATCCTCGATCAGCCCGGTCAAACGTTCCCGCGCGCCTTCAGAGTATGAGGCGATGAGGACCGGCCCCTCTTGCATCCGGGCCTTAATGTGCGCCGCCAAGGCACCGAAAAGGCTTATGTTTTCCTGTTGCCGCTCCGGCGCAAAATTGCGTCCGATACGCCCGCCGGCATCCGCCACACCAGGCCCGGACGCCTGCGGAAGCGGATGGAACTGCACCACCCGCATGTCCGAAACTGCCGCCTCCCATGCCGCATCATCCAGATACAGCAAGCCCGGCGGTGTCGGTTTATAGACTGTGTCGATCCGCCCTTTTTGCTCCAAGGCGTGTTTGCGGGTGCCGTACTGGTCCTCGATGCTGTCCCAGCGCGCTAGCCGCGCGGGCGTCATCTGATCGTCCAGCGTGACAGTCGCCTGCGGCAGGTAGTCGAACAGCGTTTCCAGCTTCTCATGAAAGAACGGCAGCCAGTGTTCGATCCCCTGGTGCTTTCGCCCTGCACTGACGGCCTCATAGAGCGGATCATCAGTGCCAGCCGCGCCAAACTCAATCCGGTAGTTCTGGCGGAACCGGGTGATCGCCGCCTCGTCCAGGATCACCTCGGAAACCGGTGCAAGCTCCACCACCTCCAGCTTTTCGGTGGTACGCTGGGTGGCCGGGTCGAACCGGCGGGCGCCATCCAGCACATCGCCGAACAGGTCCAGCCGCACCGGGCCGCTTTCGCCCGGCGGGAAAATGTCGATGATACCACCGCGAATGGCATAGTCGCCCGGCTCCATCACCGTGGGACTTTGGGAAAACCCCATACGGACCAGAAAGGTGCGCAGCGCGTCTTCATCCACCCGCTGATCGACCCGGGCGGTAAAGGCCGCCTCGCGCAGCACCTCCCGCGCGGGCACCCGCTGGCTGGCGGCATTGAGCGTGGTCAGCAGCACGAACTGCTTGGGCATCTGGTGCACCAGCGCGGCCAGCGCGGCCATCCGCGCCGCAGAGATGTCCGCATTGGGCGACACCCGGTCATAGGGCAGGCAATCCCAGCCCGGAAACACAAATACCGGCATATCCGGCGCAAAGAAGGCCAATGCCGCGCGCATCGCCTCCATCCGCTTGTCATCGCGGGCCACATGCATCACCGGTGCCCCGGATTTCTGCACTTCCTTCAGGATCAGCCGGGCGTCAAACCCTTCGGGCGCGCCGCCCATGGTGATTGCACGCTGTGCCATACGGTTTCCTTTCCGGGACTTCCTCCGGGACGGCCCCGGGTCTTACAGGGCTCCGATTGCCAGGTTCTGGTACATCCCCCAGAACGCCGTGACCAGAATGGAGACCGTTCCGACAAACTGAATGTAGAGACGGCAAAACGCCAGCCGCCTGCGCAGATCCTCCCCCGCGGCCTGCTCCCGCGCGATCCGGCGGGCGGTGAAAAAGCTGATCAGCCCCACAACCGACATCGGAAAGGCCAGCAGGAACACCGCCTGGGCGATCTCCATCAGATACACAAACCCAAGCGTCGCCAGTGCCGACAGCACGAAACAGGCCAGCGCCACAATCCACGGCCCCGAGACCTCAGCGATATAGAGCATCCGGTTCACGTTGACCCGGGTGATATCCTCCAGGTCCCGCTCCGCCTGGCCGCCGCGGCGGCGCGCCCGGTAGACCATGTCGTAAGGAACGCCCAGAATCCAATGGCTGGCAGAGGACCACAGGACAGCCAGCGAAATCCAGTACCACAGGTTGGAGAAAGACCGCAGGTCAATCATCTCATAGATAATTTCGAGAAGATCCACTCAAGCCCCCGTCTGCCGCTGCCGGCCCTTGGGGCCTTTTCTTGTAACCGGCCCTATATCAACCGGGAAGCGCCCGCAGGCAAGCCCGCAGGGCGCACAAGTTTCCCGGCGCGGCGAATGTGCCTCTTGTTCCCGGGGCGGCTTCCATGCCACCCATGGGCCAGCCAAAACGAGAGACCGCCATGAAGCCCACCGTCGCGCCCTTTCCCGCCGCCCGCCTGCGCCGCACCCGTGCCAGCCAGGCGATCCGCAACCTGGTGCAGGAAAACACCCTGACCCCGTCTGATTTCATCTGGCCGGTGTTTGTCCGCGACGGCGAAGGCCAGGAGGAGCCGGTTGCCTCAATGCCGGGCGTGATGCGCCGTTCGGTCGACAGGATTGCCGAGGCGGCGGTGGAGGCCCAGGCACTGGGTATTCCCGCCATCTGTCTGTTCCCCTACACCGATGCCTCGCTCAAGACCGAGGACTGCGCCGAGGCCTGGAACCCGGACAACCTGACCAACCGCGCCATCCGCGCCATTAAGGATGCGGCGCCGGAGATCGCGGTGATGACCGACGTGGCGCTCGATCCTTACAATATCAACGGCCACGACGGTTATGTGGTGGATGGCGAAATCGTCAACGACGCCACCGTCGAGGCGCTGGTCAAGATGACCCTGGCCCAGGCCGATGCCGGCGCCGACATCATCGGCCCCTCGGACATGATGGACGGCCGCATCGGCGCCATGCGCACCGGATTGGAGCAAGCCGGACACCACAATGTGGCGATCCTGTCCTATTCTGCCAAATACGCCTCAGCCTACTATGGGCCGTTCCGCGATGCGGTCGGCGCTTCCGGCGCGCTGAAGGGCGACAAGAAGACCTATCAGATGGACCCGGCCAACAGCGACGAGGCGCTGCGGCTGATCGAACGCGACCTGATGGAAGGCGCCGATATGGTTATGGTCAAACCCGGTATCGCCTATCTGGACATCTGCCAGCGGGTGAAATCGGCCTTTGGCGTGCCGACCTACGCCTATCAGGTCTCCGGTGAATACGCGATGATCCAGGCCGCGGCGCAAAACGGCTGGGTGGATGGCGAAAAGGTGATGATGGAAAGCCTGATGGCCTTCAAGCGCGCCGGCTGCAACGGCATCCTCACTTACTTCGCTCCCGCCGCGGCGCGTCTGCTGAACGGCTGAGCCGCCAAGCCAGGCCGTGATGATCACTTCAGCGGGAAGCCGCCAATATCTGCCTTTGCAGCGGATGACAGGCAGCGGTTTTCCGCGTATAACCCTGCCCAGAGCCGGACCAAACCGGCCTTGGAGCAATTCATTACAGGCACCTGAAAAATGAGCGATAATTCCTCTACCCGCATGACCCGCCGCGGTTTTGCCCTGACCGCTTTGGCCGGCGCAGGCGTGACTGCCGCCTGCGGCAACGGCGTCGGCAACACAAACGCAGCCACCATCGACGCCCGTGTCGATGCCACGCTGAACCACATGTACAACCAGTACCCCAATACCCGCACCCTGGCGGACAAGGCTTCCGGCATGCTGGTGATGCCGCTGGTGACTGAGGCGGGCTTTGTCTTTGGCGGCGCCTACGGCCGCGGTGCGCTGCGGATCAATGATGTGACCGTCGACTACTACGCCACCTACAAGGGCAATGCCGGCATTCAAATCGGCGCCCAGCAATATGCCCACGTGCTGTTTTTCATGACCCAGGACGCGCTGTCCGGCTTCCGCCGCTCGCAGGGCTGGGCAGCTGGCGCCGATGCCGAGTTTGTCATCATGAACGAAGGCGAGTCTTTGCGGGCCGATACCAATACGCTGACCTCGCCGGTGCTGGCCGTGGTCTTTGCCCAGGCGGGCCTGCGTGTGGGTGCCACCCTGGAAGGCACCAAATACACCCGTATCATTCCCTAAGCGGAAACAGGCGGCAGAACCCGCCTTTTCTTCTGGCTTGAAATATCCTCGCCGGAGGCATGGCCTTTCCAATTGGAAAGGCCACATTCATGTCAGCCGTCCAGCTTGCGCAGCCGCTTGAACAGCGACGAGGTGTCCCAGCGCCCGCCGCCCATCTTCTGCACGTCCTTATAGTACTGATCCACCAGCGCCGTCACCGGCAGGCTGGCGCCATTGCGGTTTGCCTCATCCATGCAGATGCCCAGGTCCTTGCGCATCCAGTCCACCGCAAAACCATGGTCGAATTGATCGTCCAGCATGGTTTCATGCCGGTTCACCATCTGCCAGCTGCCCGCGGCGCCCTGGCTGATCACTTCAACCACGGCGCGCCCGTCCAGGCCGGATTTTTCTGCAAAATGCAGCGCCTCGCTCAGGCCCTGCACCAGGCCCGCAATGGCTATCTGGTTGCACATCTTGGTCATCTGCCCGGCACTGCTGTCGCCTATGCGGCGGCAGATCTTGGCATAGGTGTTCATCACCGGCTCTGCGCGGGCATAGGCGTCTTCGTCACCGCCGCACATGACGGACAGCACGCCATTTTCCGCCCCTGCCTGGCCGCCGGAAATCGGCGCATCGACAAAGGCAATCCCCTGCTCCGCCGCAGCGCCGTACAATTCGCGCGTGACCTTGGCCGACACCGTGGTGTGATCGGCAAAGACCGTGCCCTTGGCCATGCCGGCAAAGGCCCCGTCCGCGCCCAGGCAGACCGAGCGCAGGTCGTCGTCATTGCCGACACAGGCCATTACGAACTCTGCGCCTGAGGCCGCTGCCCGCGGGGTCGCCGCAAAGTGGCCGCCATGCTCCTTGGCCCAGGCCTTGGCCTTGGCCTCGGTGCGGTTGTAGACGGTGACCTCATGGCCCGCGGCCTGCAGGTGCCCCGCCATCGGATAGCCCATGACGCCAAGCCCCAGAAACGCGATTTTTGCCATCTGCTTTTCCCCTGATCTGTCTTCGCATATGTTGGCGCCAACCCTAACACCGCCGCCGCGGGGCGCAATCTGCCATGCGGCTGGAAATGACAAAAACCCAAGGGAAAACAACCGCTGATGGGACAACTTTTCCGCTGGCTGCTGCGCCTTGCTGCGGGCCTGATTCTGCTGAGCGTTCTGGCCGCCGCGCTGGTCTATTACCTGGCTTCGCAGTCGCTGCCCGAATACAACAAGGAGCTGGCCCTGCCCGGCCTCTCCTCGCCTGTCGAAATCGTGCGCGACAACGCCAATGTCCCGCATATCTTCGGCAGCTTCGGTGCCAGCGATGAAGATGTCTATTTCGGCCTAGGCTATGCCCACGCGCAGGACCGTCTGTGGCAGATGGCAGTGATGCGGCGCACGGCACAGGGACGCCTGTCGGAAATCTTCGGCACCCGCACGGTGGAGACCGACACCTACCTGCGCCGCCTCGATCTCTACAATCTGGCGCGGCAGTCGGTGGAGGTGCAGTCGCCTGAGGCGCTGGCAGCGCTCAAGTCCTATGCCGACGGTGTGAACGCCCGGCTGCTGGAAATCAACGAGGACGCATTGGGCCGCGGCGCGCCGGAAATGTTCCTGTTTCAGATGCCGCTAGCCCCCTGGCAGCCTGCCGACAGCATTGCGATCATGAAGCTGATGGCGCTGCAGCTTTCGGGCCACATGCGGGAAGAGATCCTGCGCGCCCGCACCTCGCTGGCGCTGAATGATGCGGACAGAATCCGGGACATCCTGCCAGACGCCCCCGGCAAAGGCGTGACCGCCCTGCCCGAATACGCCGAATTGGTACCGGGCGCCCGGCAATTTGCGGCTTCGCAGCCCTCAGGGGATGATAGTCTTCTGTTCCCGGTTGCCCCGCGCGGCCTCGCTGGCGCCTCCAACGCCTGGGCCGCCGCGCCCAGCCGCTCGGCAGCGGGCGGAACGCTATTGGCAAACGATCCGCACCTCGGCCTCAGCGCTCCGGGTGTTTGGTATCTGGCGCGGCTGGAGCTTGGCACCGGCGGTGTGATCGGCGGCACCATCCCCGGCATTCCGGCGGTGATCACCGGCCGCTCCGACGCCTTGGGCTGGGGGGTCACCTCCTCCTACATGGACGATCAGGACCTGTTCATCGAAAAACTGAACCCCGAAAATCCGCAGGAATATCTGAGCATTGACGGCTACAAGAAATTCGTCACCCGCCCCTCAATCATCAAGATCAAGGACGAGGCCCCCGTCACTCTGACCCTGCGCTGGACCGACAACGGCCCGGTGCTGCCCGGTTCCATGTTCAACCTGGCGGAAATCACTCCGCCCGGCCACGTGGTGTCGCTCGGCTGGACTGTGCTCAGCCCCAGGGACACCTCGATGAGCGCGACCATCGGTCTGATGCGCAGCGCCTCTGTGCAGGAGGCGATCATCGCAGGCGAAGATTTTGTTGCCCCGGCGCAGAACCTGACGCTGGCGGACAAGGACACAGTCGCGTTGAAAACCGTTGGCGCCTTCCCGCTGCGCCACGCAGACCACCAAAGCAAAGGGCGGATGCCCAGCCAGGGCTGGCGCCCGGAGAACCGCTGGCAGGGCCAGGCGCCTTACGCGGAAAACCCGGAGTTTGTTGCCCCTGCCGGCGGCATCCTGGGCAACACCAACAACAAGATCCTCGACCGCCCCTTCCCCAAACATGTCTCCTTTGACTGGGGTGATACCCAGCGCATCCACCGCTGGGAAAAGCTGATGCAGAACCGCGAGGTGCATACCCGCGACAGCTTTATCGAGGCGCAGCTGGACACCGTGTCCTACACCGCGCGCACCCTGCTGCCGCTGATCGGCGCAAACCTGTGGTTCACCGGCGAGGCCGCCCCGGCCGGCACCCGCGAACGCCAGCGCCAGATCGCCCTGACCCTGCTGTCGGAGTGGAACGGCGAGATGAACGAGCATCTGCCGGAGCCGCTGATCTACGCCGCCTGGCTGCGCGCGCTGCAGGCCCGTCTGATCACCGATGAGCTGGGACCGGTCGCCAAATCCTACCGCCATGTGGAGCCGCTGTTCATCGAGCGCGTCTTCCGCAACGTCGACGGTGCTGCCGCCTGGTGCGACGTGCGCCAGAGCGCGCCGGAGGAGACCTGCACCGACATGGCCCGCCTCGCACTGGATGATGCGCTGATCTGGATCGAGGAGCGTTATGGCGATGCGCTGGAATCGCTGCGCTGGGGGGATGCGCATCAGGCGGTGCAGGACCATGCGGTGCTGGGCGACGTGCCGCTGCTGCGTTATTTCGTGAACATCCGCCAGTCCACCAGCGGCGGCGACAACACGCTGCAGCGCGGTAAAAGCTCCGGCAAGGATCCCGACCCGTTCCAGAACATCCACGCTGCCGGCTACCGCGGTGTCTATGACTTTGCCGATCCGGACAGTTCCGTCTTCATCACCGCCACCGGCCAGTCCGGCCATCCGCTGTCGCGTTACTATGACGACATGGCCCAGCTGTGGCGCCGGGGCGAGTACATCCCGATGTCGCTGGACGAAGAACTGGCCCGCGCCGCGGCTGTCGGCATCACCCGGATCACCCCCCGCCAATAATAACGGGGCAATAAAAAACGGGCGCTGCGGCGCCCGTTTTTCTTTCTGAATGGTGCAAGCTTCACAGCCTTTCGAACTTGGCCTTCTGCCGGTCGGTCCACAGCACGGTGATGTCAAACCCGGTCTCGGTTTGCTCCTCGCGCTGCACCAGATCTTCCTTGAACAGCCAGGCCCGCTGCTTGCCCTGCGCGAAGGTAAGCTGCAGCAATTCCTCGTGCCGCACGCCCTGCAACTTCTCCGCAATGTCGGCCAGCAGGCCGTCCAGACCTTCGCCCGTCAGGGCTGAGATTGCATGGATGCCTTCCTCGCGCGCCGCACGCTGGCGGCGGGCTTCGGCTTCTTCCTCAGACAGCTGGTCCAGCTTGTTCCAGACCTCGATCCGGGCGCGGTTTTCATCCACGCCCAGCGACGTCAGGATCGCCTCCACATCCTCTGCCTGCTCTTCGCTTTGGTCGTGGCTGATGTCACGCACATGCAGGATCACATCCGCCGCCAGCACCTCTTCCAGCGTGGCGCGGAAAGCGGCGACCAGCTCTGTCGGCAGGTCCGAGATGAAGCCCACGGTGTCGGACAGGATCACTTCCGGCCCATCGGGGATCTGCACCCGGCGCATGGTCGGGTCCAGGGTGGCAAAGAGCATGTCCTTGGCCATCACCTCAGCGCCCGTCAGCCGGTTGAACAGCGTCGACTTGCCAGCGTTGGTGTAGCCCACCAGCGCCACGATCGGATAGGGCACCTTGGCGCGCGAGGCGCGGTGCAGCGTCCGGGTCTTCACCACCTTGTCGAGCTGCCGGCGCAGCCGCACCAGCTGGTCGTCGATGGCACGCCGGTCAGCCTCGATCTGGGTTTCGCCGGGTCCGCCGACAAACCCCAGGCCGCCGCGCTGGCGCTCCAGGTGGGTCCAGGCCCGCACCAGCCGCGTCCGCTGATAGCTGAGCGCCGCCATTTCAACTTGCAGCACGCCTTCACGCGTCGCTGCACGGTCGGAGAAGATCTCCAGGATCAGCCCGGTCCGGTCGAGAATCTTGACCTTCCAGGCCTTCTCCAGGTTGCGCTGCTGCACGGGGGAAACCGGCCCGTCGATCAGGACCAGTTCAATTTCATTCGCCTTCAGGATACCTGCCAGCTCTTCGATCTTGCCGGAGCCGAACAGCATTCCTGGATGCGCCTTGGGCAGGCGCACCACGTTTGATCCGATCACATCAAGATCGGGCAAGGCCGCTGCCAGCGCAACGGCCTCCTCAAGCGCGGGAGCAGCCTCGCGGCGCCCGCTGTCTGATTTGATTTCCGGATGCAGGACCCAGGCGCGGGTCTGCTTCCTGTCATGCTCCATCAATTGGAGTCTTCACCCTCATAGAGACTGATCGGCTGGGCCGGCATGATGGTCGAGATCGCGTGTTTGTAGACCAGCTGCGACTGTCCGTCGCGGCGCAGCAGCACGCAGAAGTTATCGAACCAGGTGATCACACCCTGCAGTTTGACCCCGTTGATCAGAAAGATTGTAACCGGAACCTTGGTTTTGCGAACGTGATTCAGGAAGGCATCCTGAAGATTCTGTCTGTCCGAAGCCATTTTTTATTATCTCGCCTTTGTTCTTGCCACGCGCTGCGGACCAGCACGCACGTTAAAATTCAGTATGAACAAAGAAAATATAAGTTTCCACCCGAAAAACACTTTTCACTGCCAAGGCGGTCAGCTGCGCCAGAGGTTCGGGGACAGCAGCGCGATAAAGGCCAGGGTTTCCAGCCGGCCCAGCACCATGGCGACACACAGGATCAGCTTGGCCGGGTCGGTCAGCAGGTTCAGCACAATCGGCGTGCTGCTGGCGCTTTCGGTCAGCGGGCCAGTGGTCGACAGCGCGGCAATTGCCAGCACAAGGGACTGCTCGAAGCTGGAGCCGACGGCGGCCAGCGCGGTGCTGACCAGCGCCAGCGACAGGGCAAACAGCATGAAAAAGATCCAGGCAACAAAGGCCCCGTTTTTCTGCAGCCGCTTGGTGCGGTCGCCCTCGCCGCTCACTGAACTCGGGTGCACCAGCCGCTCCATTTCGCGCAGCCCGTTGAGGTAGAGTGCGTAAACCCGCAGCAGCTTGACCCCGCCGGCCGTTGTCGCCACGCCGCCGCCGAACACCGCCAGCCCAAGCAGGATCATGCCCGGCGTTTCCAGCCCGGACCAGGTGCGGGCCGCCTCCCAGTGCACACTCTCGAAGCCGGTGGTGGACAGGAAAGACATCACCGTGAACACCGTCCCCCACAGTGCCCTTAGCGCCTGCAGCAGATCCTCGCCCGCGTCCACTTCATAAGCCGCCACCCAATGGCGCAGGAACAAAAGCAGCGGCACACCAAAGACAATCAGCAGACCGGTTCGGAATTCCGGGTCCTTGTCCAGCCGCCCCTGCCCGGATGTCACCGTGTCGCTGGAGAAAGTCAGCCGTGACAGCGCGAAGAACATGAACAGGAACATAACCATCTCGCCAGCAATGCCGCTGCCTGCGTTCTCGACCCCGCCAGTTGCGGAAATCCCCGAGGTCGCCATCACCGACATCGCATGGCTAAGGCCTGCAAGCGCTTGCTCTCCTGTGATCATCAGGAGCAGCCACAGAACCATCGTCAGCCCGGCATAGACCGGCGCAAGCGTGCGGGTGACAAGCACCAGCTGGCGCCGCGGGTCCGCCCGCTCCATATGGCCAGGCCCCGCAGTGCCGCCGCCCGGCTCCCCCTTGGCGGTGACCTCGAACCCGCCCAGCGACATTGGTGCCAGCACGGCTGAGGCTGCTACCCACATCAATAGCCCGCCCATCCAGCCGACCATGGCCCGCCACAGGTGCACGCTGGGCGGCAGGCGGCCGGGATCGGCCCAGATATCGGCGCCGGTGGTGGTGATGGCGCTGACCATGTCGAAATAGGCATTCACATAGCGGGTGCTGACCAGCGCATCCTGCACCGGCACTGCCAGGAACAGCGGCAGAACCGTGAAGGTCGCCAGCAGTGACAAAAGCTGCCCCGGCATCCCGTAGCGCGGCACCCGGTTGCCCATCGACAGGGCAATCAGCACCACTAGGATCAGCCCGGCCAGGCCGGAGTAGAAAAAGCTCTGCGATGTGTGATGGTCGTCCAGCACCAGCGCATGAATGGCCGGCAGCCACATCGCCAAGGAAGCGATGCCCCAGATCAGCAGGAACAGCGGCAGGCGCAGGACGCCAATGGGGGCTTGGACCACGCGGCGCATGCTAGAAGTAGTCGATCGACACCTGCAGGAGCCGCTCCACCTCGGGCACGTCGTCCGCCATTGCAAACAGCGCGATCACATCGCCTTCCTCGATCCGGGTTTCACCCGACGGGCGCAGCATCTCGCCGCCCTTCAGAATGCCGCCAACCAGCACGCCCTCGGGAAAGTCGGTCTCGCGGATCATCTGCCCGGCAATCGGCGAGGTCGACAGCACCTCGGCCTCGATCATCTCTGCCTCTGCGTCGCCCAGCGAGTAGACCTGCCGCACCCGGCCATAGCGGATGTGGCGCAGGATCGAACTGACAGTGGTGGAGCGCGGGTTGATATAGGCGTCAATCCCGAGGTGCGGCAGCAGCGGCACCAGAGTCGGGTCATTGATCAGCGCAATTGCCAGCGGGCAGCCCTCGGCCTTGGCGCGCACTGCCGCCAGCATGTTGACCTTGTCGTCGTCGGTCACCGCTAGCAGCGCGTCGGCCTTGTCGATGCCCGCCTCGATCATCAGCGAGCGGTCCAGACCGTCTCCGTTCAGCACGATTGTGCGCTCCAGCGCCTCGGCGGCGCGTTCGGCGCATTTGCGGTCCCGCTCGATCACCTTGGCCCGGATCCGCGAGGTGCTGCTTTCCAGCGCTTTCGCCACTTCCAGCCCGACGTTGCCGCCGCCGACTACAACCACCCGGTCCTGGCGTTTCTCTTTCTTGCCGAACACCTCGATGGTGCGCGGCACGTCGTCCACATGCGAGAACACATAGCAGCTGTCGCCCACGAACAGCTGGTCGCCCGGCTCCGGTGCAAACAGGGTTCCATCGCGGCGGACCCCCACCACAATTGCACGCAGCGTAGAAAACAGGTCCGTCAACTGGCGCAGCGGCGTGTTTACCACCGGGCATTCGGCATCAATCTGGATGCCCAAAAGCTGCGCCTGGCCGCCCATGAAGGTCTCGGTATCAAAGGCGGCTGGCGCCGACAGCCGCTGCATCGCCGCCGCGGCAACCTCCCGCTCCGGGCTGATCACTACGTCAATCGGCAAATGCTCGCGCTGGTACAGATCGGAATAAATCGCGGTCAGATAGCTCTTGGCCCGCAGCCGCGCGATCTTGCGCTGAACCTTGAAGACGGAATGCGCCACTTGGCAGGTCACCATGTTGACCTCATCCGAGTGGGTGGCGGCGATGATCATGTCCGCATCCCGTGCCCCGGCCCGGTCCAATACGTCCGGATATGAGGCAAAGCCGTGAATGCCCTGCACGTCCAAAGTGTCGGTCGCCCGCCGCACCAGCTCCGCATTGCTGTCAACCACCGTGACATCATTGTGCTCACCGGACAGGTGCCGGGCGATCTGCCAGCCGACCTGGCCCGCGCCGCAGATAATGACCTTCATTTACATGTCCCTTGGCGGAGTTTCGGGCAGAGATTTGTCCGATGTGAATGACAGATGCCGCTTTCACGGTCAAATTAATTGTAACTTCCTCAGTTTGCGGCCATTCTTTCACCATGCGACGGAGTTTGACAGTCACGGCAGCCGCTGTTTTGCTGGCCTTCGCAACGGCCTGCGGACCGCTGCCGGTCTACTACAAGCAGGGGGCAGAGGTTTCCCGCCTGCAAAGTGATGAGCTGACCTGCGCCACCCAGGCACTGAAAGACGCCCCTGTCGCAAATGAAATCCGGCAGCATCCCCCTGTCTTCTACCCGGGCAGGCAGGTCTGCCACGGCGGCAAGTGTTACTACCGGCCTGGATACTGGGTGGACGGCGGCATTTACACAGTCGACGTGAACAAGCCCCTGCGCAAACGGCTGGAAAAATCCTGCATGGCCTCGAAAGGGTATCAGCAAATTGCGCTGAAGCGCTGCACCCAGCGCAACGCGGCAGTGCCCGCAGGGCCGCGGCTGGCCCCCTTGAGCGAAGCTTCCTGCGCGCAGCGGACCCGGGATGGCAGCATTGTCATCCGCACCGGCGGCTAGGAAATCCAGTCTCCCCGCGGACCTGAGCGGCAAATTTGCGGCAGGACAGTTTTGATTTGCGGCCTAAGATCAAGTAGGCTGAACACCGATTGTTTTATTTGCAACCTGTATTCTCAATAGAGAAAGGTACCCGATGCGGATTCATTTCCTGTTTGCAGCGCTGCCCTTGGCAGCCGTCACTGCGGCCTGTGAACCAACGGCTCCGATAGCGCCGCCGCCTTCAGCCGCACCGGCCCCTGCTCCCGCAACCTACAGTGCGCCTGCCACGCGGCCTGCGTCCGCGACTTCAACTGCTCCTGTACCGGCTCCAGCACCGGCGGCGCCAGCCATTGAACCCGTTGGCCCGCCGGGCGGTGGCGGCGCTGGTGCCGGCGGCGGCGGCGGTGGTTCCGGCGGCGGTGGTGGCGGCTCCGGCGGCGGTGGTGGCGGCTCCGGCGGTGGCGGAGGCTGGGGTTAACCCCCTGTCCTCGCCATGACAGCCCTTCCCCCCCTTCATCCAGCGATTGCAGCCGCGTTGCTGGCCTTTGCGCTGCCGCCAGCGGCAGCGCAGGCGGCCTATGAAACCAGCGAACAGGGTGCCGCCCCGGAAACCGCCATCGTCATCGGCATCCAGGAATACGACCACGTCAGCGATCTGACCAATACCCGCAAGGACGCTGAGGCGATGGCCGGGATGCTCAAGTCCTTCGGGTATACCGTCTACGAGGGCTACGACCTGGACAAACGCGGCTTTGAGGCGCTGCTGCGTCAGGCCGCGCTCAACATCCGCGATGGCAGCCAGGTGTTTTTCTATTACGCAGGCCACGGCATCCAGCTGGGGCGGCGTAACTATCTGCTGACCAGCGATGCGGAGCTTTCGGGCATTCACGATCTGCCGTTCCAATCGGTGACGCTGGACCGCGTGTCCGCCATTCTGGGCGGCAAGGCCGGGAGCCAGATCCTGATGCTGGATTCCTGCCGCGACAATCCGGTGCCGCAGGCCAAGCTGAACGCCGAGGTCGGTGCCCAGCTCTATGAGGCGCGCGAAGGTTTTGACGTGTTCCGCCCGCCGCTGAACACACTGGTGGCGTTTTCCACCTCCCCCGGTGCCACCGCACTGGATGGGGAGCCCGGCAGCAACAGCCCCTACACCGCCTCTGTCGTGCGGCATTTTCCCAACAACCCCAATGAGGACGCCATGACCGTGCTGGCGGCCATCCGCAGCGATGTCTACAGCGCCACCGGCAACACCCAGGTGCCCTGGGAAAGCTCCACCTTGATGCAAAAGATATATCTGCGCCCCGCCGAACGGTCGCTGAATGTCGCTGCAGCGGAGCCGGAGGCCACCACGGAACCTGCTCCTGCCAGCCTCGACCAGATCCCGGCAGAGCTGTCTTTGAAAGTGCCGCTTGGCCGGGCCTTGGAACTGGCGCCGGAAATCAGCCCCTATGTCCAGGTCGGCACCAAGGTGTCGATTGTTGAGACCCCGTCCGCCGGTGTCACCTCACTGCGGTCCGGCGACGGCAGTGCCCTCAGCCTCAGCTATGCGCCCAAGCTGACTGAGCTGCCCGCCCGCAAGGACGGCGGCCAGGTCCGCAAGGACAGGATGGTGCTGCGGCTGGCGCAGGCAGACACGGTGCGCGACGTCACCGTCAACCTGGAGATGATTGCCCGCCAATGCGATCTTGAAGCAGGCGACCTGCTGGATCCGCAAGGCGTCGGCCTGTTCCGCTTTCCCAATGAAATCGACCTCAAGGCAGCGGAAACCGCCTGCCGCGAGGCCGTCGAGGCGGCGCCAGACCTCGGACGGCTGCATTATCAGCTGGGCCGCGCCCTGCAGGGCCAGGGCCGCCTGATGGAGGCCTACGAAGCCTTTGAGAAGGCAGCGGAACTGGGCCATGTCCGCGCCTATAACGCGGTCGCCTACCTGCATGTCACGCCGAATGTCGACCGCGAAACCGTGCCGATCCCCTACAATCCGGACAAGGCATTTTCCCTGTGGGACAAGGGGATCGAGGCCGGCGACCCGTTTTCGATGCATGCCCGCGGCAAGCGGCTCCTGCGCAAGAACGGAACGGCGGAGGAGAAACAGCGCGGCTTTGACCTGCTCAGCCGCGCGGTTGAACTGGGCCATACCTATGCGCTGAACGAACTGGGGGTGTTCTTCCTGTGGAGCGGCGATGAACTGGCACAGCCGGAGCGCGGGCTGACCTATCTGGAAGCCTCCGCCGGGCGCGGCGACATCTACGGCACGGCCAACCTGGGCTATGTCTACCGGGATGGCGGCGCTGGCAAGGCGGTAGACAAGGAAAAAGCCCGCGCGCTGTTTGCCGAGGCCGCGCAGCTGGGCCATCCGCATGCCCCGGGTGAGATCGGCAGGATGATCATGAACGGCGATCTGCCCGGCAGCGATGCCGCCGAGGCGCTGGAATGGTATGACATGGGGCTTGCCCGCGGCGACGCTTGGGGCGGCGCCAACGGTGCCTGGGTTGCGCTGAACCGGCTGGGAGACCGCATTCCAGCCCATGCCGCTGCGGCGCGGGCCGGCAAAGCAATGGCGCTGAACGACCCGGATGCACGTGCCGCCGCACGGGAGCTGCTGGCGGGTATGACAACGGCGGACATATCCGCCGCCACCCAGTCCGTCCTGCGTGAGCTCGGCTCCGGCATTTCTGTTGACGGCCAGTTCGGCCCGGCCTCCCGCCGGGAACTGGCCGACTGGGCCCGCCAGGCTGGTCTGCCCGCAACGGTTCCGGAGGACGCCATCAGCCAGCTTCAACTGGCAGCACAGGTTCATTTCGCACTGAACCCGATCCGCCAGGACCTGTTCTGATACCAAAGCGCGCCCGGAGCTTTCCGGGCGCGCGGAGGCCATTCTCAGGCCTGTTCTTCTTCGGCTTCCACATGCGCCACCCGGGCGCCCGCCTTGTTGGAGGTGACCACCCCCAGCGACTTCAGCTTGCGGTGCAGTGCTGAGCGTTCCATGCCGACAAAAGACGCCGTGCGGCTGATGTTGCCGCCAAAGCGGTTGATCTGGGTCAGCAGGTATTCGCGTTCAAACGCCTCCCGCGCCTCGCGCAGCGGCAGGGTCGCCAGCGCGCCGGACAGCACCACCCGGCCCTCCTCCTGCGGCTTTTCTTCCTCGCGCGGCAGATCCTTGGCCTCAATCGGGCCGCTGCCGTCGCCCAGGATCAGCACCCGCTCCACCAGGTTTTTCAGCTGGCGCACATTGCCCGGCCACAGCATGGTCTGCATCAGCGCCACGGCCTCATCTGTCAGCTCGCGCAACGGCAGGCCCTGGGCCTCGTTGAACTGGGCGATGAAATGGCCCGCCAGCAACGGGATATCCTCGCGCCGGTCCGCCAGTGAGGGCACCGCAACAGGCACCACGTTCAGCCGGTGATACAGCTCCTGGCGGAACGTGCCGGCCTCGATCTCGGCATCCAGATCCTTGTTGGTGGAGGACACCACCCGAAGGTCGACTTTGATCTTGTCCGAACCGCCGACCCGCTGGAACTGCTGGTCCACCAGCACCCGCAGGATCTTGGACTGGGTGCCCAGCGGCATGTCAGCAACCTCGTCAAAAAACATCACGCCGCCATGCGCCTGCTCCAGCAGCCCCGGCTCCACACCGCGCTCCGAGGATTCGCGGCCGAACAGAACCTCTTCCATCCGGTCCGGTTCAATGCTGGCGCAGTTCACGGTGACAAAGGGAGCCGACGCGCGGTTTGAATTGGCGTGGATATAGCGCGCTGCAATCTCCTTGCCGCTGCCCGCCGGCCCGGTCAGCATCACCCGGCCATTGGATTTCGTCACCTTGTCGAGCTGGCTGGTCAGGGTGCGGAACGCCGCAGAGGTACCGATCATCTCTGCCGGCCCGGTGTCCTTGCGCTTCAGATCGGTATTTTCCCGGCGCAGGCGCGAGGTTTCCATCGCACGCCGGATCACCACCATGAGCTGGTCGATGTTGAAGGGCTTCTCGATGAAGTCATAGGCGCCCTGCTTGATCGCCGCGACCGCAATTTCGATGTTGCCGTGGCCGGAGATGATCACCACCGGAATATCCGGCGTGTCCCGCTTCACCGCTTTCAGGATGTCGATCCCGTCCATCTGGCTGTCCTTCAGCCAGATATCCAGGATCATCAGGGCCGGCTGGGCCTCTTCCAGCCGCGCCATGCATTCGTCGGAACTGCCCGCTTTGCGGGTGGCATAGCCTTCGTCCTCAAGAATGTCCGAGACCAGTTCGCGGATGTCGCGCTCGTCATCAACAATCAGAATGTCACTCATGTCAGACCTGCTTTCACTGTGCTCTTGTTAGGCGCCGCCGCTTTCTGGGCTGCGGCGGGCAGGCGGATCACCGCCATTGCGCCGTTATGCGCGTGTCCCTCGAACACCGGGGCATCTTCCAGCGTCAGCGTGCCCCCGTGCTCTTCGATGATTTTCTTGACGATCGGCAGCCCCAGCCCGGTGCCAGCATCCCGCGTGGTCACATAAGGCTCGAACAGCCGCGCCCGGTCTTCCGGCAGACCGATGCCATTGTCCGCAATCCGGACCTCATAGGCAGTGCCTGCCTGTTGGACCGACACCCGAATTTCCGGCACCAGCCCCTCCGGAGCGCCCTTTTGCTGCAGGCTTTCAATGGCTTCACCTGCGTTCTTGATCAGATTGGTCAGCGCCTGGCCAATCATGGTGGCATCCAGATCCGAGGGCATCGCTGCCTTGGGCAGATCCGCCTTGATCCGGACATCCGGCTGGCCCTGCTGCTGCAGGATCACCGCGTCCCGCACCAGTTTCACCAGATCCTCCTCCCGCCGTTCCGGTTCCGGCATGCGGGCGAATTTCGAAAACTCATCAACGATCCTGCGCAGATCATTGGTCTGGCGCACGATCACATCAGTCATGGATTGGAGCTGATCGCTGTTCTCCTCGCCCAGCTTGGGGGCGAACTTGCGCTTGATGCGTTCGGCGCTCAGCTGGATCGGGGTCAGCGGATTCTTGATCTCATGGGCGATGCGGCGGGCCACATCACCCCAAGCCGCCATCCGCTGGGCGCTGACCAAATCGGTCACATCGTCAAAGGCCACCACGTAGCCTTCCAGCCTGCCCTCGCCGGAGCGGCGCGGCGACATCCTGACCAGCAGATTCTCCAGCTGGCCCTGGCGGGTCACCTTGATCTCTTCCTGTACCACCTCGGCACCGGTCTCGATCAGCTCTGCAAACAGCGGTCCGAACTCAGGCACCGCAACGGCCAGCGCCAGCGATTGCTGATCCTCCTGCCAGTCCAGCAGCCGTTCGGCAGAGCGGTTCACGAAGGTCACCCGGCCGTCAGCATCAAGGCCAACCACGCCGGAGGTCACGGAGGACAGAACCGAGTCGAACAGCCGCCGCCGCCGTTCAATCTGGCGGGTGTTGTCCAAGAGCCTGCCGTGCTGGGCCTTCAACTCCCGGGTCATCTGGTTGAAGTACTGGCCGAGCTGGGAAATCTCGTCACCGCCGTCCTCAATCGGCACCTGCACATCCAGATTGCCGGCCCCGACCCGCTGCGCCGCCACTGTCAGCCGCCCGACCGGGCGCGACAGCCGTTCTGCAAACCACATGCCCAGCCACATCGCGGCCAGGATCAGGATCACCGCAAACCCAATATACAAGAGCGCAAATTCAAACAGCACCCTTCCCCGCTCGCTTTCCAGCTGCTGGTACAGATGCGCAGTTTCCTGGGTGTCATCCAGCAGGTTCAGCAGCTCGCCGTCCACGTCCCGGCTGATATACAGGAACCGGTCGACAAAAGCGTCCAGCCGCACCAGTGCGCGGAACTCGCTGTTGTCCCAGTCCTCGATCAGCAGCAGACCGTCTTCGCGGGCAGCCCCAAGCTGCCGCTCGCTGGGCTTTTCGAAATCGAACTCATAAGACCGCTCGCCGCGCGCACGGATCAGCCCTGCGCTGTCAACAATATAGGCCTCGCGCAGTCCCCGCTGAACCTGCAGCTGGCCTTGGGCCAGCACCAGCCGCAGTTCGGCATCGTTGATGAAAAAACTGCGCGACCGGCTGCTGTCGAGGTAGCGTGCCAGCGCACGGGCATCCTCGGTCAGATCACCTTTCTGCTGCGACTGATAGGCTTCTGCAGCCTCCAGCGAGCTGCCAATCACCTGCCGCACCCGCTGCGAGAACCAGCCCTCAAGCCCGACATTCACGGTCAGCACCGCAAAGACCGCGACGATCACAGTGGGGATCAGCGCCAGGAACCCAAAGGCCCCGATCAGCCGCAGGTGCAGCCGGGAGCCCGCCGATTTCGACCGCCGCGCTGCAAACAGGCGCACGATCTGCGCCATCACCAGCGCTGCAATGGTCAGGATGTAAACGAGGTCGGCCAGCAGAATCAGCCGCAGCGACCTGGACGAGGCCCCCTGCCCCAGCGGGCCGATGATAAGAAACGTCGCCAAGGCCAGCACCGGACCCAGCAGAACCAGTCCGATGGTGCCGATATTGCGCGCCCGGCGGGTTCTCCGCCACCGGTCCAAGGCCGCAAACGGCCCGTATGCCGCCCTCAGATGTGACTTATGCGCCACTTACTGCCCTCATCCTGATGTGCGACTCTTTGCGAGTCACCGCCATATCTCGTGGTCCTGCCTAGGAAATTTACAACAGGGCCACATTTCTGTGGCGATATTACATCAGTTTGCGGCGGCGTGTCACCTCAATATCCAGATCGGTAATCTTCTTACGCAGGGTATTCCGGTTGATCCCCAGCAAATCCGCGCATTTTGCCTGGTTTCCGCCAGTCGCCGCCAGGGCAATTTCGATCAGCGGCGTCTCCACCTCGCGCAGCAGCCGCATATACAATCCCGGCGGCGGCAGCATATCTCCATGCAGGTCAAAATACCTCTGCAAATGGCGGCCCACTGCTTCCGACAGCTTCTCATTTGTAAACCCTGCCGCTTCCGGCTGCGGTCCGGCTTGCGGCCCCAGCACCGCCTCGGCATCCGCCTTGGTGATTTCTTCGCTGCGCGAAGTCAGGGCCAGGCGGCGGACAGTGTTTTCAAGCTGCCGCACATTGCCGGGCCAGGAGAACCGGCGCAGCACCTCGCGCGCAGCTTCGCTCAGCACCCGGTGCGGCGCGCCTTCGTTTTCGGCCTTGATCAGGAAATGCTCCGCCAGCAGCGGAATATCCTCGACCCGTTCCCGCAGCGCCGGCACATGCAGTTCCGAGCCGCAGATCCGGTAGTAGAGATCCTGACGCAACCCGCCGCCTTCCATCGCCGCCCCCAGATCCTTCTGACTGGAGGCAATGAACCGCGGCGCGTGATCGCCCGGCACATCCATCATCCGCACCAGCCGCGCCTGTGCCTCCTCCGGCAGGTCGGCCAGCTCATCAATCACCAGTGTGCCGCCCTTCACTTGCGCCAGCAGCCGCGACGGGCCTTCCAGCGCGATCAGATCCGCCGTATCCGCATGCACAAAGGGCAAGGTGCGGCGGTCCGAAAAATCATGAATTGCCTGCGCAATCAGCGACTTGCCGGTACCGCTTTCACCGGTGATCAAGAGCGGCAGATCGGTGTTCATCACCCGCGCAATGAGCCGGTACAGCGCCTGCATCACCTCGCTGCGGCCAATCAGCGGCAGCTCCTCGGGGCGTTCCGCTGTATCCGGACGCGCAGCAGGCGCCACCCGCTTGGCCGCCAGCGCCTTGGCGGTGCGCTTCATCAGTTCCGGCAGGTCAAAAGGCTTGGGCAGGTAATCATAGGCCTCTGCCTCCTCCGCCTTGATCGCCGTCATGATGGTGTTCTGTGCCGAGATCACGATCACCGGCAGCCCGGGCCGGTCCGCCTGGATCTTGGGAAGCATCTCCAGCCCGTTCCCGTCCGGCATCATCACATCGGAGATGACGACATCGCCCTTGCCCTCTCCCACCCAGCGCATCAGCGTCGTCAGTGAAGAGGTCGCATGCACCTTGCAGCCCGCGCGCGTCAGCGCCTGGGTCAGAACGGTGCGGATGGTGCGGTCGTCATCAGCGACCAGAACGGTGCCGTCCATGGATCAGCTCTCCTGCGGTTTGGCGTCACGCGGCACGCGCGACAGCGACAGCCGGAACACCGTGCGCCCGGGAACCGAGCTTACGGAAATCCAGCCATTATGCTCCGAGACGATCTTGCTCACCAAAGCAAGGCCGAGCCCGGTGCCGTTCTCCCGGCCCGAAACAAACGGGTCGAAAATATCGTCCTTGATCTTGTCCGGCAGCCCTGGCCCGTCATCGGTAATTTCGATCTGAAGGGGCAACAGTTTGCCGGTCCCGTCACTGCGGCGCAGCCGGAAGGAATGTTCATAGAAAGTACGTATCTGAATATTTCCGCCTTTTGGATCAGCAGCTTCCGAGGCATTCCTCAACAAATTCAGCACCACCTGCAGCAGCTGGTCCGCATCGCCCCAGGCCATCGGAAGCGAGGGATCGTAGCTCTCGGTGATGGTCATATGGGCACCAAAACCCAAGAGCGCAGACCGCCGCGCGCGGTCCAGAACATCATGCAGGTTCACCGGCTGGAACGCCGGTTCAGTCAGGTTGCCAAACTGCTCCACTTGCTCCAGCAGTTTCACGATGCGGCGGCTTTCGCTGACGATCAGGTCGGTCAGCTCCAGGTCCTCCGGTCCCAGCCCCATGCTCAGAAGCTGCGCTGCGCCGGTGATGCCCGCCAGCGGGTTCTTGATCTCATGCGCCAGCATTTCTGCCATCCCGATGGCTGAGGCGGCGGCGGATTTGGCCGAATGGGTCTGGGTCATCCGCCCGGCCAGCTCCCGCGGGGTGACCATCAGCAGCATCACTCCCTCCTGCCCCTGCAGTGGTGCGATCTGCACCCCGCACTGCAGCGGCGCCCGGCTGCCGGAGCCGACGTCGATGTCGTTCACGAACAATGGCGTGCTCTGCACCCGGGCCCGGGCAAAGGCCTCCTCGATCGGCGCGTCGATGGCCAGGGTGTCCCAGACCGGCTGCCCCAGCAGCGCCTTGCGCGAGGTGTTCAGGAACCCCTCACCGGCGGCGTTCACATCAGCAATCTTGTCCCAGGCGTCGATCAGAAACGCCGGCACCGGCAAAGAGGCCCAGAGAGCTGCGCTGTCCATCATGCGGCGGCCTCCGGTCTTTCGGCGCTCAGCGCCTCCGGCAGCAGCGCCAGCACTTCTTCCGGGTTTTTCTCCGTCAGCACCGCCCTGCGCATGGCGGGGGTGGTTCCGGCCTCATCCATGTACCAGCCCAGGTGCTTGCGTGCGACACGGACGCCAAGATCCTGCCCGTAGAAATCCAGCATTGCCCGGTAATGCTCTGAAACCATTTGAATAAACGCATCTCCTTGCGGAATCTCCGGCGCCGGTGTGCCCCACAGGTGATGCGCCACGTCTGCCAGCAGCCAAGGCTTTCCTTCGGCCCCGCGCCCGATCATCACGCCATCTGCGCCAGAAAGCTCCAGCGCCTGCCGGGCAGAGGCGGTATCAACGATGTCGCCATTTGCCAGCAGCGGCACAGTCACCGCGTCCTTGACGCCCCGGATCGCCGCCCAATCGGCAGAGCCCTTGTAGAACTGGCAGCGGGTGCGGCCGTGGATCGTCACCATCTGCACCCCGGCCTCGCAGGCCCGGCGGGCCACATCCGGCGCGTTCAGGCAGTTGTCGTCCCAGCCCAGCCGCGTCTTCAGCGTCACCGGCACATCCACGGCGCCGACGACGGCTTCGATCAGCTTCAGCGCATGATCCGGCGTCTTCAGCAAGGCAGAGCCGGAATAGCCGTTGGTCACCTTCTTGGCGGGGCAGCCCATGTTGATGTCGATGATGCGCGCGCCTTGGCCTGCAACCTGTTTCGCAGCCTCGGCGATCCAATATTCGTCACGCCCCGCCAGCTGCACCGCGGTATTCTCCACATCCGCGCTCAGCTCGGCCCGTTCGCGCACGCCTGGCTTGGCCTGCACCATCTCCTGGCTTGCCACCATCTCGCTCACCATCAGCCCGACGCCGAAAGAGCGGACAAGATCCCGGAACGGCCGGTCGGTGATTCCCGCCATCGGCGCCAGTGCGATGGGCGGGGACATGGAGGTGGTTCCAAGCGTGAAGGACAATTGCCTAATCCTTGTGCAACTGAGAGGTTTTTACCCGAAGCTTCTGCTATGCAGCAATGAATTGCGCCTCTGCAAGCCGCTCCCGCACTTCATTTGCCTATTTTTTAATCACATTCCGCCGGGTGATTGCCACTTCCCGCGCCACCTCATAAACAATGCGGGACCTATCGGACGAGGACCGCATGACCACAGCCGCCCTGATCGTCGCCGCCGGCCGCGGCACCCGCGCAGGCGGCGGCACGCCCAAACAATGGCGCCCGCTCAAGGGCCGCCGGATGATCGACTGGACCCTCGAAGCCTTTGCGAATGCAGGTGTGGACCTCACGGTTCTGGTGCTGTCACCGGATGACGCCGCCGCCTGGGGAGAATTCTCCGGCAGCCCCGGTCTGATCCTCGCTGAAGGCGGCGCAGAACGGGCTGCCTCCGTCCTGAACGGTCTCAAGGCGCTGGAGCTGCACGGCGTAGACAAGGTGCTGATCCACGACGCCGCCCGCCCCTGTGTCAGCCCTGCCCTGATCCACAGCATTCTCAATGCCTTGGACGCCGGACCTGCCGCAGCCCCGGCGCTGGCGGTGACGGACGCGCTGTGGACCGGAGCAGACGGCAGCGTCACCGGCACCCAGGACCGCAATGGCCTGTTTGCCGCGCAGACGCCCCAAGGCTTCCGGTTTCAGGACATTCTGGCGGCACATCTTGCCCACCCCGGCGGAGCCGCCGATGATGTCGAGGTGGCGCGCGCTGCAGGGCTTGACGTCCGCATCATTCCGGGGGAGCCGGACAATATCAAAATCACCCGCCCCGAGGATTTCACCCGGGCGGAGCGCATTCTGGGAGCAGACATGGATATCAGGCTTGGCAACGGCTACGACGTGCACCGGTTCGGCCCCGGCGACAGCGTGATCCTGTGCGGGGTGGAAATCCCGCATGAGAAAACGCTGCAGGGCCACTCCGACGCCGATGTGGGCATGCACGCCGTCACCGACGCCATCTATGGCGCGCTGGCGCAGGGCGACATCGGCCAGCACTTCCCGCCGTCCGACCCGCAATGGAAAGGCGCCGCCAGCGAGATTTTCCTGCGCCACGCCGCCAATCTGGCGCGCGAGATGGGGTTCACCCTGTCGAACGTCGATTGCACCCTGGTCTGCGAATACCCCAAGGTTGGCCCCCACGCCGCCAAGATGCGCGCGGTGATGGCTGAAATCCTGGGCATCGGCGCAGACCGTGTGTCGATCAAGGCCACCACGTCGGAACGCCTGGGCTTCACCGGCCGCGGCGAGGGCATTGCCGCTATCGCCACCGCAGCGCTGGTGAAATCATGAAGAGACAACGCCTGGCCTTCCTGATCGGCACCGTGGGCGGCATCGGCTACCTGCGTCCGGCCCCCGGCACCTGGGGCTCGCTTGCCGCCCTGCCCATGGCTTATGTGCTGCATCAGCTTGGCGGGTTCCTGCTGCTGGCGCTGGCGACCGTGATCTGCATGGTGGTGGGCGTCTGGGCGGCGGAAGCGATGACCCGCAACCGCGAGAACATGGACCCCTCGGAATTTGTCCTGGACGAGGTCGCTGGCCAGTTCACCGCGCTCTGGGCCGTGTCCTACCCGGCCTGGGCGCATGATATCGAGATCACCGCGCTGTGGCCGGGCTGGATCGCCGCCTTTGTGCTGTTCCGCCTGTTCGACATCCTGAAACCCGGCCCCGTCGGCTGGGCCGACCGGCAGAAGGGCGCAACCGGTGTGATGATGGACGACATCATCGCGGGCATCCTGGCCGCCATCTGCGTGGCTGCGCTCGCCTTCCTGTCGCACGGCGTTTTGGGGATGTGAACATGGACGCGGATGAGCTGATCAGGCGCGCAACCGCTGCCGGCATCACCATCGCCACGGCCGAAAGCTGCACCGGCGGCATGATTGCCGCGGCGCTGACGGATATCCCGGGCTCCTCCGCCGTGGTCGACCGCGGCTTTGTCACCTATTCCAACGCCGCCAAGATGCAGATGCTGGGGGTGAAGGCAGAAACTCTGGACGCCGTGGGCGCGGTCAGCGAGGAGGTCGCCGCGGAAATGGCGGCAGGCGCGGTGCGGAACGCTGGCGTCACCCTGGCCGTCTCCGTCACCGGCATCGCAGGCCCCGGCGGCTCAGAATTCAAGCCAGAGGGCCGCGTCTGCTTTGGCCTGGCCCGCGCAGGCCAGACTGCCACAACAGAAATCGTGGAATTCGGCGCCATCGGCCGCGCCAATGTTCGCGCCGCCACCCGTGACCACGCGCTGGAGCTGTTGGCGCAGGCCGTTTCCCAAATCGAACGCGAAACGGGCAGCTGACCCGCAACGGCGCTCAATTTTTCAGCACTTGCAAAAAAGCCCCGTTTTTGTGCGCCTCCCGCACCCCTGCCGCTTTTTTCTGCGCGCAACCTGCGCTTTCTCCTGACCTCACCGGCTTTTGAGGGGAAGGAACAATCGGATGAACGGAGCGGATACCGCATGGATCATTGTGGCCACGGCCCTGGTCCTCTTCATGACATTGCCAGGCCTGGCCCTGTTCTACGGCGGCCTTGTGCGTGCCCGCAATGTGCTCAGCGTCTTCATGCATTGCTACGCCATTGCCTGTTTGATGAGCGTTCTGTGGCTGGCCTTCGGCTACAGCATTGCCTTCGGAAGCGGCACCTCCGGTATCTGGGGCGGTCTGGACAAGATGTTCCTGAACGGCGTCACCGCCGACAGCCTGTCCGGCACACTGCCCGAGGTTCTGTTCTTTGCCTTCCAGATGACCTTTGCCATCATCACCCCTGCGCTGATTGTCGGCGCCTATGTGGAGCGCGTCGGCTTTGGCTTTGTGCTGGTGTTCTCCGGCCTCTGGATGCTCTTGTGCTATGCGCCGGTGGTGCACTGGATTTGGGGCGGCGGCTTCCTGGCGGACGGCGGCATCTTTGGCGACGTGGGCGTCAAGGACTTTGCCGGCGGCATCGTGGTGCATGAGACCGCAGGCCTCGCAGCCTTGATCATCGCCTTCTTCCTGGGCCCGCGCAAAAACCGCACCATCCCGCCGCATAACCCCGGCTATGTGATGATCGGTGCCGCAATGCTGTGGGTCGGCTGGTTCGGCTTCAACGGCGGCTCCCAGCTGGCCGCAGATGGCGGCGCGGCAATGGCACTGACCGTGACCCATATCTCCGCCGCCACCGCGTCGCTCAGCTGGGCGCTGTGGGAAAAGATCAAATACGGAAAGGCCTCCCTTGTGGGCCTGGTCACTGGCACCATTGCAGGCCTCGCCTCGATCACCCCGGCGTCCGGCTTTGTCGGCCCGATGGAAGCGCTGATCATCGGTGCCATTGCCGGCGTGCTGTGCCAGGAGATGGTCAACCTGGTGCGCAACAAGATGCAGATCGACGACACCCTGGACGTCTTTGCCGTGCACGGCGTCGGCGGCATCTTCGGCACCATCATGATCGCCATCTTCGGTGCCGGCGCCTGGGCCGCGCAGCTGGGTGCGCTGGTGATCGTCGGCATCTTCACCGTGGTGGTAACCATCGCGCTGGTGAAGATCTCCGCTTTGATCACATCCCTGCGCGTGGATCTTGAAAGCGAGACCAATGGCCTCGATCTTTCTGTACACGGTGAGCGCGCATACGACATGAACAGCTGACCCCGGCTATGACGGATGCCACCACTCACGGCAGACGGTGCCATTTCGCACCGGACGGGTCCCCTTGGGGGACCCGTTTTCTGTTTCAGGAGAAGGGAGTTAGCAGCCAGGCCTGTTCCAGCGCATTGCAGCGTTCGCCGATCCGGCCGTCCGCAGCTCGCTCCTCGATCCGAGTGATTTCATGGCTGCCCTGATAGAGCGCCTCTACCACTGATCCCGGCACCGAAAACGGCGGCCCGTCCATCAGGGATTGATCGTAGTCGAACCCGATCAGCAGTTGTTTTGCGTTTCCAGTGATCCGGTTCAAATGCGCCGCATAGGCCTGCCGGTCCTCTGGTTTCACCGCGACCAGCGCCGCCCGGTCATAGACCGCTTCAACCGCGCCAAGATGTGCCGGGGAAAGGGCAAAGAAATCACCTGCGTAAAGGGCCAGCTCGCCTGACTGATAGCGGATTAGCCCTTCTGCTTGGGAGACGTCCGGTGTCAGTCCCAGCCGGGCAAAGACCTCTTCCACCGCGCCTTGATTGAACTCCACACCAGTCACACGCAGGCCCTGTGACAGCAGCCAGTCCAGGTCCAGCGCCTTGCCGCAAAGAGGGAGGAACACGCTTTGGCCGACCGAAATCCCGAGCCGGGAAAAATGCTTGATCAGCAATGAGTTCGGCGCCGCTTCGTGAAAGCCGATGCGGTTCTCGCGCCAGCGCGCCTGCCAGAATTCCTGTTCCATTGCAGCTTCCCTTTCAGCTGGAAGTATCATTTCCAAAAGGTGATACGACTTGAAGCGCGCTTAAGGTCAACAGCTATCCCGCGCGGCAATGCCTCAGCTGTACAGCTCCGCAGCGCGGCGTTCGAACGCGCGTACGATGCGCTGCATCGCCTCGTTGAAGACAACGCCGATGATGCCCTGCAGAACCGCATTCTTGAATTCGAAATCGACGAAGAAGTCGACGTCGCAGCTGCCATCCTCGCGCGGGGTGAAAATCCAGTGGGATTTCATGTAGCGGAACGGGCCATCCAGATACTCAGTATCGATTTTTCTCTCGCCCGGATAAAGGGTTACCCGGCTGCCGAACCGTTCGCGGAAGACCTTGAAGGAGATCACCAGATCCGCCTCCATCACTTCTGCCTCACCCATCGGCGCACGGCTGCGGATACGGGCCGCGGCGCACCAGGGCAGGAATTTCGGGTACTGCGCGACATCGGCCACCAGATCGTACATCTGCTGTGCCGAATAGGGCATCTGGCGGGTTTCCGAGTGTGTGGGCATCTGTCCGCTGATTTTCTGCTACAATTACCGGGCGTGATGTCCTATGTACGCGCGGGAAATTCAAGGGGGCAGCCATGACACAGCGTCCATATGTCATTGATGTGATGATCTCGGCCAAGGCAATCGCCGCGCGGATCGAGGAGCTTTGCGAGGAAATCCAGAAGGAATTCGGCAATACCGACAAGCTGGTCGTGGTTGGCCTGCTGCGCGGAAGTTTCGTGTTCATCGCCGATCTGGTGCGCGAGCTGGACCTGCCGATCGAGGTCGATTTCCTGGAGGCGTCCTCTTACGGCGACTCGATGGAAAGCAGCCGGGAAGTGCGCATTCTCAAGGACTTGCGCGGCGCCATTGAAGGGCGTGACGTGCTGGTTGTTGAAGACATTGTCGACACCGGCCACACGCTGAACCATGTCACCCACCTGCTGCAAAGCCGCAATCCGGCGCGGCTGAAATCCATTGCGCTCTTGGACAAGCCGTCGCGGCGCGAGGTGGATTTCCGCTCTGATTGGGTTGGCTTTGAAATCCCGGACGAATTTGTCGTCGGCTATGGCATCGACTATGCGCAGCGCAACCGGAATCTGCCGCATATCGGCAAAGTGCGGTTCACCGACGAGGGCTGAATCAGCCAATACCCGGGGGGTGACATGGGTGCACCCCCTGTACACCGCCTGTGCACCCCCTGGTGCAGCCTGCGGCGGCGCTTGTGCAAAACTGCCACAAACCACGATAAACACAGCGCAATCGGGAACCGGCGGCCCTCCGCCGGTTCCGGCCAAGCGGGTGGCGCTTTCCGGCGCAGCGGATTTGCCTTTCGCCGCAACCTGCCTCATGTGATTTCCAAACGCAGCGATCACAGGAGATCCGCCATGCAGAAGTTTTTGACCGCAGCAGCGGCAGCCGCAATGACCCTGTCCCTTGTCCCCGCAGCCACCCACGCGGGGCCGCCGAAATGGGCGCCCGGCCACAGCAAGAGCGCAGCCCATTATGCGCCGGGCCAGGTCAAGAAACGGCACCACCGCAAGCACAGCCACGATCACGATCATGACCATGATCACGACCGGTACGATGGCCGCATCCGCGGTGACGACTGGGTCTATATTGACGACTACGGCCGCTGGGGGCTGAACCCGCCGCGTGAGGGGCACCGCTATGTGCGTCAGGGCGACAAGATCTTTGAGGTCGTCAAGGACACGCTTGCGATCATCGGCGCGGTGGCCGTCGTCAATGCGCTGACCCAGTAAGGATCAGCCCAGCAGGTTTCTGAGCGTGTGCAGAAAGATCCCGGCCCCGGCCGGGATTGCGGCGTCCGGGAAGTCGAAATCGGGGTTGTGCAGCTGAGGCTGCGCCTCGCCGGAGCCCAGCCAGAACATCGCGGCCTTTGCGTGCTTGCCGAACTGGCCGAAATCTTCGGACCAGCGCTGGGGATAATCCCGCATCTGCGCCGGATGGCCTGCCGCGGCGCAGGCGGCCTGCAACAGCTCCACCGCCTCCGGGTGGTTGGTGCAGGCGTCAAACACGTCGTCGAATTCTATTGAGAACCCCAGCCGCTCCGCCGCGCAGACCTGTTCCGCCAGTACGGTCGCCTCTGCGATGAGCTGGTCCATGCGGGCATCGGTGACGGTGCGCAGGGTGGCCCAGACCTCACCCTCGCCCGGTGCAATGCCAAAGGTGGCTTCGCCCAGCCGGGCATGGGTCAGCGTGACCAGAGCGAACTCCGGCCCCAGATCGCCACCTTGCCCCAGGGAAACAAGGCCCGGCAGCAATTGGGAAATGGCACCGACGGGCGACACCCCGTCCTGCGGCGCGGCAGCGTGGGAGGTTTTACCGGTCAGTTTGATCCGCATTCCGCGTGACGCGCAGTTGGCAGCGCCCGAACACAAGGCCACCTGACCCACCGGCAAGCCCGGCAGGTTGTGCAGGGAAAAGGCATAATCCGGCGCGATTTGCGCGAAACCCGGATCGGCAATCACCGCCGCTGCGCCCTTGCCGGTTTCCTCGGCGGGCTGGAACAGCAGCACGGCGCGGCCCCGCGCGGTGCGCTGCGCAGACAGGTCCGCGGCCAGCGCCGCCACCATCGTCATATGGCCGTCATGACCGCACAGGTGGCCGCGGCCTGCGTGGGTGGAGCGGTAGGGTTGATCCGACATCTCCTCGATCGGCAAGCCGTCCAGCTCGCAGCGGATCAGCACCGTGGGGCCATCTTCCCGGCCCTGATAGACAGCAGCGACGCCATGGCCGCCAAGCTCAGTCAGCAGTTGGTCGGGCTGATGCTGGCGCAGGTAGCCCGCCACCATGACGGCGGTCTTTTCCTCGGTGCCGGAGACCTCGGGGATTTGATGCAGAGCATGGCGCAGCCGTGTCAGCTGCGCCAGACGCTCCGGCGTCATGCCAGGCCCAGCTTCTTGTTGCGGGCCTGGCGCAGGCGGGCGAAATCGTCGCCTGCATGGTAGGAGGACCGCGTCAGCGGGGTGGCCGAGACCATCAGGAAGCCCTTGCCATAGGCGGCTTTCTCGTAGGATTTGAACTCCTCAGGCGTCACGAAGCGGTCCACCGCGTGGTGTTTCGGCGTCGGCTGCAGATACTGGCCGATGGTCAGGAAATCGATGTCCGCAGCGCGCATGTCATCCATCACCTGCTTCACCGCCTGCGCGTCCTCGCCCAGGCCGACCATGATGCCGGATTTGGTGAACATCGACGGATCCAGTTCCTTCACCCGTTGAAGCAGGCGCAGGGAGTGGAAATAGCGCGCGCCGGCGCGAACCTCAGGATAGAGGCCCGGCACGGTTTCCAGATTGTGGTTGAAGACGTCAGGGCGCGCCTCGACCACCGTTTCCAGCACCGACGGATCACATTTAAGGAAATCCGGGGTGAGGATTTCAATGGTGGTGTTCGGGCTGCGGTGGCGCACCGCGCGGATGGTCTGGGCAAAATGCTCGGCGCCGCCGTCCTCGATATCATCGCGGTCCACGGAGGTGATCACAACGTGGTTGAGACCCAGTTTTTCGACCGCATGCGCGACGCGGCCCGGCTCAAACGCATCCAGCGCCTCAGGCGGCTTGCCGGTGGCGATGTTGCAGAAGGAACAGGCGCGGGTGCAGACCTCGCCCATGATCATCATGGTTGCGTGGCCCTGGCTCCAGCATTCGCCGACATTGGGGCAACCCGCTTCCTCGCAGACCGTGGTCAGTTTGTTGTCGCGCATGATCTTGTGGGTTTCGGCATAGCCTTTGCCGCCCGGCGCCTTGACCCGGATCCAGCTTGGCTTTTTGGGCTGAGCATTGTCGGGACGATGCGCCTTTTCGGGGTGGCGCTGCTCCGGGATCTTGAGGTCTCTCACGTGGGTTTCCCTTCCGGCCTTTGGCTTTGTGAGCGGTTTAACACAGCTGATCTGGCTTGGCACGGTCATATCGTCAACCCTGCCTTGCCTCCTTGTCATGGCTCAAACTCCGAAAATGTGCCGTTTTTCTTTGCCAAAGCGGCGCAGCGGGACACATAATTCCACCAAGCATCAGGATTTCGCTGCAGATCATTCAGGGAGGGACGCATGGCCAAGGAGCTGGAGAAATTCAAGGCAGAGCACAAGAAGCTGGCTGCCGGCACCAAGAAATTCACCACCGCAGAGGGCGACAAGCTGAAGAAGCGGATCGGGATTTCACTGGGCAACGCCTGGGAGGGCGAGGATTATTTCCGCGAAAGCCTGGCCAAGGCGCGCAAGGACGGGGTGAAATCGGAGAAGCTGGCCGATTTCCAGAAGAACAAGCATTTCAAGGACGGGCTGGTCACCTGGAACAAGGCGGTGGACATCCATCAGGAGGAAGTCGGCGCGATGAAGGGGTTCTGTGCTGATGCCAAGGCGCATATGGCCAAGCAGCAGGCGCTCTTGAAGGACATCGAGAAGGACCTGAAGAAACGCGGCAAGTCCTCAGCCTCGAAGAAGGATATCGAGGCGCTTCAAAGCGATCTGGAAAAGGAGATTGCCGCCGTCAAGAAGGCGTCTGAGTATGAGGGCAAGCTGAACGCGGCACAAAAGCTGTACGGGGCGAATTTCCAGAAGACGGTCGACAAGATCCTGAAGGAAAAGGCAGAAGGCCATGACAAGAAGAAGGACGCAACCGAGCTGCCGCAGCTGTTGGTGGACCGCAACCTGAAGAAATACACCAACCGGGTCGGCGCGCTGGTCAAGGCGATCAATGCCCATTGCGTGACCGCCATCGACAAGGCGGGCGAGGACCTGAAGGCCGCAGCACCCGAGCTGAAAGAGGCCGCGGCGAAATACAAGGATCTGAAGAAGATCAACGACCAGTACCAGACTGCCAAGAAGAAGTTCCCGGGCGCCATCGAGGATTCCAAGGACAAGAAGAAGCTTTTGGCGACGCTCAAGAAGTTTAATGACCTGACCGCCGCTGCCGAACGCAAGATCCGCGGCACCACGGTCACCATCAAGAAGGCTGCGGCGTAACGTCCCTGCCAGGGGCGAAGATGCCGTATTTGCGAGATTTTCCGGCGCCGGACTGCTGTGTTCGCGGACTGGCGCCGGAAACCTGCGCGCAAATCACCGGGACGTGTTGAAGCCAGCTTAGAATCATTTTAAGCCTGCCCGCCGAATGAAATCCGCAATCAGGAGCAAGCTGAGATGAAAGCTGGCGTTAAGCTGCCCGACGTGACCTTCCACACCCGTGTCCGCGACGAAGCGATCGAGGGCCCGAACCCGTTCCGCTGGGAAGACAAGACCACCGCTGACTACTTTGCAGGCAAGCGCGTTGTGCTGTTCTCGCTGCCGGGCGCCTTCACCCCGACCTGCTCGACCTACCAGCTGCCGGGCTTTGAAAAAGGCTTTGCCGACTTCCAGGCCGAGGGCATCGACGCGATCTACTGCATGTCCGTGAACGACAGCTTTGTGATGAACGCCTGGGCGCGCGCGCAGGAGCTGGAAAACGTGGAAGTGATCCCGGATGGCTCCGGCGAGTTCACCCGCAAGATGGGCATGCTGGTCGCCAAGGACAACCTGGGCTTCGGCAACCGCTCCTGGCGCTATGCGGCCATCGTGAACAACGGTGTTGTTGAGGCATGGTTCGAAGAGCCGGGCCTGTCCGACAACCACGGCGAAGACCCCTATGGCGTGTCCTCCCCGGAGACCGTGCTGAAGCACCTGAAAGAAGCCAAGGCAGAAGTCGCAGCCTAAGCTGCACTGCCCGATCTGGCATTCGAACGGGTCCGCGCTGCGGGCCCGTTTTCGTTTGAGGCATCGTGCGCCTCAACCGATCATCTCTTCCTGCTGCGGGCTGGCCTCGCCGTAGTAGTCCGCCAGATGCTGCAGGGCGATGCGCAGCACCACCTTGCCGGAGCGGGCGGGCCAGCCGAGGTTGCGCTCTGCGGTTTCCAGCCCCTCAAGGTGGCAACAGCAGCGCAGGGCGATGTCGCTGAGGCCGGCCCCGAGCTTCTGCAGCGCCCCAGTCATCCGCTGGTGGGCTTCTGCCGCCGCTTGGTGGCTGGTGCTGCGCATCGGGTGGCTGGCTTGGGCGAAATACAGCTCCTCCTGCATCAGGTGGCTGCTGATCTGCGCCAGTTCGAAATCCTCGCGCAGACGCCGCCCGGCCCGCACCATCGGCTGGGTCAGGAAGGACTTGCCGTCCTTGTCCGACAGCCGGGACAGCATTTCCAGCGGGGTTTCGGCGCCGCTGTAACGGGATTTGCGGCCCAGTCCGCCGCCCTCGCCCGCGTCCGGCGCCCCAAACGGTGTCTGCGCTTCGGCAAAGCCGCCCTCCAACCGGGCGCGGGCGCGGTTTTCCTGATCGGCGATGATCCGGTTCAATGCGGTGCGCCCGCCCGCGGTGATGGAATAGCGGCTGATCCGGCCCCGGCGGGAGCAGGCGATCCAGCCGGTCAGCGCCAGCGCCCCTGCCAAGGGCCGCGACACCGCCACCTTATGCCCGTCAGCCTCCTGGCCTTCGCGCACCACAACGGCCATTTCCATGCCTTCTGCTGCGGCCAGAACTGCGCCGCCGCGGCTAAGCAGGGTCAGCACGCTGGCCGCTTCCCGCTCAAACCCCGACCGCAGGCTGCGGCTTGCGGCGGAGGGCTTTTCCTCCTGCCGCGGTTTCGCTGTTTCGGACCGGTAGCGCCCGGCCAGATAGGTCAGCACCTCGTCAATCAGCGGATCGTCCCGCAGGACCTCTACCCGGCGGACCTGGCGCAGGATGGTGGATGGATGGCAGCCCGCCTTGCGGGCCAGCTGGCGGATCGGGCGGCCAGCCTCGGTGTGCTGAAGGTAGCGGCAAGTTTCCAGCGGCACCCAGCCAGGAAAGGGTGCCTGTGTCATGTTTTGCATTCGTAACCCCCGGTCGTGAGCCAGGCTGCCGGGCCAGCCGCACTCAAAGGTGCCTGCGGCATGTCCCATTTCGCCCGGCTGGATTTGGACAAAAGCGCGGATCGGACATCATTGTTTCCAGAAAAACCATAATCATCACAAAACGGACCGTTCGCCGGTCGCCCCCTTTCCGCAACACCACCTAGGGTTGTGTTATAGCAGAGCCAGATCAGAGATAGGAAAGGAGACGATCATGCAGGATGTTTTCAGCCGCGTTTCGTTGCTCCGGCGCCCGAGGATCCTGGCACGGGCCGCCCGGTTAGGCGCCCGGAATTATTGCCGCAAGCGCGACCTGCGCCGCATCCTGGGATATGGAGATGTGCCCAAGCCTGCTGCCGCCGTGATGCGGCTGCTGGAGCTGGAGGAGGCGCTGAACGCAGAACGCAAGGCAGGCGAGGCCGGCTATTCGATGATCCGCCACGTGGATGTGCTGATCGCACTGGCCGGTGAGGCTGCCTGTTTGAAGGCTCGTGCGAAAACAAGAACGGCGGCCCCGCGGGACCGCCGTTTTGCTGCGGCAGAGGGTGCTGCCCCCTGCCCCTGATCTTCAGGCTCGCGCTTACATGAAGGCGTCGGGCATGGAGGCCTTCTTCTCGGCCACATACTCGTCCAGTGCCATCTTGATGGACGGATCCAGCGCCGGCTGCTCGTAGGTGGCCAGCAGCTTCTCGACCCGGCTTTCGGCCAGCGCGTAGGTGTCGCGCGCGCCTTCTTCTTCCCACTGCTCGAACGGCTTGTAGTCGAGCACTTCGGATTTCCAGAAGGCCGATTTGAAGTTGGCCTGGGTGTGGGCGCAGCCGAGGTAATGGCCGCCGGGGCCAACCTCGCGGATGGCTTCCATCGCCTGGCCGTTCTCGTCCACCGGGACGCCCTTGGCGAGGCCGTGCAGGGTGCCCAGCTGGTCCGCGTCCATCACGAACTTCTCGAAGTCGGCAACCAGGCCGCCCTCGAGCCAGCCGCAGGAGTGCAGCATGAAGTTCACGCCGGACATCAGGCCCATGTTGAGCGAGTTGGCGGTTTCATAAGCCGCCTGCGCATCCGGCAGCTTGGAGCCGCAGAAGGAGCCGGCCGAACGGAACGGCACGCCCAGGCGGCGGGCCAGCTGGCCTGCGCCATAGGTGACCAGCGATGCTTCGGGGGTGCCGAAGGTCGGCGCGCCGGAGTTCATGTCGATCGAGGACACGAAGGCGCCGAAGATCGCAGGCGCGCCGGGGCGGCACAGCTGGTTGTAGGCGATACCGGCCAGAACCTCTGCCAGCACCTGGGTCAGGGTGCCTGCCACCGACACAGGCGCCATGGCACCGCCGACGATGAACGGCGAGATGATGCAGGCCTGGTTGTTCTGGGCGTAGACTTCCAGCGAGCCCATCATCACGTCGTCGAAGGTCATCGGCGAGTTGATGTTGGTCAGCGAGGTCATCACGGTGTTGTTCTGCACGAACTCCTTGCCGAACAGGATGCCGGCCATATCGACAGAGTCCTGGGCGCGGCTGGGTTCGGTGACGGAGCCCATGAACGGTTTGTCGCTGAGGGTCATATGCGCCATCAGCATGTCCAGGTGGCGCTTGTTCACCGGAATGTCGGTGGGTTCGCAGACGGTGCCGCCGGAGTGGTGAAGCCACTTGGACATATAGGCCAGCTTCACGAACTTGTTGAAGTCGTCCATGGTCGCATAGCGGCGGCCGCCGCTGCGGGTGCGCACGAAGGGCGGGCCATAGACCGGGGCCAGAACCAGGTTGCGGCCGCCGATGACCACCGATTTCTCGGGGTTGCGGGCGTGCTGGGTGAATTCCGCAGGTGCGGTTTCGCACAGCTTGCGGGCCAGGCCGCGGGGGATGCGCACGCGCTCGCCCTGGACATCGGCTCCGGCATCGCGCCAGCGCTGCAGCGCTGCCGGGTTATCAACGAAGTTGACGCCGACCTCTTCCAGGATCGTGTCCGCGTTGTACTCGATGATCTCCAGCGCTTCCTCATTCAGGATCTCGAAGTTCGGAATGTTGCGCTCGATGTACTTGGCGGTCTCGATCTTGACGCTGGTGCGCTCGGCGCGGCGGGCGGCGCCGCCGCCGGAACCGCGGGCACGACGGCGCGGGGCTGCTTCTGTCATGGTTTATCCTCACCACAGGCATTTCATTGCGAAGGGTATTATAGCCCTCGCGCGCGCCGCCGCCGCAGGATTGCGGCCATTCAAGTTGAAAAGCGACATTCGCAGCACAGAGTTCGCCGGAACTCGCACCCGCCAAGCCGGTTTTACGCTTTCAGCAGCGGATCAAGACTGTCCCAATGCACCCGGATCGCGGGCATGGCGTATCCGAAAACGTCAATCTCCTTGCGCTCGCCGGCACTGCCGCCGATCCGGAAATAGAACGCCAGTGCGCGGGAATTACTCTCTGCGACCCACAGATAAGCCGAATTTGCACCCTGGGCCTGCAAACGGCGGGCGGCCTCCTTCATCAGGCGGCGGCCAAGACCTTGTGACCGGGCGGTTTCCGACACATGCAGGTTGTCGATATAGGGTTCATCACCGGTCCAGACGGTTATAAAGCCCTGTATCCCCGCACCCTCTGCAACAAGCACGACGTCACGGTCCGAAAACTGCAGCTTTTGCCAGTGCCGGGCGAGGTCGGACACGACCTGCTCCTGCAGATACGCCGACGGCAGGACACCGGCATAAACACTGCGCCAGCTGGCAATCTGCAATTGCGCAACAGCCGCGCGGTCGCCTGCCCGCATTTCCCTGATAACCACTGTGCATGCCTCCCCTGTACCGGAAGTTCAGCAGAGCAGAAGCTTTACCTGCAAGGCAAGCCTCTGCACCGAGTTTTACTGCACCGCACCCAGCCGGAGGGTTTTCAGAGCCGGGTGAGCTGTTTGCCCGGCACCCTGTGCCACTGCAAGCACCAAAGCCCTTGCGAAAAAAACCTCCTTGGCCTATGGCGCGTGCATGACCCAAGACACCCATGACCGCCTTCTCATCATCGACTTCGGCAGCCAGGTCACGCAGCTGATTGCGCGCCGCCTGCGCGAGCTGAATGTCTATTGCGAAATCCACCCCTATCAGAATGTCACCATGGACTTTGTGCGCGAACTGGCGCCCAAGGCGGTGATCTTCTCGGGCGGGCCTGACAGCGTGACCCGCGAGGGCAGCCCGCGGGCGCCGCAGGAGATTTTCGACTACGGCGTGCCGATCCTGGGCATCTGCTATGGCCAGCAGGTGATGATGCACCAGCTGGGCGGCAAGGTGGAAAGCGGCCATGGCACTGCGGAATTCGGCCGGGCCTTTGTGACCCCCACGGTTGAAACGCCGCCGCTGCTGGAGGGCTGGTTCGCAAACGACAACGACCGCGAGCAGGTCTGGATGTCGCATGGCGACCACGTCAGCAAGATCGCCCCGGGGTTCGAGGTCTATGGCACCTCCCCCAACGCGCCTTTTGCCATCACCGCCGATGTCAGCCGCAATTTCTATGCGGTGCAGTTCCACCCCGAGGTGCACCACACCCCGAACGGCGCCAAGCTTTATGAGAACTTTGTCAAACTGGCGGGTTTCTCCGGCGACTGGACCATGGGCGCCTACCGCGAGCAGATGATCGAGAAGATCCGCGAGCAGGTCGGCGACAAGCAGGTGATCTGCGGATTGTCCGGCGGCGTCGACAGCTCGGTTGCGGCGATCCTGATCCACGAGGCGATCGGCGATCAGCTGACCTGCGTGTTTGTGGACCACGGCCTCTTGCGCAAGAACGAAGCGGAAGAAGTCGTCGCGATGTTCCGCGACAACTACAACATCCAGCTGATCCACGCAGATGAGAGCGATCTGTTCCTGGGCGAGCTGGACGGCCAGTCCGACCCGGAAACCAAGCGCAAGATCATCGGCAAGCTGTTCATCGACGTGTTCCAGAAACACGCCGACACCATCGACGGCGCCGAGTTCCTGGCGCAGGGCACCCTGTACCCGGACGTGATTGAATCGGTCTCCTTCTCGGGCGGGCCTTCGGTCACCATCAAATCGCACCACAACGTCGGCGGCCTGCCGGAGAAGATGGGCCTCAAGCTGGTGGAACCGCTGCGCGAGCTGTTCAAGGACGAGGTCCGCGCGCTGGGCCGCGAACTGGGTCTGCCGCAGAGCTTCATCGGCCGCCACCCTTTCCCCGGACCGGGCCTGGCAATCCGCTGCCCCGGCGAGATCACCCGCGAAAAGCTGGAGATCCTGCGCGAAGCGGATGCGATCTATATCGACCAGATCCGCAAGCACGGTCTGTACGATGACATCTGGCAGGCCTTTGTGGCGATTCTGCCGGTCCGCACCGTTGGCGTGATGGGCGACGGCCGCACCTATGACTACGCCTGCGCCCTGCGCGCGGTGACATCTGTCGATGGCATGACCGCGGACTACTATCCGTTCAGCCACGAGTTCCTGGGCGAAACCGCCACAAGGATCATCAACGAAGTGAAGGGCATCAACCGCTGCACCTACGACATCACCTCGAAACCTCCGGGAACCATCGAGTGGGAATGATCCCTGCAGTTCACGGGCTTTGAAACCGCGGTGGAAACCACGCCTGTTTTAAAGAACGTTTAAACAATTTGCGCCATCTTGAGCCAAACGCTTGGCCGCCGGTTTAACCACGGCGGCCAACTGCTTGGAGGCAAATGGAGGCGCAAAATGCCCTTGATCAAATACAAAGACGTGCTGCTGCACTTCGCGCATATTCCCAAGTGCGGCGGCACATCCATTGAGCGTTACATTCAGGGCCTGAACGGCGTCAGCCTGGCGTTTGTGGACGAGCAGTATGTCGCCAATCCGCCCCAGCAGCACTGGAACATATCCTCCCCGCAGCACATCGACGGGGAATCGATTTCGCGGCTGTTTCCCAAGGATTTTTTCACCGGCTTTTTCACCATCGTGCGCGATCCGATTGCCCGGCTTGAAAGCGCCTACAAGTTCCAGCGGCTGGTGGAACGCCGGATCGGCAGCGATGAAACCCTGGACCAGTTCGTCAAGACCCGCCTGCTGGAGAATGTGCTGACCAAGGGCTGGATGGACGGTCATTTCTACCCGCAGTCTGGCTTCTTCTATCCCGGCGCCAACTACCAGGTTTTCAAGCTGGAAGAGAACGGCGCCGAGAAAGCCAAGGCGTTCATTGATGCAGCCCTGTTCGGCAACCCGGCCAGCCAGCAGATGACGCACAGCAACCACCTGCGCGTTCCCGAAGGTTTCAACCCCGGCGACCTGGTTTTGAGCGACGAAGGCTTGGCCGTTGCCGAAAAGATCTACGGCATGGACTTCGATAATTTCGGCTATGGACGTCCGTCCGCCGCGCAGCCGCTGCCAAATGCCGCAGCGGGATAAGCTCCGGCTGTCAGAAGCATGAAAAAAAAGTATAATATCTCGCTCGTGGTGCCTGAGAATTTTGTTCACGTAGGCGCCTTCTATGAAATCATTGATCTGCTGATGTGCTCGTTGCACGAGCTCGGTTTTGAGGTTGGGTTCAAGAAGAACGGCATTGATCCTGAGGCCTGCAATATTCTGATCGGTGTTCATATGCTGGACCCTGCCCTAGCCAGCCAGATGCCTCCCGGAACCATAATCCTCAACACAGAGCAGTTGGGCGGCACGTATGAACATTGGAACGAGAAAATACTCGCCTGGTTCTCGCAGGACTTCACGCTTTGGGACTACAGCGACGCAAATGTCACCTACCTCAAGGACTTCGGTGCCAAACGCGTGGAGAAGCTGCAGCTTGGGTTCCAGCCAGAGCTTTGCCGCATCGAACCGCAAGCTGAAAAAGACATTGATGTGCTGTTCTACGGTTCCACCAATCCCCGCCGGGAAGCGGTTCTAGAAGATCTCGCAGCCCGCGGCTTGCGGGTCAAAACGCTGTACGGCACCTACGGCCATCACCGCGATGACTGGATCGCCCGGTCGCGGATTGTTCTGAACCACCACTTTTATGACACGCAGATCTTCGAAATCGTGCGCGCCTTTTATCTGATGACTAACGGCATTCCCTTCGCTGCAGAGGTGAACCCGACGACCCGGATCGACGACTTCTACCGCGACGGGCTGTTGAGCTTTCCCTACGAAGGGCTGGCAGAGGGTATTGCGGATGTGCTGCAGGACGAAGCCCGGCTTGCACAGGCAGGCGTGCAGGCGAAGGAGACGATTTCCCGTTATCCCCAGGCTCAGCTGCTTCGCGAGATCCTCTAGCAGCCGCGAACCCTGCTGCTTCTGCAGCCCCCGCAGCGTCCGGTCGGGCGCACTGCCCTAGCCTGCGCCCTTTCCCAATTGAAATTAAACGCAAATTCTGGCGGCCTGTTTTGATAAACCGGGCCGCCATTTGCTGCCGCGGCCGCCTTTGCCAACCGTTCACCCGGTCTGCCGCTGGGGTTTCTGCGGCTTCTGGTTAACCAATTTGTCAGGTGTTTTTGAAATAGTCTCCAGGACGCCGACGGCTTGGAGAACCCAATGATTATTTGCCACCCGCTGAAACTCATCTTTATCAAAACCAAAAAGGTAGGCGGCACGTCATTTGAAATCGCCTTGTCCAGCTTTTGCGACGACACCAGTGTGATCACCCCTGTGTCTCCCGAGGACGAAGAAACCCGCGCAGGCCTGGGCTATCCCGGGGCACAAAATCACCAGCGCCAAACCTGGCCCGACGGCACTGAAACGGAGGGGGATTTCTACAATCACATCCCCGCCGCAGAAGCCAAGGCCCTCATCCCGCAGGACATCTGGGACAGCTACACAAAGGTCACCATCTGGCGCGATCCGTATGACGCGGTCATTTCCCGCTACTACTGGGAGATGGCCGAGACTGAGAGCCTGAACTTCGGGCTGTTTGTGCACAAGTTCTACGGCATGCTGACTGAAAACGTCCAAATCGCACCGCTGGAAGGGCCGGCTGCACCCGATGTCTTTTTACGATACGAGCATCTGGAAGAGGACATCGCGGCGCTTGGCGTCGAAGGCCTGTGGGAGCGGTTTTCAAGCCTGCGTGCCAAGGAAGGTGTCCGCCCGCGCACCGGCACTGATGCCGCAACGCTCTATGCCCGTTACCCGGGGGCCGCGGATGTCGTTGCAGAACAATGCGCCGACGAAATACGCAAGTTCGGCTACAAGCGCCCAGGCGCGGCACCAGCCGAGCCCAAGCATGAACAGCCTGCCAAAAGCGACTTTTTCTTCACTCTTTCGGCCGGGCGCACCGGTACCGCCTGGCTGGCGCAGTTCCTGGGTGACAATCTTCGGATCAAATCCATCCACGAGCCGCTGAGCATTGAAGACTTCGGCACACAAATGCCGGAAATCAAACACATGCGGACTTTCAACACTTATGGCATGAATACCCGGATGCAGAAGTTCTGGAGCGACAAACTGGCGTCGCTGGAAGCGCCTTATGCCGAGTCCAACCATACTTTGGGCAAATGCGGGCTGATCGAAGCGCTGGCAGAAAGCCCCATCCGCAGCCGCACCACCGTGATCCTCCTGCGCCGCGACCTGGCCAAGCAATGCGCCAGCTATGTCGGCCGCAATGACTTCATGAATATCACCATCCGGTGGCAGTGGTACCTGGACATGGGCTACAGCAATTTGATCGTTGACCCTGCCCGTTTCCTGCCGCTGGGTCAGGTCGGCTGCGCCATCTGGTACGCGCTGGAGATGGAGGCGCGCTATGCGTACTACCTGCTGAAATACGGCGGGCAAATTAAGTTTGTCGGGGCCATGCTGGAAGAGGCCACCAAGCCGGCAGGTGCCCCCAAACTGCTGGCGGCCCTGGGCCACCGCGGCCGGGTCTTGCTGCCGGAAAAGAAAAACGCCACCCGCGACTCCTCCGGAGTGACAGAGCAGCTGACCGCGGAAATCCGCACTCTGCTGGACCGGCTGAACTTCGACCCGGTGGAGGCGGCCTCTGCCTATATCAAGTCAGGCCGCTCACTGGATGCGCAAGAAGCGCACCGCGCGGCGGCCTGAAACTGGCGCGCGGCCTCCTTCGCTTGCGCCGCGCTGTCAACTGGCAGGCCTGTAATCGCAGCTGCCGCGCCGCCATGCGCTTGACCCCGGGTGAAAATTCCGCCTTTCCTCTCCCCAGCTGAACAAGGGGGCAGGCATGGCAGAGGGCGAGACACGCGCAGGGCTGGCGGCGCTGTGGATGGTGGGGGCGATTGTGTCCTTCTCCGCCATGGCGATTGCCGGGCGTGAGGCCGGGCTGACGCTGGATACCTTTGAAATCATGGCCTACCGCAGCCTGGTGGGGGTGCTGATCGTGGTGGCCGTCCTGACAGCGGCAGGCCGCTGGCATCAGGTGCGGCGGCAGCGGCTGGGGGTGCATCTGCTGCGCAACCTATTCCACTTCACTGGCCAGAACCTGTGGTTTCTGGCGGTGACGCTGATTCCGCTGGCCCAGGTCTTTGCGCTGGAGTTCACCTCGCCCCTGTGGGTGATCATCCTGTCGCCGCTGTTGCTGGGCGAGGCGCTGACCCGGCGGCGGATGCTGGCGGCGGCGCTTGGCTTTGCCGGCATTCTGGTCGTGGCCCGCCCCAGCCCCGAGACACTGAACCTTGGCCTGGCGGCAGCGGCGAGCTGCGCCATCTTCTTTGCCCTCACCGCGATCCTGACCAAACGGCTGACCCGGCACGAGCATACCGCCTCAATCCTGTTCTGGCTGACCTCGATGCAGCTGGTGATGGGGCTGCTGGCGGCAGGATGGGACGGCGACATGGCGCTGCCGGACGCAACCACCCTGCCCTGGCTGGTGCTGATCGGCATTGCCGGGCTGACTGCGCATTTCTGCCTGACCACAGCCTTGTCGCTGGCGCCGGCCAGCGTGGTGGTGCCGGTGGATTTTGCCCGCCTGCCCGCCATCGCCATCCTTGGCATGGTGATCTACGGAGAGGCGCTGGACGCCTGGGTGCTGGGGGGAGCCGCCATCATCTGCATTGCAAATTATCTTAATATAGTTGCAGGCCAGCCGCGCAGAACCCCTCAAAGCTGACCGAATCCGGCTAGTTGCCGCGCGGTTAATGTTGATTTGCCGAAATCCGCCCGATTACGTTCGCGTAAAGCGGCTTCCACTGGCCGCAACTCAGGGAGGAACAATGAAACGCTATCTTGCAACCTCGGCGGCTTTGGCGCTGGTATCTGGCTCTGCCATGGCGAGCGGTCTGGACCGCACCGGCCAGCCGATCGGCATCATCTTCGAAGAAGGCAACTACGCCGAGTTCTCGTTTGCTACAACTTCGGTGGACCTGTCGGGCAACGACCGCACTTCGCTGAACCCGCTGGGGTCTGCAACCGGTGATGTCGGCGAACGGTTCAACATGTTCGGCGCGGGCTACAAGCGCGACATCAATGAGCAGCTGTCCTTTGCGCTGATCTTCGACCAGCCGTGGGGTGTGGATGTCGCATATCCCACCAGTGGTTCGCTGCTGCTTGGCGGCACGACTGCACAGGCGGATTCGAACTCGCTCACTGCGATGCTGCGCTACAAGTTCAATGACCGCTTCAGCGTCCACGGCGGCATCCGCTACCAGGAGCTTGACGGCGAGATCAATCTGCAGGGCGGCGCTTACAGCTCCATCGGTGGCAGATACAACGTGAAAGTGGACAAAGATGGCGCGTTTGGCTGGGTGGCCGGCGTCGCCTATGAGATCCCCGATATCGCCCTGCGCGTGGCACTCACCTACAGCTCTGAAATCGAACATGATTTCAACCTGAACGAAACCTTTGCCACCACCGCCACCGCCAGCACCACGACAAAAACCAAAACGCCGCAATCGGTGAACCTGGACTTCCAGACCGGCGTCGCCCAGGACACGCTGCTGTTCGGCGGCATCCGTTGGGCTGAGCACAGCGTAACTGATTTGGTGGTTCCGGGCCTGAGCACCTTGGCCGGCCGCTCCGTTGATCTGATCGACCTGGACGACTCGATCACCTACACACTGGGTGTCGGCCGCGCCTTCAACGAGAACTGGTCCGGTTCTGTGGCGCTGATCTATTCGGATTCGGACGGCGACAACCTGGTCTCGCCGCTGGCGCCGACCCACGGGTATGAGGCAATCCGCGTCGGCGTGCAGTACAAGCAGGACAACATGACCGTCTCTGCCGGTGTCCGCTATACCCAGCTGGGCGATGCGGTTGCCTCCCCTGGCGGCAACCCGGTCACCAACTTTCAGGACAACGACGCAGTCAGTTTCGGCCTGAAGGTCGGCTTCCACTTCTGATCCGGGCACCTGCCGGGCAGTTTGCCCCGCTCCCGTTTGGGGGCGGGGTTTTCTTTTGCCGCGGCGCATGCGCGCATGGAATTGACCCGGCCCCCGCGGGTGGCTAGCAAGGCGTGACACCTTCAGGGACTTGGACTTTCATGCTCTACTCTTCCGCACAGGACTGGCGCGACGCCCCCAGCAAACGGGTGCTGTTCTTTGGCATGTCCGGGCTTGGCAAAACCTATGTCAGCAACGTTCTGCGCGGGGCCGGCAGCTGGTTCCACTACTCGATCGATTACCGCATCGGCACCCGTTACATGGGCGAATACATCGCCGATAATGCCAAGGCCGAGGCGATGAAAGTGCCGTTCCTGCGCGAACTTCTGCTGACGGATTCGATCTTCATCGGCTCCAACATCACGTTCGAAAACCTGCGCCCGGTCTCTGCCTATCTGGGCAAGCCCGGCGACACCGCCAAGGGCGGGCTGCCGATTGCCGAGTACAAGCGCCGCCAGGAGCAGTTCCGCGTCGCCGAGATCCGCGCTCTGCTGGACACCGAGTATTTCGCGGACCGGGCACAGCAGCTGTACGGCTACCCGAATTTCATCTGCGACACCGGCGGCTCGATCTGCGAATGGGTCGACGCCAATGACCCGAACGACCAGATCCTGTCCGAGCTAAGCAAGCACACGCTGATGGTCTGGATCAAGGGCAGCGAGGAGCACACCGCAGAACTGGTCCGGCGCTTTGACCGGGCGCCCAAGCCGATGTCTTACCAGCCGGAGTTCCTGAACCGCGTCTGGCAGGAATACCTTAAGGAAAACAAGATACCTGAGGCGGATGTGGACCCCGATGCATTTATCCGCTGGACCTACTCCCAGGCACTGGCCCACCGCCAGCCGCGCTATCAGGCGATGGCGGACAACTGGGGCGTCACCGTGACCGCCAGCCAGATCTCCGCCGTCAAGGATGAGGCTGGTTTCGTGGATTTGATCGCCGAAGCCCTTGAGGACCGCGGCTAAGCCGACTATCTGACAACCTCCGCTATATCGCACAACTTTCCGCAAATCAGGATACTGACATGCCCATCAAGATCCCCGCTGACCTGCCCGCCTATGACGTTCTGACGAACGAAGGCGTGATGGTCATGTCGCCGGATCAGGCGGCACGTCAGGACATCCGGGCGCTGCGCATCGGGCTGCTCAATCTGATGCCCAAGAAGATCCAGACGGAGAACCAGTTTGCCCGGCTGATCGGGGCGACGCCCTTGCAGATCGAGCTGAGCCTGATCCGGATGACCGAGCATCAGACCAAGAACACTGCGGCTGCGCATATGGAGGAGTTCTATCACTCCTTCCAGGAGGTGAAGCACGAGAAGTTCGACGGGCTGATCATCACCGGCGCTCCGATTGAGCATCTCGACTTTCCTGAAGTTACCTACTGGGAAGAGATGCGCGAGGTGTTCGAGTGGACCCAGACCAACGTGCATTCGACCTTTGGCGTCTGCTGGGGCGGCATGGCGATGATCAATCATTTCCATGGCGTGAAGAAACACATGCTGGACCACAAGGCGTTCGGCTGCTTCCGGCATCAAAACCTGGCGCCGGCCTCGCCTTACTTGCGCGGGTTCTCGGATGATTTCGTGATCCCGGTCAGCCGCTGGACAGAGATGAAACAGCCGGAGGTCGATGCCGCCGAAGGGCTGACGACACTCCTGGGCAGCGACGAGGTCGGCCCCTGCCTGATTGAGGACAAGGCGCACCGGGCGCTCTATATCTTCAACCATTTTGAGTACGACAGCGATACGCTGAAGCAGGAATACGACCGCGACGTGGCCAATGGCACCCCGATCAACGTGCCGGGCAACTACTATCCGGACAATGATCCCAGCCGCCAGCCGCAGAACCGCTGGCGCAGCCACGCGCATCTTCTCTATGGCAACTGGATCAATGAGATTTACCAGACAACGCCTTATGACATGGATGAGATCGGCCGCTAGAATGCTGGTCTGGGCAGGCCTTGCTGTGGCAGCGGGGACTGCCCTCACGCTTTGGCAGGCGGGCCGGCGCGAGGCCGCAGCTGAGGCCCGCCATCCGCCGCAAGGCCAGGTTCTGGTGGTGGGCAGCCACCGGGTGCATGTGGTGGAGATGGGACGGCCCAAGGGCAGCGCGCCGGATCTGGTGCTGCTGCATGGCTCCAGCGGAAACACCCGCGACATGACGTTCCGGCTGGCGCCAGCACTCGCTGACGAGTTCCGGATTCTGATCTTCGACCGCCCGGGCCTGGGCTATTCCAGCCCGCTCAACGGTACGGGCGCGACCATCCGCCAGCAGGCGGAGGTGCTGCGCCAGGCCGCGGCGCAGATGGGGGCAGTGAAGCCAATTGTGCTGGGCCAAAGCTATGGCGGTGCAGTGGCGCTGGCCTGGGCGGTGGATCACCCCGAAAGCGTCTCTGCGCTGGTTTCGGTGTCCGGGGTGGCTTACCCTTGGACAACGCCGCTGGACCCGCTCTACCGTCTCACCTCCTCTCGTTTTGGCAGCGCTGTGGCGGTGCCGATGCTGGCGGCCTATGTCCCGGACTTGGTGGTCAGCCGCTCCCTGCAGGAGATTTTTGCCCCGCAGGCAGTGCCGGAAGGATATGCAGAGCATTTTGGCACCAGCCTGTCGTTGCGGCGCGGGTCGCTGCGGGCCAACGCCCGGCAGCGGGCGAACCTGCTGGAGGAAGTGACAGAACTTTCGCAGCATTACGGCCGCATCACGTTGCCGCTGGAGGTGATCCACGGCACTGAGGACGACCTGGTGAACCTCAAGCTGCACGCCGAAGGGCTGGCACGGGATGTCGACAGTGCGCGGCTGACTCGGCTGGAGGGGATTGGCCATATGCCGCAGCACGTCGCAACAGAAGATGTCGCCGATGCGGTGCGCCGCGCGGCGGAACGCGCGCATTTGCGTTAAAGCGATTCACATTCCATACTTCCTTCCCATATAAGGGGTTGAGGACAGAAGGGTTTTGCACATGCCGCTGCCGTTTGACGGGGCCATCAGCCGCTTTTTCCAGAGCGGCGCACCGGAGGAGATCCGCGAGGCCATCAAGGGCGCGGACAAAGATGAAATCCTCAGCCCCAGCTATCCGCACAGGAAGCTGATGAAGCGCAAGGCTTATGACAAAGAGCTTGAGGCGCTGCAGATTGAATTGGTCAAGCTGCAGTCCTGGGTCAAGGCCACGGGCCAGCGGATCGCCATCGTCTTTGAGGGCCGCGATGCGGCTGGGAAGGGCGGCACCATCAAGCGGTTCCGCGAGAATCTGAACCCGCGCGGCGCGCGGATCGTGGCGCTGTCCAAGCCCACCGAGGCCGAGCAGAGCCAGTGGTATTTTCAGCGCTATGTTCAGCAGCTGCCGTCGGGCGGCGAGATCGTGTTCTTCGACCGCAGCTGGTACAACCGCGGTGTGGTGGAAAAGGTGTTCGGTTTCTGTACGGATCAGCAGCGGGGGCGGTTCTTTGACCAGGCTCCTGGATTTGAAGCGGCTTTGGCTGAAGATGGAATCCACCTGTTCAAATTCTGGCTCAACGTCGGCCGTGCCGAGCAGCTGCGCCGCATTCTGGCACGCGAATCCGACCCGCTGAAACAGTGGAAGCTGAGTCCGATCGACGTGAAGGGGCTGGAGAAATGGGACGACTACAGCGCCGCCATTTCAGAAACTTTCGCGCGCAGCCACAGCGCGGAGGCCCCCTGGACAATCATCCGCTCCGATGACAAACGGCGGGCTCGGCTGGCGGCGATGCGCTGCGTGCTGCATGCGATTGACTACGCTCAGAAGGACGCCAAGGCGATTGGCGCCCTGGACCAAGAAATTTGCGGAGGCCCGGAAATCTGGGATGCCTAAACGCGGTTATCATCACGGCAACCTGCGCCAGGCGCTGGTCGAGGCCGCCCTGCAGCTGATCGAGGCTAAGGGGCCGACCGGCTTTACGCTGTCGGAAGCGGCCAAGCAGGCGGGGGTCACCCCGGCGGCGGTCTACCGCCATTTTGAGGGCCGCGAGGATCTGATCGCGGAGGCCTCGCGCCAGGGCTACGTGATGTTTGCCGATCTGATGCAGCACGCCTATGACAAGTATCAGCCGTCAGCACTGGCAGCGTTTGAGGCAACCGGGCGGGCCTATTTGGCCTTTGCCCGCAAACATCCCGGCCACTATATCGCGATGTTCGAAAGCGGTATTTCGGTGAACCGCACGCCGGAACTGGCAGATGCCGCGGCGCGCGCGCGCGCGATTCTGGAACGCGCTGCGGCGGACCTCAGCCAGCATATCCCTGCGGAGAAACGCCCGCCGGCCTCGATGTTCTCTGCGCATGTGCTGGCGATGAGCCACGGGGTGGTGGAGCTTTATGCGCGCAACTCACCCGGAGCTGCCTCACCCTTTCCGCCGGAGGATCTGCTGGAAAGCGGCATCGGCATCTACCTGCGCGGTTTGGGGCTGATCGGGCCGGACAATTAGAACCGGCCGCTAAAAACGCCCGCTGGGCTGCGGGGCGCTCAGCTCGTCGCCGACGTTCACCAGGTTCACCTCGCCGATGCCCTTGATGTCTTCAGGGCCTATGTCGGTTACGTGGAATTCCTCTGACAATGCGTCCTTCATGTCCTCTGGCGCGACGATTTTCATCGGGTTGGCAAAGACTTGCAGCCGGGAGGCCAGATTCACTGCAGGACCGAAGACATCATAGACGTACTTCTGAATACCCACCACAGACCCCACGGCTGAGCCGGTGCCAAGGCCGATCCGGGCCTGCCACTTGTGCTGATGGCTTTGATTGCGGCGGTCCAGATAGCGCAGGAAGCGGGTGGCGCAATGGGCGACAGCGGTGGCGTGGTCCGGCGTCGGCTCCGGCATGCCGGCAACCGCCAGATAGGCGTCGCCGATGGTCTTGATCCGCTCGCAGCCGTATTGCTCGACGATGCGGTCAAACGCAGTGAAGATGTCGTTCAGCTCTCCCAGCGTGACCGTCGGATCGGTGCGGGAGGCAAAGTCGGTGAAATTCACGAAGTCCAGCATCACCACCGACACCTTGGGATAGAGCTGCGGGGTGACGACGCCGAAGGTCTTGAACTCCTCATAGACGGAGCGCGGCATCAGGTTCAGCAGCAGCCGCTCCACCCGCTCCTTCTCGCGCTCCAGCTCGCGGGTGTTGCGCTCCACCATGGTGGAATAGCTGTCGATCATGCTCTCCAGCTCGCGGATGCGGGTGATGTTCTGGCATTCTACCACCAGCAGCGCCTCGTTCAGGTGGCTGGCCTGGGAAATGTTGATGGCAAACACCAGTGTGCGGCGCTTGCGCTTGATCTTCAGCTCCGCTGAATAGCGCAGGCCCTCGTCGCAGAGCGGCCCCAGGTCCTCCGGCTGCAGGCCGTCTATGGCATCGGTCAGAGAAGCACCCTCGCCCGGGGTTCCGAACCATTCTGCAAAGGGCTGATTGTGAAAGACAAATCCAAGATCTGATGCCCGCACTACGGCTACGCCGACACCAATGGCACGCAACAGCTGTTCATTGATGGCGGCAATGCTCATGCCGCATCCCGGGTAACGATGATGCTGCGTTTGCCCTCGATGGCGCTGAGCGTGGTGCGGATGTCCGGCTCAGACAGCCCATGCTGTTCCAGCGCTTCTTTCAGCAATGCGCCCATCTCGTCGAAGTCTTCGTGGGTTATGCCGAGGGCCCTGTGCACTGCCTCCAGCCGGTCGTCGCTGAAGGACGCAGGCCCGCCCAGGAGCGAGGAAATGAACTTGGTCTGGTGATCAATGAGACGCGCCATGTCGACATCAGCGAAGTAGTCGCCGATCTGGTCAGAATCGAGCGCCAGCTCGTAGAAGGTCATCACAACCCGGCTAATGGCGCTGAACCCGCCGTATTTCTCATAGATTGTTTGCGGCATAACAGCTGTCCCCCCATCAGGAAGCGGTCCGCCCATGTTACGCTAATTTTGCGAAAAAGTTAACGCCCGGGGGCCGCTCGGGGCGCCCGGGCCGGGAAACAGCTCAAAACAAGGCCAAAATCCCGGCCTCCCGAGTCAGGCCGCGCTTTCATCCGTGAAGGTCACCAGATCGCTGACGATACACTGCAAACCTTCGATAAGATCCACGGTCGGCTGCGTCGACAGCAGCGGTGCCATTTCCTGGATCAGCGGCAGCGGCAGGTCCCACCAGCGCAGTTCCAGCAGTTTCTGGCACACCGCGTCATCAAAGCGTTTGCGCACAAGCTGCGCCGGGTTACCGGCCCAAACCTCATAAGCGCCCACATTGCCGGTTACGGTGGCATTGGGGCTGATGACAGCGCCGTCGCCGATTTTGACACCCCCCAACAGGGTGGCATTGGCGCCAATCCAAACGTCATTTCCGATCACCACATCGCGGCTGCCGGAGTGCGGCGCATGAGTCTCGGCTCCGCCCAGATGTTCCGTGAAGGCTTCGCCAAACGGAAAGGCGGAGATCCGGTCCAGCGCCGGAGACTGATCCAGCATGATCCGGACACGGCGGCCGATCGAGCAGAAGGAGCCGACTGCCACATTGGCACCGCCGCCCTGCCCTTCGATTTCCATATCTTCATAGCCATGAGTGAAGCGGCCGATTTCCAGTTTGCCGTCGCCGATCGGGGCAGTCTTGAATTGGTCTGGTGATGTCATGCTGTTCTGCCTTCCGTTTCCCGTCCTAGGATTTCCGTGCCAGCCTAAAAAATCTTTCTAAAGGAACCCTGAAAGTTTCCGGGAAACCGCAATGCCAGAAACGAAGAAGGGCCCGCCAGTGGCGAGCCCTTCCAAAACCATATGGTTCCCGGCTTAACGCTTGGAGAACTGGAACGAACGGCGGGCTTTGGCCTTACCGTATTTCTTACGTTCCACAACGCGGCTGTCGCGGGTCAGGAAGCCGGCCGCTTTCAGGGCGCCGCGCAGCGACGGATCGTACAGCTGCAGCGCTTTGGAGATGCCGTGCTTGACCGCACCGGCCTGACCGGACAGGCCGCCGCCCTTGACGGTGGCGTAAACGTCAAACTCGCCTTCGACGCCGGCAACCTGGAACGGCTGGCGCAGGATCATCTGCAGCACCGGACGGGCGAAGTACTTGTTGATTTCCTTGCCGTTCACCTCGACCTTGCCGGAGCCCGGCTTGATCCAGACGCGGGCAACAGCGTCTTTACGCTTGCCGGTGGCATAGGAGCGGCCCAGTTCGTCACGAACCGGCTCACGCGCGATGGTTTCTTCAGCCACTGCTTCCACACCGGTTGCAGCTGCGAGCTCTTCGAGAGTGTTGATCTGATCAGACATCAATATCAGCTCCGGGTGTTTTTCTTGTTCATGGATTTGACGTCCAGAACTTCAGGTGCCTGGGCTTCGTGCGGGTGCTCGGCACCAGCGTAAACGCGCAGGTTGGTCATTTGCTGACGCGACAGGCGGTTGCCCGGCAGCATACGCTTGACCGCTTGGGTCACAACGCGCTCCGGGTGTGCACCTTCCAGGATTTCCTGCTTGGTGCGCGACTTGATGCCGCCCGGGTGGCCAGTGTGCCAGTAGAAGTGCTCATCGCGCTTCTTGCCGGTCATCTGCACCTTTTCGGCGTTGATGATGATGACGTTGTCGCCCATGTCCATATGCGGAGTGAAGGACGCTTTGTGCTTGCCGCGCAGGCGCATGGCAACGATCGAGGCAAGACGGCCCAGCACCACGCCCTCGGCGTCGATGATGATCCACTTCTTCTCGATATCTGCCGGAGTAGCAGAGAAGGTTTTCATGGCAGGTCAATCCTGTTTGTCGTGAAAGGCAGAATCCCATCGGTCATCGGCCTGAATTCGATGGACGGGGTTTACGGGCATCCCAAGCCCCAGTCAACACCACCAAACAAGAATAAATCATTTGAAAACAACGTTTTAAAAAATAGGTATAATAATACCCCAAACATCGCCCCTCTCCCGGGCGGCAATGTTGTCGATAATACACACCACTGCCGCCGGTTCCCCCATCCAGAATACCGCGGTTGCTCTCGACAGAAGTTGAACATTAAGTCCCGGCAGAGAAGATCAACCAAAAAGAGAACAGCCACTCATGTTTCGCAAAATTGCATTTACTTGCACGCTTCCCGTAATGCTCGGCGCCTGCATGCAAAGCGCCGAAGTCACGACCCCAGCGGTTACCGCTGCACTCAAGAACGAAGGGATCACGGCTCCCCGCGTGCAAGGCTACAAAGAACTTACCTTCCGGACGCATGTGATCCTCGACAAGGAAAAGCTGGAAGCCACAGGCGGCTATCCGAGCAGCGACAACATGCAAGAAGTCACCGGTGCCAAGTGCACTATCGAAAGCGCCGAATTCAAAGCGACCTTCATAACACCCGCCAAGGTCAACGTACCGACGCTGAAACGGCGGCCGACGGATGCCTATGTAAAGTGCGCTGCAGGCAGCCAGTCAGGTGAAAAGACTTTGGCACCGATCCTAAACGGCACCGTCGTCGGCGGCGCATCCGCCGCAGGCCTTTTGGCCGCGGCGGTAACCGCCGGTATTGCGGCAGGCCGCGATGTCTGGTCGTTCAATGCCAATCATGCCTCCGGTGTTTCAATCCCGATTGAGTAACGCCAGACCAAACCAATCTAAGAAGGGGTCCGCAATCGCTGGACCCCTTCTTTTTTGAACGAACACTTTTGAACGAATTCACACGCTGATCTGCTCCGGCGGGTTGTCCAGCAGGGCGCGCAGGCGCAGCATTGCCTCCTCAAACTGTTTCAGCGGCACATGCGCGTTGATGGCAATGCGCACCGCATGGGGCGCGCGGCCGTCGCGCAGGGCGAACTCATCCGCAGAGCGGATCTGCACCCCGTTGGCCTCTGCCGCGCGGGTAAAGGCGGCGGCGCGCCAGCCGGACGGCAGTTTCAGCCAGAGGAACGGAACCTCCGGGTTCCAGGTCAGGTCAAAGCCGCCAAGCGCGTTGACAGCCACCCGCACATAGCGGGCCATCTCACTGCGCACGGATTGCACCAGCCCGGGCAGGCGCGGGTCACTGAGCAGGATCCGCACCAGTTCCGCAAGCGGCTGGGCGAGGCCGAAATAACCATACTCCGCCACCCGGCGCAGGTCCGCCGCCCGCCCCTCCGGCGCAAGGGCAAAACCGACGCGCAGGGCCGGCGTCAGAATCTTGGAGATCGAGGACACGTGCCAGGCCAGTTCCGGCGCCAGCGCCCGGTAGCTGGGGGCACGCGCCTCGCCCAGGCGGTAGCAGTCATCCTCGACAATCTGCACCCCGTGGCGGCGGGCGATGCGGACAATCTCCTTGCGGCGCTCCAGCGGGGTGAACAGTCCGGTGGGATTGTGCACTTCGGGGCTGGTGCAGATCACAGAAGCGCCGGATTTGCGGATGGCCAGTTCCATCGCATCCGGGCGGATGCCGTGTTCATCCATCGCCACCTCGACCACCTGCGCCCGCAGAAGCTCAGCCGCACGGCGGAATCCTGCATAGGTCAGGTCCTCGACAAGTATCACTGGCTGGGGGCCTTCCAGAATCGCCTGCAGCACCACCATCAGCCCGTTTTGGCCGCCATGGGTCAGCACCACGTCCTTTTCGCTGACTGGGCCAACCGGCGCCTTGGCAATCCATTCTGCAGCGGCCTGGCGTACCGGTTTATATGCATCGCGGGTCGGGTAGTTCAGAAAATTCCGCGCCTCGCCTTCCGCAACTTTGTGCAGCGCCTCGCGGACGGCAGCCACCTGCCCCATGTCGGCAATCCGCGGGCTGAACAGGCTGACATGGCCGGGATCGCGCGCCTCCAGCAGATGCAATTCCCGCGACCATACGTCATCGGGCACCGGCTTCTTCTTCTCAGCTACAAAAGTGCCACGCCCGACTTCGGCCTCCAGCACGCCCTCATCGGTCAGGATGCTGTAGGCGCGGGCGACAGTGCCGGGTGTTATGCTCAACTGATACGCGAGATCGCGGACCGGCGGCAGCTTTGTACCAATTTTCAGGCTCCCCGCTTCAACAGCAGAGCGGATTGTATCTGCGACCTTTTTGTACTTGGGACCTTTTGTCTCACCCAGGGCTTGCGGCCAAATTGTACCCATTACAATCCATCCTTGGACAACATCTCACCCCCTTTGTATCAAAACACTACGACAAATCAACAGGATTGTATCAACACAATACGAAGGAAGCCTCCCATGGCACAGCACACGCAAATGGCACAATCGAACATGTCCTTTCTGAACAGCCGCCCGGCCCTGCCGGTGCTGGCGCAGTTGGCCGTCTCCTTTGCCGTGCTGGTGACCAAGTGGAGCCTGCGCCATCGCACCCGAACCCATTTGAAACACCTGAGCGAGACGCAGCTGAAGGACATCGGGCTGAGCCGTGAGGACGCCCATTATGAAGCCACTCTTCCGTTCTGGCGCCCGTGATCCCCTGGGCAAAGGAACAACCTGACGGCCGGGGTTCGCCCCGGCCTTTTTTATTTACGCTTGCCTGGCGATAAGCGCACCACGCACAAGGACGCAGACATGGCGCACACCAACAAGGTAATCCACTCCGTCAATCTGGACGGCGATTTCGTTTGCGTTGACATTTTTCAGCGTCCGGACGGCACTTTTGGATTTGACGAGTTTCGCCGCGACCCGGAAGACGGTCGCGGCTGGTACAGTATCGGCCACTATGGGAGCCAAGTATTTGCCGACGCTGAATCCGCGATTTTGGAAGCACGGAACAGCATTGGCTGGTTCCAGGACAAGCAGGGCTAATGCACTGCCTGCTGCAAACCGCTCTTGGCGCGCCCGCCGCTTCTTGCTAGGCGCAGCGGGACGAAACCTGATTTGGCAGATTTGATGCAGCGCGACCCCATTCTTGTTGTTAACCGCGAGACCGGTGAGACCTTTGAAGAGGCCGTGCTGGGCGAGAAATGGATCCGCTGGGCCTATCAGAACGCCAGCGCACGGCCGGTGGAAAAGCTGCTGTTCCGCTCATCCCTGATCAGCCGGCTGATGGGCGCCTGGTTCGATTCCCGGTTCTCCAAGGGCAAAATCGCGGCAGTTGTCGACGAACTGTCCATCGACATGAGTGAGGCCACGGCTCCGGCAGACAGCTATGGCTGTTTCAATGACTTCTTCGTGCGCCACCTGAGGCCCGAGGCCCGCCCCTTCAGCGCGGACCCGAAGGACATTGTATCGCCCGCCGATGGCCGGGTGCTGGTGTTCCCGGAACTGGCAGAGGACGTGTTTGTGCCGGTCAAGGGCTATCCGATGTCGGTTCGCACCATGCTGCCCGGCATTGCGGAGCGGTTCATTGGCGGCGCGCTGGCAATTGTGCGGCTGTGCCCGGCAGACTACCACCGCTACCACTTCCCCGCCGCGGGCCGCATCACCGCAGCACAGGACATTCCCGGCGCGCTGCATTCGGTGAACCCGATTGCACTTGGCGCGGGGCCGGATGTGTTCGGCGAAAACAAGCGGACCTGGACCCTGATCGAAACCGAAAACCTGGGCAGCTATTGCTTCGTCGAGGTCGGCGCCTTCGGTGTCGGCTCCATCGTCAACACCCGCACCTCGGGCGCGGTGCAGAAGATGGACGAGAAAGGCTATTTCAAGTTCGGCGGCTCCACCGTGGTGGTGGTGTTCGAGCCGGGCAAAGTGCGGTTCGCCGATGATCTGGTGGCAAACAGTGCCAAGGGCCGCGAAACACTGGTCAAGGTGGGCCAGCCTTTCGCCACCGCCCTGTGAAAGCTGCCCCCTAACGCTTGGGCGGGATTGAATAGGTCATCGAGGCACGCGCCACCGGCTCTGCCATGCCCTCGGAATAGATCAGCACATCCGCCACCGCCAGCACCCGGCCCAGCTTCAGCAGCCGCGCCTCCCCGATCAGGTCTGCCCCAGCCGCAGGTTTGCGCATGAAGTCGAGCGAGCAGTTGGTGGTCACTGCCAGCGCCTCCTGCCCCAGATGCGCCAGGATCAGCGCGTAGACCGCGCAATCGGCCAGCGCAAACATCGACGGGCCGGACACCGTGCCGCCGGGGCGCAGGTGCCGCTCCGCCGTCAACAGCCGCATCCTCAGACGGTTTTCCTCCATCGCGTCGATGGCAAAGTCATCCCGCACCTGCGGAAAAATCTCATGCAGGTATTCCGTCAGACCTGCGACATCAAATGCCAGCGCCATGCTTTCCCTTTCTGTTCACCCCGCCTAGAGTTGCCCCCGGATTTGCGAGGAGGGCAAGATGGCAATTCTGGAACGTCACGACACGGGCGCAATTGCGCGGCTCACCATGAACACGCCCGAGAAGCTGAACGCGCTGTCGGACGAGATGCTGGCTGCGCTGCAGGAACAGATCGATGCCTTGCGCGAGGACAGCCGCATCAAGGTTGTGATTCTGTCAGGAGCGGGCAAGGCGTTCTGCGCAGGCCATGACATCAAGCAGATGACCGCGGGCCGCGCGTCTGAGGACGGCGGCAAGGCTTACTTCCAGGATCTGTTTGCCCGCTGCACCAGCGTGATGACGGGGCTGCAGTCCCTGCCCCAGCCGGTGATTGCCCAGGTTCACGGCATCGCCACCGCGGCGGGCTGCCAGCTGGTTGCCTCCTGCGATCTGGCGGTGGCGGCTGAGGGCACCAGATTCGGCGTCAACGGCGTGAACATCGGATTGTTCTGCTCCACCCCGATGGTGGCGCTGTCGCGGAACATCCCGCGCAAACAGGCGTTTGAGCTGCTGACAACTGGCGAATTCGTCGATGCCGCCCGCGCTGTCGACCTAGGCCTCGCCAACCGCGCCGTGCCGCTGGAGCAGTTGGAAGCTGAAACCAACCGGCTGGCCGAGACCATCGCCTCCAAGCTTGGTGCTGCGGTGAAAATCGGCAAACAGGCGTTTTACGAGCAGCTGCAGATGCCGCTGGACCAGGCCTATGCCTATACCAGCGGCGTGATTGTTGAAAACCTGATGCACCGTGACACCATCGAAGGTATGGCCGCGTTCATCGAAAAACGTGCCCCTGACTGGCAGGAATGAGTTTTTCCGAAAATTTACGGAAAGCTTTAGCCTTTGTTTACCAATAGGAACGTAATGTTTCCGTAATAGGCCAAATGACCGCCTTTCAATTCGGGCGGAAAGATGGCAAAGATTGGGCACGGCCGCTGAGCAGTCACCGGCCCGCACAATTTGGGCTGCTGCTGCGGAAGGGTCCCTCCAACCGGTCTCTCACCCGGCGATCCATCCCCGCAGCGGCGGCCCCAAATTTCCCCAACCAGCCCAGACAATCCGCGCCCGGCCATCCGCCTGCGCAACTGCCAAGCCTGTTGCACGATCCCGCCCCCTGCCCTATGTGGCGGGCATGACAGATCATTCGGCACAAACACTGCATATCGTGGGCGGCGGCATGGCCGGCTCGGAAGCGGCCTGGCAGGCGGCAAACATGGGCGTTCAGGTGGTGATCCACGAGATGCGCCCCAAGGTGGAAACCTTTGCCCACCAGACCGGCAACCTGGGCGAAATGGTGTGTTCCAACTCCTTCCGCTCCGATGACGACGAGCAGAACGCCGTGGGCCTGCTGCATTGGGAAATGCGCGCCGCAAACGGGCTGATCATGACCACCGCGGATGAGCACCGCCTGCCTGCCGGCGGCGCCCTGGCGGTAGACCGCGACCCCTTTGCCGAAACGGTGACCGCCAAGCTGAAGGCGCACCCGAATGTCACTGTTTCTTATGAAGAAATCACCGAACTGCCCACCGATGGCCACTGGATCTTTGCCACCGGCCCGCTGACCTCGCCGGAACTGGGCAAGGCGATCCAGGCCGAAACCGGTGCTGAGGCACTGGCCTTCTTTGATGCCATCGCGCCGATTGTCTATGCAGAAAGCATCGACATGTCCCAGGCCTGGATGCAGTCGCGCTATGACAAGGGCGAGACCGAGGAAGAGCGCACCGCCTACCTCAACTGTCCGATGGACAAGGACCAGTACGAGGCCTTCATCGACGCGCTGCTGGCCGCCGACAAGACCGAGTTCCACGAGGGCGAGACCGCGGGCTACTTCGACGGCTGCCTGCCGATCGAGGTGATGGCCGAACGCGGCCGCGAGACCTTGCGCCACGGCCCGATGAAACCGGTGGGGCTGACCAACCCGCACCAGCCGGAGGTCAAAGCACACGCCGTGGTGCAGCTGCGCCGCGACAACGCGCTGGGGACACTGTTCAATATCGTCGGCTTCCAGACCAAGATGAAATACGGCGCCCAGACGGAAGTCTTCAAGATGATCCCCGGGCTGGAGAACGCAAGTTTTGCCCGGCTCGGCGGCATCCACCGTAATACTTTCATCAACTCGCCCACCCTGTTGGACGCGCAGATGCGGCTGAAGTCAAAGCCCAACATCCGCTTTGCCGGCCAGATCACCGGGGTTGAGGGCTATGTGGAAAGTGCTGCCATGGGCCTGCTGGCAGGCCGCCTGGCAGCGGCGGAAATCCTTGGGCAGGAGCTGCCGGAAGTGCCGCAGGACAGCGCCATGGGCGCGCTGATCCACCACATCACCGGCGGTGCCGAAGCCAAAACCTTCCAGCCAATGAACGTGAACTTCGGCCTGTTCCGCCCGGTGGACGGCCTCAAGGGCGGCCGCCGCGGCCGCAAGGACCGTTACAAGGCCTATACCGACCGCGCCAAGGATGTCTGGCAGGAGTGGCTGAAAAACTTTTCCTAGACGAAAAGCCGTGTCCGCGCCTAAACTTTTTCCATGAGCGAAAAGTTTCTGGACAAGGCGTACGGCCTTGAAACACCGGAAGCGACCCTGGAGCACTATGACCAATGGGCCGCTTCCTATGACGCAGAGATTGCCGAAAACGGTTACGCAACACCGGGGCGGATTGCCCAGGCTTTGGCAAAATACCAAACCGACATGAGCGAGCCCGTGCTGGATTTCGGCTGCGGAACCGGTCTGGCCGGCCTTGCGCTGCGGCTGCAGGGGTTTGAAACCGTGGACGGCATGGAGCCGTCGGAAGAAATGCTTGCCCAGGCCCGCAGCAAGGACGCCTACCGCACGCTGACCCGGATCGATCCCGCGGCGAAACAGCCGATCCCGCACGGCGCCTACCGCCTGATCACCGGCTGCGGCGTTCTGGGCACAGGCGCAGCGCCGCCCGCGGTGTTCGACACGATCATGCACGCCCTGCCGCGCGGCGGATTGTTCGCCTTTTCCTACAATGATCACGCGCTGGCGGACCATGCCTACACCGGCAAGCTCAATGAATGGCTGGACTGTTCAGCAGCACGGCTGCTATTTCGGGAACACGGGGATCACCTCCCCGGCATCAACCTGAAGTCCACCGTTTATGTAATTGAGAAAGCGTGACATTCACCACACGTTTCGCACCGTCGCCAACCGGACCGTTGCACCTGGGCCATGCCTATTCGGCGCTTCTGGCGCATGACATGGCCGTGGCCGAGGGCGGCACCTTCCTGCTGCGCATCGAAGACATCGACCAGTCGCGCGCGCGTGCCGAATGGGAGGCGCAAATATATGAGGACCTTCACTGGCTTGGCCTCAGGTGGCCGAAACCGGTGATGCGCCAGTCGGAGCGGTTGCACCGTTACCGGGCAGCACTCAAACAGCTGACTGCGATGGGCCTCACCTATCCCTGCCGCTGCAACCGTGCTGATATTGAGGCGGCTGCCGGCGCGCCGCAGGAAGGGGTGCCGCAGTTCGGCCCGGACGGACGCATCTACCCTGGCACCTGCCGCAGCCGCCTGCCATCGGAGACCGCGGACCGGGACGTGATCCGCCTGAATATGCAGAAAGCGGTCCGCGCCGCCGGTTTGCGAAGCTTCGCGGAGACCGGGCCGGAGTTCCAGGGCGCGCATGCTTTGGACCCTGACGCGCTGATCTCAGGTGTTGGCGACATCATTCTGGTGCGCCGCAACATGGGCAGTTCCTACCACCTGTCGGTGGTGATGGATGACGCGGACCAGGGCATCACACATGCGGTGCGCGGTGCAGACCTTTTCGAGGCAACCCAAATCCACGTCCTGCTGCAATGCCTGCTGGGCCTGCCCACACCCGTTTACCACCACCACCATCTGATCCGCGATGAGAACGGCAAACGCCTCGCCAAACGCGACGACGCCCGCGCCATCGCCAAATACCGCGCCGAAGGGGCCACCCCGCAAGACATCCGCGAAATGGTGGGCCTGCCGCTTCTTTCTGGCTGAAAATATCCCCGCCGGAGGCACGGCCCGCCAGGGCCGTTATTCCATCGGCTTCATCAGCTCAACCTCTTCCCCGTCCCGCACCGCGGTATAGAAACAGGTCCGCCGGTTGGTGTGGCAGGCCGCACCGGTCTGGCGCACCAGTGCCAGAAGGCAGTCACGGTCGCAGTCAATCCGCAGATCCACCAGTTCCTGCACGTGGCCGGAGGTCTCGCCCTTGATCCAGAACGACTGCCGCGAGCGCGACCAATAGGTGACTTTGCCGGTCTCAAGCGTCTTCGCCACCGCATCGGCATTCATCCAAGCCATCATCAGCACCTCGCCGGAGGCGTCGTCCTGCGCAATGCAAGGGATCAGCCCAGCATCGTTGTAGGTCAGGCTGGCGGGATCAAAGGACATGTCTAAAAACCTTTTGCATCTGCTGTTCGGCTCCCTATGTATGGGGAACCTGCAAAATGGGAAAGACCGGGAAAGCAATGTCTGGCGATAGTGATCTGATCAAGCTGTATTCCTCGCGCATTCTGGCGCTGGCAGCCGACATTCCGCACCTCGACCGGTTGCAGGCGCCGGACGCCACGGTCAAGAAACGATCGCCCTTGTGCGGCTCTGCCGTGACCGTCGACGTCAAGGTTGAGGATGGCCGGATCACGGATTTCGGTCAGGACGTGAAGGCCTGTGCCCTGGGTCAGGCCTCTGCCGCGGTGGTAGGCGCCAATGTCATTGGCCGCTCGCAGGAAGAGGTTGAAACCGCCCGCAATCAGCTCAAGGCCATGCTGACCCAGGACGGACCGGTCCCTGATGCGCCGTTTGACGGGCTGGAAGTTCTGCAGCCTGCAAAGGAATTCAAGAACCGCCACGCCTCGATCATGCTGGCGCTGGAGGCAACTCTGGAAGCGATGCAGACCGCTGCCAAGGAGCAATGCGCCTGAGGCACTAGGTCCGCGGCACAAAACGCTCACAGCAAGGAGCACCAGACTGCCCTGCATTCTTGCAGGGCTTTGGCTTTCTATGCCCCGCACCAATGAAAAAACCGCCGCACATCCGGGCAGATGGCGGCGGCAGTCATGCTCTGTTGTGCGGGACCCGGGCGGGCCAGGCAGGATCTTGAGGCAATTCAGTCGAAGATCGGGCCGAGGGGGATCTGTACAGGCGGTTGATCCCCTAAGAACAGTCCGGGACAGGAAAGGGCCGGCCCGGCACAGCAGAGGCATTCAGGAAAACGGTACAGGCGTCAGAACAGCCCCGGCAGGTGCAGCGCCGCCACCAGCATCACCATCAGCGAGGCCGCACCGATGGCGTCCTGCAGCAGGGTTGAATGGGCGTTTTGAATGGTGGTCTTGATCTGTGCAATCATGGCTCGGGCCTCCTCCAGTCTGTGTCGCTGCTCTCTGGTAATCTTGTTGCCTCTTTGTTCTCATTTTCAGGCGCGCCTGTAAAGAACTTTTTGAGAACATTTGCGAACACATGAGAACACCGCAGCGGAACAGTCGCGGGAGCGGAGACTAACCCACTGAAATCAAACGGATCGCCTGATCCTGTTTCATCAGCCACAACAGAACGCGCGCCGCCTTGCCGCGCTCCCCCTCCAGCTTGGGATCAGCCGCCAGCAGCGCCCGCGCGTCGCTTTGCGCCACTGCCATCAGCCCGGCCTGTCGTTCCAGGTCGGCTATTTGGAATCGCGGCAGCCCGGATTGCGCGGTGCCGATCATGTCGCCCGCTCCGCGCATCTGCAGGTCGGTCTCGGAGATCCGGAAACCGTCTTCGGTCTCGCGCAGCACCTCCAGCCGCTTGCGGCCGCCCTCGGTCAGCGGCGGCTGGTACATCAGGAGACAGGTCGACTCGGCACTTCCACGCCCCACCCGCCCGCGCAGCTGGTGCAGCTGGGCGAGGCCGAATATCTCTGCCCGCTCAATCACCATGATCGAGGCATTGGGCACGTTCACCCCGACCTCAATCACCGTGGTGGCCACCAGAACCTTTGTCTCTCCTTCAACAAACGCCGCCATCGCCGCGTCCTTCTCAGAGGGGGGCATCTGGCCGTGCACCAGTCCAACTGTTCCTTCGCCGAGAATAGCGCGCAGGTGCTTGAAGCGTTCTTCCGCCGCGGTCAGGTCGCTCAGCTCGGATTCGTCCACCAGCGGGCAAACCCAATAGCACTGCCGCCCCTCGGCAATCGCCTTGCGCAGGTGGTCCACCACCTCCTGCATCCGCTCCGTACTGATCACGGCTGTCTTGACCGGCTTGCGCCCCGGCGGTTTCTCATCCAGCACCGAGACATCCATGTCGCCATACTGCGCCAGCGCCAGTGAGCGCGGGATCGGTGTCGCAGTCATCACCAGAACATCGGCGCCCTTGCCCTTTTCCGCCAGCTCCATTCGCTGGCGCACGCCGAAGCGGTGCTGTTCATCGACAATCGCAAGGCGCAGGTCACGGAATTCCACGTCATGCTGGAACACTGCATGAGTGCCGACCAGAATGTGAATATCGCCGCGCTTCAGCGCGGCCAATTTTGCCTTTCGCTCAGCGCCCTTGTCGCGGCCCGTCAGGATCTCGATCACCACGCCCGCGTCTTCGGCCAGCGGCGCCAGGCCTTCCATGTGCTGCTGCGCCAGAATGCCGGTTGGGGCCATCATCACCCCCTGCCCGCCCGCTTCAACAGCTACCAGCAAGGCCATGAAAGCAACCAGCGTTTTTCCAGCACCCACATCGCCCTGCAGAAGCCTGTTCATGCGCTTGTCCGAGGCCATATCGGCAGAGATTTCCTCAATCGCGCGGGCCTGTGCGCCTGTGGGCCGGTACGGCAGCGCCTGCAGCACCTTGGACTGCAACCGTCCGGTGGCCGCACTTTGGATACCACGCGCCTTGCGCTCCTTCTGGCGCGCCAGCGCCAGGGTCAGCTGATGGGCAAAGAGTTCGTCATAGGCCAAACGCGCCCGGGCCGGCGCCTGCGGGCTGAGGTCATCCGGCCCTTGCGGCGCATGGGCAAACTGGAGCGCCTCATGCCAGGCGGGCCAGTTTTCCCGCAGCATCTGCGCCAGGTCGATCCACTCTGCCAGTTCCGGCATCCGCGCCAGCGCGCTTTGCGCCGCTTTGTACATCGTCTTTTGCGTGACCCCGTGGGTCAGGCTGTAAACCGGCTCAAACTCCGGGATGCCGTGTGCCTCTTCCACCGCCAGCATGTGGTCCGGATGGACCATCTGCGCGAGACCATCAAACAGTTCCAGTTTGCCAGAGACTACCCGGCGGGCGCCTTCTGGCAACTGCGCCTCGAGGTAGCGGCTACGGCCGTGGAAGAAGACCAGCTGGAACTCGGTCTCCGAATCCTCCACATGAATGCGGTAGGCCCCGCCGCGGTTGCGCGCCGGGCGGTGACGGCCAATGGTCACCTCCACCGTCACAGTGGCGGGCAACTCTACCCCGAGGATGGTGTCGCGGCGGCGCCGGTCCACCACCGAATACGGCAGCGAAAACAGCAGATCCCGCGGCGTTTCGATATCAATCTGGCTGAGGCTCTGCGCCGTTTTCGGGCCGACACCCTGCAGGGTCTCAGCGCCGGCAAACAGCGGAAACAGGATCTCGGGACGCCCGCTCATGCCTCTGCGATCAGCTCCAGCCAACCGTCTTCGTCCATAGTCCGGATACCTAGTTCCGCCGCCTTCTTGGCCTTGGAGCCAGCGCCCGGACCCGCCACCAGGATGTCGGTCTTCTTGGAGACTGAGCCGGAAACCTTGGCCCCCAGCGCCTCTGCCCGCGCCTTGGCTTCGGCCCGGGTCATCTTCTCCAGCGTGCCGGTGAAGACCACGGTCTTTCCAGCCACCGGGCTGTCCGCGGCCGGGGCATCCGGCGGCACGATGGTGAGTTTTTCCACCAGCCGGTCAAACGCCGCGCGCTCCTCTGCGTTGGCAAAGGCGTCGGACAGGGAAAGGCCCAAAACTGCGCCGATCCCGTCCACGCCAATGAGGTCGGCCCAGGCAGACGAGGCGTCCGCGGGAACATTGCAAGCCGCAACGGCTGCCGCACGGGTTTCAGAGATCTTCGCGCGCCTGCCTTCGTCAGCTGCGGCTTGACGCTCCGCCTCTTCGGCTTCATCCGCGGCCCGGTGGGCCAGCGCAGCCGGGCGGGCAGTATCAATCGCCTCCGCCATTGCCTGCCAATCCCGGTAGTGCAACGCCAGATCACGGCCAGCGACCTCGCCGGCGTGGCGGATGCCAAGGGCAAAAATCAGCTTGGCCAGCGGGATGGTTCGCTTTTCCTCGATCGCCGCGAACAGGTTCTCGGCGGACTTCTCTCCCCAGCCCTCGCGGTTCTTCAGCTGCTGCAAGCCAGACCCATAATTCGCTTGCAGATCAAAGATATCTGCAGGCTCCTTGATCCATTCATCACCGTGGAACTGCTCCACCTGCTTGGCGCCCAGCCCTTCGATGTCAAAGGCCGCTCGGGAGACGAAATGCTTCAGCTTCTCCACCGCCTGGGCGGGGCAGATGATGCCGCCGGAGCAACGCCGCACCGCATCGCCCTCTTCCCGTTCCGCCGGGCTTCCGCACTCCGGGCAGATGTGCGGGAACTGGTAAGGTTCTGCGCCATCCGGGCGTTTGGCCAGATCCACATCGGCCACCTTGGGGATCACATCGCCGGCGCGGTAGATCTGCACCCAATCACCGATGCGGATGTCCTTGCCGCCGCGGATTTCCTCGCCCTTTGAATCGCGCCCCTGAATGTAGTCCTCATTGTGCAGCGTGGCGTTGGATACCACCACCCCGCCAACCGTCACCGGGGTGAGCCGCGCCACCGGGCTGAGCGCGCCGGTGCGGCCGACCTGAATGTCGATGGCCTCCAGCCGGGTCCAGGCAAGTTCGGCTGGGAATTTGTGCGCAATCGCCCAGCGGGGTGTGGTGGAGCGGAACCCCAGCCGCGCCTGCAGCGCCAGATCATTGACCTTGTAGACCACGCCGTCGATGTCATAGCCGAGCGTAGCTCGCTGCTCCTCGATGCTGCGGTAATGCGCGATCATGTCTTCGGTGGACGCACAGAGCCGGGTCAGCGGATTGGTCTGAAAGCCCAGGGACTTCAGCCGTTCGATTGCCTCTATCTGGGTCTCTGCCAGCGGCGCGCTCAGCTCTCCCCAGCTGTAGGCAAAGAACCGCAAGGGCCGCGCACGGGTGATTTCCGCATCCAGCTGCCGCAAGGAGCCCGCAGCCGCATTGCGCGGATTGGCAAAGGTCTTGCCGCCGCGTTCCTCGTGCCGGGCATTCAGCGCCTCGAAATCCGCGTGGCTCATGTAAACTTCGCCGCGCACTTCCAGAACGTCCGGCGCCCCTTCCAATTGCTGCGGGATGTCGGCAATGGTGCGGGCGTTGGCGGTCACGTTCTCGCCAATGCTGCCATCGCCGCGGGTCGCCGCCTGGATCAGCGTGCCGTTTTCATAACGCAGGGACAGCGACAGCCCGTCAATTTTAGGCTCCGCCGTGAAGGCCAGCGCATCCGCCGGGCTGAGGCCGAGGTACTTGCGGATGCTGCGGTCGAAATCCGCGACGTCTTCATCCTCAAAGGCATTGCCCAGCGACAGCATCCGAACGGAATGAGTGATCTTGCCAAAGCCGGACGCGGCAGGCGCGCCGACCGCGTCCAGCTGGGTGGCCGCTTCCGCGAGTTCAGGGAAAGCATCCGCAAGAGCCCGGTAGCGGCGTTTCAGCGAATCATATTCCGCATCACTGATCTCCGGCGCGTCGTCCTGGTGATAGGCCAGATCAGCCGCCCGCAACTGCTCTTCAAGCGCCTCAAATTCCGCCTTTGCGTCATCTGCTGTCAGGCTGGCCACGTCTTTTTCTGTCAATTCTGCCACGCGCGGTCCCTCTTCGTTCTCCCCTCCGGTGATAAGGCTCCACGCGCGCCGCGTCCAGCGCATCTGACAGTCGGCGCACTGCAGCCGTTAAAAACAAAAAGACCCGCCCAAAGGCAGGTCTTTGCAACCGGTGGCGCATCATCACGCGCCACCCGGGTGTTCTTCCTTTCAGGCGCCGACAGCCATCCGCTGACCGCCTGACATATGATCTTCCTGCGGATCACGCAGCACATAGCCGCGGCCCCAGACAGTTTCGATGTAGTTTTCGCCGTCTGTCGCGTTGCTGAGTTTCTTACGCAACTTACAGATGAAAACATCGATGATTTTCAGTTCCGGTTCATCCATGCCGCCATAAAGATGGTTCAGGAACATCTCCTTGGTCAGCGTGGTACCCTTGCGCAGGGACAGAAGCTCCAGCATCTGGTATTCCTTGCCGGTCAGATGCACCGCCTTGCCGCCGGCCTCCACCGTCTTGGCGTCCAGATTGACCGCGATCTTGCCGGTCTTGATGATCGACTGCGAATGGCCCTTGGACCGGCGGATAATCGCGTGGATCCGCGCCACCAGTTCCTCGCGGTGGAAGGGTTTGGTCAGATAGTCATCCGCGCCAAAGCCGAAGCCCTTGATCTTGTTGTCGGTATCGTCTGCACCGGACAGGATCAGAATGGGGGTTTCGATGCGGGACATGCGCAGCTGGCGCAGCACCTCATGGCCGTTCATATCCGGCAGCCCCAGATCCAAGAGGATCAGGTCATAGTCGTAAAGTTTGGCCAGATCGATCCCTTCTTCCCCCAGATCCGTCGTATAAACGTTCAGGTTGGCATGGGTCAGCATCAGCTCGATGCTTTTTGCCGTGGTCGGATCATCCTCAACCAGCAGAATGCGCATATTATTTTCTCCGCCTGTACACTGTTTCCCTCAGGTCGCGTTAACCTTGGTGGAAAAAAGTTAATGCCTCGTTACCATGATGGTTAATTTAGAATTTCAACTCAAGGGCGGCCTGAATTATTTTGCGTCCTGGTCACGGAATTTCTTGAGACGTGTGGTTTTCAGGGCCTCTTCGCCATGATCGGCAACGGCTGCAACCCAGCTGCGGAACTCTTCCTCGCTCAGGCCGTAGCGGCGCATCGCCTCCTTCTGCGGCAGCAGCCCATACAGCACACCGCGCACCACGGCTGCCTTGCGCGAGGCCACCCAGCGCTTGGTGGTTTCCGGCGGCAAATCCGCCCGGGTCATGATGGTGCCATCCGGCAGGGTAACCGCCCGCGGCCCGTCGACTTTCTTCAAAAACATCTTTCTTCCCTCTGAAGATCTTGTTCGTTGGGTCTGACACCAGAATTTCCCAACAGGCTTAACGCCGCATGAACCACGCCCCTTGAGAGTCCTTAGGATTTTCATATATTCTGCGGCGCCTGCCCCCTTGCCTTCAGGAGCTGCCCCATGGCGCTGGACCACGACACGGAACTCAATTCACTCGGCTTTGCCAAACCGCCCTCGGAAACCCGGGTGGTTGTGGCGATGTCAGGCGGCGTCGACAGCTCTGTTGTTGCTGCATATTTGGCCGATCAGGGCTATGACGTGGTCGGCGTGACGCTGCAGCTCTACGATCACGGCGCGGCGCTGGCGAAAAAAGGCGCCTGCTGCGCGGGCATCGATATCCATGATGCGCGGCGCGTGGCAGAGGAACGCGGCTTCCCGCATTACGTCCTGGATTATGAGAACATTTTTAAGGATGCGGTGATTGACGAGTTCGCCGACAGCTATTTGGCTGGTGCAACCCCGGTACCCTGCATCCGCTGCAATGAGCGGGTGAAGTTCAAGGATCTCCTGGAAACCGCCAAGGATCTGGAGGCCGACTGCATGGCGACCGGTCATTACATCCAGCGCAAGATGGGCGCGCACGGGCCGGAACTGCACTCCGCTGAAGACGCCAACCGCGACCAGAGCTACTTCCTGTTCTCCACCACGCCGGAGCAGCTCGATTACCTGCGCTTCCCGCTGGGCCACCTGCCCTCCAAGGACGCCACCCGCGAGATGGCGGCCCAATACGGTCTGGCGGTGGCCGACAAGCCTGACAGCCAGGACATCTGCTTTGTGCCGGACGGCAACTACGCCAGCGTGATCGAGAAGCTGCGCCCCGGCGCAGCGGAGCCGGGCGAGATCGTGCATTCCGACGGCCGGGTGCTGGGCAGCCACGAGGGCGTCATCCACTACACCATCGGCCAGCGCCGGGGGCTGGGTATCGGCGGGCTCAGCGAACCGCTTTATGTGGTGAAACTGGATGTGGACACAAAACAGGTGGTTGTCGGCCCCAAGGAGCTGCTGGCCACCCGCACCATCCCGGTGCGCGAGATCAACTGGCTGGGCGATGACCCCTTCACAAGCCGCAAAGAATGGCATCTGAAGGTCAAGGTCCGCTCCACCCGCCCGCCGCGCGAGGCGATCATCCGGCCGCTGACTGAGACCACTGCCGAGGTAGAGCTGCTGACGCCGGAAGAAGGCGTCTCCCCCGGCCAGGCTTGCGTGTTCTACGCCAGCGAGGGCAGCCGCATCTTCGGCGGCGGCTGGATCTGGCGCGGCTACTGAAAAGGCACTTCTGTCAAGGAAGGCGCAACCTCCGCGCGGCAGGCGCGGCTTGTCCTTGACGCGGCATCTTCAAAACAAAATCGGAAGAGCGCCTTAAGGGCAGACCTGCCCTTAGGTGCTTCTCAGCAGAATATCCTGCAAAATTCTCGTGTTTCCCAGCCGTCTGCGTTCTGCGGCTGCGGAGCGGCGCTCTCCGCGCGGGAGCGCAGCTCCCGCGCAACCAGAAGCCGCGCGGCGGAGGCTTTGCATCCGGCGCGCTTACGGCTTACCTGCCGGGCAACCGGTCAAGAACCGCACGGGCGGCGCGCAGACCGGGCTCTTCTCCGCCCTGTCCCAAGCGCTGCATGGTCAGTTCCATCGCTTCCCGCTGAGCACTGGGATTTCCGGCAGATTCCTCCAGCCGGGCGGAGATGTTCTCCGGCGTGCAGTCCGGCCCCAGGCATTCCGGCACCACCCGCGTATCGCTTACCAGATTGACCAGCGTCACCGTGTCGATCAGCGCCATGCGCTTCATGATTTGCCAGGTCAGCCATTGAAACTTATAGGCAATCACCATCGGCGTACGGGCGGCGGCCAGTTCCAGCGAAACGGTACCAGAGGCAGCCAGCGCCAGGCTGGCGGAGGCAAAGGCGGCGCGTTTATGCGCTTTGGCACGGTCCGGAGTGTACCGGTTCGGATCAACCATGACAGTGCCCGCCGGCCAATCCTTGAGTGCGTCTTGCACCAGACCCGCGACGGGCGCGGCGGCAGGAATCACAATCCGGTAATCAGGATGCTTTGCGCAAAATTGCTCCAGGGCCCCGCCAAAGTCCGGCGCCAGCCGCGACACTTCAGACCGGCGCGATCCGGGCAGTGCCAAGACAAACGGCGCATCACCCAAACCGAATTCACTGCGGAAGGCCTGGATCTCTGCATCCGTGGCCTGAGGCTCCGACACAACCGGGTGGCCGACGAAATCGCAGTCCATGCCCGCCGCTTCCATGTAGGGCGGCTCGAACGGCAAGAGCGCCAGCACGTGATCAATGACTTCCGCCATTTTCCCGGCCCGTTTAGGCCGCCACGCCCAGACCGAGGGCGCCACATAGTGCACGGTGCGGATTTTGCTGCGATCCTTGACCAGCCGCGCAACGCGCAAACTAAAGTCCGGGCTGTCGATGGTAATCAGCACATCCGGCTTTGTTTCGATCACGGCCTCTGCCGTTTCCCGGATCCGGCGCTTCAGGTGGCGGTACTTGGGCAGCACCTCCGCCAGCCCCATGACCGACAACTCATCCATTGGAAAGCGCGATACCAGCCCCTGCTCCGCCATCAGCGTCCCGCCGATGCCATCGAATTGTACGCCGGGTGACAGTTGTTTCAGGCCTGCCATCAGCGCTCCGCCCAGCCGGTCGCCCGAAGGCTCGCCCGCCAGGATAAAGACCCGAAGGCTCATGCCTCGCGCAGCCAGAGGAACAGGCCCAGCCGGTCGCATGCCGCAATCACCGCGTCCTGATCCAGAACGATGACACCGCCCGCCTCCAGCACAATGCCGGACAGCCCGGCTTTAGCCGCGGCTTCGACCGTCTCCACACCAATGGTGGGCAGATCGGCGCGGCGGTCCTGTGCCGGTTTCGGCGCCTTGAACAAGAGACCGCCCTGCCCGTCCGGACGCTGCTGCAGCGAGGTCAGCATCCAGTCAGTGCCAAACAGGTTTTCGACCGCAATCGCCTGCCCTTTGCGCACGGCGCAGGACTGGCCGATGTCAGCCGCAGACATGGCCACGACGATCTCGGCGCCGCGTTCAGCGTCTGCCTTGTCCAGCTCACCGGGCTGCACTTTGGTCGGCACACCCGCTGCCATCAGAAGCCCCGGCGCCACCTCATGAGCCGCGCGGACGGCAAAGCCTGCCTGTTCGAAAATCCCGATAATCGCGCGCAAGGCCCCATCGTCACCAGCCGCAAGCGCCGCTTGCAGCACCGGCACCAGCGGCATCGTGGCCGCATCAATAGAAGAGGGATCAATATGCGGGCGGCGCACAGCGCCAGCCAGGCAAATCTCGGTCACTTCCGCCGCCTTCAGCCGCTCCAGAAAACTGCCGAGCTGTTCAAAACGAAAGGTGATTTCCGGATCGACCATATCCGGTTCCGCCCCTGCCATCGCGCAGATCAGCGGACGGCTCGGCGCATGCGCGGCCACTTCAGCCGGCAGCGCGCCGGTGCCTGCAATCACTGCCAGCATCGCATCAGCCCCCCGGAGTCAGGAAGGAGCGGTCGCTTCCGCCGGTGATGAAGGCAACAATACGCTGCACATATTCACTGTCGGTCTCATCCCCCAGCCGCTTGGCGCGCTCTTGGAAGGTTCCTTCGCCCTGGGCCAGCATCTGAAACGCTGCGCGCAAGGCGGTGATGTCGCTGCGGGCGACGCCGCGGCGCTTCAGGCCGACCAGGTTCAAGCCGTCCAGCTCGCCGCGCTGCGCCTGCACCAGGCCATAGGGAATCACGTCGTTGGTCACCATGGTAACCGCGCCGATGATCGCGCCCTTGCCGATCCGCACCCATTGATGGATGCCGGACAACCCGCCGATGATTACATCGTCCTCCAGCACGCAGTGCCCCGCCACAGCGGCAGAGTTCACCACGATCACCCGGTCGCCGACCTGGGCGTCATGGGCGATATGGCAGCCGGCCATGAAAAGACCGTCATCGCCAATACGCGTCACGCCGCCGCCGCCCTCGGTGCCGGCATTCACCGTCACATGCTCTCGGATGCGGTTGCGCTTGCCGATCACGGTCTTGCACTTCTCGCCTTTGAACTTCAGGTCCTGCGGGATCTCCCCCAGCACCGCAAAGGGGAACACCACGGTCTCGTCACCGATTTCGGTATCGCCGGTGACAACTACATGGGATTTCAGAACAACCCTGTCCCCCAGAACCGCCTCGGGGCCAACCACGCAGAACGGGCCGATCTCGCAGTCCTTTCCAAGCTTGGCACCCTCTTCAATCACGGCACTGGGGTGGATCTTGCTCATTTCAGCTTTCCTCGGCCTGGCGGTCGACCATTGCGGTAAATTCAGCCTCTGCAGCCACTTCGCCCTCAACCGTCGCGCGGCCCAGGAACTTGAAGATCTTGCCGCCCGGCTTGCCGCGCAGGGTTTCCACATGCATCTCCAGAACATCGCCCGGCACCACCTTGCGGCGGAACTTGCACTTGTCGATGTTCATGAAATAGATCAGCAGGTCGGTGTCGACCATATCCATGCCGACACCCAGCATCACGCCGGCGGTCTGCGCCATCGCCTCGACGATGGTCACGCCCGGCATGATCGGCGTGCCCGGAAAATGTCCCTGGAAATGCGGCTCGTTCATGGTGACATTCTTGATGCCGCGCGCCGATTTATAGCTGTCGATGTCGACCACCTTGTCGACCAGCAGGAACGGATAACGGTGCGGCAGGATCCGCTGGATCAGTTGAATGTCAGCGCTTTGCAGCTCGGTGGTCATGCTTGGTTTCCCATTTACGTCAAGAATACTGCGCTGTCCCTAGCAAGCGGACAGGCTTTGGGCAAGTTCGCGCGCTCAGCGGTCGCCGTCCTCATCTGCGGCGCCATCACCCAGAACGGCATCGATCCGGGCGATTGCCAAGGCCGTGATGTCGGCCGCGTCGGCACTCAGAAACACCGAGGAATGATCGAGGATCGCTCCAGCCCCGGCTTCCCGCATGATTTGCTGCAGCACCGGCAGAGACGCCTTAATGAACTCCCGCCGGGCATCCTCGCCCATCTGGGTTATCTCGCGCAGCTTCTGGTCCTGGCGGCGGCGGGTTTCCTGGACTTTCTCATCAAAGGCATCCGCCAGAGCGCGGAAAGCTTCCGGCTCCATCTCGCTGCGCCGTTCGGTCAGGTCCAGCTCCTCCTTACGCAGTTCCGCCTCGATACGGCGGTTCTCCGCGGTCAGAACCGCGCCTTCGGCCTCGATCTCGCGTTCCACCCGCTTGCCAAAAGCGCTTTCCGAGAACAGCCGGTCCGGCTGAATCGTGAGGATGCCGCTTTGCGGCAGCCCCAGCTGAAATTCGGCCCCGCTGCTGCCCGCAGTCTCCTGTGCGCGGACGGGTGCAGTGCCGGCGCAGATCAGCGCCAGGACAAGCCCCAGCGCTGCCCTGGCTCCGGGCTTCGGCTGCCGCACCAGATCAGAACCTCGCCTGCAAGGTCAGGTCAAAGCTCTGCTCCTCGTCAAAGTCCTCTTTCTTGAGGGCTTTGGAGAAGTTGAACCGCAGCGGGCCGAACCCGGTGGTCCAAAGAAGCGAGACACCAACAACATGGCGGAAAGACTTTTCGTGGCCGACAATGCTGTTGCTTGCAATTGTGTCAACATTCTCCAGGCCCCAGAGGCCACCGACGTCATAGAACAGGCCGCCGCGCATGCCCAGTTCTTCCGGCAGGCCAAGCGGGAATTCCGCATCGAACCGCGCAACCGCATAGTAGTTGCCGCCCAGGAAGTCGTTGTACGGGCCATTGGGACCGCCAGAGGACCGATCCCGCGGCCCGATACCACCCGGCTCAAACCCGCGCATGACGGAAGGTGTCAGAACAAAGCGGTCGATCGTCCGGCTGTTTCCACTGCCTTCCCACTGGAATGCACCAGCCTCCAGCGTGGCGCGGATGGTGACTTCTTCGTTCCAAATCTGTTTCTGAGCAACGAGTTTTGTGGTTGCCTTGACGTATTCGGAATCCCCGCCCAGACCTGCATAGTCAGCGCCGATTTCAACCAGGAAACCAGCAGTCGGATCGAGCCCGGTCAGGCGGCTGTCATACCGGTAGGTAAAGCCAATTGCGCTGGCATTCCGTTCACCCTGCCCAATCTCGCTGCGGATAATCGGGCCAGCCAGATTCTGGTTGGTGTCGTCGTCGTCAAACAGCATCTCGTCCGCATCCCAGGTGTAGCGGACCTGCAGCGAGGTGTCCTCACCGGTATCGAACGTCAAAGCTGGCTGGAAGAAGACTCGCTTGGTCTTGTATTCGGAGAAACTGGAGTCGGTTTCATTGAGGCCCAGGTCCAGATCAAACCGCAGTTTCCGGCCCAGCAGGTAAGGTTCGGTGAAGCCCAGCACGTAGGAGTCGGATTCCGTCGCGGTTGCGATATTCAGCGACAGCCGCTGGCCGCGGCCAAGGAAGTTGTTTTCCGTCAGGCCGATGCTCAGACCAAAGCCGTCGGTGACCGAGTAGGCGCCGCCGAGGTTCAGCGAGCCGGTCGGCTGTTCTTCGACATCCACATCGACAATCACCTGATCGGCGGAGCTGCCTTCGCGGGTTTCGACGTCCGCATTGGCAAAGAAACCCAGCGCGCGGATCCGCTCCGCGCTGTTGCGGATGGAGCGCGGGTTGAAGGGGTCGCCTTCAACAGAGGCAAACTGCTGGCGGACAACCCGGTCCAGGGTGGTGGTGTTGCCTTCGATGTCGATCCGTTCGACAAAAACGCGCGGGCCGCGCGTCAGCACGAATTCAATGTCCAGGGTCAGGTCACGGTCATTGCGGGTGACCCGCGGCTCAACCCGCAGGAAATCGATCTCATTGCGGACGGCCAGGCCTTCCATCCGGTCGATCGCATTTTCGACCAGGGACGGTGTGTAAGTCACGCCCGGCTTGATTTTCAGCGTGGAGGCAAATTCATCCGCGTCCGCTTCCGGCATTTCGCTGGTGACGGTGATATTGCCGAACTTGAACTGCTGGCCTTCGGTCACGTCAACAACCAGGAACACAGCGTCGCGTTCCTCGGTCACTTCTGCGTTGGCGCTGTTCACCCGGAAGTCGACATAGCCGCGCGACAGGTAGAAGTCGCGCAGCACCTGCTTGTCGAATTCCAGCCGGTCCTCGATCAGGGTGTCGGAACGGATGAAGCCGCGCAGCAGGCCGGCCTGCTTGGTTTCCAGCACCCGGCGCAGACGGCGGTCCGAATAGACCCGGTTGCCGGTGAACGACACGCGCTCCACCTCGATGGTGTCGCCTTCGGAAATCTCGAACACCAGATCAACGCGATTGTTGCTGCGGCGGATGATCCGCGGGGTCACGCGCGAGGCCAAACGCCCCTGCACGCTGTAGGCTTCGGCAATTGCGGCGGCGTCACGCTCTGCCTGCGTAGGGTTGAACACCCGGCGCGGCGCAGATTCGATGATTTGGTCCAGCGCGTCGTCCTTGAGGCGCTTGTTGCCTTCGAAACTGATCTGATTGATGGTCGGGAACTCAGTGACCTTGATCACCAGCGTGCTGCCGCGCGGCACGATTTCCACTGTTTCAAATACGCCACTGTCAAGAATGCGCTGGTAGGCGTCGTTCAGCTCGCCTGCGCTGACCGTCTGGCCGCGCTCGATGCCGGTATAAGCGACAACGGTCGACGTCTGAATGCGCTGATTGCCCTCTACCTGCACCGAATTGAAGCGGTAGCTTTGCGCTTCTGCCGGCAGCGGTGCCAGCGCGTAACCCAGCGCAACTGCCAGAGAAATAGCAGAAACTTTGCGGTACAAGATATTGATGCCCGACTTGCGCTCGACACAGGACTTGCCTGCGATTTTCCCCCAAACCATTTTTCAGAACCCGATTTTTATAGCAGCTTTGCGACGTGCGTACCGGGTTTGAAAGCGCTTGTCAAAACCAACTAAGGCGCAACTTGAGGGCAACCGGCGCGGCGGGCTGGCGCGCCGGGTGCGGGAATCACAAAGTGGCGAGCCAGGTGCCTGCGGTCAGCGCGCCGGCAATGGCGAAACCAGTCAGTGCCCGGTCCCAGTTCAGGCGCACCAAGAGGCCAAGGCCGCGATAGGATTGCGAGAGTGTGTGCATCGGATATCCCCCAGTTCTTCACCCGCCCGCAAGCACGGCGCTCAGCGGCGCGGGCTGCAGGTTGAGGAAAAGTTAACGGGGGAATGTGGCAGCACTTGGGCGGCACTATGGCCGCCCTTTGTTAGTGCTTCAGCTGTCGTTGATCAGCAAAACAGGTCGTTGCCCAAGGCAAACACCATCAGCGACAGCACCACAGCTATGCCAAAGGTCATCAGCACCCGCACCGCCCGGTCGCTGGGCGGACGCCCTGCAACGGCCTCATAGGCATAGAACACCAGGTGGCCGCCATCCAATGCGGGAATGGGAAACAGGTTCAGCAGCCCCACTGCAGTTGACAGAACCGCGATGAAGCGGATAAAGCTCTCCGCCCCCTGGCTGGCCATCGCGCCGGAGGTTTCGGCAATGCCGATCGGCCCCGACAGGTTACAGGTGCTGATCGCCCCGGTGATCATGTGCTTCAGGCCAGACAGCGAGGTCTCCACCACCGCCCAGACCTGATAGCTGCCTGCCGCAAGAGCTTCACCAAATCCCGCGGCTTCGGTTGCCGGCGAAAAGGCCAGCCCGCCGACGATACCGATCCGCCAGCGGGTGGCAAAGCCGCCATCCGGCTGCGGCTCATCGGTGCGCCGCGGTGCCAGCGCCATTTCGACGGTTTCGCCGCCGCGCCAGACATCCAGCACCAGCACCTTGCCGTCAGCCGCTTCAACCAGTTCCTTAAGCTGCTCAAAAGACACCAGCGGGGTGCCGTCCACTGCAACAATCACGTCATCCGGCTGCAGCCCTGCATCAGCCGCCGCGCTGCGCGGCACTACGCCGTGCACGTAAGGCGGATACAGAAAGGGCCCGTCGACCACGATCTCGTCACCGCCCCGGCGCACGGCGTACTCCAGCGGCTGCTGCTGCGGCAGCGCCTGCCGGAATGCCTCCCACGCATCGCTGTCCTGGTAGTTCGGAACAGGAACTCCCCCTGCGCTGATCAGCTCATCCCCCTGCTGCAAACCGTTCTCGAGCCCGGGCAGCGGCGCCAGGGCTCCAATGGTCAGAGGTTCGCGCATATTGCCCTGCGACAGCGCTACAGCGGTAAAGATGATGGCGGACATCACGAAGTTGAACACCGGACCTGCCGCAACCGTCGCCGCCCGCGCCCACAAGGGCGCACCGTGCATGGTCCGGCGCAGGGCGGTGGGATCCGCGGCGGCGGCCTCCATCGCCAGCGCATCCTTGCCGGAGGCCGCATCGGAATCGCCCAGGAATTTCACGTAACCGCCAAAGGGCAGCGCCGCCACTTGCCAGCGGGTGCCGCGCTTGTCCATCCGGCTCCACAGCACCGGGCCGAACCCGATGGAGAACACCTCGGCATGAATGCCCGACCAGCGGCCGACGATATAGTGGCCGTATTCATGCACCGCCACGATCACCGACAAAGCGACGACAAAGCTGGCGATTGTATAGAGAAAACCGCCAAACTGCGGGACAAAAGAAAGTACGTCCAAAATTCTACCCTATGCGTTCTTCTGCGGCGCGCGCCGCCTGTTTCCTGGCGACATGGTCAACCCGGGTCACGTTATCAAGTGTCATTGCGGCATCTATGAGGCCGCCATCCGCCTCGATCCGCTCCAGCACTGCAGCGGTCACGGCGGCCATATCGGTGAACCGAATGCGCCCGGCAATGAACTCGTCCAGCGCCTGTTCCTTGGCCGCGTTAAACGCCGCGCCCATCAGCCCGCCCCGCTCCATCACCTCATAGGCCTGGCGCAGCGCCGGATAGCGGGCCGGGTCCGGGGCGCGGAAATTCAACTGGCCGATGCGGGCCAGGTCCAGCCGCTCCACCGGAAGATTCTGGCGCGCGGGCCAGTGCAGCGCATAGCCGATGGCATGGCGCATATCGGCAGCACCCAGATGCGCCATCAGCGCGCCGTCATTGAAGCCGACCAGCGCGTGCACCAGGGACTCGGGATGCACCAGCACCTCGATCTGATCGGGCCGGACACCGAAGTATTCCCGGGTTTCAATGACTTCCAGCGCCTTATTGAACATGGAAGCACTGTCGATGGTGATCCGCTGCCCCATGTCCCAATTGGGATGCGAGGACGCCTGCGCCAGGCTTGCCTTCGCCAGATCCTCCAGCGGCCAATCCCGGAAGGCACCGCCCGATGCGGTGATGACAATCCGCTCAACCGCTTCAATGTCTTCCCCCACCAGCCCCTGAAACACCGCCGAATGCTCGCTGTCGACCGGCAGCAGCCGGGCGCCGTGTTGTTCCGCGGTTTCCAGCAGCAGCCTGCCTGCGCAGACCAGCGATTCCTTGTTGGCAAGCGCCAGCGTGGTGCCGTGTTTCAGCGCCTCCAGCCCCGGGGCCAGCCCCGCAGCGCCGACAATCGCCGACATGATCCAGTCTGCCGGGCGCGCCGCCGCCTCAACCAGCGCCGCCTGCCCCGCTGCCGCTTCGACATCAGAGCCCGCCAGCGCGGCCCGCAAATCCGGCAGGCGGTCTTCAAAGGCGGTAACGGCAACATCCGCACGCAAGGCTATGGCGTCTTCGGCCAGCCTGGCGATATTCGCTCCGCCGGTCAGCGCCACCACGTCATAGGCGTCAGGCGCGCGGCGGATCAGGTCGATGGTGTTCTGTCCAATCGACCCGGTGGCGCCGAAGATCGAGATTTTCCGCATGGTCTTTCCTGACTGGTTATCCCCAGAAGGCAGCGACGGCCAGGAACATGGCCGCTGCGCCCAGCATCCCGTCAAAGCGGTCAAACAGCCCGCCATGGCCGGGAATCAGCGCACTGGAATCCTTGACGCCCATCTTGCGCTTCAGGGCGCTTTCCGCCACATCGCCGGCCTGGCTGGCCATCGACAGAAGAACCGACAGCACGACAAGGCCAAAGCCCTGCCCCAACTGCGCGGCGAAGACAGCCCCGACAATGGCGGCGGCAATCCAGCCCGACGCGGTGCCGCTCCAGGTTTTCTTGGGGCTGACACGGGGCCAGAACTTGGGGCCGCCAAGGGCCTTGCCCGCAAAATACCCGGCCACATCTGTCGCTACCACAATGCAGATCAGCCACAGCATCCAAGCCATGCCCATCTGGCCGCGCAGCCAGATAAAACCGAACCCTGCCAGCAGCACCCACAGCGCGAACCCGGTGAAGTACTGCCGCCGTTCACGGATCTGACTGAAACCGGCGGCCACAGGTGCGGCCAGCACCGGCAGCACCCACAGGGCGGGCAGCAGCGACGCCAGCAGTACCGCAACGGCTGAGATCGCGCCAAGCTGCAGCGCCGTGCCGCTGCGTGACGGCATCAGCATCCGTACCAGCTCCCACACCATGCCGCCGCAGCACAGCGCGATCAGAGCATTGAAAATGAACCCGCCAGCCCAGACCGCAAAACCGCCTGCGGCAATCATCACGATGGCAGATACAGCCCGCGGCAGAAGATCCGCCCACCGGTCCTTGGCAGCACTCATGTCTTGACCGCCCCAAACCGGCGGTCGCGGCGGCCATAGCTGTTGCACAGCCGTTCCAGCTCCTCGCCCGAGAAATCAGGCCACAGCGTGTCGATGAACTCATATTCCGCATAAGCCGACTGCCACAGCAGGAAGTTCGAGATCCGCGCCTCGCCGCTGGTGCGGATCACCAGGTCCGGATCCGGCAGCACATGGGTGTCCAGATAGCGCGGCAGGGTTTCTTCATCGACGTTTTCGGGGTCCAGCCGGCCTTCGGCCACATCCCGCGCCAGCCGCTTGGTGGCGCGTGCGACCTCATCCCGGCCGCCATAGTTCAGCGCAATGGTCAGCTGGGTGCCGCTGTTGCCTTCGGTCTTACGCTCCAGCTTGTCCATCAGATCAATCAGCTTGGCATCCAGCCGCACCCGGTCGCCGATAAAGCGCACACGGACGTTCTGTTCAGCCAAGGCGTTCATTTCCTTGGAGATGTAGCGGCGGAACAGGCTCATCAGACCGGCAACTTCGGTCTGCGTCCGTTTCCAGTTCTCAGTCGAGAAGGCAAATATGGTCAGGTATTCCACGCCCAGACTTGGGCAGCACTCGACAACTTCACGGACCCGGCGCGCACCTGCATGGTGGCCAAACAGCCGCGGCCTGCCCCGGGCCTGCGCCCAGCGGCCGTTGCCGTCCATGATTATGGCCACATGGCGCGGGCCGGAGCGGGCCGCCGGAACTTCTCCGGCAGCACTCGCGTGCGGGTTTGTGTCTCCTGGCATACTGCCCGTCAGACCTGCATGATCTCGGCTTGCTTGGTCTCAAGCGCCTCGTCCACATGCTTGATCATCTTGTCGGTCAGCTCCTGCACCTCGGCTTCCCAGAACTTCTGATCGTCTTCCGACATGCCGTCGGCCTTGGCCTTCTTGATCTGGTCCATGCCATCGCGGCGGACGTTGCGGATCGACACCCGGGCGTGTTCGGCATACTGGCCGGCCACCTTGCCCAGTTCGCGGCGGCGCTCCTCGTTCAGCTCCGGGATCGGCAGCATGATGATGGTGCCGTTGAGCTGCGGGTTGATGCCCAGGCCGGATTCGCGGATCGCCTTCTCCACCTTGCCGACCAGGCCCTTGTCCCAGACGTTGATGGTGACCATGCGCGGCTCCGGCACGTTGACGGTGCCCACCTGGTTGATCGGCGTCGGCGAGCCGTAGGCATCCACCATCACCGGCTCCAGCATCGAGGCCGAAGCCCGGCCGGTGCGCAGCGACGCAAATTCGGTGCGCAGGTTGGCCATGGCGCCATCCATGCGGCGTTTCAGATCGTCGGTATCCAGTTCAAAATCATCAGACATGCTGCTCTCTCCCCTTATCTGAGGCGGTCTTCCATTGGCTCATAAGCCATTGGAAGGCTGATGTATAGCGATCAAGCGGAGGATTTGGTGCCGCCGGGGCGGCATCTCCGCGCTTTGGCCGCGCCCTCCGTGATGCACGATCTAGCCTGCCTGCCGCGGAATTCACGGGATCAGCCCCGCACAGGCACTCAGGTCAGATCACAAAAAACCGCGGGCGATCACAGCCCGCGGTTTCAGCCGGCTGCACGGCAGCTCAGCCGTGAACCTTGGTATAGGTCCCCTTGCCCGCCAGAATGCCGCGGAAACCGCCCGGCTCATCCAGCGGGAACACGATCAGAGGCAGGTTGTTGTCGCGGGCAAGCGCGATGGCGGAGGCATCCATCACCTTCAGCCGCTTGGCAAATACGTCGTCATAACTGATTTCGTCATAACGGACCGCATCATCGTGCTGCGCCGGGTCCTTGTCGTAGACGCCATCAACCCCGTTCTTGCCCATGAAGATCGCCTCGCAGGCCATCTCGTTGGCGCGCAGCGTCGCAGCAGTGTCGGTGGTGAAATAGGGGTTGCCGGTGCCGGCCGCAAAGATGCAGACCCGTTTCTTTTCCAGGTGGCGCACAGCGCGGCGGCGGATGTAGGGTTCAGCGACCTCATCCATGCGGATCGCGGAGATCACCCGGGTGAACACCCCCAGGCCTTCCAGCGCCGACTGCATTGCCAGCGCGTTCATCACGGTGGCCATCATCCCCATGTAGTCGGCGGTGGTGCGCTCCATCCCCTGGGCAGAGCCGGACAGGCCGCGGAAAATGTTGCCGCCGCCGATCACCATGCAGATTTCCACCCCCATGTCGTGCACGGTTTTCACCTCGCGGGCGATGCGCTGCACGGTCGGCGGATGCAGGCCGAACCCCTGGTCGCCCATCAGTGCCTCGCCCGAAATTTTCAGCATGACGCGTTTATAGGCGGCGGCCGGATCCAGTTCCGGCTTTTCTTGCGGTTGAGGCATGTTGCGCTCCAGAAGATGTGAGGGTTAATTTGCGCGGCAAAATGAAGGAATTCGCTGCCAGTTTCAATCCACGCAGCGCGCTTTCCCCGCAGTTTTGCGGAACTGGCATCAAAGATGGACTGCACCCCGATGAACCTGCCCGACATCGACCCCGGCAAACCTGTGCTGATCGCAGGCCCCACGGCCTCTGGAAAGTCCGCGCTGGCACTGGAAATTGCGGCCCGTCAGGGCGGAATCATTGTCAACGCAGACGCCAGCCAGGTCTATGACTGCTGGCGGGTTATCACCGCCCGCCCCTCGGCAGAGGAAGAGGCGCAGGCGCCGCACGCGCTTTATGGCCATGTGCCTTATGACGCTGAGTATTCCGCCGGCCACTGGCTGCGCGAGGTGCAGCCGCTTCTGGACGGGCCGGAACGGTTGATCATCGTCGGCGGCACCGGTCTCTATTTCACCGCCCTGACAGAGGGCATGGCCGAAATCCCCGCCACCCCGCCCGCGGTGCGCGCCGAAGGCGACAGCCTGCCGCTGGATGCGCTGCGTGCAGAACTGGATGCGGAGACCGCGGGCCGTATCGACCTGATGAACCGCGCCCGGGTGCAGCGCGCCTGGGAAGTGCTGAAAGCCACCGGACGCCCCCTGGCCAGTTGGCAGGACGATACCCCTGCCCCGGCGCTGCCGCTGCAGAACTGCACGGCAATGGTTCTGAACTCGGATAAGAAATGGCTGGAGGCGCGCATCCGCAAACGCTTCGGACTTATGCTGGATCAGGGAGCGATGGCCGAGATCGACGCCATGCGCAGCCGCTATGACCCCGCGCTGCCATCCTGCAAAGCCATCGGCGTGCCGGAACTGATGGGCTACGCCGACGGCCGCCTGACGCTTGAGGAAGCGGAAGAGCGCGCCGCCGTCGCCACCCGGCAGTTTGCCAAACGGCAGCGCAGCTGGTTCCGCGCCCGGATGAAGGATTGGCACCAGATCTCGCTCGATTGAGCCCGCACCGTCTCGCGCCAGCCCCTAAAACTTTCATCATTTCAGCCTTCAGCAAGCGGAAACTTGCCAGAATCAGCGATCCGTGACCTGCTGCGGCCACCAAAACCGGTTCTGCTGCTTAAGATTGCTGATGCCCTTTGATTCAGATCTTCCCAGAGAGTTCCATGCCGCGCCGCTGGTCCGGCTGGCACCGGACGGCGGCTGGCAGACTGCATTGGCCCACAGCCGAAACGAACACCTGCTGATCTGGATCACGCGCGGGCAAGGCCGCTTCTTCCTGAATGGGGAGCAGCGCGGCTTCGGCCTGCATAGTGTCATTTTTGTGCCGGCCGGGGCACTTTGGTCGGCCGAATTCTCCCGCCAGTGCCTGGGCCAGGTGCTATCGATGACAGGCCCCTTGCTGCCGCCCTTTCCTGAAGCCCCTGTGCACAAGCGCTTCACCAGCCTGCAGGAACAAACCGGCCTGGGCGGGCACTTCGAGGCGATCAGCCGCGAGCAGGCTGGCAAGGACAGCATTGGCACCGCGCCGTGCAAGCCCATAGCGAGCTTGCAGCCGTCGCTCTGCAACGTCAGCCGGACACGGCACCTCGGCAATCTGCGGCGCTGCGCCTGTGCCGGGCCTACTGCCAGCGCATTTCCGGGGTGCAGGGCTGCCAGACCACAATGGCTGCGCATGCTGAGGCCCTGAACGTGACCCCGACACATCTGACACGGGTCTGCAAAGCTGCCGCAGGCAAGACCGCAGCGACCCTTCTGACAGAGCGCCAGCTGCACGCCGCACGGACACTGCTGATCACTTCAGATATACCCATTCGCGACATTGCCGCCCGGCTGGGCTTTGGCAGCGCCGCCTATTTCACACGCTTCATCACGCAGCATACCGGCCAGCCCCCCAGCGGATTGCGCGATTCCGTCCGCAAAAAACTGCAATAGCCTGATCCGTCAGCAGAATCCCGCCGCATGGCCTGCCGCACCGGGAATTCCTTAAAATGCCGGCCCTATTACTGGGCAGTTTTGAACAGTATGCGGACGTATGCCGTCCGGAATAATAAAACCGACGCCGAAAATGTCGTATTTTTACACGGAAACGACGAAACTGTGCATTGACGAAACGCCGTATCTCTGCCGGAATGCAGGCATGGGGAAACTTTAATCCAAAACCTGAACCAAAATCGCCTGGCACACCGCCGGGCCAATATCCGTTTCGCACAAAAATGACCGAACGGTACGACAGGGAGACTTAAATGACCAAAGACACCATCAACGGAGCCCCGATCCATTGGGCCGCCAAGATGCACGCCAAGGAAGTGCTGGACGGCAAGCTGGACCGCAGGGAATTCCTGACCCGCGCCACCTCGCTGGGCGTCACTGCCGCCGCTGCCTATGGCATGATCGGCCTGGCCGCCCCGGTTAAGGCGGCAGAAGAGAAAAAGCAGGGCGGCACACTTCGGGTGCAAACCGAAGTCCGCCCGCTGAAGGACCCGCGCACCTTTGACTGGTCGCAGATGGCCAACAAGACCCGCGGTACCATCGAATACCTGGTGGAATACAACAACGACGGCTCCTTCACCGGCATGCTGCTGGAAAGCTGGGAGATCAACGAGGACGCCACCGTCTATACCCTGAACGTCCGCCAGGGCGTCAAGTGGAACAACGGCGACGACTTCACCGCCGAAGATGTTGCCCGCAACATTGCAGGCTGGTGCGACAAGGGCCTGGAAGGCAACTCCATGGCCGGCCGTTTCGCAACCCTGATTGACAGTGAAACCGGCCAGGCAGCCGAAGGCGCGATCGAAGTGGTCGACAGCCACACCGTCAAACTGAACCTGCCGGCCTCCGACATTTCGCTGATCGCAGGCATGGCCGACTATCCGGCGGCCATCGTGCATTCCTCCTTCCAGACCAACGACTTCACCCAGAACGTCGGCACCGGCCCGTTCCTGCTGACCGAGCTGGAAGTCGGCGTGCGTTCGGTTCTGGAACGCAACGACGACCACACCTGGTGGGGCGAAGCGATCTATGGCAAGCCGGCACTGGACCGCATCGAATACGTCGATTTCGGCACCGACCCGTCCTCCTGGCTGGCGGCGCTGGAATCCGACGAAGTCGACATGCTCTATGAATCGGTCGGCGAATTCATCGACGTGATGGACGGCCTCGGCTACAAGAAGTCCGAAGTTGTGACCATGTCCTCGATCGTGATCCGCACCAACCAGCTGGCGGAAATCGACGGCAAGAAACCCTATGCTGACAAGCGCGTCCGCAAGGCGATCCAGATGGCGGTCGACAACTCCGTCTGCCTGGAGCTTGGCTACGGCGGCCGCGGCGAAACTGCGGAAAACCACCATGTCGGCCCGATCCACCCGGAATACGCCGAACTGCCGCCGCAGAAGGTTGATCCCGCCGGTGCCAAGGCGCTGATGGAAGAAGCCGGCATGATGGATTTCGAGCATGAGATCCTGTCGATCGACGACGACTGGCGCCGGAACACCACCGACGCGGTGGCAGCACAGCTGCGCGACGCTGGCTTCAAGGTTAAACGGACCGTTCTGCCGGGCTCGACTTTCTGGAACGACTGGGCCAAATACCCGTTTTCCTCGACCAACTGGAACCACCGCCCGCTGGGCGTTCAGATCTGGGCGCTGGCCTACAAATCCGGCGAAGCCTGGAACGAATTCGGCTGGGAAAACCCGGAGTTCGACGCCCTGCTGGCAGAAGCCCTGTCCATTGCTGACGCTGACAAGCGCCGCGAAATCTCTGCCAAGGGCCAGGCTCTGATCCAGGAAGAGGGCGTGACCATCCAGCCCTACTGGCGCTCGCTCTACCGCCACATGCGCGAAGGTGTTGTCGGTGCCGACATGCACATCTCCTTCGAGCATCACCACTACAAGTGGGGCTGGGCAGCCTAAGCCCCGCCGGCTCCTGACTCCTGCACCGCCCCCTTTCGGGGCGGTGCTTTCCAGCTCAAAAGATAAGAGACCCGCCCTTTGAGCCGGGTCCGATCCGCCAGACTGACAGGGGACCCAAATGGGACTTTTCATTCTCCGCCGTTCGGGCGTGATGCTGCTGACGGCCCTGTGCCTGACGTTCATCGTGTTCTTCCTCACGAACCTCTACCCCAACCTCGAAAAACTCGCCAAAACCCAGGGCAACTTCCGCATGTCGGATGAGGCCGTGGCCAGCTGGCTGGACGCCAACGGCTATGGCGGCTCCATGGTTTCGAAATACGGGCAATGGCTGGGCGTTCTGCCGGGCTGGACCCGCGAGACCGAGAAAGGGTTCACCGGCCGCTGCATGACCGGCGCCGTCAGCGCTGAGGAAGCCGCCGAAGCGCCGACCTTCTGCGGCATTCTGCAAGGCGACTGGGGCTATTCGACCCGGTTCAAGGATGAAGTCTCCACCATCATCGCCGAACGTCTCGGCAACACCGGCCGCCTGATGTTCTGGGTGCTGGTGCTGATGGTTCCCTCTGCCCTGATCATCGGGGTGCTGGCGGGCATGCGCGAAGGCTCTGTCACCGACCGGAGCCTTTCAACCGCCTCGATCCTGACCACGGCAACACCTGAATATGTTTCCGGCGTGATCTTTATCGCCGTCTTCACCTCCTCCACCGTGGGCCTCAAATGGTTCAAGGGCACCGCCACCTCGGCGATGGACAACCCGAACTTCGAGAACTTCTTCCTGCCGGTGCTGACGATCGCGCTTTACGGCATGGGCTATATCGCCCGGATGACCCGCGCCTCGATGACAGAGGTTATGACCGCGCAATACATCCGCACCGCCCGCCTAAAAGGTGTGAGCTTTCACAACATCGTTCTGAAGCACGCGCTGCGGAACGCACTGATTGCCCCCTTCACCGTCATCATGCTGCAGTTCCCCTGGCTGCTGAACGGCGTGGTGATCGTCGAGACCCTGTTCAACTACAAGGGCTTCGGCTGGATCCTGGTGGAAGCCGCAGGCAACAACGACATCGAACTGCTGCTGGCCGTTTCCGTGGTCTCAGTCTTCGTGGTGCTGATCACCCAGCTGATCTCTGACATCGGCTATGTGTATCTGAACCCGCGTATCCGGATCTCTTAAGGAAGGCAGCAGAGCATGGAACCTCTTAGCACATTCGAAATTGCGGGGCGTATCATCTACCAGCTGTCCCCGGTCTGGTTTTCACTGGTGATCCTCTACGCCGCCTCCATCGGCTTCAAACGGCGGCTTGGCCTTTATGGCAAGCTGTTTGACAGCCCCATCGGCATGATCGGCTTTGGCCTGGTGATGTTCTGGGTGTTCACCGGCATCTACGGCGCCATGGACATGATCATTACCCATGACCCGCTGGTGCAGGTCTCGGGCATGAAGAACAAGGTCCCCGGCACCCCGATGAACGGCGCCACCGAAGCGGACTACCCCTATTACCTGCTTGGCGGCGACAACCTGGCGCGCGACGTGTTCAGCCGCCTGGTCAAAGGCGCCTGGGAAGTCATCAAGATCGCCCCGATGGCAGCTGTCTTTGCCTTCATGGTGGGGATTACCCTGGGCCTGCCTGCGGGCTACTACGGCGGACGCCTGGACACCACGCTGTCCTTTGCCGCCAACCTGATCCTGGCCTTCCCGGTGATCCTGCTGTTCTACCTGCTGGTCACGCCTGAAATCGTCGCCACCGGTGTTCCGAACTACATGGCGATCGTTCTGTTCATCTTCCCGATTGTCTTTGTCGGGGTGCTGCTGAACTCGCGCTATTACACCCGGCCCAAGGTGCGCAACCTGGTGCTGCCGCTGGTTCTGGGGATCATCATCTGGTTCTACCTGCAGCTGGTTTCCAACGGCGGCTACCTGATCAACACCCCGGCCTATTCGATCCCGGGCCTGCCCCGCGTGATGGATATGTTCGACATCCCCGGCGGTATCCTGGTGGTGTTCGTCTCGGTGGTCTTCGTCAACTCGCCCACGGTGTTCCGTATCGTGCGCGGCCTGACGCTGGACATCAAAACCCGCGATTACGTGGCGGCTGCCCAGACCCGCGGCGAGGGCCCCTGGTACATCATGCTGTGGGAAATCCTGCCCAACGCCCGCGGGCCGCTGATCGTCGATTTCTGCCTGCGCATCGGCTACACCACCATCCTCTTGGGTACCCTCGGCTTCTTCGGCCTTGGCCTGCCGCCGGAAAGCCCGGATTGGGGTTCCACGATCAATGACGGGCGCAAGCTGCTGTCGATCTACCTGCACCCGGCGCTGCCGCCCGCCTTTGCGCTGCTGACGCTGGTTCTGGGCCTAAACCTGCTGGCCGACGGCCTGCGCGAGGAAAGCCTGAAGGATTGATCCAAACCGGCGGGACCGGGGGCCAGCCCCCGGACCCCCGGGATATTTGAGGCCAGATGAAAGGGATCCTGTCTCTTCCAGCCTCAACAGGGAGAAAAGAATATGAACAAACTGGCAGACTACGACGGCCCGATCCTCGAGATTAACAAGCTGTCGATCTCCTTCTTCACCCGCCTGCGCGAAATCCCCGCGGTGATGGATTTCTCGGTCACCGTGCAGCCCGGCGAGGCCGTGGGCCTGGTCGGCGAATCCGGCTGCGGCAAATCCACCGTGGCGCTTGGCGTCATGCAGGATCTGGGCAAGAACGGCCGCGTCGTCGGCGGCACCATCAAGTTCAAGGGCCGCGACCTGGCCGAGATGAGCGCCGAAGAACTGCGCGATATCCGCGGCAATGAGATCGCAATGATCTATCAGGAGCCGATGGCCTCGCTGAACCCCGCAATGAAAATCGGCAAGCAGCTGATGGAAGTGCCGATGATCCACGAGGGCGTCAGCGAAAAAGAAGCCTATGCCCGCGCGCTTGAAGTGGTCACCGACGTGCGCCTGCCCGACCCGGAGCGGATGCTCAACTCCTTCCCGCACCAGCTGTCGGGCGGCCAGCAGCAGCGCATCGTGATTGCGATGGCGCTGATGTCGAAACCCTCGCTGCTGATCCTCGATGAACCCACCACCGCGCTGGACGTGACGGTGGAGGCCGCGGTGGTCGAGCTGGTCAAGGACCTGGGCAAGAAATACGGCACCTCGATGCTGTTCATCTCGCACAACCTCGGCCTGGTACTGGAAACCTGCGACCGGCTCTGCGTGATGTATTCCGGCGAGGCGGTGGAGCGCGGCTCGATCCACGATGTGTTCGACGAAATGCAGCATCCCTATACCCAGGCGCTGTTCCGCTCGATCCCGCTGCCCGGCGCCGACAAGAACTCGCGCCCGCTGGTGGCAATCCCCGGTAACTTCCCCCTGCCCCACGAACGCCCGCCCGGCTGCAACTTCGGCCCGCGCTGCGACTATTTCGAGGAAGGCCGCTGCGATCAGGACATGGTGATCCCGATGTCACCGGTGCATGGCAATGACCGGCACGAAACCCGCTGCCTGAAGTTCCAGGAAATCGACTGGAACGCCCCGATCACGGTGGGTGAGCAGAAGGAAAAGACCGCTCCAGGCAAGGTCGTCCTGAAGATGGACAACCTCAAGAAATACTACGAGGTGGCTGCCAACGCCCTGTTCGGCGGCGGCGACACCAAGGTGGTGAAAGCCAACGAGACGCTGAGCTTCGAGGCCCGCGAGTCCGAAACCCTCGCCATCGTCGGCGAGTCCGGCTGCGGCAAGTCAACATTCGCCAAGGTGCTGATGGGACTTGAGACCGCCACGGAGGGCCAGATCCTGCTCGACAACCGCAACATCGAGCAGATTCCGATCGAGGAACGCGACACCAAAACTGTTTCCGACGTGCAGATGGTGTTCCAGAACCCCTTTGATACGCTGAACCCCTCGATGACAGTCGGCCGCCAGATCATGCGGGCGCTTGAAATCTTCGGCATTGGCAATTCCGAGGCCGAACGCCGCAAGCGGATGCTGGAGCTTCTGGACCTGGTGAAACTGCCCCGCGCCTTTGCCGACCGGATGCCGCGGCAGCTGTCGGGCGGCCAGAAGCAGCGTGTGGGCATCGCCCGCGCCTTTGCCGGCGGCGCCCGCATCGTTGTTGCGGACGAACCCGTCTCGGCGCTCGACGTTTCGGTGCAGGCCGCGGTCACCGACCTTCTGATGGAGATCCAGAGGAACGAGAAGACAACCCTCTTGTTCATCTCCCACGACCTGTCGATCGTGCGCTACCTTTCCGACCGGGTGATGGTGATGTACCTCGGCCATGTGGTGGAGCTGGGCGACACCGATCAGGTGTTTGCACCGCCCTACCACCCCTACACCGAGGCGCTGCTCAGTGCGGTGCCGATTGCCGACACCTCCGTGGAGAAAGAGCACATCGTTCTGGAAGGCGACATTCCGTCAGCCATGAGCCCGCCGCCGGGCTGCCCGTTCCAGACCCGCTGCCGCTGGAAATCCGAGGTGCCGGGCGGATTGTGCGAGAAGGAGGTTCCGCCGGTGCGCACACTGGACGGCGGCCACCAGATCAAATGCCACCTCAGCGACGACGTGCTGGAGCGCATGAAGCCGGTGATCAAGGTCGCAGCAGAGTAAGGCGCCAGATCAAAACGTGACAACAAAGCCGGGGTTTCAGCACCCCGGCTTTTTCATGCGCTGGCATCGCCGCAAAGCAAAACCCCATGCGGTGCCAGGCGGCAACACATGGGGTTCCACATCACTCCCCCACTCCCACGGGGGAAACCTGGTTCAGCTCAGCAGCAGAACCGCAATCATCAGCAGGTTGATCGAGGCGAACTGCATCAGCCGCGGCGCCTTGCTGCCCTTGGCGGCGGCCAGCAAAGCCGCAGCCACCGACGCCGCAAGCCCAACCTGCGCCAGCCCGCCGCCAATTGTTCCGGCCAGCCCGGTTTCCGGCCCCCAGGCCGAACCCGCGATACCCATGCCCTTCACGCCAACGCCGATCAGAATGCCCGTCACTGCGCCTGCCAGGCTCAGCACTGCACTGCGCGGCTGCAGCGGCAGGCGGCTTGCCAGAACGCTGTCGATCATCTGGCGGGTCGGCACCGCGCTCGGCTGCCAGTCAATGCGCTCAAGGCGTTCGTCGAAGCTGTTGATATACAAGGCATTCCCTCCAGAACCTGCGCACAGATTTACGAAAAATTAAGGCAAATGCTTGACGCTCAGGCGGAGTTAACGGGGCATTAAGGAAAGTTATCCACACGTTAACAGCTGCGCGGCATCAACTGCCCCAGATCTTCCGCACGTAGTTCTGGGTTTCCTTGTAAGGCGGCACCCCGCCATATTTTTGCACCGCTTCCGGACCGGCGTTATAGGCCGCCAGCGCCAGCCGCCAGGACCCGAACTTGCGGAACTGGCGCGCCAGATAGCGGGCGCCGCCCTCCAGGTTCTGCTTCGGCACCGCCGGGTTCACCCCCAGCGCCCGCGCCGTGGCCGGCATCAGCTGCGCCAGCCCCAGCGCCCCCTTGTGCGACTTGGCATTGGGGTTCCAGTTGCTCTCCTGCTGGACCAGACGCAGGAACAGATCCTCCGGCACCCCGTGCTGGCGCGCCGCATCACGCGCCAGTTCCAGGTACTGGCCCCGGTACTTGCCGCTGTAGGGCAGCGTGCCGCCGGCGGACGGGATACTGTAGGTCTTGGGCTGCAGCCGGGAGGAGTTCTTGTACTGGGACGCCGCCCGCCCATCCAGCACCCTGGTATGGGCCGCGAACAGATCACGGCGGTTCTTGGTGCTGAGGATATCGGAGGCCGCAGGCTGCCCTGCGCCAACCATGGCTATAACCAAACCCGCAATGGCTTTGCGCATTTATGCTGTCCCGCACTGTCCCTTTTGCGCAAATATAGCGGATGCGGAGCAAATTTAAAGCAACACAGGCGTGAACCGCCGCTCCGCCAGCGCAAAATCGGCCGAAACCATCCACAGATGCCTGCTTTTCACAGTTGGCACAGAACTATACTGTGCCTGAAACGCGGCGCGGCCGGATTCGCCCCAGCCCGCTGCAAGATAAGAAATTCAGGACGGAAGGACGGAACTTCATGGCCGGCTCACTCAACAAAGTCATGCTCATCGGCAACCTGGGCCGCGACCCCGAGGTGCGCAGCTTCCAGAACGGCGGCAAGGTGTGCAACCTGCGCATTGCCACCTCGGAAACCTGGAAGGACCGCAACACCGGCGAGCGCCGCGAGAAGACTGAATGGCACTCCGTCGCCGTCTTCAGCGAGGGTCTGGTGCGCGTCTGCGAGCAATACCTGCGCAAGGGCTCCAAGGTCTATATCGAAGGCCAGCTGCAGACCCGCAAGTGGCAGGACCAGAGCGGCCAGGACCGGTACTCAACTGAAGTCGTGCTGCAGGGCTTCGGCTCCACCCTGACCATGCTGGACGGCCGCGGTGAAGGCGGCGGTGGCGGCGGCCAGAGCGGTGGCGGCTATGGCGGCGGCAATCAGGGCGGCGGCTACGGCGGCGGTTATGACAGCGGCTCGCAAGGCGGCGGCGGTGGCGGCAGCTATGGCGGCGGCGCGTCCCACAACATCGACGACGACGAAATCCCGTTCTAAGCCGGCCAGGGCGAATCATAATTTACGACAGCTTTGCGCTGCAGCCCTCCGCCCCGACCGGGGTGGAGGGCTTTTCTGTTAACGCAGCATTTTCGCGGGCTTTACGAAGGTTCCGCCACCGGAGCGAAACGGCGCTACGTCAGCGCCGATTCTGTTCTTCCTGACTGCTCAGCAGCATCTGCCGCTTACGCTGGGACAGGATTTTCAGATTATATTTCAAGGGGCTACCCATCGTATGCGTAAGGGTGCCCCGTTTGGCGATGCTGCGTGCCTGCTGCAAATCCTAAACGGCCCCTTAACACAGCGCACCGCACGGCTAGGCAAAAATTAAGACATATCACGGATGCTGAATGGATCGGTCGTAAAAAAGGTACATCAAGGATTCGGAATATGGGTATGCGTTTTTTGCAGCATCTCTCGATCAGCACCAAGATCGGAATGCTCCTGGCGGCTCCGCTGCTTCTCAGCCTTTGGTTCATCGGGCAAACCCTGCTCGACCTGCAACGCAAGGCCCAGGTGGACACTACCGAAGCAGGCGAGGTGCTGGAACATATGAGCAGCCTGGTTCACAATCTGCAGCTGGAACGCGGGCTGAGCGCAAGCTACCTTGAAAGTGCCGCCAGCTCCCCGCCGGAGAAGCTGGTCAAGGTGCGCCAGGCGAATGATGCCAAGATGGCCGCCTATCTGGAGGAGATCAGCCGGGTCGACATGGAGCTTCTGCCACGGGAATCCATTGAGGCGATCGCGTTTGCGAAATCCGAGCTGGCCCGCAAGAAGGACATCCGCCAGAAGATCGACACCCATTCGCTGAAGCTGAAGGCACTGATTTCCTATTACACGGACCTGAACGCAGCGCTGATCCAGACCGGCCTGGCGATGGCCAAGGGCATTGATAATCCCAAGATCTCGCAGGAAGCCGTGGCACTGTCCTTCTTCATGCAGGCAATTGATGCGGCGGGACTGGAACGTGCAGCGGGCGCCGTGGGGTTCAAACACGGCTGGAAACCTCAGGACCGCGAAGAATTCTTTGCCGACCACGAATTGTTCAAGGAACGCCTGCGCGCTTTCAAGAACTTTGCAACCGCAGAGGACAGGGACGCGGTCAAGACTCTGTTCAGCGATCCTGCCATGAAGAAATTCGACGAAATGCGCGAAGCCATCCTGCATGGCAACGGCGGCGAAGGCGTCACGGCTGAGGACTGGTTTGCCGCAGCCACCAAGGCGATTGAGGTACTGCAGAAAAAGGAAATGCTGCTGATCGAGCACCTGGAACGCGACATGGCGGCCTTTGATGCGCACAACAAGCTGATGCTGATCGAGATGGCCATTTTTGCGGCCGTCATGCTGGCGGGCGTTCTGCTGCTCAGCCTGGTCATCGCCCGCAACATGACCAAGGGGCTGGCCGTCCTGAACGTGGCGCTGCAAAAGCTAGGCTCCGGCGAGACGGAGGTCGAGGTCCCCGGTGCAGACCGGCGCGACGAAATCGGCGAGGTCGCCCGCAACGTTGTGGACCTGCGCACCGTCACCCAGCGCAAGCAGGAAGAACGCGTGCAGGAAGAGAAGGAGCGCCGCGAGGAGATTCTGACCGTCACCCGCAGCATCGGCGAAGCTCTTGCCGACCTGCAGCACAAGCGGCTGGACAACCCGATCGAGGCGCATTTCCCGGTCGAATTCAAATCTATCCGGATGGATTTCAACGACTCGCTGAATGCGCTGAGCGCTGCGGTCTCCACGATTGCGGAACTCACCAGCAGCGTCGACGAAAGCACCAAGTCGATTGCCGAAGCCTCGATGGACCTGGCCCACCGCACCGAGGCGGAATCGGCCACGCTGGAAAAAACCACCCACGCCATGGGCGAGCTGACCGGCAACGTGCAGCGCTCCGCCGAAAACGCCGGCCGCGCCGAAGAACTTGCAGACAGCGCCCAGAACGGCGTCAAATCCTGCGACGCGGTGGTGAAGGACACCATTACCGCCATGGACAAGCTTCAGGAATCCTCGCAGGAGATTTCCCAGATCACCAAGGTGATCCAGGACATCGCCTTCCAGACCAACCTGCTGGCGCTGAATGCCGGGGTCGAGGCCGCCCGCGCAGGCGAAGCAGGCCGCGGTTTTGCGGTTGTCGCCTCCGAGGTGCGGATGCTGGCACAGCGCTGTGCCGACGCGGTGCAGCAGATCGATGAGCTGACTGCGCGCAGCTCCGAACAGGTCAAGAACGGTGCGGAACTGGTGGATCAGGCCGGCCAGGCGATGGCCACCGTGAACCAGCAGGTTGGCGAGATTTCCTCCCTGGTGGTGGAGATTGCCGGCAACATGAAGGAGCAGTCGGCGCAGATGAACGACGTCAACACCGCCGTGGGCGAACTGGAGATGATGGCGCAGCAAAACGCTGCCATGGCCGAACAGACCACTGCAGCGACGACCTCCTTGTCCGAACAGGCACAGGAACTGCGGGAGCAGGTGACTCAATTCACTGTCGGAAACGCCACAGCCGCCCTGCCCGCGCCCGCTGCGCATCCGCCGCTCGCCATCGACTTCGATGCGGAGGATGACGGCTGGGACCAGGACATCATCGAAAGCAGCACTGCCGCCTGAGCAGGCATTTGCAGCCATCAAAAAAGGGCAGCCTCAGCGGCTGCCCTTTGATTTTCTGCACTCTGTGCCCCGGTTCAGGCGCCGGCGCTGCGCAGCACCTCCAGCACCGCGTCCGGCGGCACCTCGCCGGTCACAAACGCCTCGCCAATGCCGCGCGCCAGGATGAACCGCAGCTGGCCGGCCACCACTTTCTTGTCCTGCCCCATCAAATCCAGCAGAGCCTCTGCCCCGGGCAAGTCGCCCGGAATGTCGGCTAGGTCGGTCTTCATCCCCATCGCCTTCAGATGTGCCCGCACCCGGCTGGGATCCTCCTGCGAACACAGGCCCAGCTTCGACGACAGCTCAAACGCCAGCGCGCAGCCAATCGCAACGCCCTCGCCATGCAGCAGCCGGTCCGAGTAGCCCGTCGCTGCTTCCAGCGCGTGGCAAAAGGTATGACCCAGATTGAGCAGCGCCCGGTCGCCCTGCTCGGTCTCGTCCCGCACCACGATGTCCGCCTTCATCTGAACCGAACGCGCCACCGCCTCAACCCGTGCAGCCACATCGCCTTCGGCGAGCGCCGGGCCGTTCTGTTCCAGCCAGACAAAGAACTCCGCGTCGCCCAGCAACCCGTATTTCACCACTTCGCCATAGCCGGACAGGAAATCGCGCGCGGTCAGGGTTTCCAGCACCGAGGTATCCGCCAGCACCAGCGACGGCTGGTGGAAGGCACCGATCAGGTTCTTGCCCTGCGGCGCGTTGATGCCGGTCTTGCCGCCCACCGAACTGTCGACCTGCGCCAGCAGCGACGTCGGGATCTGCACGAACCGCACCCCCCGGCGCAGTACTGCCGCGGCAAAACCCGCCAGGTCGCCGATCACTCCGCCGCCGAAGGCCACAACCACGTCGCCGCGCTCCACCTTCTGTTCCAGCAGCCACTCGACCGCGCGGGTGAACTGCGGCCAGCCCTTGGTCGCCTCTCCCGGCGGCAGCGCCAGCGCGGTCATCTCAACACCCGCAGCGGCCAGCCCGGCACGCAAGGCTTCCAGGTGTTTCTCCGCCACGGTTTCATCCGTCAGCACCGCCACCTGCGGCCGCTTCAGCAGCGGCTTGATCCGCTCCCCCGCCTGCGCCAGCAGGCCGGGACCGATCACCACATCATAGGCGCGTTCGCCCAGCGGCACATGAACCGTGCGCTCCATCAGTTCCACTCCAATACATCAGGGCGTGCCTTCAAGGCGTCCAGCACGCGGTCCACCATGGTCTCGATCGAGGCCTGCCCGTCCGAGACCACCGACACATCGGCCTTGGAATACAGCGGCACCCGCTGGTGATACAGGTTGCTGAGTGTCGCACGCGGGTCGGCAGTGCGCAGCAGCGGCCGGGTATCGCGGTGGCGCACCCGGTTCCACAGCACCTCAAGGTCGGCATTCAGCCAGACAGAGACACCTTTTGAAGTGATCACCTGCCGGTTTTCCTCTGCCAGAAAGGCGCCGCCGCCGGTGGACAGCACGCCACGCTCCTCCTCCAGCAGCCGCGCGATCACCTGGCGCTCCTTCTGGCGGAAAAACGGCTCGCCGTCGCGGGCGAAAATCTCTGGGATGGTCATGTTGGCGGCAGCTTCGATCTCGTGATCGCTGTCCAGGAAAGGGGCGTTCAGCCGCGCCGCCAGCGCCCGGCCCACGGCGGTCTTGCCCGCCCCCATCATGCCCACCATAACGATGGTCTTCTTCAGTTTCCCCGGCACCGGCGCTGCTGCCTTCTGGCCGCTGATTTGCTCTTTTTCGCTCATTCTTCAGTGAATGACGTGATCTTGCCGAAAAGGGAATATATAACTTGGGCAAAAGAGCAGGAAACAGGCATTGGATGCACTATGGGGCGATTGATTAAGTATTTGGTCTACTTGCTGGTTCTGGCTGCAATCGGGCTGGTGGGCTATGCCTATGTCGGTCCTTGGTTCGGCGCCGATTTCAGCGCGCCCGCCACCGAGGTGCGCAAGCCGGTGGTGCTGAATGCGGATTAAGGCGGCTGCCGCCGGGGTGATGCTGGCAGGCAGCGCGCTTGCCAATGAGCCGCTGGCGGCAATTGACTGGCTGAACCAGCCGCAGCCCAGGGACGCCCTGCCCGGCACCGTGCTGCTGGAGCCGCCTGTTGCGGGCACTGCTGCATTGCCGCGGGTGTCCGTCACCCCGCTGGAAGCTTTGCTGCCGCCGATCGGGCTGGTGCCGGCCGCGGCCACCGGCCTGCCGGCAGACCTGTGGCGCGGCAGCGCGGCCGATGACATCACTCATCTGATCGAAACCGTGCCGGTGCGCGGCAGCCCGGCAATGCAAGCGCTACTGTTCACCCTGCTGCTGTCCGAGACCCGCCCGCCCGCGGCCACGGGCGACCAGATCCTGCTGGCCCGGCTCGACCGGCTGCTGGCGCTGGGGGCGACGGACCCGTCGCAGGCGCTGGTGGAACACGCAGGCCCCACGGACAGCAAGGACCGTTTCGCCCGCTGGTTCGATGCAACCCTTCTGACCGGCAGCGAGGATGCGTCCTGCGCGGCCCTCACCGCCTCACCGCATCTGTCGGACAGCTATGCCGCCCGGATCTTCTGCGCGGCACGCCGCAGCGACTGGCCCACGGCGGCGCTGATGCTGGAAACCGCCCACGCGCTGGACCTGCTGCCCAAGGAGCAGATGGACCTGCTGGACCGGTACCTGAACCCGGATCTGTTTGAACTGGCACCGCCGCTGCGCCGCCCTGCTGATCCGGACCCGCTGACCTTCCGGCTGTTTGAAACCATTGGCGAGACCATGCCCACGGCACCGCTGCCGCCCGCCTTCGCCGCCGCCGATCTGCGCGACATTGCAGGCTGGAAGGCCCAGCTGGAAGCCGCAGAGCGGCTGGCCCGCGCCGGTGCGCTCAACCCGAACCAGTACCTCGGCCTGTTCAGCGCCCGAAAACCCGCCGCCTCCGGCGGCATCTGGGACCGGGTCTCAGCGGTGCAGCAGCTGGAGAACGACCTGAACGCCGGGAATACGGAAGCTATCGCAAAATCCCTGCCCCGTGCCTGGGACGCGATGCAGGAGGCCGGAACCGAAACCGTCTTTGCCGACATCTTTGCCGAGCAACTGGCACGGGCGAAACTCACAGGCCCGGCTGAGGAGCTGGCCTGGCGCATCCGCCTGCTCTCGCCCGCATATGAGCTTGCCGCCCACGACGCGAAAGCCTCCGGTGCGGCAGACCATTTCCTGGCCGCCCTGGCTCAGGGCCGTCCCGGAGATGCCGCCGCGCCGTCGCCGCTGGCAGAAGCAATCGCGCTGGGGTTTGCCGCGGGCTCATCCGCGCCGCCATCTATCCGCCAACTGCTGGACAACGGCCAGCTGGGCGAGGCGATCCTGCGCAGCATGGTGCTGTTTGCCCAGGGCGCCGACGGCAACCTTGGCGATCTGACCACTGCACTGGCCGCCTTCCGCGCCGTCGGGCTGGAGGACACCGCCCGCCGCGCCGCCCTGCAACTGATGCTGCTGGAGCGCGGCTGACATGGCCGCACCGCACGACAATTTCCAGTGGATCTCCACCTTCCTCGACGCCCAGGCGGCAGAAACCGGCGCCTCGCAGAACACGCTTTTGGCCTATGGCCGGGACCTCAAGGACCTGACCGCCTGGTTGGAGCACCGCAAGCTCAGTTTCCTAAGCGCCTGCCAGGATGACATTGAGGCCTATCTGATCAACTGCGACGCGCAAGGTTTGGCCCGCTCCACCCGCGCCCGGCGGCTGTCGGCGGTCAAACAGATCTACCGTTTCGCGTTTGAAGAAGGCTGGCGCGAGGACAACCCCGCCATCCAAATACGCGGCCCGGGGCGGGAAAAGCGCCTGCCCAAAACGCTGGAAGTGATCGAGGTCGACCGCCTGCTGGACGCCGCCCGCCAAACCGGCCGGACTGAGGCCGACCGGCTGCGCAACACCTGCCTGATGGAACTGCTTTACGCCACCGGTATGCGGGTCACGGAACTGGTCTCGCTGCCGGTGTCCGCCGCCCGCGGCGACCCGCGGATGCTGCTGATCCTGGGCAAGGGCGGCAAGGAACGCATGGTGCCGCTGTCCCCGCCTGCGCGCGAAGCCTTGGCGCAATGGCTGCTGGTGCGCGACGAGACCGATGCTGAGCGTGAAACCAAGGGCCATCCGCCCTCGCGGTTCCTGTTCCCCTCCCGCGGCAAATCCGGCCATCTGACCCGTCACCGTTTCTACCTGCTGATCAAGGAACTTGCGGTGACCGGCGGCATCTCCCCGGACAAGGTGACACCGCACACTCTGCGCCACGCCTTTGCCACCCACCTCTTGGCAAACGGCGCCGACCTGCGCGCGATCCAGGCGCTCTTGGGCCACGCCGACATCGCCACAACCGAGATTTACACCCATGTGCTGGACGCCCGGCTGCAGGAACTGGTGCTGGAACACCACCCGCTGGCCAAGCGCAGCTGACCGCAACGCTTGAAGCGGCGGGGCTAAGACCCCATAAATACGGCAAACCTTCAACAGACTGGACATCTGAACCCCTCATGGACACTGCCTCCACCGTTCTCGACAGCGCCTTCTGGACCACTGCCGGGGCCATCGTGCTGCTCCTTGTCTTTTCAGGCTTCTTTTCAGGCTCGGAAACGGCGCTGACCGCCGCGTCGCGCGGCAAGCTGCGCGCCCAGGCCGACAAGGGCTCCCGCGGGGCTCAGCGCGCGCTGGTCATCACCGAAGACAATGAGCGCCTGATCGGTTCGGTCCTGCTGGGCAACAACGTTGTCAACATTCTCGCAGCCTCTCTCGCCACCGCGCTTTTTACCCGGATCTTTGGAGAAGGCGGCGTCGCGATGGCAACGCTGGTAATGACCCTGCTGGTACTGGTCTTTGCTGAGGTCCTGCCCAAGACCTACGCCATTTCCAACGCCGAGAAGGCCGCCTCTGCGGTGTCGGCGCCGATCAGCCTCCTGGTCATGATCCTTTCGCCGGTCGTGGGCGCGGTGCGGCTGTTCGTGCGCGGCGTGCTGAGCGTCTTCGGCGTGCAGATCGACCCGGACAGCCACATCATGGCTGTGCGCGAGGAAATCGCGGGCGCCCTGCAGCTGGGACATTCCGAAGGCGTGGTCGAAAAGGAAGACCGCGACCGTATCCTGGGCGCGCTCGATCTTTCCGACCGGTTTGTCGAGGAGATCATGCTGCACCGCTCCAATATCGAGATGATCGACGCGGATGCTGAGCCCGAAACCATCCTGGAACAATGCCTGCACAGCCAGCACACCCGTCTGCCGGTGTTCCGCGGCGAGCAGGAGAACATTATCGGTGTGGTTCACGCAAAGGACCTGTTCCGCGCGATGTATGAGCAGGCCGGCGGCGCAGGCGGAGATTCCGACCAGCTGAAATCCTTCGACGTCGCCCAGGTCGCCAAGGCCCCGTATTTCATTCCCGAAACCACCACCCTCGACGAGCAGATGCGCCAGTTCCTGCGCATGCGCTCCCACTTCGCGCTGGTGGTGGATGAATACGGTGCCCTGCAGGGGCTGATCACGCTGGAGGACATCCTTGAAGAGATTGTCGGCGAGATCACAGACGAATTCGACCCGGCCGAGGAAAGCGTCGCCAGGAAGACCGCCGACGGCTCCTATCTGGTCGAAGGCGCCACCACCATCCGCGACCTGAACCGGGCCATTGAATGGAACTTGCCGGATGACGAGGCCAATACCGTCGCAGGCCTGGTGATCCACGAGGCGCAGATGATCCCGGTCAAGGGCCAGGTGTTCTCCTTCCACGGCTTCCGGTTCGAAGTCACCGCGCGCGAAGGCAACCGCGTGACCGAGCTGAAGATCCGGCCGCTCTCTTGACGGGAGAACACCGATGACTCGCGCGGCAGTGCTGGCCTGGGGCTGGTTCGACAGCATCGTGCTGGAACTGTTCCGGCAGCTGCGCTGGTCCTTCCTGCCGCCGCTCTTGATCTATTTCGCCTATGGCGCACAGGGTATCAGCACCGTCGCCGCCTCGTTCTACGTCAAGGAATACCTCGACCTTTCCGCCGCCTTTCTGGCCGGACTGGCCTTCTGGGTGGGGCTGCCCTGGGCACTGAAGATGCCGCTTGGGCATCTCGTGGACCTGATCTGGCGCTGGAAGTACCTGCTGATCCTCGCGGGCGCCGCGCTGATGGGTGCCAGCTACGCCATTCTGGCTGCAATGGTACTGCACCCGGACATGATGTCCGGCCTGATGCCGCTCAATGCCTGGTACGTCACCGCCGCCCTGCTCGCGCCCTGCGGTTTCGTGCTGCAGGACGTGGTGGCCGATGCGATGTCGGTAGAGGCTGTGCCGCATGTTGACGCACAAGGCAATCCCTTGCCCGAGGCTGAGACCAAATCCCTGCACACCACCATGCAGACCTTCGGCCGCATCGCGCTGATTGGCGGCTCCAGCGCCGCTGCCGCGTTGAACGTCGCCCTGTTCGACGGTGCCGATGCCCTGCCGCAATCGGACAAGGGCGCGCTTTACGGCTTTGTCTTCACCCTCGCCCTTTTGATCCCGGTTATTTCGCTGTCCGGCGTGGCGCTGGCGATCTGGCAGAAATGGCGCAAGGCCGCCGCTCTGCGCCGCGAAGGCCTGGCCGAAGCAGAAATCCGCAGCCGCATAGACCTCCCGCGAGAGCCGGTCAGCCCGAACCACTGGTATTTCATTGGCGGCGGCGCCTTTGTCGCGCTGTCGCTCACCGTGGGCCTCGGCGATGTGCCCTACTCGCAGGAAATCGTCTTTGCCGGATCCATGGCCATCGTGCTGTTCCTGATGCGCCAGCTGGTCGCAGTTCTGCCCACCGACCACGCCCGTGCCCTGATCGGCACCGCCATCATCATCTTTGTCTACCGCGCCACGCCCTTGCGCGGCCCCGGCGCCACCTGGTTTGAGATTGACGTGCTGGGCTTTGACCAGCAGTTCCTGTCGGTCCTGTCCCTGATCACCTCGCTGCTGACGCTTGCCGGCATGCTGATCTTCCGCCCGCTGATGGCCAGCCGCCCGATTGCCTGGATCGTCGCCTTTCTGGCAATCACCGAAGCCGTCCTCAGCCTGCCCAACATCGCGCTCTACTACGGCGCCCACCACTGGACCGCCGCCATGACCGGAGGCGTGGTCGACGCCCGTTTCATCGCCATTGTCGACACCGCAGTGGAATCGCCGCTGGGCCAGGTCGCGATGATCCCGATGCTCGCCTGGATCGCCCGCAACGCGCCTTCGGGTCTCAAGGCCACCTTCTTTGCGGTTATGGCCTCCTTCACCAACCTGGCGCTTTCTGCCTCCAGCCTCGGCACCAAATACCTGAACGAGATCTTTGTGGTGACCCGCGAAGTCACAGATTCGGCGGGCACCATCACCACGCCCGCCGACTATTCCCAGCTCGGCATGCTCCTGATCACGGTTGGCATCATTCTCCTCACCGCCCCGCTGACAGCAATTTTCCTCATCCAGAACAGCCGCTTCCGCACCTCTGAATAACCCTAAGCGGCGCAGACGGCCTGGAAGCGGCATACCGTGCCGTTTTTCTTCTGGACTACTGTTCACTTCTGTACAGAATGCGGGAAACACCTACTCAGGGAGGCCCACATGAAAACCACCACCCGCGTGGCAGTGATCGGCGGCGGCGTCGTCGGCTGCTCTGTCCTCTACCACCTGACCAAGCTCGGCTGGTCCGATGTCATGCTGATCGAACGCTCGGAGCTGACCAGCGGCTCCACCTGGCACGCGGCGGGCGGTTTCCATACCCTCAACGGCGACACCAACATGGCGGCGCTGCAGGGCTACACCATCAAGCTCTACAAAGAGCTGGAAGAGATCACCGGCATGTCCTGCGGGCTGCACCACGTCGGCGGCGTCACCCTGGCCGAAACCCAGGAACGCTTCGACATGCTGAAGGCGGAGCGCGCCAAGCACCGCTTCATGGGGCTGGAGACCGAAATCGTCTCCCCCGAAGAAATCAAGAAGATCGCCCCCGTCACCAACACCGACGGCATTATCGGCGGCCTCTACGACCCGCTGGACGGCCACCTCGACCCCTCAGGCACCACCCACGCCTATGCCAAGGCCGCGCGCATGGGCGGCGCCACGATCGAGACCCACTGCAAGGTGATCGAGACCAACCAGCGCCCCGACGGCACCTGGGACGTGGTCACCAACAAGGGCACCATCCACGCCGAACATGTGGTCAACGCAGGCGGCCTCTGGGCGCGCGAGGTCGGCGCCATGGCCGGTGTCTACTTCCCGCTGCACCCGATGGAGCACCAGTATATCGTCACCGACGAGGTGCCGATGATCGCCGAGATCATCGACGGCGGCGGCGAGCATCCGCATGTGATGGACCCGGCCGGCGAAAGCTACCTGCGCCAGGAGGGCCGCGGCCTCTGCATCGGATTCTACGAGCAGCCCTGCAAACCCTGGGCGGTCGATGGCACGCCGTGGGACTTCGGACATGAACTCTTGCCCGATGACTTCGACAAGATCGAGGACAGTATCGCCTTTGCCTACAACCGCTTCCCGGCGCTGGAGGCCGCAGGCGTCAAATCGGTGATCCACGGCCCCTTCACCTTTGCCCCCGACGGCAACCCGCTGGTCGGCCCGGTGCCCGGCATGCGCAACTACTGGTCCGCCTGCGCCGTGATGGCCGGCTTCTCCCAAGGCGGCGGCGTCGGGTTGATGCTGGCCCAGTGGATGGTCGAGGGCGAATGCGAGCGCGACACATTTGCGATGGACTGCGCCCGCTTCGGCGACTGGATCACCCCTGGCTACACACGGCCGAAAGTCATTGAAAACTATCAGAAACGCTTCTCCATCGCCTACCCGAACGAGGAACTGCCCGCCGCCCGCCCGTTCCGCACCACCCCGATGTACGACATCTTTGACGGCATGGGCGCCGTCTGGGGCGCGCAATACGGCATGGAGGTCCCGAACTACTTCGCGACAGGGGACGAACCGCGGTACGAGACCCCCTCCTTCCGCCGCTCCAACGCCTTTGCGGCCACCGCGCGCGAAGTCAAAGCGGTGCGAGAAAACGTCGGCATCAACGAGGTCCACAACTTCGGCAAATACCTGGTCAAGGGCGCAGGTGCGCGCGCCTGGCTCGACCGCATCATGGCGGGCCGGGTGCCGCAGGCGGGCCGCCTGTCGCTGACCCCGATGCTGTCCCCCAAGGGCCGGTTGATCGGCGATTTCACCATCTCCTGCCTCAGCGAGGAAGAATTCCAGCTCACCGCCTCTTACGGCTCGCAGGCCTATCACATGCGCTGGTTCCTGCAGAACCTGGACGAGGGCGTTCACCTCGATAACATCTCCGACACCCGCAACGGTTTCCAGATCGCAGGCCCCAAAGCGCGCGAGGTGCTGCAGGCCTGCACCCGCCAGGACATCTCGGACATGCGCTTCATGGATGTCCGCCACCTGACCGTGGGCATGGCCGACTGTATCGTGCAGCGGGTCAGCTATACCGGCGATCTGGGGTATGAGATCTACTGCGACCTGCCCAGCCAGCGCGCCCTGTGGGATGCCCTGTGGTCCGCTGGCCAGCCGCACGGCATGAAACCCTTCGGCATGCGGGCAATGATGTCGCTGCGCCTGGACAAGTTCTTCGGCTCCTGGCTGCGCGAGTTCTCGCCTGACTACACCGCCGCTGAGACCGGGCTGGACCGCTTCATCTCCTTCAAGAAACCCGTCGATTTCATCGGCCGCGCCGCGGCTGAGGCCGAACGCGATGCAGGCCCCGCCCGCCAGCTCTGCGCCTTTGAGGTCGCGGCAGACGATGCCGATGTGGTCGCCTATGAGCCGATCTGGCTCGACGGCGCAGTTGTGGGCTTCTGCACTTCCGGCGGCTACTCGCACCACGCACAGAAATCTATCGCGCTGGGGTTTGTCCCCACGGGGACAGCCAGGGAAAACCTGGAAGTGGAAATCGAAATCCTCGGCAAGATGTACAAGGCCCGCCTCATCACTGAGCCGCTATTCGACGCCGACGGCGCCCGGATGCGCGGCTGAGCCCTAAAACTACGGGATTCAGGTCAGCTCGCCTGACCTGAATCCACCCCGTTGCCACCCCTGCGCACGCTGACGCCGCGGCACTTGCGCAACACAAACGTCAGTGCCGGCACCCAAATGTTTCGCGCGCGAAACATTTGGTCAACCCTGCTGACCTATGCGGCTTTCACTGGCCGCCGCCCTTCTTCTTTGCAAAAATACTCCCGCCGGAGGCATCCGCCATTGCGGCCAAGAACCAAGGACCGGGTTGCATGACCGCTATCGCCATTCTCCTGCTCGCCGCCGGCGCGTCCTCCCGGATGCTGGGCCGCGACAAGCTGATGGAGGAGGTGGACGGCCAGCCCCTGCTCGCCCTGATGTGCCGCCGTGCCGCGCTGACCGGCCTGCCGGTCTTTGTCACCCTGCCCGGCCCGTCCCATCCGCGGGCGGCTGCAGCCGATGACGCAATCCAGGTCCCCGTGCCGGACGCAGCTGAAGGCATGGCCGCCTCGATCCGCCGCGGCACCGCCGCGCTGCCGGAACAAACACAGGCGGTGATGATCTTGCCCGCCGACATGCCGGAGGTAACGGCGCAGGACATGCTGCACCTGGCGGCGCATTTCGGCGGCCCCGACAGCCCCGTCCTGCGCGCCACTGCGGAGGACGGAACACCCGGCCACCCGGTGCTGTTTCCGCGGCGCTGTTTCGAGGTGCTGCAGTGCCTGCAGGGCGATCAGGGCGCCCGCAGCATCCTGACGGCAGAGACCGTCCGGACAGTTCCCCTGCCCGGCCGCCACGCGCTGACGGATCTCGACACACCGGAAGATTGGGCCGCCTGGCGCCAGCAGCGCTGACACTCCCACAAAAGCAGAGAAGGCAGGGCACAAGACCCTGCCTTCCTGCGCTACGCTCTTACCCGCCGCCTCCCCCAAGACGACAGCTGCACCTTTCAGTGCACAAGCAGATGCGCCTCGTGTTTGCGCAGAGACCGGCGCGCCGCGGTATAGCCTTCACGGCCTTTTTGCGACTTCAGTTCCGGGAACAGCTCGAACAGCTCGTTGCGCTGTGCGTTGTCCAGGCCGCGCAGCGACTGGTCACCAGGCTGGAAGCTCTCGGTCCAGGCACCATCGGACAGCACAACCTCATGCTGGTCGAACATGAAGTGGATATAGGTGATGGCAGAGGTTTCCACGACGTCCACGCCCGCCAGCCCGGTCAGGTGCTTGGCCGCAACCAGCACTTCGCGGTCCTCGAAATAGAGCGCGGTCTTGTCATTGGCGACCAGCACCCGGTGGTTGGGGCTGACCATCATGTCACGCTCCGGCAGCCCGTTGCCCAGTGCCCCCTGACGGATCAGAACCGGCTGCAGATGCGCGGCCCCCTTCATGTCGGCGGCCTCCAGCGAGCGGGCGCCGATCCAGCGGATTTCCTGGATGCCGTTGTCGCGGGTAATCACCCGGTCGCCGGCCTGCAGGTCCTCGACCTTGCGCTCGCCCTGCGGGGTTGCAATCAGCGTGCCCGGCGTGAAGCAGGGAATGATCTGCTCAATCTCGCCAAAGGTCATCGTGCCGGTCACGGCGCCATCTTCATCAAGGAAGTTGACGGTGCCCGAGAGGCTGTTGCCATCCGGATCCTCGGTGACATCCGTCAGCTCAAACGGGCCGGAACCGCGCAGGTCCAGGGTGTCGAAGTCGTCCCCGTCAGAGCCGCCGTCAACAATATCGCCCGCAGTGCCGCCGATGAACGTATCGCGGTCGGCGCCGCCAATCAGAGTATCCGCGCCATGGCCGCCGGTGATCACGTCATTGCCGGAGCCGCCGCGCACGATGTCGTCGTCGATGCCTGCGTCGATGGTGTCATCGCCCGAGCCGCCGCGGATGTCATCATCGTCATCCTGGCCAAAGATCACGTCATTGCCTGACCCGCCGTTGATGGTGTCCATACCGTTGGTGGGATCGGGGTCGGCCGGGCGGCCGTCGCTGCCGTCGTCGGTGATGTTAAGCCCGTCCGGGAAGGCCGGATCCAAGCCGCCATAGATGGTGTCATCGCCTCCGCTGCCGGTCAGGACATCGGAGCCTTCACCGCCAATCAGAAGGTCATTGTCGGCGCCGCCGTCGATGGTGTCGTCGTCGATGCCGCCGTCGATCACATCCATGCCGGTGCCGCCATCGATCAAGTCGGCGTCATCGCCGGTCGAGATGGTGTCGTTCCCGGCACCGCCGAAAACGGTGTCCATGTCATCAAACGGATCTGCATCCGCCGGGATGAACGGGATATCGGGATCGGTGCCAGTGTAACCCGGAAATCCGCGGTCCGGCAGCGGCACGCCGCTGTCCTTGGAGGTGTCGATTACATCGTCGCCGTCGCCGCCATCCACGGAATCAGAGCCGTCACCGCCGTCGATGGTATCATCACCGCCGCCGCCCAGAATGGTGTCATCGCCCTCGCCGCCGGTCAGGCTGTCGTCGCCCGGAACCACTGGATCCTGCGGCTCGGAAGAATAGTCGTAATGTGCGGTATCCAGGGTGGTGCCGGAGGTGCCGAGATCAATGATCAGCTTGACGTCATTGAAATCCCGGTCGCCCAGATTGTGCAGATCCTCGAACCCCAGCTGCACGGAGCCGTCCGGGAATTGGTAGATTCCCTTGGTGTGGTCCAGACCATCCGGGTTCAGGTCCGCATTGTCGCCGTAACCCGAGGAGTAGTAGGTGCCATGCGGGCTGACAATACCAACGCCAACCACCGCACCAGCAGGCGCGTCGTAGGTGTAGGTCTCGCCCACGTCTGCACTGGCATTCTGCGACAGCACCACAATGTTGCTGATCGCTCCGGTTGCCGGGTCGATGGTGTAGGCAAAGACCTCATTCTGAAAGGCCGAGCTGGTCGACGAGATCGTGATCTTCACCGGCTCATAGACGCCGGAGACGCCATCGCCGAGGATCAGGTCGTCGCCGCTGCCGCCATCGACGGTATCGCTGCCCGAACCGGCATAGACGCTGTCATTGCCGCTGCCCGCGATGATGACATCATCATCCGGCCCCGCCGACGGGTCGATCGCATCCGCGTTGTCGACCATGTCGCCTTCGGGATCACCGGTATAGGCGCCGTCAATCAGGTCATTGCCTGCGGTGCCTTCTACAATTCCGTCCAGCTCCGGATTCGGATTGTTGTCACTCATTTTCTTCACCCTCTCCTCGCCGGACTGGACCCAAGCCCCATCGTTCGGACCAGCCGGGCACTCACGCGGAATGCCGTTATCAAAAACACCAGCCCATGCAGGCAGAGGGCCAGACCGCGCATGCGCTCTGGATTGCGTGCCAAGCAGCACGCAGCCGGTTTTCAGAAGCTTTTCGGATCAGTGGAGTGCGCGCGTCGCGGCACAAAGACTTAAATTAAATTTTAGCAGTCCACCACAGTCCAGCAGCTTGCAGAACGTGCCCCCCCAATGGGCTAAACCATCCATACTTTAGCCTCAGCGGGCCACAAAGCCAAAAAATTGCCTAAAATTCCCCGCATTGCGCCGCTGCGCTTTGAAAATGCGGTCTGAACCGGTCCAGTTTTCCGCCGACTGTTTCCATTTTCCGGGCCAAATTGCTGCCCTTGGGGAAGAAACACGCCTGCAAGGCGCTATAACGGCTGTTTTGGAGGCCCCTGGGTTTCCGAAATCGAAACATGGAGATTTTGAGGCAAGCCATCGGCCCTGTGCCGCATTCTTCCTCATCCGCAGCGGGATTAACGCTAAGTTCACGAACAATCACGGAAATCGCACTGCTTTGTTTCGCGTTTCAGCAAAACATGCCTCCGCGGCACACGAATCAAACAGGTAAAACGGCCAGCTGCTGCAGCCTGGGGCGCAAGAAGATATTGCCGGGGAATTTATTTAAACCGGATACAGTCCGCAAAGCGCAGTGCGCGGGCGCACAGCGTGCGTCGCAGCGCATATCCGGGTGCCATTTTGGGATTATGGCGGAGAGACAGGGATTCGAACCCTGGAGACGGTTTCCCGCCTACACACTTTCCAGGCGTGCGCCTTCGACCACTCGGCCACCTCTCCGTTGAGGGGGCTTTTGAAGGATCAGCCGGGGAATTGCAAGGGCTGAAACTGCAAAAACTTCACTTACCCCCAAAACTTTTTCAGGCCTCCAGATGCAGGTACACGCGGCGGTTCTGTTTGCCCTTTTTCTCAACCTTTCCAAGGCGGATGCGGCCGATTTCGCCGGTGCGCTTCACATGGGTGCCGCCGCAGGGCTGCAGGTCGATCTGTTCGTCTTCCGTGCCGATACGCACCAGCCGCACCTGCCCTTCCCCGCGCGGCGGCGAGACTGACATGGTCTTGACCAGCTGCGGGTTGGCATCCAGTTCGGCGTCGGTGATCCAGTCCTCTGTCACTGCGAGATCGCGGTCGATCAGCGCTTGCAGCTGGTCCTGCAGCGCCTGCTTGTCCTCCGGCGCCTCCGGCATGTTGAAGTCAAGCCGCCCCTTTTCTGCGCCGATCGAGCCGCCAGTCACTTCCAGCGGAATCACCACGGACAGGAGATGCAGCGCCGTGTGGATCCGCATGTGGCCATAGCGGCGGTCCCAGTCGAGCGTCTGGGTCACGGTGGTGCCCACGGCAGGCAGCACCTCCCCTTCATGCGGAACCAGAATAATCGCGCCATCCTCGCCCTTGACCGTGGTTGCGATGGAGCATTGGCCGTCCGCCCACAGGAGCTGGCCGCTGTCGCCGGGCTGGCCGCCGCCGGTGGCATAGAACAAGGTCCGGTCCAAAACGATCCCGCCCTGGTCGGAATGGGCCAGCACCTCCGCCTCGGTCATCCGGGCATAGGCATCCTTGCGGAACAGCGGTTCACTTGTCGGCATCGGCGTCTCCATCGGAATCAGCATCATCTCCTGCGTCCTGCTGCAGATCATCCAGATCCGGCTTGGGCGGAGCGGAAGCGGAGGCCGCCGCAGGCTGCCCCGCAGAGGACGGCTTGGACGGCGTCAGCGCCTCTGGATTGCGGATCCAGATGTCGCGCTGCATGAAGGGGATCTCGATCCCCTCCTCCTGGAACCGCTTGGAGATTTCGTAGTTCATGTCGGATTTCACCGACAGCACCCAGTTCACATCGCGCAGGATCGCCCGGATTTCGAAATCAATGCTGTCAGCGCCGAAGCCCTGGAACACCACATAGGGCGCCGGATTGAGCAGCACCATCGGATGCGCCTTGGCAATCTCGGTAAGAATGGCCTCGACTTTGCGGGGGTCGGTGCCATAGGCAACGCCGACCGGCACGATCACCCGGCCCACGGTATTGCCGCGGGTGTAATTGGTGACGGTCCCGGAGATCAGGTCCGAGTTCGGCACGATCACGTCAGAGCGGTCAAAGGTCTCAATCCGGGTTGAACGCACGGAAATGTCGCGCACATAGCCCATCAGGCCGCCAACCTCGATCCAGTCGCCCTTGGAAATGGGACGCTCGATCAGCAGGATGATGCCGGAGACGAAGTTGGAGACGATGGTCTGCAGGCCGAAACCGATGCCGACCGACAGCGCACCGGCAACGATGGCGAGGGAGGACAGGTCGAGACCGGCCATGGAAATGGCGATCACCGCCGACAGGAAGATGCCGACATAGCCGAGGCCCGAGGTGATGGCGTTCTGGCCGCCCGGGTCGATCTTGGTCTTGGGCAGCAGTGAGTTGCGCAAGGACCCCTGGATCAGCCGGGTCAGCGCGTAACCGGCGGCAAAGACCACGGCAAAGGTCAGGAAGGCGGTGGGCGATATACGGGTATCACCGATCTGGAAACCTTCAAGGAAGCGCGACCACAGTTCGGTCATATCCGCCACCCGCGCGCCCCAGATCAGCGCCAGAAGCGGCAGTGCAAGAGCGGCCAGCAGGAAACCGATCATCACCGCAAAGAGAGAATCCCGCGCCTCGGACCCCTTGCCCGAAAGCCAGCCGTAGAGATCGCCCAGGAACCGCTGGAAAACCAGCAGCGCGGCCAGCAGCGCCAGGGTTGAAACCGCCGGGTAGATCAGCGCCTCGGCGGCATTCACATAGCCAAGCGCAGCCAGCAGCGGTGAAATGAACCCCAGCAGATAGGAGGCGCGGCGCACCAGTGTAAGAATGCGGTTGGCCCCGGCAGCGATGGCACCATCCTCTTCGGCGTCCGAAGTTTGCTTCTGGCGCCGTTTGGCGCCGATGCGGTGCAGCCGCAGCATCACCAGCGCCGCCGCCGTGATCAGCGGGAAGCTGGCAACTGCATGGACGGAGGTGGGAATGGTTTCGATATTCTCCAGATTCACCAGCGCGTCCTGGAGCACCAGGATCACCGCCAGGATATCCACCATCAGCCGGGTTTCATTGAGCCGCCCCTCCTGCACCGGCACCAGATCATTTTCGAGCCGGCTGGAGAACAGCTGGTTGCCCAGCCAGTGGAACGACAGGATCAGCAGTGCCCAGCCCGGGACGTAATCCAGCAGCAGCGAACCGCGGCTGCCGAGGATGCCCGACAGTTCCACCGCGGCGGCCAGGCAGATGATGCCGATGAAGGGCAGGATGACTTCGAGCAGGGACACGATAAAGCCCCAGACGCCGCGGCCGCTGCTGCCGAACTGGCGCAGGTAATCGCCCGCCGCATGGGCCCAGGGACGTCCGCGCAGCAGCAGAAATGCCGCAATTGCCAGCAGCAGAAGCAGTGCCGGCAGGCTGTTGCTGACCCGCTCGGCGGTGGTGGCGCTGCCGATCCTGGAGGCGGTTTCATTCCAGATGGAGCTGACCGACCGGCTGAGCGTGCGCAGGGCGCCGGGCCAGTGTTCGGGGTTCAGCGGCGAGGGGCCGCGCTCCAGCAGCTTGCGGGTGCGGCGCTCGCGGATGATCTTGTCGATTTCGGAGATCAGGCCGTTGGCGCGGCTGTAGGCCTCCTCGGAAACGATGCGCGGCACTTCTAGGTCGCGCAGCTGTGTTTCCAGCGTGGCACGCAGCCGGGCGATATCTTCCGGCTCGCTCTCGCCCTCTTCCGGCGCCTTGCCAAGGGCGCTGAGCTGTCCCTGAAGCGTCCGGATGCGATCGGCGTTCTTGGTGCGCCCTTCCAGGAACCGCTGGCGGTAGCTGGTCAGCTCCTTGCGCAGCATCTCAAATGCGGCGCTGGAGGCGCGGCTGGCGTCAATCACCTCTTCCGCGCGGCTCGCGGTCTTGAGCCAGTCCTGGTAGTAGGCGCGGGATTCAGCCGTGAACTGGGCCAGCGCAGGCAAAGCGAGGCCGGCCGCAAAGGCCAGCCCCAGCAATGCAGTCCGCAATGCGGTCAGAATGGGTGTCATACGTCCTCAAAAACACCGGGGATCGAGGCGGGTGTGTGGGTCATCCACTCCGGCACCGGCAGGTTCTTTTCACGCAGGAAGTCCGGGTTGAACAGCTTCGACTGGTAACGGGTGCCGTAGTCGCACAGCACGGTGACAATGGTCTTGCCCGGTCCCATATCCTTGGCCATGCGCACCGCACCGGCGATGTTGATCGCGGTGGAGCCGCCCAGCACCAGGCCTTCGTCGTGCAGCAGGTCAAAGACGTAAGGCACCGCTTCGGCATCGGAAATCTGATAGCTGAAGTCCGGGGTAAAGCCTTCGAGGTTCTTGGTGATACGGCCCTGGCCGATGCCCTCGGTGATGGAGCTGCCTTCGGAGGCCAGCTCTCCCTTGGTGTAGTAGGAAAAGAGCGCCGCGCCCATCGGGTCGGCCAGTGCGATTTTCACGCCCTTGGGCTGCAGCGCCTCGGCCACGCCCGCGATGGTGCCGCCGGAGCCCACGGCGCTGACGAAACCATCGACCTTACCACCGGTCTGTTCCCAGATTTCCGGGCCGGTGGTTTCCACATGGGCCTGGCGGTTGGCGACGTTGTCGAACTGATTGGCCCAGATGGCCCCATTGGGTTCGGTCTTGGCCAGTTTTTCCGCCAGACGCTGGGAATAGCGGACGTAGTTGTTGGGGTTCTTGTAGGGCGCCGCGGGCACCTGGACCAGCTGGGCGCCCGCCAGGCGCAGCATGTCCTTCTTTTCCTCGGACTGGGTTTCCGGGATCACAATCACCGTCTTGAAGCCCATCGAAGCGCCGACCAGCGCGAGGCCAATACCGGTGTTGCCGGCGGTGCCTTCGACAATGGTGCCGCCCGGCTTCAGATCACCGCGGGCGATGGCGTCGCGGATGATGTAGAGCGCGGCGCGGTCCTTGACCGACTGGCCCGGGTTCATGAATTCCGCCTTGCCCAGGATCTCGCAGCCGGTCTCTTCGCTGACGCGGTTCAGGCGGATAAGAGGTGTATGGCCGACGGCATCAGCCAGATCGCGTGCAATGCGCATGGTATCCCTTTCGATCGTTCCCCCATGGTGTATCCAAGCGGTCCGTCGATCACAAGGCGGGAAGCGGGTCAGCTATTGCCTTTGCGCAGCCGTTCACGGTGCCGTGACAGCCACAGCGCAGCCGTCATCAGCGGCATGTCCTGATAGGCCTGCGCGTCAATCCCCGCCATCAATTCATCATAACCGAGGATCCGGCTGCGGATATCCTCGCCCTCGCCCGCAACGCCGCCGCCGCCCGAGACATCAGAAAGGTCGGATATACCTATGAAAATATGGATATATTCCGCTAGCGCCCCGCTGGATGGGTAGCCCCGCGCAACGGTTTCCAGATGCTGGACTGTAACGCCCGCCTCCTCCACCGCTTCGCGCACAGCGGTTTCCTCAGCCGTTTCGCCCGGGTCGATCACCCCGGCAACCGGCTCCCACATCCAGGGGTGCGCGTCGCCCATGATGAAGGGCGGTGCGCGGAATTGTTCCACCAGCAGAACCTGGTCACGCACCGGGTCGTAGGGCAATACCACCGCTGCGTGGCCCGCCATGGAGGCGCAGCGGTTCATCACCGGGCTCATGCTGCCATCGAACCGGCGGAATTGAAGGTCCATCTCCTCCGTCGCGAAGAAGTTCAGATAGGCGCGTTTATGGTTGTGCACGATCACGTCGCGGGACAGGTCGTGCTCCCCGTCGCCGGGCCGGGCCTGCCCGGCCAGCCAGGCAGCGGCCCGGCGGCGGACGGAAGGGAAGCAGCGGGCCACCTCTTCGGCGCTCATCCTGCCGTGATAGGCCATGACTTCTTCTGCTGCGCGCAAAGACAGCGCGCCCCACTGAGCCACCCATGCAGCGAGGTCCCAAGGCTCGGCTGTCTGCCACAGGCCAGGCTCTGGAAAATACACCTCCGCCCCGGCAGGTTTGCCATCTGCCAGCTGCACGGTGACAGGCTTCAGGGCATAGCCAAAGCCGCCTTCGTAAAAGTTGAGCGCGTCCAAGTCGGCAGGTGACAGCCCCTGCACCAGAACACCATCCGCGATAGCGCCAGCGCGCTCCTCGATTGCGGGAAACGGCTGTCCCACCACCTGATACACACCGTGACCGGGCAGTTTCGCGGATTGCGCATTCAGGGCGTCCCCGCTGCGACCCAAAACCAGCTCAAGCAAAGGGATATGGCGCAGCGTGCCAAAGAAAAACAGATCAGCCACGATTAGTAACCTATTGTTAGATAAAGTTTTCAGCGCCAGCGGCGGGAAGCGTTTTCAGTGGCGAGGCCAGCAAGAACGCCGCCGACCACCAGCGGAATCAGCACTGACGGCACAGCGATAACAAAGAAGTATTCCAGCGCAATCACGAAAATGGCCGACAAGGCTTCAAACGGGCCGTCATAGCGGTGCCGCATGGCAAGGCGGAACATTTCCCAGGTGCCCTGAACGAACAGGGCCCACAGCACCATCACCGCCATACCAGTTAGGCCATTGTTGATAGCGGGCACCAGGCCACCCCCTGCCCGCCGGCCCATGAATATCCAGCCGCACAGCAGCCCCAGCAGCACATTCACATGAACGAAGTATCCGAAATCCGTGCCCTCGGGCATTTGCGGCATGACCAGGAAGGAAACGAGAAACGCCAGTAAAGCCAGGGACAAAGCGGCAGTCAGGCGGGCTCCGGTGGGCATGTGTGGTCAGGTTCCGTGGCAGGAGATCAGTCAGCGATGAGCAACTGTAATCTGCGTCACGTCGCAATTTCCAGTCTTAAAGGCAGCCGCGCAGGAAGTGAGGTAAAAGTTCCACATCTTGTGGAAACGCTCATCAAACCCCAAGCCTGAGATCTGCTCCCAGCGGGCATTGAAAGTCTCGTGCCAGCGCCTGAGCGTCAGGTCATAGCTGTTGCCGAATTCGATCGACTTCACAACACCAAGGCCTGCCCTTTCCACCTGACCGCGCAGCACAGCCGGGGATGGCAGCATGCCGCCGGGGAAGATGTGTTTCTGGATGAAATCAACCCCCTTGCGGTAAATCTCCCATCTGCGGTCGGCGACGGTGATGATCTGCAGGGTGGCCTTGCCGCCGGGTTTCAGCCGGTCGCGGATGGCACCGAAATAGGCCGGCCAGTATTTCTCTCCCACCGCCTCGAACATCTCGATCGAGGCGATGCCGTCGAATTGGCCGCGGCAGTCGCGGTAGTCCTGCAGGCGCAGCTCCACTTGGCCAGACAATCCCGCATTTTCAATGCGCTGCCGGGCAAACCTTAACTGTTCCTTACTGATTGTCAGGCCGGTCACCTTCAACCCGCGTTCCCTGGCGGCGTATTCGGCAAAGCCGCCCCAGCCGCAGCCGACCTCCAGAACGTGATCGCCGGGCTGCACCTCCATCTGATCCACCATAGAGGCGTATTTTGCGGTTTGCGCCGCCTCCAGGCTGTCCTGGCCGCTGCGGAACAGGGCGCTGGAATAGGTCATCGTGTCATCCAGCCACAGCCGGTAGAAATCATTGCCCAGGTCATAGTGATAGGAAATGTTCTTCTTCGCCTGGCGCTTGTGGTTGCGGTGCAGCCAGAAGCGGAACCGTTCGTAAGCCCGCGCCAGCCCCTGACCCGGGAACCCGTCATAGACGGTATCCGCGCCCATATGCACCAGGTCCATAAAGGCCTGCAGGTCCGTGGTGCTCCACCAGCCTTCCAGATAGGCGTCGGAGAAACCCAGGTCGCCCTCGCGGATCAGGCGGGCAAAACAGTCGGGATGGTGGATGATCAGGTCTGCAGCCGGACCTGGGTTCCGGCCCTTGGCGGTGAAAATGCGCCCGTCCGGCAGCTGGATATCCAGCTGCCCAACCTCCATGGCCTTCACTTTGGCAAACACTGCCGGAAAATAGCGCGGCAGGTCCTTCTGGCCCTCAACGGACGTGAGCTTCATTCGCTTCCCCCTGTACAGGATACGGGCGTGCTACAGGGAAAAAGCTAGGCCGGAGGGGGCTTTGAGGCAAGAAAACTGTGTGTTAGCGGCTGTCACGATTGTCGTGATAAGCCGTGAGCGCGCGGTCCCGGCCAGCCTGCAGGCTGATGATTGGCTCTACCCGCGCCATCTCCGGTGAGAGGTCCCAGGACCGCGGAGCGGCGTCGTAGAAATCCAGCGCGGTTTGCGGAGGCTTGCCCTGGCCTTCGGCAATCCAGCGGCTGGTGTAGGCGCCGGAGGGGTCGAATCTGTCCAGCTGGCCGGAGGGATTGAACACGCGGAAGAAAGGTGCCGCATCGGGGCCGGAGCCAGCTACCCATTGCCAGCCCATGGCGTTGGAGGCCGGGTCCCAGTCCACCAGCGTGTCCGCGAACCACTCCATGCCTATTTTCCAATGCGACATCAAATGCTTGGTCAGGAAACTTGCGACGATCATGCGGGCGCGGTTGTGCATCTTGCCTGTCACATAGAGCTCCCGCATGGCGGCATCGACAAAGCCGTATCCGGTCTGGCCACGCTGCCAGGCCTGCACTTGCGGCGTAACTTCCTGCGACCAGGGGAAATCCTGCCACTCCTCGCGCCAGCTGGCGGTCAGGATATGCGGCGAGTGGTACATCAGGTGATAGGCGAACTCGCGCCAGACCACCTCTTTCAGGAAGGTCTCAGCCCCCTGGCTCGCCTGTTCCATCGCTGCCCGGCCCCGGTGCCACAAACGGTGCGGGCTGATTTCGCCCCAGGCGAGGTTTTCCGACAGGCCGGAGGTTGCATCTTCGCCCGGAAAGTCGCGGCGGTCCTTGTAGGCGGACACCTTGTCTTGCAGGAATTCGTCCAGGCGGTCCTGCGCTGCTGCCTCACCCACCCGGCAATAGCGGGCCACCACATCGGCACCGCGGCGCATGGCGGCACCCATGTTCCACGCAGTGAGGTTCTCACTGGCGGGCCACGTGTCCGGCGCGGGCAGCTTTCCCGGCGCAGGCAGCAGGCTGGAGACATCGCGCACCCGCACGGACTTCCAGAACGGGGTGAAGACCTTATACATGCCGCCGGTCTTGGTTTCGACGGTCCAGGGTTCGAACAGCAGCCGCCCGCCGTGGGATTTGGCCTCGACGCCCTGCTTCTTGAGCTGCGCCTTGACTTCCGTGTCGCGGGCAATCGCCTGCGGGTCATAGAGGCGGGACCAATGCACCGCCCCTGCGCCGGTTTCTTCGGCCAGCTCCCGCAGCACCGCAAGTGCAGAACCGCGCCGCAGGATCAGGCGCGATCCGGCCTTTTCCAGCGCCCTGGCAAAGCACTCCAGCCCGAGGCCAAGACGGAACTTGGGGACGGCGCCCAGCGCCGCCTCCTGTTCGTCGAGGATATAGACGGGCAGCACCGGGGCGCCGCTGCTCACGGCAGCCGTAAGGGCCGGATTGTCTGCCAGGCGGAGGTCCCGCCTGATCCACCAAATGACCGGGGCACGGCTGCTCATGTCTTCGTCCTTATGCGGTTCCTGTTACAGCACCCGGTCCAAGGCCTCAGTCAGTTTGGCGACCTCTGCCTCGGACGTGTAGTGGGTAAAGCTGATACGCAGCACGCCCTCGCTTGGATCCACCCCCATCGCTTCCAGCGCGCGCACGGCGTAGAAATCGCCACCGCCTGCCATGATGCCGTGTTCTGCCAGTTGGGCCGCAACCGGCTCTGCCGCACGGCTGAGGGCCAGGGCCACGGTGGGCGCACGGTTTTCGGCGATGGACGGACCCAGCAGGCGCAGATCGTTGCGGTCCTTCACTGCGTCCAGCAGCTGCTGCAGCAGCTTGATTTCATGCGCGCGCATCAGGTCATGCACAAAGGCACCGGTCTCCGCAGCGCTGCCGCTGTGGCCGTGATGCACCGCCAGCGCCTCGAAATAATCCGCCATACCGGCCGAAGCCGCCACCTGGGCGTGGTCAGGGCCGGCCGGAGTGAAGCGTTTGTAGAGGTCGCCTGCGTTGAAGTAATGCGCCTGGTTCGGCAGCAGTTCGCCCAGCGCCCGGCGGATCACCATGACGCCCTGATGCGGCCCGTAGGTCTTGTAGGAGGAGAACAGGTAGATGTCGGCGCCCAGTTCATCCACGTTCGGCAGCCCGTGCGGCGCATAGGAGACACCATCAACGCAGACAAAGGCACCCGCAGCATGGGCCATTGCGGTGATCTCTGCCACCGGGTTGATCTCCCCCACCACGTTGGAGCAATGCGGGAAACAGACCAGGCGGACGTTTTCATCCAAGAGGTTTTCCAGCTGCGCCACGTCCAGATGGCCGGTCTGCGGGTCCAGCTGCCATTCGCGGACCTCGATCCCCTCCTCGGCCAGGCGCCGCCAAGGGCCGGTATTGGCCTCATGGTCCTGGTTGGTGACGATGATGGCTTCTCCGGGCTTCATCATCTTGCGGAAGGCCTGCGCCAGCACATAGGTGTTCTGGGTGGTCGAGGGGCCAAAGCTCAGCTCATCCGTGGCGACCCCCATCAGCGCGGCCAGGCGGGTGCGGGCCTCGTCCATTTCCTCGCCGCCCAGGCGGGACGCCTCATAGGGTGCGTAGGGCTGGACCTTGCGCTGGGTGTAGAACCGGGTCAGCCGGTCGATCACATGGCGGCAGGTGTAGGACCCGCCGGCATTTTCAAAGAACGCCTGCCCTTCAAGGCTGGGTTCTGCAAAGGCGGGGAACTGTGCCCGGACGAAATCAATATCCAAAACGCTCATCGCGTGTCTCCTCAATCGCTGCGGTTCAGGGGGCGACCGGCACATGCCAGGGATCACCCCGAACATGGCAGGTCTTCCAGCCGAGCCGCGCTCCCGCACAAGGATTGAGGGATCGCAGGCAGCCCTGCAAGGCGGAAAAGCCATAGCAGGACACGAGGGTCGTAACGTAGCGGCTGAGGTCCGGTCAAGCGGCAAGGCTGATGCCGGAAACTGTCATCAGGGCATGGCAGTCTGGCGGCATCAACTCATGGAGGATACATTATGGCCTTTACTCCCAAAGATTTTCTGGTCTGGGGCGAACTGCCCGTCAGCGACCTGGACGCAGCGGTCACGTTTTACAGCAAGGTGACCGGCGCCGATCTGAGCATCGACAGCAGCGGACCCAATCCGATTGCGATGTTCAAGCCTGCTGATGAGACAACCGGTGTTGCACTGCATCTCTACCCCGGCAAACCCGCAGGCGACGGCCGCGGCCCAACTCTGCATCTGACTGCAGAAGGCGAACTGGAAGACGTGATGGAGCGGATCACGGATGCCGGCGGCAAGGTGGTCTCCGAAACCATCGAGATCCCGCCCGGGCGGTTTTTCTATGCCATTGATCCGGACGGCAACTCGCTCGGGTTCTTCAAGTACAATAGCTGACAAAGAGAACACCCCGGCAGGTTTGCCGGGGTGTTCTGTCATTCATGGCAAGCTGCCTCAGCGTGCCTCGGTCTGCAGGCCCCGGAAGATGGCCCAGCACATCAGCAGAAGCACCACTGTGAACGGCAGCCCGGTCGAGATCACCATCGCCTGCAACGCGCCAAGACCGCCGCCGAGCAGCAGCACGATGGCAACGGCGCCTTCGAAGATGCACCAGAACACCCGCTGCGGCACCGGCGCGTCGACCTTGCCGCCTGCTGTGATGGTGTCGATCACCAGCGAACCGGAGTCCGACGAGGTCACGAAGAACACCACCACCAGCACGATGCCGACAAAGGAGGTGATGCCGGCCAGCGGCAGCTCACCCAGCATCTTGAACAGTTTGAGTTCAAGCGCCGCGTCCTGCGCCCCGGTGAAGCCGTCAGACAGCACCTGATGAATAGCGGTGCCGCCAAAGACGCTCATCCAAAGGACGCAGACGAGGCTGGGGATCAGCAGCACGCAGATCACGAACTCCCGCACGGTGCGGCCGCGGCTGACGCGGGCGATGAACATGCCCACAAACGGCGACCAGCTGATCCACCAGGCCCAGTAGAAGGCGGTCCAGCCCTGACTGAAGTTCACATCCTCGCGCCCGATCGGGTTGGAGAGTGCCGGCAGATATTCGACATAGGCCATCAGGCTGGCGGCAAAACCTGTCAGGATGGCCATGGTCGGGCCAACCAGCAGCACGAAGATCAGCAGCAGGAAGGCCAGCCCCATGTTGATCTCCGACAGCACCTTCACACCGCCGTCCAGCCCGCGCAGCACCGAGATCAGCGCAACAGCGGTAATAGCGGTAATCAGGATCACCTCGGTGGTGGCGCCGGTCGGCACGCCGAACAGCTCATTCAGGCCTGCGTTGGCCTGGGTCGCACCGAAGCCAAGCGAGGTCGCAAGGCCGAACAGCGTGGCAAAAACCGCCAGGATGTCGATGACGTGGCCAGTCCAGCCCCAGACACGCTCGCCGAAGATCGGGTAAAAGGCAGAGCGGATCGTGAGCGGCAGTCCCTTGTTATAGGTGAACAGAGCCAGGGCCAGCGCCACAATGGCGTATATTGCCCAGGGGTGAAGCCCCCAATGGAAGATCGTCGCGGCCATCCCCAGGCGCACCGCCTCGGCCTCATCCCCCGCTGCAGCACCCAGCGGCGCCCAGTCGGTGCGGGCGCCGCCGCCCTCTGGCACAGCAGTTCCGCCGAAAGCGGTGGAGAAATGGCTCATCGGTTCGCTGACGCCATAGAACATGAGGCCAATGCCCATGCCTGCGGCAAACAGCATCGCGAACCAGCCTAGGTAGTTGTAATCCGGTGTGGCCTCATTGCCGCCCAGGCGGACCTTGCCCCAGGGGGAGACGATCAGAAACAGGCAGAACAGGACAAACAGGTCGGCGGCGCCGAAGAAGAACCAGTCAAAACTGCTGGTGACCGCTGGGCGCAGCCAGTTAAAAAAGGCGCCGGCTTGTTCCGGCAGCGCCAGCGCGTAAAACACAAAGGCCACAATGACCAGGCCGGACACCAGGAACACCGGATTGTGGATGTCGACCCCGAACGGGCCGATCTGGGTTTCGATATTGTCCTGACCGATCTCATATTCGGTGTCGATGATATCTGCTTCGCCCTCCGGGGCGGGGATACCCTGATTGGTGGTTTCGTCAGCCATTGCGGCCTCCTTCCCTGTAAACTTGAACCGGTAAATTTCGGTTCGCACGGTTGAGGGATTTTACCCGGTCAGCTTTCGCGCACGACCAGCACTGAAACGGGCGCCTTTTCAGCTACCCGGCCGCCATGGGCGTGGAACAGGTAGTCGCGTACGCCGGGAACATGGCTTGCCATCACTATCAGCCCGGCACCAATATCATCGCAAGCCTTGAGCAGCGTTGCCTCCAGATCAACCGCGGGATCATGGCTGACCACAGCGTGGCCCAAAGCGGTGATTCTGTGTATGGCGGCCTGTTCCGTTGCAAAGCTGTCAAGCTTAGCTGCGAACTCCTTCGGATTATGCGCCACGGAGCTGGGCTGGGACGTGGTGACACCCACGAAAACAACTTCAGCCTTATAAAGATGCGCGAGATCCGATGCCATTTGCAGCGCCCTGTTCAGACGGTCGGCATGGGCCAGATCGACAGGCACCATGATTTTGGAAAACATGATCTCCTTCCTTTCGAGTAAATTTTAAAGCGCCTCCGGCACAACGGTCCAGAGCACGCCGGGCGAGGCAAGGAACGCAACCGCCAGGCGTGGCGGGATTTCTGCCCCTATGGCTGAGGCGATACCGCGCCCCAAAACGAAAAACGCGCGGACATCGCCGCGCGTCTTCCGACAGATGCAAGATATTATAAGGATTTAGGCGTTGACGTCCACCACCACCCGGCCCTTGACCTGACCCTTGAGGATGTCCGCGCCCAATTGCGGCAAATCGCTGAGGTCCGCGGGCTGGATCATCGCCTCCAGCTTGTCCATCGGCAGGTCGCTGGCGATGCGCTGCCACGCACGGACGCGGTTGTCATAGGGCTGCATGACCGAGTCGATGCCCAAGAGGTTCACGCCGCGCAGCAGGAAGGGGATCACGGTCGCAGGCAGCGCCGCGCCGCCCGCCAGGCCGACCGCAGCCACCGAGGCGCCGTATTTCATCTGCCCCAGCACGCGGGCCAGCATAGCCCCGCCCACCGCGTCTACGCAGCCTGCCCAGGATTCGCTCTCCAGCGGGCGCTTGGTGGTCTCGTTGATCTCCTCCCGCGCAACAATCTGCGTTGCCCCCAGCGATTTCAGGTAGTCTGCGGTTTCCGGACGGCCGGTGACCCCGGCGACCTCATAGCCCAGGTTTGCCAGAATCGCGGTGGCGACAGAGCCGACACCGCCTGCCGCGCCTGTCACCAGCACCGGGCCATGGCCGGGTTCCAGCCCGTGATCCTCTAGTGCCATTACCGCCAGCATTGCGGTGAACCCCGCGGTGCCCACGGCCATCGCCTGGCGGCTGTCCAGCCCGTCAGGCAGCGGCACAAGCCAGTCGGCGCGCACATTGGCCTTCTGGCTGTAGCCGCCCCAATGGGCCTCACCCACCCGCCAGCCGGTCAGCACAACCTTGTCGCCCGGTTTGTAGCGGTCATCTGAGGACGCTTCGACGGTGCCGGCAAAGTCGATGCCCGGCACATGCGGGTACTTGCGCACCAGCCCGCCGCCCGGCCCGATGCACAGACCGTCCTTGTAGTTCACGGTGGAGTATTCCACGGCCACGGTCACCTCGCCCTCGGGCAGCTGATCCAGACTGATCTGTTCCACCGCCGCAGAAGTCTTGCCGCTGTCTTCGTCCTTGTTCACCACCAGTGCATTGAACATCGTGCCATCCTTTCCTGTACCGCGGACCAGATCCCATGTTCATCTGGCCCAATATATTCCGGGGGCGCCGCGGCCTGCCGCGGCGGGGGCAGCGCCCCCGGTGTTCAGCGTCAGCGCCAGAATTTCTCCTGCACTGTTGCAGGCCGCATGCCTGCCGGGGTCTCAACCTCCAGCATAGTGCCCGGCGCCCAATGAGACCGGTCCACCATGCCGATGGCCGCGTTCACTCCGAACTCAGGCGAGAAGATGGCCGAGCCAATCTCTCCGACCCGGCGGCCGTCCGCAAAAAGCGGCCAGGCGTCCAGACAGGGCGGAATCTCCCCGCCGATCACCAGCGGCCGGATCTGGCGGGCGGGACCATTGGCCGCCTGCTCTGCCAGTGCGGCCTTGCCAATGTAGTCTTCCGGCGAATTGCAGAACTTGCCCAGCCCGCATTCATAAGGGGTGTTTGCGCGGGTCATGTCATTGCCGTAGCTCAGCAGCCCGCTTTCAACCCGCTCGATCGCATTGGGGCAGCCTGCCCGCACGTTCAGGTCTTCACCTGCCGCAAACAGCGCGTCCCACAAGGGCATGCCCAGATCAGCGCCTTCGACATAGACCTCGAAGCCGCCCTGCTTGGACCAGCCGGAGCGCGCCACCACGAGCTCTGCCCCCTGGAAGTCCAGACGCTTGTAGCGGAAGAAACGGATATCACGCACCGCTTCGCCAAAGACGCGGGCCATCAGCTCATCTGCCTTCGGGCCCTGCACCGCCAGCGGGGAAACATCGGGCTCCGTGATCTCCACGTCAAATCCTTTGGCGATGGCGATCCCCAGGGCAAATTGCAGCAGGTCGCCGTCGGCAAGCGACAGCCAGTAATGATCCCCGGCCAGTTTCACCGCCACCGGATCGTTCAGCATGCCGCCGTTGTGATCGACCGTCGGCACATAGTAGCACTGGTCGTCTGCCATCTTGTCCATATCGCGCGGGCTGATCAGTTTCATCAGCCGCAGCGCGTCCGGCCCCTTGATGCTGACCTGGCGCTCGCAGGCGACGTCCCAGACCTGCACATGCTCCTTCAGATGGGCGCAGTCGTATTCCAGGCTGTCAAACACCGTTGCCAGCAGCATGTGGTTGTAGACCGTATAGCCCTTGACGCCCGCGGCCTCGACACCGGGGGAAAAGGGCGTGCGCCGGATGCGGCGGGAGGGAAAAATGCTTGCCATGCTCAAGTCTCCGTTTGAGCGTTTCAGGAAATTGGCTGCACACGGCAGAGCCACTGCCGCAAAAGCCTGCGTGCAGAGGATCCAGGCATTGCCCTCCCCCGACTCAAGCCTTAGGTTTTAAATGTCAGACTTTTAAATGTCAGACAAATGATTTCTTGCCCGGACCGCATCCGGGCCGCACTTTGCAAGGACACCGGGTATGCAGATTGACCCAAGCAGTTCCGCCGATCTGTCGGTTCAGATAGCGCAGGCGATCAAGGATGCCATCATCTCCGGCGACTTGATCGTGGATGAGCGGCTGCCGTCGGAGGCGGAGTTGTCGGATCATTTTCAGGTCTCCCGCCCGACGGTGCGCGAAGCGCTGAAACGGCTGGCGGCGCAATCGCTGATCCGCACCCAGCGCGGGGCGTCCGGCGGTGCCTTTGTGAATCGTATTAGCTTTGAGGACGCTTATGCGCAGCAGGTCACCACATCGACACTGCTGCTGAGTATGAATGAGGTGAGCTTTGATACCGCCTGCGAGGCGCGCTATGCGCTGGAGCGGTCTTGCGCGCCGCTGTCGGCCGCACGCCGCAGCGCTGACCATCTGGCGACTATGCGGGCAGAGATTTTCCGCCAAGGGCAGCCAGGGCTGACGGATGTGGCCTTCTGTGCCTCCGACGTGGCCTTTCACCGGGCGCTGGTGGACGGGGCATGCAATCCGGTATTGTCCTATCAGCTGGCCGGCGCGGTGGAGGCAATGCAACCCCTGATGAACATGATCACCTTCACCGCTCGCGACCGCGCCGTGATCACCGGGCTTCACACCCGGATTGCCGATTCCATCGAGGCGGGCGATGGCGGCGCGGCCGTGGCAGGACTGCAGGACCTGGAAGATGAGACCCGCAATCTTGCCTGCAACGTCTTTGCGGCACGAGCTAAACGGTAAGGATATGTTAACCGCGAATCCGGACACTTCCGGCATGGTCAAACCCGGTTCCGCCCTGTCCCCTGACATCTGGCTGCGCGATATTTTCACCTGCAAGGCGGTGCAGAACGGCGGTGTGGTCCACCGCAAGTGCCGCGACATTGAATGCTATGCCGGGATGGACGCCTTTCTGACAGAGGTGCGCGCCCGCGGATTTCAGGCGGTGCAGAACCGGGAACAGGTCATCATCTTCTGCAACGGCGCCCTGATCCGCAGACTGATTTAGCGCCGCCGTTTCCCGGCGCGGGAAACGGCCAAAAATCCTGCGAGGATTTTCGGGGGCTGCGGTTTCGGCTGACACCAGTTTTCCGCACCGGAAAACTGGCCGGAATCCTCGCAGGATTCCGGTTCTCCCCTTTGCATCCGCGCAGAAGCCGCTTATATGACTCCTGTTCCTTCGGGAACTATGGACATAAACGCGCTCGTAATAAGCGGATCGGACCCGGGGGCGGTACCCGGCGGCTCCACCAAAATCCTTCGTTTGAGGATCATGGGGCCGAAACAGGATCGACGGACGTCTAAAGGGGTTTTGCTTTGTCTCGGCGGGGTGCCACCGTACCGGCCCAAACAGTACAATTGCAAACGACAATCGTGCTCCGGTTGCTCTGGCTGCGTAAGCAGTTCGAGGAATCGAAATCTAAGTCCTTGCGCCTAGCCGCGTAAGGCGGGGTTCGCAGGTACCTGGCAACAGAAACCTGCACTTTACCATTCCCAGGATATTATGCTTGTTTAACGCAACCGGATGCAGCCGCGCCGTAAACCGGACCCGGTCCCCCGAAGGGTGAACATGACCAAAACCGCCAGCACACTCCACGTTTCGCCGCGCCGGGCATCCCCGGCGGACGGCCCGGCTCAGCCTTCTGCAGAGGGATACCCGAACATGGCGGCACCGTTCGACCCGGATAGCTGCACAGACATGCCGCTGACAAGTCTTCTGCATTTCTGGTTTCAGGAGGTCTGGTGCAAGGGCAACCTTGATGCAGTTGACGAGGTGATGACGGCAAAGACAGTGATCTCGGGTGCGGTCTCAGCCCTCGCCGAGCCGGAATGCGACTACGGCGAAGTGGTGGCGGCGCTGCGCAATCTCGTGGGGCCCATGAAGGTGGCCTTCACCCATGCAATGGAAACCCGGGACTGGGTATCCATCCGGCTGCTGGTTGACACCAGTGATCCCAAGGATGGAACTGCCTTTCAGATCACCGGGCAGGTCATGGCACGGGTGGTGGACGGAAAGATCGCAGAGCTGCATTCCAACATGGACTATTTCAGGATGTTCGAACAGCTTGGCCAGCTGCCGCCTGAGGCGATGGCGGTTTGCATGACCGGGGAAAGGTTGCGGTAGCCGCAGCCTGCAATTGCTTGACAAGAGGGGCACAAACGCGCTTGTAAGAATGCATGGGGAGAGACGCGAACGCCCCGTGAGGCGACAGCCCAAGGTTCGCATGTTAACCTTGCTCGCGAGGAGACATGCCCATGGCTGCCCCGAATGAAATCACCCCTGCCCAGCTCTTGCGCCTGATCGGCACGCCGAATGCGCCGGTTCTTACGGATATCTGCACCGATGAAGACTTTGCCGAAGACCCCTTTCTGATTCCCGGTTCCTTCCGCCATCCCCATACCGAAATCGAAAGCCTCGAGGCTCGCCTCGGCGGGAGGCCCTGTGTGGTGATCTGCCAGAAAGGCCTGAAACTGTCGCAAGGCGTTGCCGCTTGGCTGCGCAATGACGGGATAGAGGCTGAGTATCTGCAGGGCGGCATGTATGGCTGGCGCGGCCACAAAGGCGCGCCGCGCATTCCCGCCAGCGCCCTGCCCGCGCCGGTTGGCGGCAGCACCCTGTGGGTGACCCGCCACCGTCCCAAGATCGACCGCATCGCCTGCCCCTGGCTGATCCGCCGCTTTGTGGACGCCCAGGCCCGTTTCCTGTTTGTGGCGCCATCAGAAGTTGCTGGCGTGGCAGAACGCTTCGGCGCCACCCCTTTTGATGTTGAGGGCGTTTTCTGGTCGCACAGGAATGAGTTTTGCACCTTTGACACCATGCTGGACGAATTCGGGCTCAGAACCCCGGCGCTTGACACGCTGGCCTGCGTTGTGAGAGGCGCCGACACCAACCGGCATGATCTAGCACCGGAGGCGGCAGGGCTTTTGGCTGTCTCGGTGGGCCTGTCGCGCCAGTATAAAGACGACCACCAGCAGCTTGAGGCAGGCATGACATTGTATGACGCGCTACACCGCTGGGCCCGCGACGGGCGCGGCGAAGGTCATGACTGGCCCGCGGACCGGAAATCATGAGTCAGCCCTCCTGGACGGAGATGTTCCGTGTTTTCGGACGCATTGGCGTGCTCAGCTTTGGCGGCCCAGCGGCCCAGATTGCGGTTATGCACAAGGAACTGGTTGAAGACAGGCCCTGGCTGAGCGAGGAAAGCTTCCTGCGCGGTCTGTCCTTTTGCATGCTGCTGCCAGGGCCGGAGGCGATGCAGCTGGCCACCTATACAGGCTGGCGGATGCGCGGCACCGCTGGCGGACTGCTGGCGGGCCTTTTGTTCGTGCTGCCAGGGGCGGCCGTTATAGCAGCGCTGGTCTGGCTCTATGCACAATACGGCACCCTGCCCGCGGTTCAGTCTGCGTTTCTAGGAATAAAAGCAGCTGTGGTGGTCATCATTCTCCAGGCGCTTCGCCGCCTTGCAGGAAAGGCGTTGAAACATCCTCTGGATTGGTCTCTGGCGGGTTTCGGGTTTGCAGCGCTGTTCTTGCTGAACCTGCCGTTTCCGCTGGTTGTTCTGACCGCCGGCTGCCTGGGACTGATGCGCAAGGACGGGAACACGGCGGCACCGTCACCGAACCCGCCTGCACGCAATGGCAGTACCGCACAAGCCATCCTGGTGTGGGGCGCATTGTGGCTGCTGCCGCTGATCGCCCTGAGCCTGGGCGGAGCAGCGTTCCTGGCCGACATCGGCTGGTTCTTCTCAAAACTGGCGGTTGTCACCTTTGGCGGGGCCTACGCAGTGCTGGCCTATATCAGCCAGACCGTGGTCAGCCAGTTCGGCTGGATCAGCGCGGGCCAGATGATCGACGCGCTGGGGCTGGCGGAAACCACCCCCGGCCCGCTGATCCTGGTTACCCAGTTCGTTGCCATGCTGTCAGGACTGCAGGCGGGCGGTTCCGGCCTGTTCCTCGCTGCCGGCGCGGTTGCGCTTTGGGCCACCTTCATGCCCTGCTTCCTGTGGATCTTTGCCGCTGCGCCCTATGTGGAGCGCATCGCATCGCACCCGCGGCTGGGGATGGCGCTGAAGGCGGTGACGGCCACGGTGGCCGGTGTCATTCTGAACCTGTCGGTGTGGTTTTTGATCCATGTCGCATTTGCCGAAACAAGAACCTTCGACGCCGGCATCCTGCACATTCCCGCACCTGTCTGGAGCAGCATGAACACCCCGGCCGTGGTGCTGGTTCTGCTTGCCCCGCTCGCGGCCCTGGCAGTGCGCGGCAATATGCTGCTGCTGCTGGCAGTGATGGCAGCGGCAGGCCTGGCCGTTTCCGAATTCCCGTTTGCAATCAGCTGACTGCAGCGCTTCTCCAATCTTCCGCCGCGGCAAAAATATTTGAGCAGCCGACAAGGCTGCTCTTTTGTTTCCAGCAGAATCTCCTATGCTTAACGGCAAATGAACAAAGGGTGACTGCATGTCCCGTGAAATCGACTATGGCAACCTGATGCACTCTGCCATGCGCGGCCTGATCCGGACCGTGCTGCAGGACATCTCCGAGAATGGCTTGCCCGGCAACCATCACTTTTTCATCACCTTCGATACGGCCCACCCGGATGTTGAATTGGCCGACTGGCTGTCTGACCGCTACCCCGGCGAAATGACCGTGGTCATGCAGCATTGGTTCGACAATCTGACCGTGGACGAAGACGGCTTTGCGGTCACTCTGAACTTTGGCGATTCACCCGAGCCGCTCTACATTCCATATGATGCGATCCGGACTTTTGTGGATCCCTCGGTGGAGTTCGGGCTGCGGTTCGAAAGCGCCGACGAAGACGGGGAAGGCTATTCCGCAGAGCCGGACGCAGAGGAAGACCCGCTCAGCGCCGAAGATCAGCCGGAACCCAAGAAAAAGGACGCGGACGTGGTGTCCCTCGACAGTTTCCGCAAATAGACTGCACCTGCAGTCCCCCCCGATCAAGGCAGCCTGGCAGGCTGCCTTTTTGTTTGCGGGACAAGAACAGATCTCAGTGCCGGGTGAGGAATGTCTGCAGCTGCCGCTTCGGCTCCCCGTTCAGGCGCGATATATAGACCAGATCCAGCCCGCCCTCCGCGAGCGTGCGGTCGTACTGCTGCATCTCGTAATCACCGTTCGGATGTATGAACAGCGAGAACACAGTCAGAGTGTCACCGGTGATCCGCCCCCATACAAAGGGCTCACCTTCCATCGGATCCAGCGGCACCTCGTGGCCGAATACATTCCGCTTCATTGCTGCTGAATAGACACCGTCGCGCCGGGACGTCTGGAATTCAATCTCGTAAGTTTTGGATTTCCTGCTGCCGTCGTCCCGCTCCGTCGTGGAGGTCCATTTGATGGTGAACCCTTTTTTCATCTCGCGGATCACCACGCTCATATCGCGCGGATCGGTGTCGCCGTCAGCCTTGACGATTTCGACACTGCCGGAATACTCGCCTGCAAACTGCGCAATTCCGGCTGCAATCCCCTGCCCTGCTGCAGCCGCGAGAATTCCGCCCGCTAAAAGCAAAGCGGCAAGGGATTTCAATGACATTTCAAGAGACAAGCGGATTGGCACATTCATTTCCTTTCCGGATACGGCAAAACCCGTTTCCCGCAGTTTAAGCATAGCATGTTCCCGAACAATGGCACGCACGGGATTGCGCCAATTCAACACTATACCTTGCGGCCCTTTTGGCTATGCTGCGCGCAACTGGCCAATTGCGCCCTCGCCCGGCACAGGCTAAACGGCATACAATCGCATACTCAACGGAGAAACAGACGGATGTCCGCAACCCGCACCGAAACCGACAGTTTTGGCCCGCTTGAAGTCCCGGCAGAGAAATACTGGGGCGCGCAGACCCAGCGCTCGATCATGAACTTCCCGATCGGCTGGGAAAAGCAGCCGGTGGCAATCGTGCGCGCGCTTGGCGTGATCAAACAGGCCTGCGCCATGGCCAACAAGGCCTCTGGCAAGCTGGACGCGACAATCGCCGATGCGGTGATCCAGGCCGCGGGCGAGGTGATTGAGGGCAAGTTCGACGACAACTTCCCGCTGGTGGTCTGGCAGACCGGCTCCGGCACCCAGTCCAACATGAACTCCAACGAAGTGATCGCCAACCGCGCAATCGAAATCCTGGGCGGCACCATCGGCTCCAAGGATCCGGTGCACCCGAACGATCACTGCAACATGGGCCAGTCTTCCAACGACACCTTCCCCACCGCCATGCATATCGCCACCGCGATGTCCGTGCGCGACGTGCTGGTGCCGGGCCTGACCAAACTGGCTGAAGGGCTGGAGGCCAAGGCGGAAGAGTTCAAGGACATTATCAAAATCGGCCGGACCCACACTCAGGACGCCACCCCGCTGACCCTGGGTCAGGAATTCGGCGGCTATGCGCACCAGATCCGCCAGGGCCTGGCACGGGTCGAGGCGGCAATGCCCGGCATCTATGAACTGGCACAGGGCGGCACCGCTGTCGGCACCGGTCTCAACACCCAGAAAGGCTGGGGAGAGACCGTGGCCGCCAACATGGCAGAAATCACCGGCCTGCCCTTTGTCACCGCCCCCAACAAGTTCGAGGCGCTGGCCGCCCATGACGCCATGGTGTTCCTGTCCGGCGCGCTCGCGACCATTGCGGGCAGCTGCTACAAGATCGCCAACGACATCCGCTTCCTCGGCTCCGGCCCGCGCTCTGGCCTGGGCGAGCTGATCCTGCCGGAAAACGAACCGGGCTCCTCAATCATGCCGGGCAAGGTGAACCCGACCCAGGCAGAGGCACTGACCCAGGTGGCAGCGCATGTGATGGGTAATGACGCGGCGATCAAGTTTGCAGGCTCGCAAGGGCACTTCGAGTTGAACGTCTACAACCCGATGATGTCCTATAATCTGCTGCAGTCGATCCAGCTCTTGGGCGACGCCGCGGACAGCTTTACCGAGCGGATGCTGAACGGCATCCAGGCCAATGAGCCACGCATCGACAAGCTGATGAAGGAGTCGCTGATGCTGGTCACTGCACTGGCGCCCACCATCGGTTATGACAACGCCACCAAGGTCGCCAAAACCGCCCACAAAAACGGCACCACGCTAAAGGAAGAGGCAATTGCGCTCGGCTTCGTGGACGAAGCAACCTTTGACGCCGTGGTTCGCCCCGAGCAGATGATCGGGCCCAAGGACTGATGGGCAAGCCGGTCAATCTGAACCGGTACAGAAAAGAAAAAGCGCGGGCCGAGAAAAAGGCCCGCGCTGACCGGAACGCCGTGACCTTCGGGCGGACCAAGGCAGAGAAAGACCTGGACAAGGCGCGCAATGACCAGGACGCCCAACGCCTGGACGATCACAAGCGCGACGAATGACCGGGCGCCCCAAGAAGCATTCCCTGACCTTGCGCGGGCACCGGACCTCGGTGTCGCTGGAGGATGACTTTTGGGATGCCTTCCGCGAGATCGCCGCACAGGAAGACCGCGCAATCAACGACTTGGCAGCCGAAATTGATGAAACCCGCGGTGAAGACTGCGGCCTGGCCTCCGCGATCCGGCTGTTTGTGCTGCGCCGGTTAAGAGGGCATTAACCACGATCCCGGACACTTGCGGGATGACGATGCCCGCTCCTCTTTCAGCAGATGCTTGGCTGCAGCAGCTTTTTCAGTCCCAAGCTGCTGCAAAGGGGGGTGTGGTCCGCCGCAAGAAACGTGACATTGAACGGCTGCTTGGCTGGGACCGTTTCCGGTTCGAGTTGAAACGCCGCGGTTATCACGCCGTGGAGAATGCAGGCCAGGTTGTCATCTTCTGCAATCAGGATGCCGTGCGTATCATTCAGTGACGCAAATTTCTTCGAAGAAATTTGCCAAGAAAATTCGAATTTTCTTGGCTATCTTTTGATCAGCTGTAGCCAGATCCCGTTCTTCGACCGCACTGTCAGATGCGCCACGGGAACCGGCGTCCTGCTTGCCACCGGCTCAATCCGGAACCGGCGCAGGATCATCGACAGGATCAGCGGCCCTTCCACCATGGCGAACCCTGCCCCGGTGCAGACCCGGGAGCCTGCTGAAAACGGAATATAGGCGTCGCGCTGGCATTGCTTGCCGTTCTCCGTTCCCCAGCGAGCTGGATCAAACCCGTCCGGATTGTCCCACAGGCGCTCATGCCGGTGCAGATGCCAGGGGCTCAGCACCATCTGCGCGCCTTTCGGCACATGGCGATCCCTGAACCGTTCCGGACAGGCGGCTTCGCGCACCATCATTGGCACCGGCGGGTAGAGCCGCAGGGTTTCGCGAAACACATCGCGGCTGATCTTCAGCTTTGACACCGCTGCAAAACTGTCATCCTCCAGCGCGGCCGCCTCTTCCGCCACTTTCTCCTGCCAGTCCGGGTACAGCGCCATCAGGTACAGCGCCCAGGCCAGGGCCGAGGCGCTGGTTTCATGGCCGGCCAGAAAGAAGATCGCGACCTGGTCCACCATCTCGCCCGCATCAAAGGTGCTGCCGGTATCCGGGTCACGGGTGGTCATGATTTTGGTCGCCAGATCATCCGGCGCTGTTCCTGCCTCGATTGCCGCCATGCGGTCGGACGTCAGCTGTGCAATCAGCGCCCGGATTTCCGCCGCGTTCCGGCGGGTGCCGCCGCGGAAGAACCGCGGCATCCAGCGCGGCAGCGGCACAAAGGCCGCTAGGTTCAGCAAGGGCTGGCTGCGCTGATAGTCGCGGAAACGGGTAAAGACCTTCCCCGCCACCTCATGCTCTATCGGGATAGAAAACAGCGTGCGGAAAATCACATCCGCTGCCGCGTGCGAGGTTTCCTCTTCGATCTCCACCGGTCCCTGCCGCCCTTCCAGGCGCGTCACTGCGGCCTCAGCCGCCGCACGCATTGCTGGAAAGGTGTCCTTCAGCCTGCCGCCTTCAAAGGCCGGGTCGATGATCCGCCGCTGCCGCTTCCAGGCCTCGCCATTGGTCAGGAACACCGAATTTCCCAGCAAGGGCTTCAGCCCCTCGGCAATACGGTCCGATTTGGGGAAATCGTCCGGACGCTCTTTCAGCAGCAGCTTCACCAGCTCCGGCTGGTTGACGAGAAAAGAACGGAAGAAGGGCGTGCGGAACTCTGCCATCCAGGCGCGGTAGAGCTTTGCAGGCTGGGCCGAGAGGATGTCCTGGCGGAACAGCCTTATATAGCGCCACAATGACACCCGGTCCGGCCGTGCAGGCGGTTTCGGCGGCAATGCCTGGTTCATTCCGCGGCCACCGACGTGAATTTCGAGACCGGCACGTCGATACGTGACCGGGAGGGCTTGCGGTCCCTGTAGCGTTCCGCCAGCGTCAGCGGCCCGGCAGTGATGCGGAAATAATCATAGTCGCCGGGCCGGTCAAAGGCGCAGAGATACTGAAAATGCAGCCGGAAGAAGCGCCAGCGTAACTCCTTCCAGCGCGCCGGGCTGAGGGTTTGGGTAAAGGCTGCCGAGAACACCAGCGGCCAGCGCTTGCCCTCCGGGGCCACACCGCTGACCGCCACCGGATCGCAGAGCGCAAAGGCACAGCCGTCACCGGGCGCGGTGACATCCACCCAGGCCAGCTCCTCGCGCTGGCACAGGTATTTCAGATCGGTTCGCAGCCGCCGTGCCCGCGGCAGGAAAGAGACCATTGGCACCACCTGCCCCAATGTCAGGAACCCCAGGACCGGCCGTTCCGGCGGCAGCCCTTCCCGGACCAGGTCCGCCAGCACTGAAACGCCAAGATGCGCGCCGGAGGAATGGCCGACAACCAGCACTTCATCCAGTCCCCGGTCGTCCAGCGCCTCGCGGATCAAGGTGCGGAATTTGTCCATCCGCGCTTCCATTTCGGGCGGGATGGCGCCCCGCGATGCAGCCGAATGGGCATAGTCATGCATCAGGTAATAGGCAAAGAACTTGCCATCGCGTTTCTTGAACCAGCGCAGCAGCGCATAGCCAGCGCCAAGGCCCAGGGCCCATCCAATGAGTGCGGCCAACGGGCTGCCAAGGCTGGCCAGACCGGCAAGAATGCCAATTGCATGGGCCACGCCCCAGGCCAGCAGCAGTGCCAGCAGCGCCTGCAGCAGCAGCATCCCGACCGGATAGAGTGCCGCGATCACCGGCCCCTTGCGCAACCGCATCAGCCGCCGCAGCGCGCCGGTTGAAGTATAGATCCAGGCGGTCCGCACCAATTGCCAGTAGGTGCCCGGAATCGACGACTCCATGCTGCCGCGCACGATGTCGGACCAGACCAGCACCTCAACGTCCGCCTCGGTCCGCTGCCCGCCCATCTCCGCGGCAACATGCCATCCATAGGGGCCTTTGGTCTGTTTCGGAGAGAGCGTCAGGCTGTAGCCGGAAATCCCCGCCTGCGCGGCGCCTTCCTTGCGGTACAGTTCCCGGTAGCGTCGCGGATGAATCGGGTCATAGCCGGGGATGTAGAACACCCGCCGCCTGCGCACCTGCTGGGGATTGGAACCGCTTTCTTCCACGCTGACCTGCTCTGCCATTCTGCGGGCAGACTAGCAGCGCAATCCGGCAAGAGTAAGGCCCGGAAGGTTCAAGAAAAAGGGGCCCGAAGGCCCCTCGCATCGTTTGGTCTCAGCCCAGTGCTGCCAGCGCCGGGAACGTTTCCAGCAGCCACCAGGAGAAGGTGGTGAACAAGCCGGTGACCAGCATGATGCCGACAAACAGCAGCAGTCCGCCCATCACTTTTTCGATCAGCCCCATGTGGCGCTTCATTTTGTTCATCAGTGTCATCGACCGGTTGAGGAACATCGCCGCCAGCAGGAAGGGCACCCCCAGCCCCGCGGCATAAACGCCCAGCAGGATGGTGCCGCGGCTGACCGAGGCTTCCGATGCCGCCAGCGACAGGATCGCCCCCAATTGCGGGCCGATGCAGGGCGTCCAGCCAAAGGCAAAGGCCAGACCCAGAACATAGGCGCCGAGCGCGGAACCACCCGACTCGCCCGCTTCCATCCGCGCCTCGCGGTCCAGCAGGGGGATGCGGAATACCGACAGGAAATGCAGGCCGAACACGATCACAACGACGCCTGAGACCTGCGCGAAAAGCTCCTGATTTTTCAGCACAAACGCGCCAAAAGCTGAGGCGGTGAAACCGAGCAGCAGAAACACCGTGGACAGCCCGAGAACAAAGAACAGCGCGGCGATGATTGCCTTGCGGCGCGCGGCGACAGTGCCCTGCATTTCGCCGATGGTGACACCGCTCATATAGGCCAGGTAAGGCGGCACAATCGGCAGCACGCAGGGCGACAGGAAACTGATCACGCCGCCCAGCAGCGCCACCAGCATGGCAGGGAGCAGCCCTGCGTCGATGATCTCGATTCCAAACATGTTCCAACACTTATGCCAGCCGCGGACCAACGTCACGGGGACGGCTGGTCACATCCTTGTGGACAGCATGAAACATCCCGCTTATCTGCACACCATGACCGAGATCAAAGAGACCGTTGACGCAATCGGGCTGCTTTGCCCCCTGCCCGTCCTGAAGGCCCGCAAGCGGCTGAAATCGCTGCAGCCCGGCCAGATTCTGGAACTGCTGGCGGATGACCCTGCAGCCGTGATTGACGTGCCGCATTTCTGCAATGAGGCGGGTCATGAATTTCTTGGCCACAGCACCGGCACCGGCCACCAGATCTATTTGATCCGCAAGGGCGGCTAACCCCGGAGAGAGTTGAGACTTTTAACCGAAGGAACCGGAATTCCGCCCGAATTCCGGCTCGGAAAACGCGTGTTTTCCGGGTCGTTTTCCGCGCCGGAAAACGGCTGCCGCAATCAATAGAGCGCACAAAAAGAAAGGCAGGCCAAACGGCCTGCCTTCCCCAGAATCATATGCCGGCTTCAGCTGCCCATCGACCACCAGCCGCGGCGTTTGGGCTTGGGCGGTGATGCCGGTTCCGGCGCCGCCTCAGCACCGGCCATGGCAGGCTCAGGCTGTTTTTCTTCGACCGCTGGCGCAGGCTCGGCAGCTTCGGTTTCCTCCGTTACTGCCTCTTCCGCAGCGGGTTCTTCCGCAACAGGTTCTTCTGCCGCAGGCTCAGCCTCAGCTTCTTCAGAAACGGCTTCCTCTGGTGTGCCGCCAACAGTCTCTGCAGCAGCCTCTTCCGCCTCAGCAGCGGCTTCTTCGGCAGGGGCGGCTTCAGCTTCCGCCGGAGCCTCTTCTGCGGTTTCCGCCACCGGAGCTTCTGCTTCCTGCGCGGCTGCTTCACCAGCACCGGCAGTTTCGACAGCCGCAACAGCATCCTCTGCAGCTTCCGTCGGGGCCTCTGCAGCGTCAGCAGCGGCTTCCTCACCTGCCGTGGTTTCCGCCTCTGCGGGTTTGGTCTTCGGCTTGCGCGAACGGGTGCGGGTACGGGAGCGCTTCTTCTCCTTCACCTCTTCCGCCGGGGCTTCCTCGCCTTCAACAGCAGCCTCAGATGCCTCTGCGGCCTCTTCCTTGGGCTGCTCCTGATCCTCGGATGCCTCTTCACCGGTCTCGCCGGTCTCGCCATTCTGAGACTGCTCGCCATTGCCGCCCTTCCGGCGGCGGCGGCGGCGGCGCTTGCGCTTGGGCTTGTCATCCTGAGATGTGTCTTCAGGCGCTTCCGCTTCGGACACAGCAGCACTCTCTTCCTCGTCCTGCTTGGTCTCTTCCGCGTCCACCTGATCCATGATCGAAGTATCCACAGAAACCACAGGTGCAGTTGCCGCCGGAACGGTACGCGACGCGGTCTTGAACTTCTCCAGCACAAAGTCCGGGCTGACCAGATGCGCGTCGCCTTCGATGCGCACGGACAGGCCATACCGCGCCTCGATCTGGGCGATGTGCTCGCGCTTCTGGTTCATCAGGAAGTTGGCGATGGAGACCGGGCAGCGCACCAGAACTTCGCGCGAACGGCGGCGGGTGCCCTCTTCCTCGATCTGGCGCAGGATCGACAGCGCCATCGAATCGTCGGAGCGGATCAGGCCGGTGCCATGGCAATGCGGGCACGGCGCGGTGGTTGCCTCGATCATGCCGGGGCGCAGGCGCTGACGCGACATTTCCATCAGGCCAAATCCGGAGATCCGGCCCACCTGGATACGGGCGCGATCGGTCTTCAGCTTGTCCTTCATGCGCTTTTCGACGGCGGCGTTGTTCTTACGCTCGTCCATGTCGATGAAGTCGATGACGATCAGGCCGGCGAGGTCACGCAGGCGCAGCTGGCGGGCCACCTCTTCGGCGGCCTCCAGGTTGGTCTTGAGCGCGGTTTCCTCGATCGAGCCTTCCTTGGTGGCGCGGCCGGAGTTCACGTCGATCGCCACCAGCGCCTCGGTCACGCCGATCACGATGTAGCCGCCGGACTTCAGCTGAACCGTTGGGTTGAACATACCCGCCAGATAGCTTTCCACCTGGAAGCGCGCAAACAGCGGCAGCCCGTCCTGGTAGTGCTTCACGTTCTTGGCATGGGACGGCATGATCATCTTCATGAAGTCCTTGGCGATGCGGTAGCCGCGGTCGCCTTCCACCAGAACCTCGTCGATCTCGCGGCTGTAGAGGTCGCGGATCGAGCGTTTGATCAGGTCGCCTTCTTCATAGATCTTGGCCGGCGCGATGGATTTCAGCGTCAGCTCGCGGATCTGCTCCCACAGGCGCTGCAGGTATTCATAGTCGCGCTTGATCTCGGACTTGGTACGCTTGGCACCGGCGGTGCGCACGATCAGGCCCGCGCCGGTCGGCACGTCCAGTTCGGTTGCAATGTCCTTCAGTTTCTTGCGGTCGGCTGCGTTGGTGATCTTGCGGGAGATGCCGCCGCCGCGGGCGGTGTTGGGCATCAGCACGCAGTAGCGGCCGGCCAGCGACAAATAGGTGGTCAGCGCTGCGCCCTTGTTGCCGCGCTCTTCTTTGACGACCTGCACCAGCAGTACCTGGCGCACCTTGATCACTTCCTGGATCTTGTAGCGGCGCGGACGCGGTTTGCGCGGCGGACGGATGTCCTCGCTGTCGTCCTCGTCGGCAACCGACTCGATGCTTTCGTCCTTCGAGGTGGCATCAGCGCGGCTGGTTTCACCGTCGTCGTCGCCATCCTCGTCGCTGTCAGCAGCGCCCTTGGCTTCCTCGGCAGACGTTTCAGCATCCGCAGAGGCGGTTTCGGCCTCTGTTTCGGAGCCGCTTTCTTCGCTTGCCTCAGCTGTGGCTTCTTCAGCCGGAACGTCTTCAGCAGTTTCAACCGCTGCGGCAGCAGGCTCTTCCGCTTCCGCTGCTGGCGCGGTTTCAGCAGCCTCACCTTCTTCCGGTTCTTCAACCGGGGTCTCGGCGACACGCTCCATCGGCGAGGAACCTTCCGGCACCTCGGCCAGCTCTGCCGGGACGTCCGCAGCCTCAGTGCTGTCGGTCAGGTCAATGGTTTCCATGCCGGCGATTTCGCCAGCCGCCGGTTCAGTGGCCTCGACCTCTTTGGTTTCCACCGCATCCTTGGACGATGCCTTGGCTGCCTTGGCAGAGGATTTGGAACGGCGCGAGCGCTTGGGCTTGGCCGGTTTCTCTTCCTCGTCCTCATCACGGGCGCGCATCGCCTCGGCATAGGCGCGCTCTTCCTCCATCAGGGCCTCACGGTCCGCGACGGGGATCTGGTAGTAATCCGGGTGAATCTCGGAAAACGCCAAGAAACCATGGCGGTTTCCGCCATAGTCCACAAAGGCCGCCTGCAGGGACGGTTCTACGCGGGTTACTTTTGCGAGGTAGATGTTGCCAGCAAGCTGGCGTTTGTTTTCGGATTCAAAGTCAAATTCCTCAACCTTGTTTCCATCGACCACCACAACGCGGGTCTCTTCCGCGTGGGTGGCGTCAATAAGCATCTTCTTAGCCATGGGTCCTTGGTGCACCTGCCCTGTGCGCCCGCAAGCCTCCTGCTTCCAGGCGGCCGCGCGCGTTTCGGGTGGTGTCTTGTCAGGGCGATAATGGACGGCGCGGTGCAGCAGGTGGTCCCGGGGGCTGTGCCCGGCCTTCCTGCCTCAGTGCTCTTCGCTCTCGCGCGCGTCATCGCGGTTCTTCTCCGGCAGACGGGGTGTGCCCGTGCCTGCCTTGTTATCCCTGCACCGGCTTGATTTCCGGCTTGGGCGCTAAACTGCCCCCTTGGGTCAAGGGGGCCAATCGGTCTGGCTGCAGCTTTCTCGGATCTTGCCGGACAAAAGCTGAAGCCAGCGAAACTCATCAGAACGGGCGGAACCAAATGCCGGTTTCCAGCCCGTTGCGCCAGCATAAGGCCTGTGGATAGGTAATGACAATGGACATTCGTCACCACGGGGCCTGAAAATGCAAACGGCCTGCCCCTATCAGGCAAGCCGTTAATTTCAGGTTAGTTTTCCCGCGGAGCCGCTGAATTCGGCACGAATTCCAGCTCGGAAAGCACGTGTTTTCCGGGACGTTTCCCGCCCCGGGAAACGGCTGCTGCCAGTTCAGGCCAGATAATCCGAGCGCTGCAGGCCGTATTTCGCCATTTTCTCGTTCAGGGTCCGGCGCGGCAGGCACAGCTCATCCATCACGCTGGCGATCGAGCCCTTGTGGCGGCGCATGGTGTTGTCGATCAGCATCCGCTCAAACGCTTCCACATATTCCTTCAGCGGCTTGCCCTCGGTGGTCATCACCGGCTGCATCTCCTCGTGATCGGACATCAGGAGCGATGCGATGGTGCCGGAGCCGCGGCGCGACTGCAGCACCGCACGTTCGGCGATGTTGATCAGCTGGCGCACGTTGCCCGGCCAGGGCGCCTGCAGCAGCTGCGCGGCCTCCTGGGCGCTCACCTGCGGCGCATCGCAGCCGTATTCCTCGGAAAACTGCTCGCTGAGTCGGGTGAACAGGGTCAGGATATCCTCACCCCGCTGGCGCAGCGGCGGCACGGTGATGCGCAACGCCGCCAGCCGGTAGAACAGATCCGGGCGCAGCGCATCTTCGCAGGTCTTGCCCGCTTCCTGCAGGTTGGAGATCGCGACAATCCGGGTTTCAGCCGGGGTGCCCTGTTCGTTGATTACACTCAGCAGCTTGGCCTGCAGGGTTTCCGACAGCGCGTCGATGTCTTCCAGCACCAGCGTGCCGCCGCGGGCTTCCTCGACTGCGGGCAGCATGCTGTCTTCCGGCAGCATCGGGCCGAACAGGCGCTTGGCCAGCGCCTCTTCCTCCAGTGCGGCACAGGAAATCAGCACGAACTTCTTGCCTGCCCGGCTGCCAACCGCGTGCAGCGCGTGGGCCACCAGCGTCTTGCCGGTGCCGGTCTCGCCGTCGATCAGCACATGGCCGTCAGCCTGTCCCAGATCCAGAATATCTTCGCGCAGGCGCTCCATCACCGGGCTTTGGCCGATCAGCTTTTTCATGATCTGGCCGCCGTCGGACAATTCGCGGCGCAGCGCACGGTTGTCGAGCGTCAGGCGGCGGGCGCCGGTTGCGCGCTTGGCCAGCTCCGACATGCGGTCAGGGTTGAAGGGCTTTTCCAGGAAATCGAAAGCGCCGACGCGCATCGCCTCCACCGCCATCGGCACGTCACCGTGGCCGGTGATCATGATCACCGGCAAAGCGCTGTCGCTGCCCATCAGCTTCTTCAGGAACTGCATCCCGTCCATGCCCGGCATCTTGATGTCAGAGATCACGATGCCCGGGTAATCCGGCCCCAGGACCTTGAGCGCCTCTTCCGCGCTGGAGAAGGTCTCCGTGTCATAGCCTGACAGTGCCAGCCACTGGCTGATCGACTGCCGCATATCCTGTTCGTCGTCCACGATCGCGATTTTCATAGCCTGGGCCATGCGCGTTCACTCCTAATCACTCCGCGCCGCCTATTCGGCAGCTTCGATACCGTCCACCAGGACCGGCAATTGCATTTCAAAGACCGCCCCGCCGTTCTGCCCGTTGCGGGCGGTCAGCCGTCCCCCAAGGTCGTTGACGATCCCCGAGGAGATGGCAAGCCCCAATCCAACCCCGTCGCCGGGCTGCTTGGTGGTGTAAAAAGGTTCAAACAGGTTGTCGAAGTCCTTGATACCCATCCCATTGTCACGCACCGACAAGGTTGCCGTCTCACCCGCCGCCAGCAGGATCTCCACCTCCGGGTCGGCCACTGATTTGGTGGCGTCCAGCGCATTGCGCAAGAGGTTGACCATCACCTGCTCCAGCCGCATCCGGTCGCCCATCACCATAACAGGTTCTTCCGGCAGGATGCGGGTTATTTTCACATGCCGCTGGCGCAGCTGCGGCTCCATCATCGACAGGCTGGAAGCCAGCGCATCACCCAAGTTTACAGGGCTGAACGCATCGCCGCCCTTGCGCGCATACGACTTGAGCTGGCGCGTGATCGCGCCCATCCGCTCGATCAGATCATCAATGCGCCCGAAGGAGGCCAGCGCCTCGTCCGGGCGGTTCCGGTTCAGCAGCAGCCGGGCGCCGGCCAGATAGGTTTTCATTGCCGCCAGCGGCTGGTTCAGCTCGTGGCTGACAGCCGCGGACATCTCGCCCAAGGCGGCCAGTTTGGAGCTTTGCGCCAGGCTCTGCTCGGCCACAGCAAGGGTCTTTTGCATGCGTTCCCGCTCGGCAATTTCCCGCTGCAGGCGAGCGTTCAATACGCGAAGCTCTGCCGACTCGCGCTGAAAGAGCGCCATCCGCAGCGCGGTCTTGCGGCTGAGAAAGTAGAACGCCAGTGCCAGAAGGATGGCGAATCCCATAATCTCCAGCGCCAGCACCGCATTCACCCGCTCGCGGACAGAGGAATAGGTGGTGAAGGTCGCCATGCGCCAGCCCTGAAACGGCACCCGCGTTTCCAGCCGCATCACCGCCTCGCCCTGCAGGTAGGCATCGGGCGGCAGCGCCGTCCAGTCAGTGGTGGCACGGATCGCCCGCTGAATGGCCCCCTCCGGCGTCTGCAGGGTCAGCGCGTCGGTTTCTTTCAGGCCGCGCCAGCGTGCCTCGGTTGCAAGGATGATGTTGCCGGTGCTGTCGGTGACCAGCACCGCGTCTGAAATCCCCGCCCAGGCGCGTTCGAATTTCTGCAGGTCGACCTCGACCACAATTGCACCCAGCACGCCGGTCGCGTCGATTATCCGCCGCGAATACGTAAAGCGGTAGCCGCCCACCTCGCGCGGGATCACCGAGAACACCGTCGACTTGGCGCGCACCGCATCGACAAAATAGGCCGCGTTGCGGTGACTCTCTCCCAGCCGGTTGCGGTCGGTGGCCGCCACTGTGCGCCCGTCCTGCGCCAGCAGCATGATCGAGGCGGCCCCGATTTCGTCAACAAAGGATATCAGCCGCTGGGTGGACAGGGAGAAGTCGCTGGATTGCAACGCCGAGATCAGCGTCTGGTCGCGGGCCAGCAGCTGCGGCACGATGGCATGCTGGCGCAGCTCGCTCAGCAGGTTGCCGGAATAAAGCGCCAGCCGCAGCTCTGCCCGGTTGCGGGTGCTTTCGGTGAACCGGTGGGTCAGCGCCCGATTGGTGGTCCAGACCGTGACAGCCGCCACCGCCATGAACAGCACAAGCGCCAGCCGCGCCCGCCAGGAAATCGTGCGGGAACGCGTTCTGGGTTCGGGTTTGCTCAAATCATTTCGCGGCGCGGTCATAGACTTACCCTATGACCGCCGCCGCTTATCCTCAAGTCACGCAGCGGTGACCATTCCCGCCAATGCGCGGAAGACTGCCGCGCCGTCGGTGCCGCCATGGCCCTCGTCCGCCGCCCGTTCCGGGTGCGGCATCATGCCGAGAACACGGCGGTTTTCCGACAGAATGCCCGCGATATCCGCAACAGACCCGTTGGGGTTGTCCTCATAGGTAAAGGCCACCCGGTCCTGGTCCTGCAGTGCCTTCACCGTGTCCGCATCGGCAAAGTAGTTGCCGTCGTGGTGGGCAATCGGCACGCCGATCACATCACCGGCGTTGTAACCTTGGGTAAAGACGCTCTCGGACGTTGTCACCTTCAGGTTCACGGTGCGGCAGATGTACTTCAGCCCCGCATTGCGCAGCAGTGCGCCCGGCAGAACGCCGGTTTCGGTCAGGATCTGAAAGCCGTTGCAAACGCCGATGGCATAGCCGCCGCGGTCCGCGTGCGCGATCACCGCCTTGCAGATCGGCGATTGCGCCGCGATGGCGCCGCAGCGCAGGTAATCGCCATAGGAAAAACCGCCCGGCACGCCGACGATGTCCACGCCCTCGGGCAGCGCGCTGTCCTTGTGCCAGACCATCGACACGTCGAAACCGGCCTGTTCAAACGCCACCGCCAGATCGCGGTCGCAGTTCGAACCCGGGAAGACTACTACCGCCGCCTTCATCAGGCCATCTCGATGCTGTAGGATTCGATCACGGTGTTGGCCAGCAGCTTCTCGCACATCGCGGTCACATCGGCCTCGGTGGCGCCTTCGGCCAGATCCAGGTCAATCACCTTGCCCTGACGCACGCCTTCGACCTTGTCAAAGCCCAGAGCGCCAAGCGCGTGGCGCACAGCCTCGCCCTGCGGATCCAGAACCCCGTTCTTCAGCATCACATGCACCCGTGCCTTCATCGCATCATCCCTCAGGTTTTCGATGGCGAAGCCCTGCCGGGCTTCATCTTTCCAAAAATACTCAAAGACCCGCAGCGCGGCAGGCGCTGCGGGTCCCTATTTCAGTTCACCAGCGTCGGCTTGCCCGGCGCGGGCGGATTGTTCGGCATCACGCCCAGGCGGCGTGCCACTTCGCTGTAGGCGTCGGTCAGGCTGCCCAGATCGCGGCGGAACACATCCTTGTCCAGCTTCTGGCCGGTGTTGATGTCCCACAGGCGGCAGCTGTCCGGGCTGATCTCATCGGCGATCACCAGGCGCTGGAAGTCGCCCTCGTAAATCCGGCCGATCTCGATCTTGAAGTCGACCAAACGGATGCCCACAGCCAGGAATACACCGGACAGGAAGTCGTTCACGCGCAGCGCCAGGCTCAGGATGTCGTCCATGTCCTGCTGGCTGGCCCAGCCAAAGGCGGCGATGTGCTCTTCGGTGACCAGCGGATCGCCCAGGGCGTCGTCCTTGTAGCAGTATTCCACCACTGGGCGCGGCAGCTGGGTGCCCTCGTCAATGCCCAGGCGCTTGGAGATCGAGCCGGCCGCATAGTTGCGCACGATCACTTCCAGCGGAATGATTTCGCAGCTGCGCACCAGCTGCTCGCGCATGTTGAGGCGCTTCAGGAAATGGGTCGGCACGCCGATCTGCGCCAGCCCCAGCATGAAGAACTCGCTCAGGATGTTGTTCAGGACACCCTTGCCCTCGATCACGTCGTGTTTTTCAGCGTTGAAGGCGGTGGCGTCATCCTTGAAGTACTGCACGATGGTGCCGGGCTCGGGGCCCTCATACAAAGTCTTGGCCTTGCCTTCGTAAATCTTCTTGCGACGCGCCATTGGGAACCTTTCGGGTCAATGCCGGGAATCCGGCCCTGCGATGTGCCGCTCTCATAGTGCAAGGGGGCCTCAGCCGCAAGCGTGCTGCACGGCTGAGATGAACGCCGCCCCTGCCCGCAGAAAGACGTTCCCTTCCCCCGGGGACGCAGCGCAGCCCCCGGAACCTTGCCCACCGCAGCACAAGGGCCTTGCAAGGAACAGTTTTTTCTTGCCCTGCACCGGGATCATGCTCCTATCATACAGAGGGGTGCAACAGGTTAAACGAGGACGCGATATGACGACATTTGACGAGCGTGAGCAGGCCTTTGAAGCGAAGTTCGCGCATGATGAGGAGATGCAGTTCAATGCGCAGGCGCGCTGCAACAAGCTGCTGGGCCTGTGGGCCGCAAACCTTCTGGGGCTGAGCGGCAAGGATGCTGATGCCTTTGCCGGAACGGTTGTTGCAGCCGATCTGGAAGAAGCCGGCCACGAGGACGTGGTGCGCAAATTGGAAGGCGAGCTGGAAGGAAAAGCCTCTGCCGATGAAATCCGGGCGAAACGCGCGGAACTGCTGCCGCAGGCCAAGGACCAAATCCTGAGCGAGGCAGACTGAAGCCTGCCAACGGCTGTTTCCGCCATTTTCTTTACTGCCCCTGCGGAACTTTCCGCGCGGTGTGTTGCGAAATTCGTGGCGCCACGCCGCATTCGCCCCTGTGCCTGCGGCTTTGCGGCAGCCGGGCAGCACTCTCATAATGAAGATGAAGAAAATGAAATTGCCCTTGCCCGCCCGGCGTGAGACAGGGGAAGCAGACCAATTTGCCGCCCGGTCCGCCGGGGCGGCCTGCTGACACGGGACTCAACCGATGACAAACACTTTCAAACAGCTTCTGGAAACAAAAGACGTGCTGCTGGCGGATGGCGCGACCGGCACCAACCTGTTCGCCATGGGCCTGCAGTCCGGCGACGCGCCAGAGCTGTGGAACGTCGATGAACCCAAGAAAATCCTGGCGCTTTACCAGGGATCGGTGGATGCCGGCAGCGACCTGTTCCTGACCAACAGCTTTGGCGGCACCGCCGCGCGCCTGAAACTGCATGACGCGCAGGGCCGGGTGCGCGAGCTGAACCGCATCGCCGCCGAACTGGGCCGCGAGGTTGCCGATAAGGCAGAGCGCAAGATCGCCGTTGCCGGCTCCGTCGGCCCAACCGGCGAAATCTTCGAACCGGTCGGCGAGATGTCCCACGCCCTGGCGGTTGAGATGTTCCACGAGCAGGCCGATGCCCTCAAGGAAGGCGGCGCCGATGTGCTGTGGCTGGAAACCATTTCCGCCCCGGAAGAATTCCGCGCCGCAGCGGAGGCTTTCAAGCTGGCGGACATGCCCTGGTGCGGCACCATGAGCTTTGACACCGCGGGCCGCACCATGATGGGGGTGACCTCCTCAGACCTGGCGCAGCTGGTGGAAGAGTTCGAAAATGCGCCTCTGGCCTTTGGCGCCAACTGCGGCACCGGCGCCTCCGACATCCTGCGCACCGTGCTCGGCTTCGCCGCACAAGGCACTGAACGCCCGATTATTTCCAAGGGCAACGCCGGCATTCCGAAATATGTCGACGGCCACATCCATTACGACGGCACCCCGGAACTGATGGGTGAATATGCGGTGATGGCGCGCGACTCCGGTGCCAAGATCATCGGCGGCTGCTGCGGCACCATGCCGGCGCATCTGCGCTCCATGCGCGACGCACTGGACAGCCGCCCGCGCGGCGACGCTCCGGCGCTGGAGAAAATCGTCGAGGTGCTCGGCCCCTTCACCTCTGAAAGCGATGGCACCGGCGAGGATGCGAACGCTGGCGGCGAGCGCCGCGGACGCCGCGGACGCCGCCGCGCCTGACCCTGCAGCAGTCATCGGAATGACGTATGGCGCCGCGTTTTTAAAACGCGGCGCCAAATTTTTCCCGCGGGCCTGGCCTATCCGGTGATACTAAAACCGCTGATCCCCGGGTCCGGATCGGTCCGTTCCGTCAGAACATCCTTGACCGAAGCAGCACCGGGGCCGCGGCCCATGTGGCGCACCATATCCGCGACGCTGTCCGACGGCCCCATCAGCAAGGCCCGGACCGATCCATCAGGTTCATTGCGGACCCAGCCCGTCAGCCCGTGGCGCAGCGCCTCCGCCCGCGCCCAGGTGCGGAAGGCCACGCCTTGCACGCGTCCCGTGACACGCGCTTTCATAGCAACAGTGGTCATTGGGAACCTTCCTTTCCGTCATGAAGGGCCCAAGCATACCACAAAAACGCAGCGCCTGCTGATCAAGAGCCGGTCAGAACAGCGCCAGCTGGTCGCCTGGCTGCGGCGGCCGGGCAAACAGATCGCTGCGCAGCGGTCCAGTCCGCTCCTGCAGGCCCAGCCGCTTGCAGGCGGCCTTGAACCGCTGCGCGATCATCTCGGCATAACGCCCCTCGCCCCGCATCCGGTGGCCCCAGCGCGGGTCATAATCGCGCCCGCCGTGCATTTCCCTCAGCCGCGCCATCACCTTGGCCGCCCGGCCCGGCTCATGCTCGGACAGCCATTCCTGCCACAGTTCCGACACCTCCCGCGGCAGCCGCAGCATGATCCAGCTGGCAGCATCCGCGCCCGCCTCTGCCCCGGCGGCCAGCAGCGCCTCCAGCTCATGATCCGTCAGCCCCGGCACCACAGGCGAAGTCATCACCCGCACCGGCACCCCGGCCTCCGTCAGACGCCGGATCGCCGCCAGCCGGCGGGCGGGCAGCGGCGCCCGCGGCTCCATCCGGCGGGACAGATCCGGGTCCAGCGTGGTGACGGAAATCCCCACTCTTACCAGCCCCTTGGCCGCCATCGGCGCCAGGATGTCCAGGTCCCGCTCCACCATGGCGCCCTTGGTCACAATGGCCACCGGGTGGTTGAAGTCGCGCAGCACCTCCAGGCAGGCGCGCGAAATGCGCAGATCCCGCTCGCACGGCTGATAGGGGTCCGTGTTGGTGCCAAGCGCAATCGCGGCCACCTTGTAGCGCGGCGCCGACAGTTCCTTGCGCAGAACCGCTGCAGCATTTGGGCGTGCGATCAGCCGGGTCTCAAAATCCATCCCAGGCGACAGCCCCAGATAAGCATGTGTCGGCCGCGCAAAACAGTAGATGCAGCCATGCCAAATACAAACTGAACTTTGCCCACATCCATTTTTTATACTTAATATTCAACAACATACCTGGCGCTACTTCATTCATTGTTTTTGTTCACAAAGTGATCGCCACAGTAAAAGCCCAACATGCTAGAGCCTGCGTCTTTTTGAACAGAATGCCGCTTACGCGGCATGCAATGAGGGGTGACCTACGGCCCTTTTGATGGAGAGCGGTCACCCCTCATTGAGAAAAAAACTGACCGTCTCAAAGAAGATGACCGAACTCGAGTTTGCTCCATTTGAAGTGCGAAAGTACGAAGGAGTGACCATATGGACAAACTAAACGCAGAGCCGGCGAGAGAATCCTGCTGATGTATGAGTAGCTCACGAATGCTCGGGTTCTGCGTCCGTAAATAGCTCTTCTAGCAGCATAACGCTTAGACCACCTTGCTTGGGCATCACATCAAGTTGCAAACACCCCGGCAGACGGCGGCAACCAGCGGAGGCTGTGTGAAAACTCTGATCGTTCCCCTTGTTCAGCCGGAAACTCCAAATGTCTGCAATCTCTCGTCCAGTTGAATGGTTCCCTGGATAATTTGCGGAAATGAGTTCGACGAGAGAGATCGCGGGCTCCCGTTTTCACACAGCCTCAGCCCGAAGCGGACACGACCATTTCTTCCTTCCGACCTACTTCTCTCCCCCAGGAAGGGCGGGGAACGGACCTTCGCTGCGCTCTCCACCAAGGTCGGCAACACGAACGAAGCAGAGCCTGTCGCGGATCGAGACCACTTTCTGAAAACAGATTATTCTTCATCCTACGAGCTCATTTTTCTGCCCGTTTTAATTGGACTGCTGATACGAACCTATGCTTAAAAGCTAACGCCTTGGCATGAGATCAACCACCCCGGCGACGTTATTCCTTCCAACCCTTTGCTGTTAGGTCATCTTGTCGATTTGCCGACGATGCAGACACATTAGAAAGGCAATATGTTTACAGTCCATCCTAACGAGATCAAAGACTTCACTGGAGACGAGCTCGTCGAGTTGTTGCGCCGTCTTCTTTACGCCGAAGCTCGCAATGCCAACGTTCCACTGAGAGGCGTGGACGTTCCGCTCCAAATCACCGTCGCCGACGGCGGACAGGACGCAAGAATTGCCTGGACCGGTGGCGCAAAATCAACAAATTTTCTCCCAAGCTGCGACATCACCTTTCAATGCAAGGCGAAGGATGCGGGCGACGCTCAGTGGAAAAAAGAGGTTTGGACCAAACCCACCCAAAAGAAAAAAGTTACGGCCAAAATTCTAAATGACACTGTGCGCGATGTCCTCGCTCGCGGCGGTAGCTACATCGGCATTACTACCACGGCGCTCGTCGGCAACAAACCGGCGGATCGCGTCAACGCGATAAAGCAAGGTATCAAGACCGGCGGTGGCGACCCAACCAATCTCGCGATGGTCGATGTATACGAGGGAAATAAGCTCGCCGCATGGGCGAGCGCGCACCCCGGCGTCGCTGTCTGGATCAAGCAGCGGCACGCTGCGATCGACCTTGCTGGCTTCTCGACCATCGATCATTGGGGCAAACGCGCGGACATCGCTGCGCCACCGTTCATTGAGAGCCCTGACCGCAAATTCTCGCTCGGCCCCCATGAGGCCGATGCGATCGAGTTTTCTCAACTTGCCGAGCGCCTCTTCGTCGAATTGGAAGAGCCTGGGGCTTCTGTTCGCATCTGGGGTGCCTCAGGAATCGGCAAGACCCGAGCACTGTATCATGCGCTTCGCACCGGCACCGGTCTACTCAAGGGACTTGCTGCCGCCAACTTTATTTTCTGCGACTTTAGCCAGGTTGGAGATCGCCTCTGGGACGTAGCGAACCAGATCGTGAAGGAGGGCTCGGCCGCGGTTCTTGTCGTGGACGGATGCCCGCTCGATAAAGCTCGCGAACTGAACGCGCTCGCTCTTACTGAAGGTAGCCAGCTTCGCATCATCACAATCGGCGCCGACGGGCTCGAACATGATGATCAGTGCGTCATGGTTCGGCCCTCCAAGGCCGATCGCACGACGATTAGGGGCATCCTTACGACCAAGCTAACCAAGGCCAAGGCCGATGAACTTGACTATATCGCGGACCTTTGCGACGGGTTTCCTCGCATCGCTGTACTCGCCACCGAGAGCTACGAGAAAAGAGCGATCCTAAAGTCGGTCGACGATGTTGCACAGCAGATCATGGATGCGGTCGGTACTGATCGCGAAACCGTGCGGGCGCTCGAATGCCTCTCGTTGTTCGACAGCCTTTTGCCCGATGAGGATCCAGCCGCCTTCGACAAACTCGCCGAGATGCTGGTTCATATGAAGGGTGAACTAATGTACGAGAATCTCGTCATCGCCACTCGGCAGCATCTGGTCGAACGCAATCATGGCGCAATGGTCGTTCAGCCCCGTCCGATCGCTAACTTCCTCGCGCTGCGCCGCCTCGATTATCTGCGCCCCTCAACATTGGTAGCGTTTCTGGATAGCGCGCTGTGTCATCACCGAGACGCCATGCTCTCACGCTGGCGCTTCCTCGCGCGGTCCCGCACGCTGAGCGAGGCCATCCATTTACTATTGCGCACACGGTTCGCTGGCGCAAACATCGTCCAACCCGACGTCGCGCCCTATCTCAGTGCTTTCGTTCATGTCGAACCTGATCGCACAGGGACATCCCTATATTGGGCGATTGCGCAAGTACCGCTTTCCGATGTCGAAGAAATTTACGTCACTGAAGAACTCGTTGACGCGCTGCGTCTTCTCGCCTCGCGCCAGAAGAGCTTCGGCCCCGCCGCGCAGATGGTTCTACGGCTCGCGGCCGTCGCCCCTTTCGAGAGCTCACAGCCGATCTTGCAGCTGTTACGCCAGCTCTTCCAGGTTGCGCTCGCAGGCTCGCAGGCCGATGATCGCCTCCGTCGTGTTGCCCTGGAACAGGCCCTCGACGAAGACGATCCGCGTATCCGCCGCGTTGGTGTCGAAGCGCTCGGAGCGATGATCCAGACCCGTGTCTCTCGGTCAGAACAGTTCGAGCAGATCGGCGCTGAAGCCTATCACCCGGAATGGGTGCCTGCCGATCATGGCACTATCAACGCCTATTTCGACTGGGCTCTCCAGCACCTGCTCGGACTTTGGCGCAAGCACACCGAACTGCGCCGGGTAATCGAAGACCATGTCGTTGGCGACATCCGCAATCTCCTCTCGCCGGAACTTTTGCCCACCCTCGAGATATTCGTCAAAGAAGTAGTTGCCTACTCTGGTCATTGGTTCGACGCCACTCACGGGATAGGTGACTGGCTGTATTTCGATCGACCCGAAGAGCCGAACGACTTCTCGCTCGCTGTGCGAGCGCTGTTCGACGCGACCCTACCGACCGACCCGGTAGATCTGGTCCGCCTCCATAGCCGCTTCTGGGGGGCGGACCTGCACGATCCCGCGAAACGCTACGCCCAGGATCAGGAAGACCCCGACTACGAATATTCGGCGCGTCGCGTGCGAGAACTTGCGCCCGTGATCGCGAAAAATCCGAAGCAGCTTTACCGCGCCATCCACGCCATGGCGACAGAAGAGATGAACGCGCCACAGGCTTTTGCGATTGCCTTAGCCCCCGAATTGCCCGACCCGTTGGATGCGTTCAAGCAAGCCGTCACAGCGTTGGATGAGAGCGGCACACACGCAGGCGCGACTTTTGTAGCCTCCCTCTTGTCTGCTCTCGATTCACACCTTCAGCATCGGCCCGATCGCGTCGGTAAGCTTGAAGACATCGCCAAGACATCTGCGGTGCTTGCGGCCAATCCGATGTATATTGTGAACTCGCTCCGCGTCACTGATGAACGCCTCAACAATCTCGCGAACGACGTTCGAGACGGCAGAGTGACTCCGGCTCAGAGTATCTCGGTTTCCTATGGACGTCGCCTCGAGGAAGTCGGTCACGCTGCCCTTTCAACGTTTATCGAGGCGCTCGTTGAGCGTGGCTCTGACGGAGGAGCATGGGCTGCACTCGAGATCTTGTCCATGTATACACACGGCCAGAAGATTCTTCCGCCCAAAATCGTCGATCTGGTAAAGTTCACGATCCTTTCACAATCGATCGCCGAAGAAGCAGATGGCAATTCTACCATGGCCGATCATTCCTACGATCGGTTACTCCGTTTGGTCGACGCCTCTAACGGGATCGACGACACCTTCGCTCGTAGGTTTGCCGATCAGCTTGTGTTTGCCTGCCGAACCTCAGGATCGAGACGCCGCGGTCCTCCGGAGGTGCTACGCGGTGCCCTCGATACTATAATTCCACGCGCTCCGGCTGCAGTCTGGCCTGTACTCGCAAGCTTTTACGAGATCGCAACACGGGTCGAACGTGATCGGATGAACGCCATCACTTCCGCTACCAAGCCCTTCGCAAGTGACCTCTCGCGCATCGGCTCTGGAGCCCTATTCGATATCCCGATCGAACTGATGCTTGAATGGGTTGCGGTCGATCCGGACGGTCGCATTACATTTCTCCTTACCTTCTTCCCGATACTCCAACAGAAGAGTGGCAAATGGACCTGGCACCCCGCGCTCCAGAAACTCGCCAAACTGTATGGCGACAGAAAGCGGTTCCGTGATGCTTTGCGCCAGCGCATATATCCCAGCTCTTGGAGCGGCTCGCTGAAACCACATCTAATGATCTTCACAGAGCCGCTCGCTTCTTGGGGTAGTGATGCGGTACTCGGAGACTGGGCAGCTACAATGCTGGACGGTGTGAACCGCTCTTTGGAGAGCGAAATCTATTGATGAGTTGATCCGGGAGCGGTCATTGGTTTTGCATAATGCGAACGGCAGCAAAGGGCCGTCCAATGCTATCCGGCACGCCAAGTGAGACCGACCTTGCAAATGGTACCTTATGCGCACCGCGTGCGATCATGCACCACGCGCGAAAGATCCCTCACAGCCCTCTCCTGAAGACATTCGCGGACGCGGTGGAAATCTAGCAAGTCACGGAGAACAACACCAATGTCTTGCCATGCCATCTGTTCACGGGCTGAGTTCAAGCATGGTACCGCACTAAAAGTGCATGCGGCTTTACAGTGGGTCAGAACAGTGGTTTTTCAGAATATGTCGTCTAAGCAAGACGGTCAGCGGCTTGCACCGCAGGAGAGAATGGTCACGGCTCAAAAAATGGTTACTGAGCAAAAGCGGGGTCCTGCAGGCGGCTTCGCAAGTTGCACGCCGCAGTCTGTGGGATGCGGCGTGCGGGTCTTTGAAAAGGCTGCGCTACTTGGGCGGAAGCTCATCCTTCAGAGCCCGATACAAGCTGATCATCATCAGAAGTATCACAAAGGAGAATGGCAGAGCAGCAGCGATCGACGCCGTTTGTAGTGCAACAAGTCCCCCTGCGACCAGCAGCACGCTGGCGACAACGCCTTCGGTGACGCCCCAGAAGATCCGGACTAGGCGCGGCGGGTGCTGGCTGCCCATCGCGAGCATGGTGCAGATCACCAAGGTACCGGAGTCCGACGAGGTGATGAAGTATGAGGCAATCAGGAAGGTGACGATTGCCGCAAAGGCAGTGCCCCAGAGACCAACATCCATGCCCTCAAGCGTTGCATAAAGTGCCAGGGTCGGACTTTCATTAACCGCTTCGATGATACCGCCAGCGCCTTGCAATTCGATGCTGACCGCGTTGCCGCCGAACATGGCCAGCAGGAACATGGTGACAAGCGGTGGGACGATCAGCAAGGCAACCACAAACTCGCGCAGGGTCCTGCCCTTGGAGACACGGGCGATGAACAGGCCGACAAACGGCGACCAGGCTATCCACCAGCCCCAGTAGAAGACGCTCCACCAGCCCTGCCATTGCCGCCCCGGCTCTTCGTCCACCCACAGGCCCATCGGCACGAAGCTCTGCACGTAGTTACCTACCAGATTGACGTATTGACCAAGCAGATAGACGGTCGGGCCGGCAAAGAGGAAGAAGGCAAGGATGGCAAATGTCAGCCACATGTTCAATTCACTGATAATGCGGATACCTTTGGACACGCCCGAGACGGCCGAAAGCGTGGCAATGCCGGTCACTACAGCAATCAGGATGATCTGATTGGTAGTTGAATTGGCAATTCCGGTAAGCAGGTTTAGCCCCGTGTTCATTTGCTGAACACCCAACCCCAGTGTGGTGGCAACGCCAAAAATGGTGCCAAAGATTGCCAGCAGGTCAACGGCATGGCCCCAGAACCCGTAGATCCGGTCGCCGATCAGCGGATAAAGGGTGGACCGCATCGAAAGCGGCAACCCTTTGCGGTAGGCAAAAAAGGCCAGAGACAATGCAACAATCACATAGACCGCCCAACCGTGGACGCCCCAGTGAAAGGCAGTGATCAGCATTGCCGTGCTGGCGGCCAGCGCCGAGTTCGCCTCAGTTCCGGCCATTTCGATGAACGGGTTGCCTTGCAGGTGATACATCGGCTCGGCAATGCTCCAGAACAGCACACCATTGCCCATGCCTGCGCTGAACAGCATGGCAAACCACGAGAAATTTCCGAATTCCGGCCGGTCGTTGTCCTTGCCCAGCCGGATGTGGCCGTAGCGGCTGAAGGCCAGCCAGATGCTGAACAGCAGGAAGATGCTGATCATCAGGATGTAATACCAGCTAAGAGTGCCGGTGATCCACTGCTTGATCCCGTCGAACACACCGGAGGCGAGTTCGACATTGGATACCGTGAACAACACAAAGGCAATGACCATGAGTTTCGAGGCGATGCTCATCCGAGCGTGGACGCCTTTCAACAGGCCGACTTTGGCGACGGCGTTATAGGGGTAGTGGCCGTCAAAGCCCTGTTCGAGTGACATAGTTTCTCCCTGTTATTGAGTTTCGGCTGAACCTGGGCGGGCCAGCCATGAACCGGCCTCCTGAGCCGCCAACAGGCAATAGATGTTCAGCCTGAGACCTTAGCTGAGCAGTGGGGAGGCAGGTAATGAGAACTGCAAATACCTGGATTAAGGATGCTTATGGCGCGCAGCTGCTAAGCGACCAGGATTTGCGGAAACTGTGCGGTGAACGGTCAAACTTACGCTTGAATTGCCTAGAGAAGTACGAGGCATTTTCAAAACCTGAGGCCATGGCGACCTCGCGCACGCTTAGGTCGGTTTCGTTCAGCAAGGAAAAGGCCCGCTCCAGCCGCAGGCCGAAGTAGAACTGCCAGGGCGACTGTCCGACATATTTCTGGAACAGGCGCTCCAGTTGGCGGCGAGAGACAGCCAGCGCACTGGCAATTCTATCCATGTCCAGCGGCTCTTCCAGGTTCGCCTGCATCAAGCGCACGGCACGGATCAGATTCTGATTGCGGCAGCCAAGCATTGATGACACCGGCGAAATCTGCCGCGACATGCCTGCTCCTGGGCGTTTGTGCAGGCACATGTCGGCAACGCAGGAAGCAAGGTGGGAGCCGCATTGGGCCTCAATGATTTCAAGCATCATGTCAGTTGCGGCATGGCCACCACCACAGGTGTAGAGCCCGCGGTCGGATTCATAGAAGTTGCCGGACGGCTTGAGACAAGGAAACAGCTCGACAAAACCCGGGGCATTTTCCCAATGCAGAGTAAACCGCCGACCGGTCAGAACACCTGTTGCCGCCAAAGCAAAGGCGCCGGTGCAGATGCTTCCAACGCTTGCACCATGTGCTTTCTGGCGACTGATCCAGCTGACAACCCGGCTGTCATAGGATTGCGCTGGCTCCGTCCCTGCGCAGACAAAGAGCGAAGCATTGCGGTCCAGGTCGACCAGCCCGGAATCAACCTGTATCGGAATGCCGTTCGAGCAGGTTACCGGAAGGCCATCCGGGCTGAGCGCATGCCATTCAAACAGCGCCTTCTGCGTTAGCTGATTGGCAATCCGCAGCGGTTCGATTGCGGCGCTGAAGGCCAACATCGTAGTTTTGGGCAGCAGAAGAAAATGGAATTTCTTCGGTGGCGCGTCGCTGTCGAAGCGTACAGTGGCAGCGCCTTTCGGAAGGAAGCGGTTGTCTTGCATGGGCGGTCTCCAGGACATTAGAAAGCAAGCTTCTGTCCGGGTTTTGATATTCAGGCATTTTCAAGCAACGCACACGCGGGCGCGGTGTGTTGTTATTGCGGGACGGGGAAGGCCAGACGCAAATAGACCCATTTGGCGGCGCTTTCGCTGGTCCGCTGCGGATCCGGGGCCAGCGAAAGCAGGCTAATGGACCCAGCCAGGACAACCAAACAGGTCAGCCCCTGCAGCAGTATTCCGGCCTTCCCCTGCATCTTAGGCCTTACCGCCGACAATGTTGTGCTCCGGGCCGTAGGGGAATCCGGTTATATTCTCGGCACCGTCTTCGCCTACGATCAGAATGTCATGCTCGCGATAGCCGCCCGCGCCCGGCGTGCCTTCTGGCAGCATGACCATTGGCTCCATCGACACCACCATGCCGGGCTTCAGCTCGGTATCGATATCCTCGCGCAGCTCGACCCCGGCCTCGCGGCCGTAATAGTGGCTTAGCACCCCAAAGCTGTGACCGTAACCGAATGAGCGGTACTTCAGCAGATCCCACTCCCGGTACATCTCATTTAGCTCCAACGCGATATCCTTGCACTTTGCACCGGGCTTGATCAGCTCCAGCCCGCGCTCATGCACGGCGACGTTCTTTTTCCAGATGTCCAGGCTGGCGTCGTCCACATGGTCGCAGAACAAGGTCCGCTCCAGCGCAGTGTAGTAGCCAAAGATCATGGGAAAGGTGTTGAGGCTGAGGATATCGCCGGACTGCACAATTCGGTTGGTGACGGGGTTGTGGGCGCCGTCGGTGTTGATGCCGGACTGGAACCAGGTCCAGGTGTCCATCAGTTCAACAAAGGGGAACGAAGCTGCAATTTCACGGATCATCGCATTGGTTCCGGCAATTGCCACTTCATGCTCGGCCACACCTGCCTTCACCGCATTGGCCACCGCTGCGCCGCCCACATCACAAATCCGCGCGCCTTCGCGAATCAGTTTCAGCTCCTCATCGGATTTGATCGTCCGCATCCACATGGAGGGGCCAGACACATCGACGAATTCCACATCCGGCAGCGCATCCTGCAGCGCTTGGCGATAGTCCAGCGACACGTGGTCGAACTCGATACCGACTCGCTTAGCCCCCTTGGTAAGCTCCTGCACAGCCCGATAGAAATTGTCGCGGCGCCAGTCGGTATAGGTGATGTTGTTTCCGAAGCTGCGGCGCCAAGGCTGACCGCCATCAATGCCCGCGGAAATCGTGGTCGCATCTTTTTGGTCGATTACCATACCGTACTTGCGCCCGAAGTAGCAGTACAGCCAGCCAGAATAATAGTTGATGCAGTGGTAGGACGTGAACAGCGCCGCATCGACGTTTTGTTTTGCCATCCAGCCGCGCAGCTCGTCCTGGCGGCGTTTCATTTCCTGGTCAGAGAATGGCGAAAAATCCTTCTCGCCATTGTGCCATTCCATGACGTGGAGCATATCTTCAGACATGTTTGATCCTTTCTTCGGAGCGTGTCCCAGTCGGTAACACCGAAAAAAGATCTCAAAAAATTAATAGATATGATCCTACTATAAATAACCCAAATCCATCCTACCCGGACGTCGGCTTCAGAGTCTTACGGAAGCCCCCAACGCCTCCAGCTATCTGTTCGATCAATTTCAGTGCAGCCTCACTCTGGCGCACATGTTTGTAGAACAACCCGACATGTATTCGCGCCAGCTGCGGAAATCCGATGTCCGGTGTCAGGATACGCATGCCCGGGAGCAGGGTCTTAGTTGTAAGGGCAGAAATGCCCCAGCCGCTGGCCACCGCGTTCTGCAGTGCCGAGATGCCGGGGCTCTCAAAAGCGATCCGCCATTTGCGTCCTTCACCATTCAGCGCTTCGATCACCCGACCCCTGTAAACGCATCCCTCCGGGTGCAGAACCAGCGGCAACGGCTCATCCGGATTGAAATGAAACCCCTTTGCGCAAACCCATTTGGGACGTTCAGACCAGTAGTGCGAGACATATGGCGCCGGCATGGAGTCGGTAATGGCAATTGTCATATCCAACTCGTCCGCATGCAGCTTACTCAAAAGATCGCGGCTCCAATTGCAGCGAATGTCCAGCGTGACGGCCGGGTTTTCAGAAACAAAGTCCGAAATGATCTCCTGAAAGAAACCAATTGCATAGTCGATCGGCAGGCCGACCCGCAGCACGCCCTGAATGCTGGAACGCGACAGCCGAGCCACAGCGCTGTCGTTCAGCCGCAGTATTTCACGGGCAAACCCGATCAGAGCATGGCCATCTTCCGTAAGCGTCAACTCCTTGCCCTGATGCACGATCAGTTTGCAGCCGCTGAGCTCTTCCAGGCGACGGATTTGCAAGGAAATCGCCGGCTGGGTTCGGCCAAGAGTTTGTCCGGTTTCAGTATAATTCCCTAGATCGACTGCCGTCACAAAGGTGCGCAGCAAGTCAGTTTGCAGGTTCGTGAACTTTCGAGACATTTACAAATCTTATTCTATCATTGCCACTATCAATTTCCCACATGGCGCATCTGGAGTCAAAGTAAAGCCAACCTTAACTTCCCGGATTGAGCCTCCCCATGAAGAAAGCTTCAGTTTTTGCCGCCGAGCTGCCTTGGCCGGAGTATAAATCGCGCGTCACAGGTGGCAGCACCCCCATTCTGATCCCGATCGGATCGATGGAACAGCACGGGCATCACATGCCAATGCATGTAGACGTGCTGCTGCCGACCGAGTTTGCCCGCAGGGTGGCGTCAGAGACCGGCAGCCTTGTCGCTCCGCCCTTTACCTATGGATACAAATCACACCAGAAATCCGGAGGCGGGAACTTCTTTCCCGGCACTACCAGTCTGGATGGCAGCAGTCTGGTCAACGCATTGAAAGACGTGATCAAGGAATTCGCCCGCCACGGCAACCGCCAGATCTGCCTGGTGAACGGCCATTTTGAGAACTCCTGGTTCATCGTTGAGGGCATCGATCTGGCCCTGCGGGAACTGCGCTGGGACGGCATTACCGATTTGAAAATTGTGGTGCTGTCCTACTGGGATTTTGTCAGCGATGACTCAATCGCCAAGCTCTACCCGGACGGCTTCCTGGGTTGGGACATCGAACACGGCGGTGTGTTGGAAACTTCACTGATGCTCAAGCTTTACCCGGATTTGGTGTGGCTGCAGGACGCAATCGACCATGCGCCGGCCGAATTCCCGCCATATGACGTCTACCCCCCGCACGAGGACTGGACGCCCGCAACCGGCACCCTGTCTTCCCCCAAGGATGCCTCGGCCGAAAAGGGCGAGCTGCTTCTCAATGTCTGCACCGCAGGGATCGTCAAAGCGCTGCGGAAAGAATTCGGAGATCGCTCTCCGGCAAGCGCTGCGGCAACAGCTGCGCAATAGAACCAGCAAGGAGACTGACATGACTGCCAAACTCACCCATCCCACCCGGCGGGCGCTGCTGAAGTCGGCCGCAGGCGCGGCGCTCGCAACCCCGTTCCTGTCCATCCGCGCTGCGGCGGAAACCGTGAACTTGTCGATGCTGGCTTGGTACGGCCACGCGGAGCCTGATATCGTTGGCGAATTTGAAGAGCAGCACAATGTGAAGTTCACCCCGAAATACTACACCGGAGGCGACAACATGCTGGGGCTGATCGCCCAGTCGCCGCCGGGCACATATGACGTCATCCTGTCCGACGCCGAATATGTGCAGCAGTTGAACGCGGCCGGCTACATTGAGGAACTGGACTCAAATGACTATGCCTTTGACGACTTCTTCCCGGAGTTCCAGCAATTCCCAGGCCACTGGAAAGACGACAAGCTCTATTCAGTGATCACCCGGTTCGGCTTCCTGGGCATTTCCTATAACGCCGATGTGCTGAGCGAGAGCGATGCAGCCAGTTACAACATCTTCAGCGACAGCCGTCTGACTGGCAAGCTAGGCCATTTCGACTGGCACCTTCCAAATTTGGGGCAGATCAGCTTGTTGAACGGCAATTCTGATCCCTTCGACCTGAGTGACGAGGCTTGGCAGCAAGTGCAGGACAGCACCATGGCGCTGCGCGGCCAGGTGGGCGGATTCTTTGACTATGGCGGTACTTTCTCGTCGCTGAAGAACGGTCAGATGACTGCCTTTGCGGGCATTGGCGACTGGATCACCGGCGTGCTCGAAAAAAACGGCGCCAATGTGCGCACCGCCATTCCGGAGGAAGGTGGCCTGCAGTGGACCGAGAGCTTCTCGATCGGCAAGGGTTCTCGCAATCAGGAGATGGCGCGCAAGTGGATCCAGTACATCACCTCGCCGGAAGGTCAGGCGAAATCGGCGGACATGGCGGCCTACCCGGCGCTGATCCCCAACAAGAAGGGCTGGGTCGTTCTGAATGAGGCGAACCCGGCCGAAGCCAAGAGGCAGAACATGGTGCTGGGCCAGCACAACGCCATGGACCTGATCCGCGAAGACCGCATCAAGTACCGCCAGCTGCCAGTGCAGCAAAGCCTCGAGGACTGGAACGACTTCTGGTCCGATTACAAAGGCGCCTAACCCCACCAGCACCGGAGCTGTCTCTTCCCCCGGCTACCGGTGCCCAACTGAAGGTCAGCTGCCTCCCGGCGCTGAAAGACCAATGAATACACGGCCGAATCTGTTTTCACTGACGTTCTCGCTGCCTCTACTTATCTGGCAGCTGGCCTTCTTTTTGTTTCCTCTGGCGTTTCTGGTGGCGCTCAGTTTCTGGACGGTGCGGAATTTTCAAATGCAGCCCGATTTTGACACTGTGAACTGGGTCAAGATCTATTCCCGCAGCGTGTTCTGGGATGCCTACTTTAGGACCCTGCTGCTGGCTTCTGCCAGTGCGGTGCTGATCAGCTTGACGGCTTTCCCGGCGTCTTATGCGATCTCGTTCAAACTGGGCGAAAATGCGAAACGCTGGATGATCTTCGTCCTGATCATCCCTTTCTTCACCAGCTATCTGGTCCGGGTCTATTCGCTGCAGGTTTTCCTGTCCGACGCGGGCATCCTTAATGCCTTCCTGGGTTACTTTGGCCTCGGCCCGTATCCGATGCTCAACAACAGCTTTGGCACCCTCACCGGTTATGCCACCCTGTGCCTGCCGCTGGTAATCCTGTTGCAAGTCTTCAGCCTGAATTTTGTGAACCGTGATCTGGTCGAGGCCGCCCACAACATGCGTTGCGGCCGCCTGCGGACAGTATTGGAAGTGATCATACCTTCCGCCAAAGCCGGTCTGGTGATCGCGGGTCTCTTCGCCTTCATCCTCAGCTTTGGCGACTTTGTGAGCCCCCTTTACCTGGGCGGAGGCAACCCGCCGACCCTTTCGATCATGATCACCGACATCACCAAATCCGGGCAGCAATGGCCGCGCGCCGCGGTAGTGGCTCTAACGATGATCGCCACACTCCTGACAGTAGCCTTTGCCGCCATCAAATTCGCTTACAGGGAGGCTGGAAAATGACCGGTAACCGCAACCCCATTATCGACGGCCTTCTGAAGCTGCATATCACGCTGTGCCTGATCTTCATCTTTGCACCGATTGTCGGCAGCTTTGTTTTCTCACTAAACTCGGACCGCTTTCCTTCGCTGCCGCTCGGCTCGTTCTCAACTGAATGGTACCGGCTAATCTGGGAAGATCCGCTGGTCTGGGCCGGCTTCTTCAACACTCTGCTGGTTGGCGCCTGCGTTGCAGCGATTGCCACGCTGCTGGGATTTGGCGGCGCCTACACCGACTTCCGCTACAAGTTCTTTGGCAAAACCGCCTACCTGGCCCTGGCCCTGCTGCCGCCCACCATCCCGGTGGTAATCATGGGCCTGGCGATGCTGGCCTTCCTCTCCCGTATCAGCCTTTCCGGCAACGTGGTCTCAGTCGTCATTGCCCACGGCGTGATGTGCAGCCCCTTTGCCATGGCCATCATCCGATTGCGCCTGTCGCAGATGGACCCGGATCTGGAAGCCGCAGCCTGGAACCTGGGCGGCAATGAATGGGTGACAATGCGCCATGTGATCATCCCCTTTACCAAACCCGCAATCTATGCCGCCTTGTTCATCACCATGGCTGTTTCCTTTGACGAGTTCGCGGTGGCCTGGTTTGTGTCGGGCCTGAACGAGACCCTGCCAGTCAAGGTTTTGGGCTTCCTTCAGGGCCAGGTCAGCCCCCGGATCAATGCCATCGGCTCGCTCGCCTTTGTCAGCTCAATCTCCTTCATCGTGATTGCCCAGCTTCTGATGCGCAATCCAAACGCCAAAACCTCTTAACAGACAGGACAGAGCCATGCTGGACACTCCAATCGTGCATTTTGACAACGTTGTTAAAAAGTTCGGCAGCTTCACCGCTGTTGAAAGGGCCGACTTCCAAATAGCCCGCGGCGAATTCCTGGCAATCATGGGCTCTTCGGGCTGCGGCAAGACAACCACCTTGCGGATGCTGGCCGGACTTGAGGATCCGACCGAAGGCAGCATTTTTCTGGACGGGGAGAAGATCAACGGCAGGCCGACTTGGGAGCGGGACACGCCGATGGTCTGGCAGAGCCTGGCCCTGTTCCCTTTCCTTACGGTGCAGGAGAATGTCGAATTCAGCCTTAAGATGCGCAAAGTTTCTAAGGGTGAACGGCGTGAACGGGCCCGCAAGTGGCTGGACCGGCTTGGTATCCTGGAGTTTGCTGACCGCAACATCTCGCAGCTGTCCGGCGGCCAGCGCCAGCGTGTCGCGCTCGCCCGTTCGCTGGTGACCGAACCTAAGATCCTACTGCTGGACGAGCCGCTTTCCGCTCTTGACGCCCATTTGAAAGTCCGTATGCAGTCGGTACTTTCGGGCCTGCAAAAGGATCTGGGCATCACTTTCGTCTACGTTACCCATTCGATGTCCGAGGCCTTCTCCATGGCCGACCGGGTGGTGATCATGAGCCGCGGTAAGATTGAACAGATCGGTACGCCCGAGGAAATATACCGCGAACCGCACAACCGCTTTGTTGCGGACTTCCTGGGCTCATCCAACGTGTTTGCCGGCAGCCTCAAATCGGGCGGAAATGAAGTTTGGCAAGTCGCATCAGAACACTCGGCATTCACATTGAAAGCGTCTTCAGAAGTACAAAAGACTGAAGGATCTTCGCTGGCTTTTGCGGTGAGTTCTGAGAACATGTCCTTAGCCGCCATTGGGACGCCCTGGACAGCAAACAGCATTGAAGCCACGGTTGTCGGCGGCGAATTTGCAGGGGCCTCTGCCACTGTCTTCCTGGAAACCGATCAGGGTCAGGAACTTAAAGTGCAAAAAGGACATGACGAACTTAAGACGGTAGACATCAGAGCAGGACAGAGACTTCTGGTTCACTGGCTGCCGGAGCATTGTCACGTTCTGCCTGGCGAATGAACAGTCTAACGCACTCACTGTGAAGGTCTGCCTCTTGCTCTGATCAGAGGCCTGTTTGCTCTTGCAGTAAATAGCTGGAAGTTGCCCACCTTACTTGGACGCCCGGAGAGGTTACCGTTCGTTGTCTGGCCCCTCAACTGGGCTGTCTGCCGTCGCCCGCCGCGAGATGGCCTCGCCGCGGAGGTAACCGCAGGCGCTGCGCCGCCGCAAGGCCGGTTGGATCGAGCAGCAACGTTTACTGAGGGGTTCTATGGGAAAAACGTCAGAACAGGCTGCCTAATCAATAGCCAAAGCAGTCCGGTATTCTTCCGAGGTGATCCAGCTGCCGAGCCGGTCGAGAATTCCGTCAAGCGTTGCAAGCTCTTGTTCCGACAGAGGTTCAGTCAGAATTACCTCAAGACGGTCAGATAACTGGCGGGCGATGCGACGGATATTTTGCCCTTTGGGCGTTGTAGTCAGCAGAAACACCCGGGCGTCTTCGAGAGAGTTCTCCCTCGCAATCAGGCCGTCGCCCAACAGGGTTCGAATGATCCTCGACGTAAGGCTGCGCTCCAATCCCGTCGCCTTGGCTATCTCCGCAAATGTGGTGCCAGGTGTGTCGTCAATTAGCCTTAAAACCCGCAATTCCCGGATCCGGAAGCCCGTTTCGCGCAAGAATATCTCGTCATTGGCGCTGATCGCTTCCTGCGCCACGAGCTCGAGCCGGTAAGTCAATCTTTCGTTCCTGAAGGCTTTGTTCATTTTCATTTAGATCCGTATTTACTGAGCCGCGGTGCAGGAAAAGTATCAAGCGATACCCTGATTTCATCAAGCAATATTCTTAAACTCCAACTAGTTTGCAAATTTAATCTCACGGCACAACCATCTTGCCGTAAGATATAATGGAGACCCGTCGCATGTTTGCAGAGTGGTATAGCATCCAGAAGCCCATTTCTGAGAGCTGGCTGCACGATCTTCACAGCCATCCCGAAACTGGCTTCGAAGAAACCAAGACCGCTGCCTTCGTAGCAAGCCGTCTAACGGAATTCGGCTATGAAGTTGCCACTGGCCTCGGTGGCACTGGTGTCGTCGGAACCTTGCACGGTGCAGGCGCCAGTGATGCTGCACCGGGCCGCCGCATCGGCTTTCGCGCCGAACTGGATGCACTGCCGATGGCAGAAGAGGCCGACGTGCCCTACCGCTCAAAGGTGGAAGGGAGGTTCCACGGCTGCGGCCATGACGGCCACACCGTCACCGCGCTCACTGCAGCCGCCTATCTGGCGCACAGCCCAGATTTCGAAGGCACCGTGCATTTCATCTTCCAGCCTGCCGAGGAATTGCTGACCGGTGCCCGCGCAATGCTGGCCGACGGCCTGTTCGAGCGTTTTCCCTGCGACGAGATCTACGCCCTGCACAACCTGCCCGGCCTGCCGGCGGGCAAAGTCGGTATACCATCAACTGCAGCAATGGCCTCAGCTGACAACATCGACGTCACCATTCGCGCCAATGGTGCCCACGGTTCGATGCCGCATACTGGCGAGGACGCCATTGCTGCGGCCTCGGCCTTCATCGGTTTGGTACAGCAAACGTCGACCCGGATCATCGATGCGCGGGAAGCCGGTGTGATCTCCTTTGGCGTTCTCACGGGTGGCACGGCTCGCAATGTGTTGCCTGCTGAGGTCTCCATCGAAGGCACAATGCGCACCAACGCGCCCGAGGTACGCGACAGGCTGGCCACCCTGCTTCAAGAAGCCGCCACTGCGGCCGAGCACCTCTACGGCGTCGCGGTAGAGCTTCAGGTCACCAAAGTTGCTCCTGTGACTTTCAACAATAGTGACGCCGTCGCCGCAGTGACGGCCTCGGCCAGGCGGGTCGCCGGAGCAGACAAAGTTATTGCGGATGCCCGAAATCTGATGGCCTCCGAGGATTTCTCAGAATTTCTGAACCGGGTGCCGGGCAGCTACTTCTTCATCGGCCAGGACGGACGTGCGCCGCACCACCCCGAATTCGTATTTGACCCGTCGGTCATTCCGCTCGGCGCTGCGATTTTTGCCGACCTGGCCAAAAGCCGGACCCGCGGGGTGCCCGATCCGCATCCACAAGCCTGAATAACCACGATCATTCATCCAAGGGAGGAAACAAATGATCAACCCTGCCATCAAACTGCTCAAAGGCGCGGCCGCTGTCGCCGCAATCCTGACCGCAACGGTTCAAGCCGCCAGCGCGGAAACGCTGACAATGTCGTCCTGGGTGCCGCCGACCCATTTCGTGCATACCGACTTTCTCGTGCCCTTCACTGAAAAGGTCACCGAGGTCACCGAAGGCCGTGTCACCGTAACCATCCTGCCCGCGCCGCTGGCCAGCCCGCCGCAGCACTGGGAGTTGGCCCGCAACGGCGTCGCCGACATCACTTGGGGTAATTTCACTTACGAGCCGGAGCGTTTCGTACCGCTGTGGTTCGCGGAATTCCCCAACGCCGGCACCAACGCCGAGGCACAAAGCCGGGCGCTGTGGCAAACCTACGAGAAGTTTCTGGCCGGCAACCCTGCTTTTGATGGGGTCAAGATGCTGGCCGTAGGCATGTTTGGAGGCGGGCAGCTGCACCACGGCAGCGCCGCTGTGACCACACCCGAGGATGTGAGCGGCCAGAAGTTCCGCATGGGTGGCCCGATCCAGGAGCAGCTGCTGACCAAACTGGGGGCGGTTCCCGTCGCGGCGCCCGCCACAAAAGCCTACGAAATGCTGGAAAGCGGCGTCATCGATGGCTCGCTCCACACCATGGAATCTGTGGTCAACTTCAGGCTCGAGGACAGCCTCAAGCATCATACAATTTTTCCGAACGGTTTCTATGACGCAACCTTCTTCGTGATCATGAATGGCGCCAAATGGGACCGGCTCAGTGATGCCGACAAAGCGGCGATCGAAGCCGTCACCGGTGAGGCCCTGTCGGCTGCATGGGGAAAGAACTTCGATCACCAAAACCCAGCTGCATCGGAGAAGCTGGCCGCTGAAGGTCACGAAATTGCCGAAGCCACTCCCGAGCTGATTACCGAGGTGAACAGTATCTACGACGAGATGGTGTCGGAGTGGACCGAAAAGGCAAAGGCTGCCGGCGTGGAAGACCCGGCTGCGATGCTTGGCTTCTACAGAGAGACCTACACCGAATTGGCTGCAGAATAGCCCTCTCCGGGCAATCCACTCGGGGACGGTGTGACCGTCCCCCTTTCTGCAAGAGGAGGCCGCAGGATGCGTGCTTTAGCTTTGAAAATCCGCCGGACAGTAGAAACGGCAATGGCACTGTTTCTGCTGGCCATGGTGGCCCTAACCTTCACCGATGTGATCGGACGGCGCCTGTTCGGCGAACCGGTTTACGGTGCAAACGACATCACCGAACACCTGATGGCGCTGGTAGTCTTTTCCGGCCTGCCTTTGGTGACCTCCGCGGGGGCGCATCTGACAATCGATCTTCTCGACAAACTGTTGGACCGCCCTGGGTTGGCATGGTGGCGTGTGCTGACCGGGCTTCTGGTGGCAGCTGTGCTCGGTCTGATGGCCTGGTTGTTCGTCAAGCACGGCCTCAATGCCTCGAGCATTTCTGAAGTCAGCCAGGCGCTCTGGGTGCCGCGCGCACCGCTCTATTTCTTCATGGCACTGAGCTGCGCACTGTCTGCACTGGCCGCCTTTGCCGTGGTCCTCGGCAGGCCGCTGGCCGACGCCAAAAACACCCATAAGGAGGAAGTGTTATGATTGCCGGTTCTCTATCCATGGCTGCGGCCATCCTGCTTGCCTTCCTCAGGATCCCGCTGGCCTTTTCGCTGCTCGCTGTTTCGGTCATAGGTATCGGGTTGGCGATCAACTGGAACATTGCGCTGCAGCTGGTGCCGCTGACGATCTCGGACGCGGTGCTATCTTATGACCTTGCCGTAGTGCCTATGTTCATCCTGATGGGCAACGTCATCTCCAAGACCGGCATCGCCCACGATCTGTTCCGCGCCGCATATGCCTTTGTGGGCAACGTGCGCGGCGGGCTGGCGCTTTCCGCCATGGCCGCCTGCTCCGGCTTCTCCGCAGTCTGCGGCTCCAGCTATGCCACCGCCGCCACCATGGCCAAGGTGTCCTATCCGAGCATGAAAAAATACGGCTACTCCGACGAGCTGGCGGCCGGCACCATTGCCGCCGGCGGCACACTCGGCATCCTGATCCCGCCCTCGATCATCATGGTGGTCTACGGAATTCTGACCCAGACCAACATCGGCGACTTGTTTATCGCCGGAGTTGTGCCGGGGCTGATCGGTCTGGTCGCCTACATGGTGGCGATCCGCATCGTTGCGGCTCTTGACCCAAGCCATGCGCCGCGCGGGGAAAACACCCCCTGGCCGGAAAAGCTCCGTGCGCTGTCCGGCGTCTGGCCTTTCCTGCTGCTGTTTGGGCTGATCATCGGCGGGCTGTATGCCAAGCTGTTCACCCCCACTGAGGCCGCTGGCATGGGAGCTGGTCTTGCCATCCTGATAGCGGCTTTTCACGGGCGGCTCGGCTGGAGCGTGTTGCGCACCATTATCATTGATACCGCCTATACCTCGGTATCGCTTTACACTGTGCTTTTCGGCGCACTGATGCTGTCTAAGCTGCTCACTCTGTCTGGGCTTGCCGCGGGTGTTTTGGGGCTCGTTGAGTCGACCGGGCTCGAAGGCATCGCGCTGATTTTCGTTATCATGGCGGTGTTCCTTGTGCTGGGCTGCGTGATGGATTCTATGGCCATCATTCTGATCTTCGTGCCTCTGTTCGCACCGGTGGTGGTTTCCCAAGGCTTTGACCTGGTCTGGTTCGGCATCATTGTGATCGTGGTGACTGAAATTGCCCTTGTCACGCCACCCGTCGGTATGAACGTCTTTGTTCTCAAGGCCGTGCTGCCGGAAGTCCCGGTGGTAAAGATCTTCAGAGGGCTGGTGCCGTTCATCGTCGCCGATGTAGCCAGGCTGGCTCTGCTGATCGCCTTCCCTGCCCTGACCCTTTGGCTGGGAAGCACGGTAGGGTGAACTCCGAAACCCGTTCAGGTTTTCATTGCCTGAACGGGACTTTTTCTGTGGAAACTGCCGCAGACCGGCCGCCAGCTTGGCAGCAATGTCAGCTCGAGGCACCAAGGTCTCTGCACAGCGAGAACAGCCCCGCACGCGAATTGATCCCCAGCTTGGCATAGGCGCGCTTACGGTAGGTGATTACGGTATTGGGCGCGACCTCCAGAGCCGCTGCGATCACCTCCGCCTTCTGCCCCACCAGAATACCCAGGCAGACCGCCCGCTCCCGCTCACTCAAAGCGTCCAGAGCCGGTGGAGTGGCGCTGCCGGAGGTACTTTCGAAATGCATCAGCGCCAACCGGCCTGCAACTCGCGCTAAATCCGCGTCGCAGTCCGGCTGTGCCCCACCCGTCTGGTACAGGCTTACGAACAGCCTCAGCCGCACTCCGGCGGCCAGCACAGTGGTCTTGGCCCGCAGCCCCGGCGTGTCAAAGAATATCCGCCGGTAGTCGCTGCCCATCGTTTCGGCAATCGTCTCCAGCCGCCTCAGCCGGACTGTGCCAGGCTGCGCCTGCATCAGTTCAGGCAAAAGCGGATCCTGCAGATACCAGCCATCCAGATATTGCGCTGACAGTTCCTCGGCTAGAGCTGCACTTCGGTAATGGCGCGAGAACAGGCAGCGCGCATTCCCTTCAGTGATCGCAAACACCATGACCTGATCGGCCCCCAACGTTTCCATGAACTCTGAAAACGCCGGCGCAAAGCCGCCGCTGCCCAGCAGCGCAAGACAAGTATCGATATGCTGGATACAGGATGCCATCGCCACAAGCTATCATGTCCCCCCTCAAGGAGGACAGACAGGACGCCAGCCGGGCAGCTATGTTTTTTCCACGCAAGGAGGAACTTACCAATGAGACCGGCAGGCCGCGGCGACACCGACTCGCTCTACTTCACCTACCCGCATTTCGATCCGCCGGCAGACCGCAGCAGGCTAGAATCTGATACTCCGGTCGCCATCGTGGGCGCCGGTCCTGTGGGCATGACAGCAGCACTCGCACTGGCCCGCCACGGCGTGCCATCGGTGCTGTTTGACGCCAAATCCACCTTCAACGACGGAAGCCGCGCCATCTGTGTCGCCCGCCACAGTTTTCGCATCTTTGAGCGTATCGGCGCAGTGGCGCCCTTCCTGGAAAAAGCACTGCCTTGGACCACCGGGCGCAGCTTCTACCGCGGCCGCCAGATCCTCGAGTTCGATATGCCCGATAGCCCGGCCGAGAAATACCGGCCGATGTACAACATTCAGCAGCAGTACATCGAGCAATTTCTGTGGGACGCCATCGCCCGCGAGCCGCTGATCGAAACCCGCTGGCAAAGCCGGGTCACCGGGGCAAGGGACACCCCCGACGGCATCTCCCTGACAGTCGAGGATCCGCACGGCACTTATACGGTCTACGCAGCTTGGGTGCTGGCTGCGGACGGCGCCCGCAGTGCCATCCGCAAACTGCGCGGCCTGCGCCTGAAGGGAGAGAACTACGAGGGCCGCTATGTCATCGCCGATGTGAAGATGCAGCACGATTACCCCACCATCCGCCGCGCCCTGTTCGACCCTGACTGCCGCCGCGGCGGCACCGTTCTGGTCCACAAGCAGCCCGATGACATCTGGCGCATCGACTACCAGCTGCGCGACGGCGAGGATGAGGCAGAGGCCATCCGCGAGGAAACCGTGCGCGCCTCGGTCAGCGCAGTGCTGCGGGAGATTGGCCATGACGGCGACTGGGAGCTGGAATGGTGGAGCGTCTATTCCGCCAACACGCTGGCGCTTGATGATTATCGTGACGGACGCGTGTTCTTCGTCGGCGACAGCGCCCATATCGTGCCGATCTTCGGCGTGCGCGGCCTGAACAACGGCTTGGCCGACGCCTGTGACATCGCATGGAAACTGGCCTGGGTGCTGCAAGGAAAAGCCGGGACAGCGCTTTTGGACAGCTACACGCCGGAACGCCGCGGCGCGACGCTGGATGTCTTCGCCAATGCATCCAAGTCGGCCCGGTTCATGACCCCGCCCAGCCCCGGCTGGCAGTTGATGCGGGACGCCGCGCTGAACCTCGCGCTAAGCCATCCGTTCGCAGGCGAGCTGGCCAACCCCCGGCAGATGACTCCCTACAGTTATGCCGCCAGCCCTGCCGTCTGGGCCGACGATACGGGCTTCGAAGGTGGCCCGCAGCCTGGCACGGTGTTGCCCGACGCCCGCACCTCAGACGGGTTTCTCTCCGGCCTTCTGGGCTCCGGCTTCAGTCTCGTCACCTTCGGGGAAGCGTTGGCCGAAACTGCTGCTGAGCTGGGCCTGACACATATCGTATTGCCACCGGGTTCCGACGCCGCGCGGTTGCTTTCTGCCTCTCCGGACAGCGCCTATCTCATCCGGCCCGACACCCATATTGCCGCCCGCTGGTGCCAAGCCACACCTGACGCTCTGCGGCAGGCCTTCGCCAGCGCCACAGCAGGAGAAATCAAATGACACCGGAAGACCTCGAATCCGTTTTTGAAACCCTGGCCCGTGCGCTGGACGCCGCAGGAGAAGAACAGCACGCTGCACTGCTGGCGAAACTGGTCCTGCTGTTGTCCCGCGATTTGGATGACCCCGGCCTGGTCTGCCGGCGCATCATGGAAGCGGGCAAGAATCTTGCCGCTTAGCGCTGCCACCTTCAGTCCGGTGCGGTGCCCCCGCAGGCTGGCTTCGTCACGCAGCCGGCGGGCATACTGAAATTTGCGAAATCAACGGGGACTCTAATCTTAACCGCACACCTCTCAGCCCGGTTTCTACCCTGGGGCAGAGCAACCAGCAGTAACAGCATGAATGCGCTGGCCAACCGGAATGGTATGCATGCATACCTTACTTGAGGGGGGGCTGAATAATACAATCAGTAATAACCAGTCAGAAAGCGGTGAAGCGGAGAGTTGGCCATGCAGTACTACGTTGACGGGTTCAAACCTGGTGATCCCGATGTCAAACCACCAGCACCTGGTCTTGGTCGTGCCACCTCGAACGCAAACGAAATCCCGCAAAAGGTTGATGTACTGATTGCCGGGTGTGGACCCGCGGGGCTGTGTCTCGCGGCACAGTTGGCGGGTTTTCCAGAAATTTCGACTATGATTGTCGAACCAAAACACGGGGCTATGGAAAAAGGGCAAGCCGATGGCGTCAGCGTCCGCTCGATGGAAATGTTTCAGGCCTTTGGATTCGTAGAAAAGGTAAAGCGCGAAGCATACTGGGTGAACCAGACGGCGTTCTGGAAACCGGACCCCGCCGATCCGAGCCATATCCACCGCGTCGGGATCGCTCAGGACGTGGCCGATGATCAGTCGGAGATGCCGCATACAATCGTGAACCAGGCGAGGATACACCAATTGTTCCTCGACGTGATGAAGAACGCCCCAACACGTTTGGAACCCCATTACGGGCTGCGCGTCAAAGACCTGGCGATTGACAGCGGCAGCGACGATCACCCCGTTACTGTTACCTTGGAACACGTGGCCGAAGATGGCAGCGCAGGTGACACTGTTTCGGTGCGCGCGAATTATGTGGTCGGTTGCGACGGCGCGCGCAGCACAGTGCGCAAATCAATCGGTGGCAAGTTACACGGAGATGCGGCGCATCAGGCCTGGGGGGTTATGGATATTCTGGCAAATTCAGATTTCCCGGATCTGCGCAGGAAGTGCCTGATCCAGTCAGCGAAGGAAGGCAATATCCTGATCATCCCGCGCGAAGGCGGCTATCTATTCCGGATGTATGTCGAACTCGACAAGCTCAATCCGGATGAACGGGTGTCGAACCGCAACCTGACAGCCGGCGATATTATCGCTGCGGCGAACCGGATCATGGCCCCCTACTCCATCGACGTCAAAGAGGTGGTCTGGTGGTCGGTCTACGAGATCGGCCACAGGCTGACCGACAAGTTCGATGATGTCCCCGCGGATGAGATTGCCCACCGGACACCCCGCGTTTTCACCGCCGGGGATGCCTGCCACACCCACAGCCCCAAGGCGGGGCAAGGTATGAATGTTTCCATGGGCGACACCTTCAACCTCGGTTGGAAACTTGCCCATGTTCTGACCGGCCGGTCAGACCCGGGCCTGCTGCATAGTTACTCGGCCGAACGTCAGCTGGAAGCCAAGCGGTTAGTTGAGACCGATCACAAGTGGGCGCGCGTTATGAGCGCTCCGCCGGGCGAATCCGAACTTGATGGCAGCGAAATGCCCCGGTTTCAGAAGCAGTTTATCGAAAACCTGGAGTTTACCGGCGGGCTTGCCGTTCACTACGAACCTTCGCGGATCATCGCCGAGTCGGCACACCAGTCGCTTGCCACAGGTCAAATCGTGGGCAAGCGCTTCCATTCGGCGCCGGCTCTAAGGCTATCCGATGCGAAGCCCATGCAGTTGGGCCACGTTGCCGAGGCAGACGGGCGATGGCGCATCTACGCCTTTGCCGGACGGAATGACGACGGGACTGCGGGCGGAGCGATCCACGATCTTTGCGCCTATCTGAGCAGCGACCCTGCCTCACCGGTCCGGCGCTACACGCGCGCGGTCGAGGACATCGATGCACTGATCGACCTGCGCGCCATCTTCCAGCAGGATTTCAAGGCGCTGAACTTCGAGAATATGCCGGGCCTGCTGCGCCCGGCCAAAGGCCGCTACGGGCTGCGCGACTTCGAGAAGATCTTCTGCACCGACTACAAACTGGGGCAGGACATCTACGCGATGCGCGGCATTGACTGCAAACAGGGCTGCATGATCGTTGTCCGGCCGGACCAATACGTGGCGCACATCCTGCCGCTTGACGGCTTCGCTGCACTTTCAACCTTCTTCGACAGCGTCTTCAAACCGCAAGATTATCAATAAAGGGGCCGCCGCCGCACACCGCGCCGCGCTTGTTCAAATGCAGCGCTGGCACCTTGATGCCAGCTCCGACTCTGCGCCGGGCAACATGCACGCGCGCCCAAGCGGCGCCTTCCAGAGTGATTCACCATGACCGATGTCCTGCTCCTGATGCTGCCGATCTTCACGATGATCGGGATCGGCAGCCTCTTCGTGTCCCGCAGATGGTTTCCCGCAGACGGCCTGCCGGTCCTGAACCGGTTCGTGATGAATGCCTGCATTCCAGTGCTGCTGTTTTCCGCCATCGCAAACGGCGAAACGCTAGCGGATTTCTCCTGGCTCAACGCATTCGTCTTTGGCGCCGCATCGCTAGTGTCGAGCGCGGTTCTGTGGGCCGTCCTGCGCTTTGCCCTGCACGAACCGGCCCCGCAGCGCATTATCCTGGCGCTCGGCGGGGCGGCCGCCAACACCATTTTTCTCGGCTTCCCAATTGCCTCGGCCTTCATACCCGGCAGCGCGGCCAAGGTCTTTTCCTGGGTCGTGTTCGCCGAAGTCGCGATCATCATCCCGGTCGTGACTACACTGGCGCTGCTGGCCGAGAACACATCCGGTCAGAACGCCTTTGGCGCCGCATTGAAAGCACTGGCGCACAGCCCAGTCGTCTTGGGTCTGGCCGCCGGTTTCGCCTTCCTCGCGACCGGCCTCACCCTGCCGGAATGGTTGGACCGGGTGGTCACGTCAATCGTCGCCGCCGCGCCGTTCATCGCGCTGTTCGTGATCGGCGGCAGTATCCTGCAATTCCGGGTGTCGCGCAGCGGACCGCGTGTCGCGGCCGTCACCGCGGCCAAGCTGATCATCCACCCGTTTGTGGTCGGCGGTGCCTTCTGCGCTGTATTCGGCTGGCAGGACCCGGTAGCGCGGGACGCGGTCCTGTTTTCGTCCATGCCGCTGTTTCTATCCTATGCGGTGTTCTGCGGCCGCCACTCAGTCGGTGAAACCGGCGCGTCGGCCATTGTTCTGTCAACGCTTTTCGGGGCCGTCACGGTGCCCGTCATCCTTGCCCAGCTGTACTGAAACCGCATGCAAAGGGGGGCCGCTCACGCCGCCAGCCGGTCCATCATCCAGCGGCCAAACCGCGTCAGGAAATGAAACACGATGCCCGCCACGACTCCCCAGAATGCCGCGCCGATCCCGAAGAGCGACACGCCGGATGCGGTGAAAATGAAGGTGAGCAGCCCAGCCTGCGCGTCTTCGGACGCCATCATTGCGGCGGTAAATTTCAGGATCGGTTGCAGCAGCGCCAACCCCGCCAGCAGTGCGATGACGGAGGATGGCAGCATGATCAGGATGTCGACGATGCTCCCGGCAAAGAGCCCGCCGAGGCAAAAGAACAATCCGCAGGCAACACCCGCAATGTAGCGGCGCTCCGGGTTTTCGTGACTGTCTGGCCCTGCGCAGAAAGAAGCCGTGATTGACGCAAGCGCGGTGCTGATCCCGCCGAACACCGCGGCGCCCGCGGACGCAAGCCCTCCAAAGATCATGATCGGATTGGCCGAGACCGCGTAGCCATTGGCTCTCAGAACCGCCATTCCTGGCAGATATTGCCCGCTGAGAGTCGTTATTAGCAACGGCACTGCAAGACTGAGCATCGCTGCCACCGAGAACTCTGGCGCTATTGCTTGTGGCTGCGCCATCGACAAGCTCACCGATGTGATCGATGTTTCATAAGCGATGGAGGTGAGCATAAGAGCCAGCCCAAGCAAAGCGAGCACGGCATAGCGCGGCACGGTGGCGGTGCAAATTGCGAAGGCTGCGATGAGAACGGAGACCACCACCGGATCTGTGGTCAGCCCGCCTGCAGCCTTGAGGCCGAAACCGAACAGGATACCCGCCATCATGCCGTTAGTTACGGCGGGAGGAAGGACTTTCACGAGCCAATCAAACAGGCCGGAAATACCGATGAGGACCAAAGCCGCCGCGACGGCAATGTAGGCACCTGCCATCTCAGCAGCAGGCAAAGAAGGACCGAACCCGATAAGAAGCACGGTTCCAGGCGCGGACCAGGCCATGGCGACAGGGACACGGAACCACAGGCTGAGGACGATGCTCGACAGCCCTGCCGCGATCGAGATTGCGAAAACCCACGATGTGAATGCCGGCCGGGAAATTTCCATGGCCTCGGCAGCACTGAGATAGATCAGCAGAGGACCTGAATAAGATACAAGGACTGCAAGGAAACCGGCCCCGACGGCGGAGCCGGAAATGTCCCCCAGGCGCAGTCGCTGGTATCCAGCCGTATCAGACAATTGTGGCCGCCGCGGTTTTTTCGGTCTCGCCTCGGTTCATGCTGTCGGTGGGCAGGCGAAGCCCGAGGATGCGCCGCGCTTCCTGCCAGGTCGCGACGGGGCGGTTGTTCTTTGCGCAAATTTCCGCGGTTCGTCGAACCAGAGCGGCATTGGAGGGGGCCAGCGTGTTCCGGTCGAGGCGGACATTGTCCTCAAGCCCTGTACGCGCGTGCCCGCCCGCAGCAATCGCCCATTCATTCAGCGTGAGCTGATTGGCCCCGATGCCGGCCGCGCACCATGGCGCATCGTCGCCGAAAAGACGGTGAACGGTGCGGATGTAGTAGTCAAACACATCCCGATCGACCGGCATGGCGTTCTTCACCCCCATCACGAACTGAATGTAGGGTGTGCCCGCAAGCTGGCCTTCATCGGCCATCTGTCTGGCTTTCAGGATGTGACTAAGATCGAACGCTTCGATCTCTGGCTTGACGTCGTAGGCCAGCATTTCCGAAGCCAGCCAGGCCACCAGATCCGGCGGATTCTCGTAGACACGGGTTGGGAAATTGTTCGACCCGACCGAAAGCGACGCCATGTCAGGCCGCAAGGGCAGCATCCCGCCGCGTGTCTTGCCCGCACCCGACCGCCCGCCGGTCGAGAACTGGATGATCATGCCCGGGCAGTGTTTCTCGATACCTTCCTTCAGAGCCGCGAATTTCTCAGGCTCCGATGAGGGCGTCTCATCCTCATTGCGCACATGCGCATGAACGATGGTGGCACCCGCCTCAAAGGCTTCGTGGGTCGATTCCACCTGCTCCGATACGATGATTGGAACAGCCGGATTGTTGGCTTTGGTCGGCAGGCTGCCGGTAATCGCCACGCAGATGATGCAGGGGTTTGTCATTGTCTTGTTCCGGTTTTGCCGCGTCACGGGGAATGCGGCACGTCAGGTTTGGATCCGCTCAGGAGCGTGCCTTGCGCGATGCGGAGGCCTTGCCGGCCTGCCGCATACTCTCGATGGCGGCGCGTTCTTCGTCGGTGAAGAACATCCATGCGGCCTCTGCCTTTTTGTGCTTCTTGCATCCTGGACAGGGGTTGTCAGCATTCTTGCACATGGCTCCTCCTCCCGTGCTGATTTGAGTGTCAGGCCGCCTTCGCAGCTGGTTTGGGCATTTTCCCAAGAGCTTCGACGAAGAAGGGACGGAACCCGTCCGGGTGTTCGCTCATCGGAAAATGTCCGAGCTTGTCCATCACAGCGAGCGTCGCGCCAGGGATCGCCTTGGCTGTCCGCTCGGCATCCTCGGGTGTGCATGTCAGGTCGTAAGCCCCGACGATGATGTGAACAGGGGTTTTTGCCGTATCTATCGTCGGCAAACGCGGGATCAGGCTGTCGTCCTTTGTATAAAAACTCAGATCGCCACGGAAAACGCCGGGACCACTTTGCATGAACATCCACAATGTGTTCCATCGCTCGGCATTTGGCGCGAAGGGGGAAATGTTGGCCGAAACAAGCGCTGCGCCCATCTCGCCGCCATGGGCATCCGGGCGGTGGAACCAGTCGATATCATACCAGGCGGGCTGGAAATCAGAGGCTTCTATTGCGATAAAACCGCTGAATTTCTCGGGGTGCAAAGCCGCGAGTTGCAGCGCGATGCGCCCGCCCATAGAGCAGCCAGCCAGAACCGGGCATTCCAGCCCAAGACCGTCGATGACCGCGAGAACGGTCTCGAAATAGGCTTCGGTGGTCAGCAGGTATTCCTGGGTCTCAAAGCCTTCAGGCGGCAGCGATTTTCCGTGCCATGGCATGTCAAAAGCGATCAGGCGGTTCGAAGCGGTGATCTCTGCGTCGTTCATCAGATGACGCCACTGGCGGGTATCAGCCCCGGCCGTGTGCAGACAGATGACCGGACGGCCCTGCCCTGCTTCCTCGAAATAGATCCGGCGGGGCGCGCCGCCCACGGTGACGGTGACATAACGGCCGGTGATCGGTTCGATACTCATGCGGCCAGCTCCTTTTTTGCGCGTGCCAGCGTCAGCACTTCCTTGAAGAAGCGCAGATTCTTGACGAGGCTCAGGATGTCGCCATCAATTCGGCCCCGGCCGATCTTCACCAGCCCGAAAATGTCGTGGAACCCCGGCTCGGGACGGGCCTGCCAGAACTTTTCCAGTGCTTCGGCATCTGTGCGCAGGGCAAATCGCCAGGGTGTCTTGCGGCTCGGACCTTCTACGACGGACACGATGAGTCCTTTATCGAAAGACAGGTAGTACTCGCTGCCCTCGATCTCGATCAGCACCGTTTCGGAAAACAGACAGCCGAGGCGCAGCAAGTGCGGCGTCGCCTCTAGGCTTTGCTGAATATGCTTGAAGGTATCGATCACCTCAGCCTCCCATGCGATAATTTACTGAAGCGTTGGTGCCATGAGCCAATACAGTGAAGCCATACCATCCCGGGTATGGGGCAATACTCTCAGGTTGGGCGCATCTGGAATGCCCTTATAACTGCTTGATTTAAAGGACACTCCGAGGGCTACAACCGTTTGCGGTATTGCCCGATACCGCCCCAGGCATTGGGATGAGGAGCGATTGGGGGGAAGTTCGATCGCAGACGAGGGACGGTGGAGCGTCCTGAATTCGAACCCCCAGACAGCCAGGAGGAGGAATTATCCATGGGCATCGTCAACCAAGAAAACATTACAGAGGTTGTGATCGGCAGCCTCGGCCAGCATGGCGATATCAGCGACCGTGAACGCGAGATCGCGACAGGTATCATCAAGCACATGCATGCTTTCATCAAAGACGTGAAACTTCAGCATCACGAATTTCTGGCCGCCTGTGATTACCTTGCCCGCGCTGGCCAGCTTTGCAACGACAACCGCCAGGAATTCATCCTGCTGGCCGATATCCTCGGCATCGAAGTCTTGGTCGACATGATGACCAACCCGGTCGAAGGCAACGAGAGTGAATCGACCGTGCTCGGACCGTTCTACCGCGAAAACCCGCCAGTCCTGCCCAAGGGCGCGTCGACCATTCAAAAGCACTTCGACAACGAAGAAACTGCCTACTACGAAGGTTACATCCGCGACGAGAACGGCAACGGCATTCCTGGTGTGACGCTCGATGTCTGGGAGGATGCACCGAACGGCATCTACGAGAACCTCGATCCTGACCAACCCGAATACAACCTCCGCGGCCGGTTCGAAACCGACGATAACGGGCACTATGCCTTTGTTGCCGTCCGGCCTGTCCCCTACCCGATCCCCGACGACGAGACGGCAGGGGAGTTGCTGCGCTTTATGGGGCACCACCCGAACCGCCCTGGCCACATGCACTTCGTTATCTCCAAGGACGGGTACCGCCCGCTGATTAGCCAGATCTACGATGCCGACAGCGAATGGCTGGAGAACGACAGCGTGTTTGCCGTCAAGGAAAGCTTGATCGGCAAGTTCAACCCTGCCCCCAAGGAACTGGGCACAGATCTGCACTTCGAGTTCGACTTTGTGCTGAAGACCGGTGCCGCCGAGCAGGCCGTCGCCGCCGAGTAAACCACTTCACCTCCCACCAAACTGACCCCCGATTTTCGGGGGTCTTTTTTCATTTGATGGGATCGCTTAACGTGAATTCCTGAGGGAGTGACTGAAAATGAACTTCAAACAGCTGTCCTATTTCATTGCGGTGGCAGAGGAATTGCATTTTGGGCGGGCAGCTGAGCGTCTCGACATGGCGCAACCACCACTCAGCCGCCAGATCAAGCAGTTGGAAGAAGAGCTTGGTGCGATCCTATTCAATCGCGGCCGCAGCGCGATAACGATGACGCAAGCAGGGGAAAGACTGCTTGAGCGCGGGAAATCAATCTTGGCCCAGATTGAAGATACCCAGCTGGAAGTGCGCCGCTTGGGCCAGGGAGCCGAGGGACGTCTGCGTATTGGCTTCGTTGGTTCTGCGACCTTTGGCATACTCCCAAACATCATCCGGTCCTACAGAGCGAATTACCCGGAAGTGAACCTTAGCCTCATCCCCATGAACAATGCGGATCTGCATAGGGCCTTGGTGTCGCGTGAACTCGACGTGGTGTTCGCGCGCCCAACGCTTAAGGATCCTGAGTTCCTTTCGAAACACCTGGTCGAAGAAAGGCTAATCCTGGCCTTACCCGATATTGTGGACACGGGGACACGCTCAGTCGCAAAGCTTGAGCGCCTGAAGACGCACCATCTGATCCTTTACCCCGAGAAGCCCCGCCCGAGCTATGCGGACATGGTTCTAAAAGCTATCGAAGACGCCGGCTTCGAAGCGCCGCTACGCATCTGGTGCATGGATCTGCAAACCGCACTCGGCCTGGTTGCCGTCGGCGAGGGCGTTTGCATCGTGCCGGAGTCAGTTGCAAACGCCCCGCGGAAGGGTATGAAATTCCTCAGGATCGAACCCGAGTTCGCGCGCACCGAACTGTCTGTTAACTACCGGCTGGACGAGCAAGGCCTGCATGTAAAGAACTTCGTCAACATCGCGCAAAAGGTGGCCCGCAAGGTTTTCTAGTTGGACGGCCGGTGTACAAAGCGGCCCAATTACACACCAAGCCAGGTATGCTGCGCGTCCTCGTCTGCCTTGATCTCTTCTGCACTGCCAGTCCAGACGACCTGGCCTTTGCCGACCACCACCACGTCATCGGCAAGCGAGGTTGCAAAACCAAAGTTTTGCTCCACGATGATCATCGAAAGCCCGGCTGCCTTCAGGTCTTGGAGCTTGTCGTGGATCAGTTTCACAATGATCGGCGCCAGACCCTCGGTCGGTTCATCGAGGATCAGGAGGCGGGGATTCATCAGCAAACCGCGTGCAATCGCCAGCATTTGCTGCTCGCCGCCCGATAGCTGTGTACCGCCATTATCCATACGTTCGCCAAGACGGGGAAAAAGATCCAGAACCCGTTCCATCGTCCATTCGGCTTTGGTTCCGCCAAATCTCTTGGCCGCAATCTCCAGGTTTTCGCGAACTGTCAACGACGGGAAGATGTCACGCGTTTCAGGAACGTAAGCGATACCACTCTTGGCGATGTCGAATGGTTGCCTCGCGATCGGTTTACCCTCGAAGGCGATCTCGCCGGACTTGATCGGAAGGAGCCCCATGATGGTTTTCAGCGTTGTGGATTTTCCTGCGCCATTGCGGCCCAGGATGGCCAGCACCCTGCCCTTTTGCGCTTCCAGCGAAAGGCCATAGAGAACTTGCGTTTCGCCATAACCGGATTCGATTGCCCTCAGTTCAAGCATCTTCCCAGCTCCCCAAATAGATTTCCTTTAGCAGGCTTGACCCGCGGGCCTCCTCCGGCAAGCCGTCAAAGACAACTTCGCCGTAGTTGAGCACAGTGATCGTGTCCGCCACGTCGAAGGCAAGGTCCATGTCGTGCTCGATGATGAGCATTGTCAGGTCACGCGGCAGATTGTTCAACAAGTCGTGAAACCCCTTCGACATCTCTGGCCCGACACCGCTAGTGGGTTCGTCCATCAGCAGAACAAGCGGCCTTGTGGCGAGCGCGACGCCAACTTCGAGCTGGCGGCGCACGCCGTAGCTGATCTCAGATACTTTGGCGTGAATGAACGGCATCAGGTTGACCTGTTCCGCCACCTCCTCGACGATCTCGCGAACGTCGGGCTTTGCCAGGCTATCTGCCCAAAGCTGCGTCGCGTTGCCGGTATGCACGGCAGCGGCAAGCCCAAGATTTTCCTCAACCGTCAGACCGTCGAACAAAGTATTCTTCTGGTAGCTGCGCGACAGGCCACGGCGGGCGCGTTTAGCAACAGGCAAGGCGGTGACATCTTCGCCAGCGAGATGAACCGATCCGTTGTCGGGTGTGAGTTCACCCACCAGTTGGTTGAACAGCGTTGTCTTGCCTGCGCCATTGGGGCCCAGGATCACGCGGCGTTCTCCCCGCTCCAATTTCAGCGATACATCGCGGGTGACGTGGACGGCACCGAAGCTCTTGTCCAGATTACGCGTCTCAAGCATCGGTCAACACCTCCTCGGACTCCTGTTTGCGCGTTGCATCAGCCACACGGCGTTCGACCCGGGCACCCCAGCGGGCTTCGATCCAGCCGAAGATACCGTTTGCGCGGCTCATCACCACGGCGATCAAAATTACGCCGACAACAAGATGCCAGTGTGCCGTAAGCGAACTCAGTTCATGCTTGAGCAGCACAAAGGCGGCAGCGCCCACGAGCGGACCAACCAAAGTTCCTAAGCCGCCAAGGATAACGACAACCAGTGCCTCGCCGGACACAGTCCAGCTGAGAAGCCCGGGCGAGATATACATGATGTGCTGCGCAGCAAGAGCGCCGGCCAGGCCGGCAATCATGCCCGACAACCCAAACACATCCGCCTTGATCCGCCAGATCGTCAATCCAAGCGCGCGCATCCGTTGTTCGTTGTGCATGACGCCCGTCAGCGAACGGCCAAGCCCTGAACGCAGAATGAGAACAGATGCGCCATAGACCGCGCCAAGGATGGCTAGGCAGAAGAACGCAAAGCTGCGGCTGTCATTCAAATCAACTCCGATAAAGCTCAGATCCAACCGGGAAATACCACCTAGCCCATCGTCTCCGCCAAAGATTGGGGCTTCGAACACGTAGGAATAGGCCATTTGGCCGAAGGCGAGCGTCGCCATGATGAAATAGATTCCATGGCTTCGTGAACAGATTGCGCCGATGATCCAGGCGGTGGAACCGGTCAAAGCGATGGCGCCAGCCATGGCCACGGGCGGCGCGAGGCCCGCCTTAGCCGACAGGATGGCGTAGGCATAAGCGCCAACGCCCATCAGTGCGCCGTGGCAAAGCGATACCATGCCACCAAAACCCGCAACGATGTCGAGGGCCAGCACAAGCATGGCCAGAATCAAGATTTCGGTCAGGATTTCCAGCCCGAAGTACTCGGCGGTAAAGGCCTGAAAGAGGGCACCTGCGGCCAAAAGCACGAGGGCCATGTAGCGAAGAGCATTGTGACGAAACATCGGCTTATCCTTTCGCAGGAAACAGGCCCACGGGCTTGATCACGAGGACAGCAGCCAACAGGGCATAGATGAGGATAGAAGCGAGCTGCGGAGCCAAAACCGCGCCGAAGGTCTGAACGAAACCATAGATCAGCGACCCGGCGATTGCGCCTTTAAGCGAGCCCAGACCGCCTATGACAATCACGATCAAAGTCGGGATCAGGATCTGTAGACCCATATCCGGCGTAACGCTCAAGAGCGGCGCCGCGACGACCCCCGCAAGACCTGCCAGCGCGCATCCGACGCAGAAAACGATGAAGAACAACCGTTCAACATTGATACCGAGACAAGACGCCATGGCATCGTTGTCGACACCGGCCCGGATCATCGCGCCGATTTGCGTACGGCTCAGCACAAATGCGAGCGCTGCGAAGATGGAAAGTCCGAGAACGATGATGAACAGCCGGTAGGCCGGATACTCGATGCCCAGGAACGTCAGCCGACCAGAAAGCAGCGCAGGCGCGTCGATAGCCAACGCCAGATCGCCCCAGAAAATCCGTGTCAGATCGAGCAGAACAAAAATAAGCCCAAAGGTCACGAGCACCTGGGCCATAGGACCGGACTTGCGCATCCGTTTGATAAGTCCGGAATAAAGCAAAATGCCAACCCCGGCCACGGCGACAGGCGCAAGAAAGAACCCCATCCAATATCCACCGATGGCGGCCAGAGAGGCGGCAAAGTATGCCCCCAGCGCATAGAGCGATCCATGAGCAAGATTGACGAAGTGCATCAGCCCGAAGATGACCGTCAGGCCGATGGAAAGCAGAAAGAGCAGCATGGACAGTTGCAGCGCATTCAGCGCCTGAAGCGTCCAGAAACCAAGATCATGTGCCATGAGAGGCCCTCCTCGGAATATGGGCCCGGCCGCACGGGGGCGGCCGGGCAGCATTGTCAGTTGGAGACGGGGGCCATCTCGCAGCCGTTGGCTGGGTCGGCCTCGGCGGGCAGCTCGGCCAGCACCTTCTGGGTCAGCCCGTTTTCACCAGCCACGGTTTCGTAGACGTAGACCGGCTGGACGATATTGTTGGTGGCCGGGTCGATCGACAGCTTGCCGCGCGGCCCGTCAAAGCTGACCTGGCGCAGAGCCTCAGCCAGCGATGCCCGGTCGTGAGCACCGGTTTTGGCCGCCTCGACCAGCGCCCGGGCCGCGTCATACCCCTGCACGGCGAACTCCGACGGCAGACGACCAGTCTTGGCCTGGAATGCCGCGACAAAGGCGGCATTGGCCGCGTTGTCTAGCGTCGGCACGTAATGCAGCGCGGTGATCACACCCTCGGCGGCCAGACCTTCGGCGTTGACATACAGCGGCGACGTCAGGAAGCCGGAGCCATATAGCGGCAGATCCGCCTTCAGCCCGAAGCTATCATACTGCTTGACGAAGGAGATTGCCTCGCCGCCAGCATAGAACACATAGACCGCATCGGCGCCGCTTGCTTTGGCTTGCGCCAGATAGGGACCGAAATCCTGGGTTTTCTGAAACGGGGTGAATTCCTGCCCGGCGATCTCTCCACCCGCGGCGGTGAAAGTCTCAACGAAGCCCCCGATCATCTGGCGGCCCGCCGCATAGTCCGGGGCCAGCGTATAGACTTTGCGAATGCCCTGATCGTACATCCATTGCCCCATCGGGCGGTTCACCTGGCCATTGGAAAATGACATGCGGGTGATATAGGGCGAGCAGCTTGCCCCGGTGGCATCATCATTACCGGCATTGGCCACGATCAGCGGCACACCGGCGCCATGCACCATGTCGCGCACGGCGCCCAGAACACCTGAGCTGACGATGCCCGCCACAACGTCAACCTTGTCTTGCAGGATCAGCTTCTTGGCCTTGCCAAGCGCTACGGGCGGCTTCACTTCGGTGTCCTCGCGGACAATTTCGAAACCCGTGCCGGCTTCGCTACCGAACTGTTCAAGGGCCACGGTAAAGCCCGCTTCGATATCATTGCCGAGCGCAGCATAGACGCCTGAAAACGGCAGCAGCAAGCCGACCTTGATGTCCTCTTCGGCGGCTGCGGGCACAGCAAGGCAGGTGGCGAGCCCGAGGGCCGCCAGGATTGCGCGTTTCATTGTAGTTTCCTCCTGTTGGTTTTTCCGGCCCCTCCTCAGGGCCTGTCCAGCTCGGCGCTAACCGAGATCACCGCCCCCCACCGGCACCGTTACACCGGTGATGTAGGATGCGTCCTCCGACGCCAAGAACAGGATCGGACCGGCCTGTTCGTCGAGTGTTCCATAACGTTTCATCAGCGAAGACTGCACCGTCTGGTCGACGATGGTCTTGTACCAGTCTTCGCGCTGTTCTTCCTCGGCATTGGGATTGCGTGGCACTATGCGCGGCGGCGCCTCGGTGCCGCCGGGGGCGGCGGCAACCACACGGATGCCGCGCTCGGCCACTTCCCAGGCCAGGCTCGCCGTGATCGCATTCACACCGCCCTTGGCCGCCGCGTAAGGCACGCGGTTCAACCCGCGCGTGGCGATGGACGACACGTTGACGATCACGCCCGAGCCTTGCGGGAGCATGTGCTCAATCGCGGCCCGGCAGCAGTACAACGTCGGGAACAGCGACCGGCGCACCTCGGCGTCGATCTGCCCGGGCTCGTAATGCTCAAACGGCTTGGCCCAGATCGTTCCGCCTACATTGTTGACCAGGATGTCAATCCGGCCCCACAGGTCCATAGCGGCCTGCATCGCCTCCGCGCAGCCCTCCCAAGTCTCAAGGTCAACCGCGACTGCCTGCACCGCGCCACCCCCTCTGCGGATCGACTCCGCGGCCTCCTCGCGCGCGGGGGAGCGGTCCACGATCAGCACCCGGGCGCCCTCGGCCGCTGCCCGTTCGGCAACCCGGCGGCCAATGCCCTGGGCCGCGCCGGTCACGACCATGACTTTTTCATCAAACCGGCGGCTCATGCGGCTTCCGCCTCTGCTTCGGTCGGGTTGAACTTCTCAAAGTAGAAATTCGCAGGCTCGACCCCCAGCTTGCTGAAGTGGCCCCGCACCGCATCGACCATCGGTGGCGGACCGCAGAGGTACACATCGCAATCGCCGCCGTTCAGATCGCCGGCAGTGACATGATCGGTGACAAAGCCCTTACGCTCATGTGCTTCTTCTTCGGCGGCCAGAATGGTAATGACGGTGACATTGCCGATCTTTGCGGCCAGGTCCTGCACGCGGTCCAGCTCCACCAGATCGGCGGCGCGGGTCACCGCGTAGTACAGCACAATGGGATGATCCGTCCCCTGTTCGGCCGCCTGCTCCAGCATCGACAGGAATGGTGCCAGGCCGGTGCCGCCGGCCAGCCACAGCTGCGCGCGCTCCATGGGGCGCAAGTAAAACGCGCCCATCGGTCCGGTCAGCGTGACGCTGTCGCCGGCCTTGGCCTGTTCGCCCAGGTAGCTGCTCATCACGCCGCCGGGCAGATTGCGGATCAGGAACGTGGCCTCATCGGCACCGGGCGCGGAGGAGAAGGAATAAGAGCGGTGCTTTCCGGTCCCCGGAACGGTGACGTTCACATACTGGCCGGGTAGAAAGCTGACCGGTTTGGCCAGTTTCACTCGCAGCCCGAAGGAGGTCTCCGATAGGGTGTCGACGCCCAGCACCTCGCCTTCGACAGCCTCCGGTGCGGTCTTGCAGGCAGCGGAGGGCACCGGGACGCGCACCACGCAGTCACTTTCCGGCGTCATTTGGCATGTCAGCGCAAAGCCCTGTTCCGCCTCTTCGTCGCTCATGGACTCGTCCATATAGAATTCCAGCTCGTATTCGCCCTTTTCGACGAAGCACTTGCAGGTGCCGCAGACGCCATCCCGGCAATCCATCGGCAGGTTGATCTTTTGACGGAAGGCCGCATCGGTCACCTTCTCGTCGTCATCGCACTGGATGACGCGGGTGACGCCATCTTCGAAATTCAGGGCAACGTTATAGGTCGTCATGGCATGCTCCTCCCTTGGCCGCGCACCCTGACGTGGATGCGCGGAGCTCTCTAAGTTCCCGAAATTCCCGGGTCAGATGTGGTAGACGTCGATCACGTGGTGAATGTGATCGTTCTTAAGGACCACCTTCTTGTCGGTGATAAGCGGATTTGGGCCGCTGCTGTCGATCGTGTAGAACGACGTGCCCCAGTGCTGGTCGGTTTTGCCGTAGCGATAGCTCAGCGTTTGCCAATTGAAGCGCACCTTGATCTGCGTGCCCTCCCGGCTCAGCACTTCAATCCCCGAAAGGTAATGGTTGGTACGCGGTTCAGGCAGCGATGTTGCAGAAGACCGGTCAGTCTTGATACGGAACACGCGGTCCTCAATGCCCTGTTTGTTGGGATAGTACATCAGCGACATCTCATTCTGCGGATCTTCCGTCAGATTGTCGTAGTCATCCCAAGCGGGCATCCAGAACGGGCAGTCCGCGTCATAGAATGTCAGCCAGGTGTCCCAGTCGCGGTCATCCAGCGCACGGGCCTCGGCATAGAGGAAGGCCTGGATGTCTTCAAAGGTCATCCCCGGGCTGGTGTTGGTGCGTTCAAGTGTTTCCGTGCTCATGTCTTTTCCTCCTCACTCAGCCGCGGTGCGTGCATCAGGCGCAGTGGCGCGTTCCTTGGCGATGGCTTCGCCCATGCGCTCGGACCAGTTGGTATGCTGAATGACAAAGAGACCTTCGTCTTCAGTGCGGGCCCCGGAAAGAACCGGATTGATCCCGAGGGCCTTGGCATCGTCATCAGGGCCCTCGATCCACTGGGTGGCGCCACGGGTCAAGTCATTCCATTTGGCATGTGCCGCGCCCGCGTAGCCGCGCTGAGTGGCCCGGAATTCCTCGGTATCGTCCGGGGTCGCCATGCCGGAGGCGTTGAAGAAATCCTCGTACTGGCGAATACGGCGGCTGCGGGCCTCTTGGCTCTCGCCCTTGGGGGCAATGCAGTAGATCGTCACTTCAGTCTGATCGACACTGATCGGGCGGAAAACGCGGATCTGCGAGCTGAATTGATCCATCAGGAAGACATTCGGGTACAGGCAGAGGTTACGCAGAACGCCCACCATCCACTCTGCCTTGGTCTTGCCGTATTTCTCGGTCCATTCCTCGAGGCGCGGATAGTTCGGGCGGTTGGTCGGGTCCGCCCACTCGGTCCAAAGAAGGATATGGCCGTTCTCATATGCGTGGAAACCGCCGCGCTGCTTGGCCCATTTCGAGGCATCTGTCGCCTTGATGTTGTCTTCCTTGCCATCGTCGGTACGGTGCGCGGTGGTAGCGACGTAATTCCAGTGGACAGCGGATACGTGATAGCCATCGGCGCCGTTTTCGGCCTGCAGCTTCCAGTTGCCGTCATAGGTATACGTCGAGGACCCACGCAGCACCTCAAGCCCTTCGTCAGCCTGGTCAACGATCACGTCGATCATCTTGCGCGCCTCGCCGAGATAGTCCTCAAGCGGCTGCACATCAGCGTTCAGCGAGCCAAACAGGAAGCCACGGTAGTTTTCGAACCGTGCAACCTTTGTCAGATCGTGGCTTCCGTCCTTGTTGAACTGCTCGGGGTAACCCGCGCCCTTGGGGTCTTTGACCTTCAGAAGCTTGCCGGTGTTCGAGAAGGTCCAACCGTGGAAAGGACAGGTGAACGTTTTCTGGTTGCGGCGCTTAAACCGGCAGAGCTGCGCGCCACGGTGCGAACATGCATTGACCAGTGCGTGCAGTTCACCGTCCTTGTCGCGGGTGATAACGACGGGTGTGCGGCCCATGGTAAGTGTAAAGTAATCGCCCGGCTCTGGGATCTGGCTTTCATGGGCCATGTAGATCCAATTGCCTTCAAAGATGTGCTTGATTTCTAGCTCAAACAGTTCTTCGTCGGTGAAGATATCCCGACGGCAGCGGAAGACGCCGTTTTCGGGATCATCTTGGATCGCACCGTCGAGGCGGGCCTCGAATTCCTCGAGATTGGATTGTGTGAACATCAGTCGTCCTCCTCCTGACAGCCGCAACGCTTTGGTAGCGTTTTGACTGGCTTTGATGTCATGCCGCTGGTTATTGCCCGGCGGCGGCTTTCATATTCCGGCCGCCTTCACGGCGGAAAAATGCGACCTTGTCGGGGTCAAGTATTGCGCCGATGCCGTTGCCTTTCGGGATTTCAACGCAAAAGTCGCGGTAAGTGATCGGTTCAGCCAGGATCTCGTCGGTCAGCAGCAAGGGGCCAAAGAATTCAGTGCCCCAGTGTAGGGTCTCAATGGTGGAAAAGAGCTGGAGAGCGGCTGCTGTCCCCAACCCGGTTTCCAGCATCGTGCCGCCATAGAGGCCGCGCCCTGCCGCCTGCGCGATGGCAATCACCTCAGACGCCCGCTTCAGCCCTCCGGACTGCGCCACTTTCACAGCAAACACATCCGCAGCATTCGCCTCGGCTACCGCCAGGGCATCCTCCGGACCATTCAGGGCCTCGTCCGCCATAACGGCAATCTCGTAGCCGCTGGTCAGTTCCGCCAAGGCGCGACGGTACCGGGCCGGAACAGGCTGTTCGACCAATTCGCAACCCGCGTCCTGAAGACCCTTCAGGCCCCATCGGGCGTCCTGCAGTGACCACGCAGTGTTCACATCGACGCGGATACTGGCGGCATCGCCAACGGCTTTCTTGATCCTGGCCACATGAGCCACGTCTTCCCGCACGGAGCGTTTGCCGATCTTCAGCTTGAAGATGTTGTGGCGGCGGGTCTCGATCATCTCCTGGGCTTCCGCGATATCCGTTTCGGAATTGCCGGAAGCAAGTGTCCAAGCAACCGGGAGCCTATCATGCACGGCACCCCCGAAGAGCTGCGAGACCGGGACACCGAGACGCTTGCCAAGCCCGTCCCAAAGCGCGATTTCCACCGCCGTCCTGGCGATGCGGTTGCCCTTGACCAATTTTTCGATCCGCTGCATCGCTCCGTTCACGTTGTCACCATCACAGCCCAGCAGCACGGGTGAGATATATGTGTCGATGGCAGACTGGATGCCTTCGGGGCTTTCGGCGCCATAGCTCAGACCGCCGATGGTGGTGCCTTCGCCAATTCCTTCGGAGCCGTCAGAGAACTTGATCTTAACCAGAACCGCCGTTTGGACCCGCATTGTAGCCATGGACAGCACGTGCCCCCGGATGGTCGGTATATCGAGGATCATCGTCTCGATCTGGTCGATCTTGGTCACGGGTTTCACCACATCTGCAAGTTACGTTGAGATGCAGGTTGCCCGCTGCGGTGAGATTCTGTCGATGATGGGTGGGGTCTTGGGTGATACCCTTCGGCGTGTGGCTCAATAGAAGGTACCAGCAGCTGTCGGTGCTCACTAGGATAACAGCGCAAAAGTGCCTGAGCGGTCTTTTATAAGTTGTCGGCCCGGAATCTGGAAAACAGAGGTCAGTTTCTGAAGGAGCGTCAGCGCTGCTCAGCTTTTAGCACAGCATGCGAATTTTCTGCGGTCACAAGTGGTGACTAATGGGCACCGCTGCCTCGACATTGGCCAGAAGATCATGAAGCTCCGCCCCAATCGCACGCGCGATAACGATCAATTCAACGACATCAATCCTGCGCTGTCCGCTTTCAATTCTCGCAACCATGGACTGCTGGCAATTTAGCTTTTTCGCAAGTTCCGCCTGCGACAGGCCAGCCGCCTTTCTTGCTTCGACCAAGACTTGGCAGAGCACCTCCTGACCTTTGCTGTGAATCGTGTTGCTCATTGCCGCTTTGCCTTGCTCAGCGGCACAATGATCTATAAATCAGATTATCTAAAATTTAGATATCTCACGGAACTGGAGCGAACGTGATCAACTACCCCACTGGTTTTGAACCGAAATTTTTTTTGGAAAGCGAACTGCATCTCAGCACCGCACGAGAGGAATCGCTTTGAAACGACAAACTCAGGAATTCGATCAACGTTCGCACCCGGCGCTACTTGTCCGACCCGTTCTTGCGTCCGATCTGTGAACTGAAGTGCAATGGAGCAACCGATTTCCGTCAGCGCCGATGATTTGCCAATGCAGCGCATGGGCATGCTGCTGCACTTTCTGATCGAATCTGAGAGCCCGGACGAGGCACTTCGGTTCCAGCAGCTGATGCATGAGCACCGGGACCTTTTCACTACCGATGATCCCGGTGTCCGCGAAGCGCTGAATCGAGCGGCGCGGCAAGTCGACGCCGTGGTGGAGATGGCAGTGACAGCCCCGGATTTTGCGCCGGTCTGATCCGCCCAATCCCTTCCTGACATAACCTGACCTGGCCACCGCAGCGGATCTCTCCGCCTGCGCCCGGCCGCGTCATACCCAATTCCAGATTTTCACGGCAGGTGCCCCATATCCGGCGTCTGCCCCCTCTCCCGCTTTGCGCAAATAGAGTTCTCAATGACCCATACATCAACCGCGACGCCCGCCGCCTTCCCGCTCACCATTCACCCCCACTGGCGCGCGGCCGCCGAAGCCAGGGGCTTCGGCATCCTGCAGCGGGTCAAGGACCGCTATCACCTGCTCCTGTCCTGCAAGGCCTGCGGGGCAACGCACATGAGCAAAATTTTTGTGGTGATGAACAGCCAGCCGCAGTGCCCGCACTGCATTGAAGCGCGCTGGCAGGCCGATGCCGAAGCCGCCGGGCTGCAGTGGGCAGGCCGCGACCCGCAAAGCCGCCATCACGGCTTCTACATCGCGGACTGCCGACACCGTTTGCGCCGTCAGTTTGAGCTGATCAAAAGAGCTGCCACCGGGATCTGCGACGTACGCTGCGAACTCTGCCAGCAGCAGAAGGAGCAAGAAGAAGCCGAAGCCCAGGGCTGGGAGCTGATCGGACCGGACCCGGACGGCGGCCCGAACTATCGCCTATACCGGCATCCAGAATGCGGCCATGAACAAAGGGTGGCCCGTGCCAACATGCAAACTGGCCGGTTCGGGTGCGGCTTATGCGGAGAGGACTGGCCCGCAGCACCGAGCCATCTCTACGCCATGCAGTTCAAGCTTCCAAACGGGACCTGCTTGGTCAAACTAGGTTTTTCACGGAACCCGGATTCCCGCCTGCGCCACCAGTTGCTGAAGCACCGTGACCTGGACGCGAAGATCCTGAAGACTGTTCCGATGGCAACCGGGCAGCTAGCCTTGCAGACCGAGAAGCGGCTGCACGCGAAGCTGCAGGCGGGTTTTCCCGATCTGGTCGCGCCGCCAGACCTCTACGCCGGTGAATTGAGGGTCAAAAGTGAGGTCTACTTCGCCGATGCGGCCCAGGTGATCTTCGCGATGCTCGATGCCATTGAGGCAGAAGAAGACCGCTAAGCGGCCCCCCTCCTCTTCAATTTTCAACATCTCCCGCCCGGTTTCACCGGGCGCCCGATCCCTTTTGCCTTTTTGAAGGAGGCTTTCCATGAGCCAGCTTGATCTCTCCAACCCCGCGCGCCCCGATTGGTGGCAGTTCGCCGAAGACTGCGCCCGCCGCTATCATCTCTATCACAGAGAGCTGCAGCAAACTCGGCGCAAGACACTCAAAGAAGACGCACCAGACGACAGTGCTGGCGCCGAGGAGCCGCTTGTGCCCCCAGCACCGGATCACCCCCATTCTTTGCTGCACCATCTGAGCGAGCAGCCGGACGCGCGGCATCTGCCGCCGGAACTCTGGGAAGCGCTGGAGCAGGAAGGTGCCGACCCATATGCCTGTGACAACACGGGCCGCTGGCTGCCGGGCACAGACCTGCCGGCAGACAAGCTGCTTCTGCTGCTGCGGATCGCCGCGGCCTTCGGCTCCCCGGCTGCAGTGGACGCGCAGCTTGCCCGTGGCGCCGTGCTGATCCTTCGCAACGTTCCTGCTTCCGGTTTTTCAAGCGTGGAAAACCTCCTTAACCACGCCCTGCTGCCGCCGGGCTGGCAGGCCTATGACGCCCGGCGCCAGGTGCAGCTGCCTCAGCGCGTGACCCTTGCCGTCCCCAGCGTCCGCGATGACGAGATTGAGCAGCGACACTTTGATGAACTGCAGGATCTCATCATTAAAGGCCTGGCGCACAGCCAGCCTTTGTGGATCTGCCTGCCGGACGAGATGGCGCTGCCGGCACTGCTGGTGGCGGAGCACTGTCATCAACTGACAGTGCCGCAAGTGGACGCGGATTTTCTGATCGCCCTGCTGCGTCAGACCCACAGCCGGACAGGCCGCATTGATGAAGCCGCCGCCCGCGCCGCGCTGCCCCCGAACGGCCAGCTGCAAGAACTCTCCACGCCTGCACTCTCATTCGCCCTGCGTGCGCCCACAGCGAAGAAGATGGCGCAGCGCTTGTCCCAGGCACTTACCGCCCCGGCAACGCCGGAACCAGAAGCCGGAACACCAGCAAGAGAGATCACCGGCATTGGCCGGTCCTATGACACCGCCCGGCAACTGGTCGCAGACCTGCGCCTGTGGACCGAAGGCGGCGTGGCCTGGAATGAGATCCCGCACTCCTTGCTGCTTTTTGGCGCGCCAGGAAACGGAAAGAGCCATCTCGCCCGCGCGATGGGCCGGAGCGTCGGGGTCAATTGCGTCGAGACAAGCTGCGCCGAATGGCAGGCCAAGGGGCATCTGGGCAACCTGCTGCTCGCGATGCGAAGAAGCTTCGACGAAGCGCTCAAGAATGCTCCCTGTATCCTCTTCATCGATGAGATTGACGCGATTGGTTCCCGCGACAGCGCTGGCGACAACAGTGCCAGCTACAGGCGCCAAGTGGTTGCTGGTTTTTTGGAGCAGATGGACCGGATCAGCCGGGAGGCAGGGATCATGGTCGTCGGTGCCTGCAACCATCCACAGCACCTCGACCCCGCGGTGCTGAGAGCCGGGCGGTTTGACATCAAGATCGAGATGCCGCTGCCAAGCATGGCGATGCTGCAGCACCTCCTTGCTGAGCGGCTGCAGGACGCAGTCCAAGAGGAGGATCTGCAGCAGCTGGCACGGGAATGTATTGGAAGGACCGCCGCCGACGTGGACGCCGCGGTGCGCTCTGCTCGCAGTGAAGCCCGGCACAGCGGCTGCCCGCTCGATCTGCAGCTTCTGCGCCGCCATCTCGGGGTCATGGCGCAGGAGGAGAACCAAGACCTTTTGTACCGCGTCGCCCTCCATGAATGTGGCCATGCCATCGCCGCCTGGCTTTATGGAGAAGATATCAAACGTGTCTGCCTCTCCGCCACTGGCGGGTTCACCGAGCGCACCGCACCGCCGAGCGCCGGGCTGGAGGCGGATTTCGATCGGCAGATGACCATCCACCTGGCGGGCCGCGCTGCGGAACGGCTGGTGTTTGGGACTGTCTCCGCCGGTGCAGGCGGAGGCCGCGCTTCTGACTTGGCGCAAGCCGCACAGCTTGCCCTGGCGATGGATTTTGAACTAGGTTTGGGCGCCTTTGGCAACGGCTGGTTCGGACCGCAGGATCCAGCCCAACTGGCGGAACCCGACCGCAAGCGCCTCCGTGAGAAGGTCGACTACGCAGAGGACCACGCGCGCGCGCTGCTGTACCCCCATCAGCAGTTGCTGCAGGACATGGCTGCAGATCTGGTGCAGAAACGAGAGTTCGATGCCAAGGCGGTCCGGTCCTGGCTGCGCGACGTGCCGCGCAATAATGGCCCAGAGCCAGTCCTGGACCAGTAGATGCGCCCGCCAATCAAGCCGCTCCGCCGCGAGGTTTGCACAATTCTTATGGGCAATCTCCGGCGGCGCAGGCTGCGGTTGGTCCAAAATCCGGACCTGATCCGCGGGGAGCGCGAGATCAATCGTTGGCGTCAAAACCAACTGAGGGTCAAACCTGAGTGTGCGGTAGAAAAGGAATAGACTATGAACGCCGAAGTCCCCTCCCAGCAGATTGACCCTGAAGTTGCCGGCAAGATCGCCTTGTTGGGGGCGCATACGACGTCCCGATTGCCATGCATTATCCCGATGGCGTTACCAGCCCGTCATCGTGACAGAGCCGGAAAAATCCAGCTTCTGGCGGTCCAACGTTGGGGCTCAGAGCAACAGAGCCGGAAAATCCAGCTTCTGGCGGTCCAAGGTTGGGGCTCAGAGCACGGTCAATAGAAAAGCTTGGAAACCCTCCAGTGTAGGCAGCCTGGACGACCTCTGCCTTAGTTATCGTGACCTTCCACATAAAACGGGATCACCTTACTGGATCGTTGATCCGCATTTTCGCGGATCCGCTTTAGTTGTGCCTGAAGCCTTTGTGCCTGGCTCTCCGCTTTATGCCTTTCAGAGAGATGCCATGCCGCATGTTTCTTGGCATCAGCAAGTTCGGCACGAAGCAATGCTACTTCAGCACGGAGGTGCTTGATCACGTCGTTAAGGTTTCCCGGTTGAACACCCTCGCGTCCAGCGGCGGCCAGCACCAAGTTCCGTACCGCAGGCAAGCGGCAGTCTTCTTCAGCAATCAGCCCTCGGGCCCGGCCAGCCTCTTTGGCCACATTAAGAATGTTGACCTTCACCGATTTACCGGTTTTCAGGCGTTTCCGCAGCTCTGGATTCTGCGGGCGACCTCCTTGAAGCCTCTCCAAAGCGTCAAGAAAGTCCTGTTCAATCATGTCGATATCTTTGGTGCGTCTACGAGGCATGGCGCAGCTCCTCCAGCTTAGTTTCGACGCGAAGATCCAATTCACTGATGTCGGCACCGAGCTTCCGGCACAGGGCAGCAGACTGTTTTGCACGCGCCCGCATAAGCTCGTTAGGACGATCCATGTAGGTCATGTCCATCTTCACTACCTCGTACTGGCGTACCGCGAAGACGCTCTCAACGTAGCGCTCCTCCCAAAACGGCAGGTTCCAGCGCGCTATCGCGAACGACGGACAGCCAGCGCAGAGGTTTGGCGTTCGTGTGGAGTAATTTGGAACAAGGTCAGGTCTCCAGCGAGCAAGATCTTCCGTTCCTGCCTCCTTGTGGCAGGCCATTTCCGACGCACTTTTTGCACCGCAGATGCCGTACGGTTCGAAAAACATCCGGTGAAGACCCGCTTCCTCAACGTAGATGAACGCGGACTGATAGGCGGCCTCTGTCGACTCCCCTTCAATTTCAGGGCCAAGCTCCCGGAGAATTTTTTCCTGAAGATCTTCGCCATTCCTACCGGCCAGTTCCGAGCCGCCCCTCGCTATTTCGAGTGCTAAACTAGCCACCTTCTGCCTTTTGATGTCATTCATGTCCTCGATTTGGATGACATTGTTAAGGTAGCCGCCATCAGTCATAGCGATTGATACATGATGAAAATGTGCCTGGAGTACCGGCAACATCATTGGATCGACCATGTAAACAAAGTGCGCGAAGCTTTTTCGCCATTGGTGGGTCTTAAGAATACGGCCATGGCTTTCGCGCCAGGGCACAAGTTCGCGATCCATGGTCTTCTGAGCTGCTTCATCAGGTAGGTCAGACAGATCGACCCACTCCGCGATGAAGGCGCGCATGTCCGCCTGAAGCCTTTCGGATGTTACCCGCCCCACCCCAGCTCGTGATTTGGGAAGACTCCGACGGCCATTCAGGTTGACAAAGAGATCGTCGATCGCGAGCAACTCCCGGTAGGGCTCGAGCAATCTGTTTAGGACTAGGATCGCATGAACGGCGGGTGGGATGCGACTAGAACCTTTCGGGCGGTACCCAATCGCCCATTCTTCTGCTCGGGGTGATTCTTCAGTCTTCGAGAGTTCTGTAGTGAGCACGAAGACCTCCGCCAGGCCCGTTACAGAGTCTCTAACGTGTATGCAGCGCGGCAATCCAGTGCTCTCACAGACACCGGCCTTCAGCCCGCAAACTTCACTAATCCTAAGACCAATCGTTCCTTGAACTACGATGTGCGCGGCCGAACAAATGGCTTTTGTCAATTGAAGCAAGCGACCAGCGGGACTATTTAAAGGGCAGCTGAGGCCTTCCAGTCGAGCTCTTTCTGAAAGAGCCTTATTCATATGCGGACAGGTATGAAGAAAATACTCCATTCCCGCTTGGTGTCCTATAGAGAGAACTACCTTCCGGGTATCCACATACATTCGACTACCGACAGAAAACGCTGGAAGCTCTTTGACCCCAGCAAGATATGCTGTCAGTTTTTTTCTTAGTCCATGGATTTTTTTTTGATCCCAGGTGGCAGAATCCAAAGAGGGGTGCCATGGCCGACCATCAACAAGTGAGAACTGAAAACCTAACGCAGCATCACGTTGACGCTTTTTACCGGTCATCTTTCGATGACTTTCACTATAGCCTTCCAAATCATTGGTGGCGTAAGCTGACGCGCAGAGATCACCAAGACGAATGACATCTTTTGCCGGTACGTTGAGCAACTTCATGGCGGTGTTTAGGATGCGCAGGCTCACCTCACTCGGGATTGGCCGGTAGGTTCCACTGGCGACCGCACCGATCTCCTTGACAACCGCACAGACTCCAAGCCGGCCAAACGGCGGATCAGGCATAGGTGCGATGCCGACACGTTTCAGCGCATGTCGTTGTTGCCAAATCATGGCAAGCACACGCAACCTATTCCATGCGACTGCCTCAGTGAGGCTCTGCCCCTCATCACCGCCGTTCGCCTCTGTTCTAAGATGATCGACATAGGCTTTAGTGACATTACGGGTCATCTGAGAAGGAAGGGTCACATCGTTCTCGACGCACCAATTAACAAAGTAGCGCAGCCCTGTTGCCAAAGTGCCAAGTGAACCAGGCTTTAGCCGACCAGCCCCGTCTCCTGGAGCCGCAAAAGCTGACCAAACGAGGCGCTTGAGCCAATCGAGCAAACTGGCATGGCACGGGCTGCAGAGATTAGAGCCGTCGAACAGGTCGAGATCCCACGAAACGGTACTACTACTTGATTTCGCTCCACGTGTTTCATTGTCGAACACCCACTTTGTATCCGACCATCGGCTTTTGCTGGACACAAAGTAGCCTACTAATTCGTCCATCGACCTGAGAAAAAGGGGCCTCCCAGCGGTAGCCTCCAAAATTCCATCCGTTGTTACGGGTTTAGAGTTGTCAGTGACAAAATTCATGATCATCCTATGGCGGGAACTGAGACGCGATACTGTTTGGCAGCTTCAAGAACGTCCTGAGGAATCTCAGCAAGCAATTGTTCCAAATCACGCAGGATCAGTGTCCATTTCTCTTGCCATTGGACCACTGAAACGAGACCTTGCTGCCCTGCATGTAGCGCATTACGCAAAGCGAGATATTTGGCTACGGCTTGTTCATTATGAAGCTCAACAGCTGCAAATGGGCATGACGGGCACTCACCATAAGCCGCACAAAGTCGGTTCTTTTTCTGCCCCGGCCTTGGACTATCGTAAGGATCAAGACAAAGAAAACCAGGAGTTGCTGCAGCTAACTGACCTTTGCCTCCTGCACCTCGCGGATCAATTCTGCCAAGGGTTTCGGAGGCTCGCACGTAGAGATCTTGCATCTCCCCAATTCGATCCTGCCCCTGCTTCCGCACCCAGTCAGACGTATAGAAGGTTCTTGTCGTTTGTGGGCTCGCATGTCCCTGCTGCGCCTGCTGGGCGAAAACACCAAAATCGCGACGCGTCTGATCGGCACCAGTTGCGCGAATGGATCTGAGCGTGAATGCTGGCAAGTTGTGCCTTGAAATGAACTTTTTTAACGCCGTATTCCAGGTTGTATCAGAACTAGGCCCAATTTTGTGCAGGAACGCTTTTGCAACCGTACCACTGTTAATAGGTACGCCAACAAAAAGCCGGGAGGCATCAGCCTTATTAGAAACAATACCACGAGTGCGCATCGTCAAGCGGTCCAATATGTCGAGGAGGTCTCCAAAACCAAGCGGTGTACCGAGTTCCGAAGGCAAGGTTACTTTTGCGACATCGTCCTCTGCATCATGTGTGCTTGTCTGCATCTTTGTGGACCGGGGTTTCCCCCCATGCAGTATGATCGTAGCCCCATCAAATGAAGTTTGAAGCGCACCCCATTCGAGGGACAGGAGCGTGTCAGGATTGAATATCGTTTTAAAACCAATAAGCACAACGAATGGGACAAGGTCTTCAAAGGAATTGTAGAGTGTCCGGCGAATTTCCGCCATACCGTGGTTAAAACACACAGCATATCCGAGCTTTGGATCAAGTTGATTGAGATCCGTCAGCAAAGCCAGCTTGCTGGGAAAAGCTTCAAGAATGATGGCGCTGCAAACGCTGAGACTTTCGTAGTTGGGGTCTTCGCATGAGGCTTGAGCCGCCTTTAAAATTTCCTGGCCTGATGCGAGGATAAGGTCGTTGTTGTCAAGGCGCGCTTTGATAGCGGCGACATCCGCGATGCAGGCGTTTAGAATCCGGTCGACATTATGGGGAAGAATGATCTCTGTTGGCTTGTTCTTCTTGTATCGCCCGGGCCACGGATTACGTGGAAAGCCCGAAGAATGAATCAAGCGTTCAGCTGCGTAGCCCCAGACCACGTGACCTTCCAGCGCATTGATACAACCGCCGACAGCTCCTAGCAGTGAGGCACGCGAACTCAGGGCTAAAGGTTGTCCACGCTTCGTTGGTGCATCGAGAAATCGAAGAAACCCGGTCCAGAAGCTCTCGTCAATGGTTTTGGGCGTCACTGAATGTGCAGGAAAAAGTGAAAGGTACTTGGCTATTCCTCTAAGTAAGTCCCGGGATACGTTGCCTATTGACGTGGGCTCCTTCCCCTGCGCCCAACAGCGGAAACCCTCGGCCAGGAAATCTGCTAGCTGCGGATGCGCAAGGAACTGCGTGAACTCATAAACATCTGGCCTCGCGGCACCCGGGATAATCACTCGGAGACGTGAATTTCCTGTCTCCGGATCAGGAGTACGGTCGACACGAGATTGCAGGCGCCCGCGGTCGGAAAGAACCACGACCGAAGAAACATCGCTTTCGTTGCTTGCTGCAATCTTCTTCGCCTGAGCGACAACGGACGCTGCAATGATCGCATTCTTTCTACGAGCCATCAGCGCACAGACTTGATTGCGGCCGACAATCCAGGTGTTGCCCAGACACTCACATGCTTCAGGTAAGTGTCCGTGGTGGTGGCCAGTTGCGAATGACCCAACTGGTGTTGAACGTATTTCCAAGCGTAGGCTTCCTCGTGGCCGGCTGCCAGCAAGGCATACCAGGTCATCACCGCATAGGTGTGCCGAAGAGAGTGATCGCTGAATTTGGCAGCTGCCTTTACTATTGCATGCCCGGTGATGGGATCGGTCCGGGTGCGCTGTTCGATTAGCCCTGTACCAGCACAGGCCCGCTTCATCATCTCTGTCACACCAGATATCTTCATCGGACGCCCTGCACGGTTCGTCGATGTCTCGGAGTTGAGCAGTAGCTGACCCTCCCTGACTCCTCTTCCACGGGTTCGCAGGGCCTTGGAACGGGCACCGTCAATGTACGCTTGGATGTCAATCACAAGCCACGCAGGTACGTCTACTTGCCTCGTCTTTTTGCCCTTTCCGGTTATGGTAAGTTTGTGATGTGCGAGCGACGCAGGATCAGGGGTCATTGCGAGAAAGGGATAGATAGTCAGAGAGACTTTCTCATGAACTCGAAGCCCGACAGCCCAACCAAGATCAATCGCGATCCGATCCCTCGCTGAACCTTCGCTCTCTAGCGCCCGCTCAGACACTCGCGGGCCGGCCCACTTCAACAATGCTTCCAGTTGGTTTCGGCTAAGCACCTGAACCTTATCGGTTTGGTTCCTAGGGATTATGCTCCGCTTACGAGTCGCCGTGCCTCCCTTTCGTGTATGTGCGAGCATATCGCGGTTGATCGGTGCCCGGCCAGTGGTTCGTTGCTCTGTTGAAAGGGATGCATCAACCATCCATCCTTGCTCGTGAGCGAAGTTGATAAAATCAAGGATGGCGCTCATTCGGGTGCCTACAGTTCCTGGCGAATAGGGCCTTCCCGTAAGCGGCGAGACCGCCGACAGATACGCGTCCCTATACGCGACGAGATCATCGGTCGCAGTGTCCCGCCAATCAATCTTGATCGCCTCGCACCACTCGAACCACGTGATCAGAGCGCGCGCCTTGTTTTCCCATGTTCTGATCGACCCTGATCTTGGAACGACCTGCTCATTCAACCAGCGGCAGGCCTGCTCGTGCAGGTGACCATCTTCCCAGATTGCAGGATGGCCAGCACGTAGGGTTTCAAATGCGGAGGGATTGGCAAAGAATGTGTACAACGGAGCTATGTATCGCAACGGCAGTGTCAGGCACCTGACACTAAACCAGTCCCAAAAAGATCAGTCAAGCAGCTGAATTTAAACCATAATTCTGATTTTCGCACATTCCCCCAACTGTCTGATAAGCCCTATTTTTAAAGGCCTTCTTGTTACTTTCACCCACTGAGCGTCGCTTTTTCGCAAAAATGCCCCACCGGGGATCGCACCAAGTATCGTGGAATTCCCGAGCAGGACCGCTTAGGTCAGGCTCGTCTCAGTTGGCCTGCGCTCGACCTTAGTTCTCCTTCCGTACGCCAAGAGGTCTCCATGTAGCTAGGCTTCGCAGAGAACGTGTTCATAAGAACTCCGCCCCGCAATTAATGCGAGGACAAAAAGCCAACAGAAAATCCTTGTTCGACACACAAAATAGAGGCTTGATGAACACTTTTTGGCATCTCGGTCCCAAATTTCCCGCAAGACCAACCAACGCGAAGAACCCTTAAAAACCAACGCTCGCTCATCCGATCACGCAACTCATATTTCATGCTCGCAGCCGCGGTAGGGATTGATGGACCGGTCAAACGGCAGATCGGGTGAACGGTTGTAGGTGATCAGCGAGCGCGCCGTCTCGAGACGCACTTCAGTGGGAATCACCGCGTCCGGCACGTCCTGAAACCAGCCGTCATCCACATCCTCCCGCGCCATATCGAACCGGCCTGCCGCATTGCTGAGGCTGGCGCGTGTTTTGCGGCGCAAGGTGTGTGGCGTAATTTCCGGCGGCATGGACGCAAAATAACCGCCCCAAGAGAACAAATAAAGAACAAATGGGCAAAATCGAAGATTTCCATGTGGAATCTTCATTATTCTTGCGCCGGATTTGTCTCTATACGTCGGTTAGAAACGCGGCAATGTCGCAAATAATGCAGTTCGCAAACAGCATTCTGTCACAAAAGCCTCAGAAATAGGCCAACACCGGGGATTCCCCCGTCAGCAAGGATTAGGCGCATGTCGGACGAAGAAGACATCATCCTCTCGGAACTCGATGACGAGGAACTTGTTCAGCAGATGTTTGACGACCTCTATGATGGTCTCAAAGAGGAAATCGAAGAAGGCGTGAACATCCTTCTCGAGCGCAAATGGACGCCCTACGACATCCTGACCAAGGCACTGGTTGGCGGCATGACCATCGTCGGCGCAGACTTCCGCGACGGCATCCTGTTCGTTCCCGAAGTGCTGCTGGCGGCAAACGCGATGAAGGGCGGCATGGCCATCCTGAAGCCGCTGCTGGCCGAAACCGGCGCCCCGCGCGTTGGCTCCATGGTCATCGGCACCGTCAAGGGCGACATCCACGACATCGGCAAGAACCTGGTGTCCATGATGATGGAAGGCGCGGGCTTCGAAGTTGTCGACATCGGCATCAACAACCCGGTCGAGAACTACCTGGAATCGCTGGAAGAGCACAAGCCGGACATCCTCGGCATGTCGGCTCTGCTGACCACCACCATGCCCTACATGAAGGTGGTGATTGACACCATGGTCGAGCAAGGGCTGCGCGACGACTACATCGTGCTGGTTGGCGGCGCGCCGCTGAACGAAGAGTTCGGCAAGGCAATCGGCGCCGACGGCTACTGCCGTGACGCAGCCGTGGCCGTGGAAATGGCCAAGGACTTCGTTGCGCGCAAGCACAACTCGATGAGCGCCTGATTTGGCACGCAAAGGACGTGCAGCCCGCTTGACAGAGCGGGCTGCCTTCCGCCCCCCCACCGGGCGGACGCTTGAGGAAAGCTCCCTCACCGAACAGGGCCTGGCCGCGCCCGAAAAGAAGACCGGCCGCATCCTGCTGATCGCCTGCGGCGCGCTGGCGCGCGAGATCCTTGCCATCAAGGACGCAAACGGCATGGATCACATCGACCTCACCTGCCTGCCTGCCAAACTGCACCTCTACCCGGAACAGATCGTTGACGCCGTTGACGGCGCCGTGGCCAAGCATTCAGCGGTCTATGACAAGATCTTCGTGGTTTATGCCGACTGCGGCACCGGCGGCGCGCTGGAGCGAAAATGCGCGGAGCTGGGCGTTGAGATGGTCGCAGGCCCGCATTGCTATTCCTTCTTTGAGGGTAATGAGACTTTTGCCCGCCACTCGGAAGAAGGAGAAATCACAGCCTTTTACCTCACCGATTTTCTGGTCAAGCAGTTCGACGCCTTTGTCTGGCGCCCGATGGGCCTGGACAAGAACCCGGAGCTGCGGGACATGGTGTTCGGCAATTACACCAAGCTGGTCTATCAGTCGCAGATAAGCGATCCAAAACTGGTGGAAAAGGCCCGCGAATGCGCAGACCGGATGGGCCTGGCGTTTGAACACCGCCACACCGGTTATGGCGACCTCGAAACCGCCATGACGAACTGGGCCAGGTAGCCCCTTTCATCTTTCCAGAAATACTCCGGGGAGCGCGAGGGGCCGGCCCCTCGCCCCGCTTCAGGCCTGCGCCATCGCTGTTTCGCGGACCCGCTCGATCATCGCCCGCAGACCGTTGGACCGTTGCGAGGACAGGTGTTCATTCAGCCCCAGCCGCCCCAGCTCTGCCTTGGCATCCACTGCCGCGACTTCGGCCACCGGCAGCCCGTTGTAGAGGCAGCGCAGCACCGCAATCAGGCCGCGTACAATCATCGCGTCACTGTCGCCGTCGAACCGGAACTCACCGCCCTCGATGGTGGCATGCAGCCACACCTGGCTGGCGCAGCCGTCGACCTTGGTCGCAGGCACCTTCAGCGCATCGTCCAGCGGTTCCATCGCCTTGCCGAGGTCGATCACATGGCGGTAGCGGTCCTCCCAGTCCTCCATGAACTCGAAGTCTTCCACGATCTCTTCAAAGGCGGCAGTGGCCATCGTCCGTCTATCCTCAAAACCCGCATCCGGTGCAGATCAGCACCTAAGCCCCTGCCCGCCCCTTTTCAACCGCTTTTCAAGCTGCAGCCAATCGGGTAATCCGTTGCAAAGACATTTTGAATGGGCGGGGACAGATGCATAAACCATTGGCTCTTACTTTGGCCTGCGCGCTGGTGCTTTCAGCGTGCGGCTGGCGGGATTCACGGCTGAACCCCTCCAACTGGTTTGGCAGCTCGGAACCGGCAGAGGTGGAAGTGGCGGAGAACGTCAATCCGCTGCTGCCGCAGGACAGCAATGCGCGCGGCATTTTTGCCAAGAAACCGCCCGAGGACAAAAGCGTCCTGATCAGCCGGATCGACAGCCTGGAGATTGAGCGGACCAGCACGGGCGCTATCATCCACGCTACCGGTGTCGCTGCGCGCCAGGGCGCATTTGACGTTGAACTGCGGCGGGTTGACGGCACCGAGGAAGGTGTCCTGACCTACGACTTCCGGATCGTGTATCCGGAACAGCCGACAATCACCGGCAGCGAGTTCAGCCGCACCCTGCGCGCCGCCCGAACCCTGTCGAACCAGGACCTGCAGGAGATCCGCCTGGTGCGGGTGAACGGCGAGACAAACGCGCGGGAAAGCCACCGACGCTAAGCCCTCCCCCAAAGAAGAAAACGCCCGCAGATGCGGGCGTTTTTTTGGGTTGTTACACTGGCCGGGCAGTCAGAGTTCAACCACCTTCACGTCCTGCCCCTTGGCAGCCAGACCGATCTTGCCCTCGCACAGCCGCAGCGCATCGGCGCCGAAGACCTCGCGCCGCCAGCCGCTGAGCGCCGGCACATCGCGCAGACCCGCGGCAATCGCATCCAGATCCGCACTGGGGGCGATCAGCTTGGCCGCCACCCCCTCTGCCTCGGTCTTGGCCTTCAGCAGCACCCGCAGCAGATCCGCCAGCGCCGGGTTCACCTGCAGCTTCTCCTTGCTGCGGTCCATCTTCGGGTGCTTCTCTGCCGGGCAGGCAACGCCCTTGGCCACGGCCTCCAGAATACCCTCGGCAATCGCGCCCTTGCGCGCCTCGCGCAGCAGCAGACGGGAGCCGCCCAGATCCCCCGGGTTGCGCGGCTTGGTTGAGGCCAGCTCGACCAGCGCATCATCCTTGAACACCCGGTTGCGCGGCACGTTGTTGGACTGCGCATAGGTCTCGCGGAAGGCTGCCAGTTCGCGCACTACGGCCAGGAACTTACCGGAGTTGGTGCGGGTTTTCACCCGCTTCCAGGCATCCTGGGGCTGAATGTCATAAGTCGCAGGATCGGTCAGCACCTGCAGTTCCTCGGTCACCCAATGAGCGCGGCCGCTTTTGTCCAGTTCCGCGGCAAGGAACTCGTAAATCTTGCGCAGATGGGTCACATCCGCCAGCGCATAGGTTTTCTGCGCCTCGCTTAAGGGACGGCGCGACCAGTCGGTAAAGCGCGAGGTCTTGTCCAGCCCCTGCTTGACGATCTTGCGCACCAGCGTCTCATAGCCGGCCTGCTCGCCAAAGCCGCAGACCATCGCCGCAACCTGGGTGTCGAACAGCGGCTTCGGAAAGACCTGCGCGTCGACCCAGAAGATCTCCAGATCCTGGCGCGCGGCGTGGAACACTTTGACCACATTCTCGTTGCGGAACAGCTCATACAGCGGCTCCAGCGAGATGCCATCGGCCAGCGGATCAACCAGAACCGCGTCGTTCTCCCCATCCCCGGCAAAGGCCAGCTGGATCAGGCAGAGCTTGGAGTAATAGGTCCGTTCGCGCAGAAACTCGGTATCCACCGTGACATAGGCGTGCTGCGCTGCAGCTTCGCAGAAGGCCTGCAGTTCTTCGGTAGAGGTCAGAGTTTTCATCAATTACGGCTTTTTCATTATCAGTAAGACCGGGCCGTGATACGCGCTTGTCCCGGCCAATGCAAACAGGTGCGAGGCCGGGCAAAGATTTCTGCCAGCGGTGCTGTGGCCGCCAGCACACGGGCACCACATGAGTTCACATCTTGTGATGCGACCCCTTTCAAACATTCATTTTCATTATGAATGCCGTGCTCCTAGATTGGGGATACACCCGTCACAGGAGGACTAACGATGACCATACTTGATCTTTCCCCCGCCAAAACCGGTGGTTTCACGCTGTCCCGAGGATTGATTCCGGTGCTTGCGGCAGCCTTGCTGTTGGCGCTGATCGGCCTGCCCGCACTGATGGCGCCGGAACAGCAAGCCGAACAGCTGGACTGGCGCGGAAACAGCGCGGCTGTGCAGGAAACCCGTTAAGGCAGCAGAACCGGCGTCTTGTCGCCCGCGGCAAAGCGGCGCAGCACCGCCGGATAGAGCTTGTGCTCCTGCTCCAGCACCCGCGCGGCCAGCGCGTCCGGCGTATCACCTGCCAGCACCGGCACCCGCGCCTGACCCAGAATGGGGCCGTCATCCAGCAGCGGTGTTACCTCATGAACGGTGCAGCCATGCTCTGCGTCGCCCGCTTCCAGCGCGCGCGCATGGGTGTGCAGCCCTTTGTATTTCGGCAGCAAGGAGGGGTGGATGTTCAGCATCCGCCCCTCGAATTGCGAGACGAACCCTGCAGTCAGCACCCGCATGAAACCGGCCAGGCAGACGATGTCCGCACCGGCCTCAAAAATCGGTTTCACGAGCTCGGTCTCAAACGCCTCGCGGTCGCCCTTGAACGGGCGGTGATCCACCACTGCAGTTGCAACACCAGCCGCAGCGGCCTTGGCCAGCCCGCCGGCATCGGCGTTGTTGGACAGAACCAGGCAGGGCCGCGCCGGGTGATCGCCGGTCATGCTCTCCAGCAGCGACACCATGTTGGAGCCGCCGCCGGATATCAGGATCGCGACCTTCTTATGGCTCACAGCAGCTTGCCCGAATAGCGCATGCCGGCACCTGCAGTGACGGAGCCCAGGCGGGCGACAGTCTCGCCTTCCGCTTCCAGAACTTTAGCCAGCTCGTCAGCGCGGTCCGCGGAAACGGACAGGATCATGCCGATGCCGCAGTTGAAGGTTTTCAGCATCTCCGCTTCGGCAATGCCGCCGGTCTCGGCCATCCATTTGAACACGGGCGGCAGGTCCCAGGCGTTCAGGTCGATATCGGCGCCCAGATCCTCGGGCAGCACCCGCGGCAGGTTCTCAGTCAACCCGCCGCCGGTGATATGGGCCAGCGCATGCACGCCCCCTGCCCGCACTGCGGCCAGGCACTGCTTCACATACAGACGTGTCGGGGTCAGCAGCGCCGCGCCCAGGGTGCCTTCGCCGAACGGGCAGTCCGCGTCCCAGCCCAGGCCGGAAACGTCAACCAGCTTGCGCACCAGCGAATAGCCGTTGGAGTGCACGCCGTCAGACGCCAGCCCCAGCAGCACGTCGCCCTCAGCCACGCCCTCAGGCAGCGCGGTGCCGCGCTCCATGGCGCCCACGGCAAAGCCCGCGAGGTCAAAATCTCCTTCCGGGTACATGCCCGGCATTTCCGCGGTCTCGCCGCCGATCAGCGCGCAGCCGGAGCGCACGCACCCCTCGGCGATGCCTTCGATGATGCGGGCAGCGACGTCAGTTTCCAGCTTGCCGGTTGCAAAATAGTCGAGGAAGAACAGCGGCTCAGCGCCCTGGCAGACCAGGTCATTGACGCACATCGCCACCAGGTCGATGCCAACACCGTCCACCACACCGGTGTCGATGGCGATCCGCAGTTTGGTGCCGACACCATCGGTGGCGCCAACCAGTATCGGATCGTTGTAGCCTGCAGCCTTCAGATCAAACAGCGCGCCGAACCCGCCCAGCCCGCTGGCCACGCCGGGGCGGTTTGTGCGCTTGGCGGCCGGCTTGATCCGGTCAACCAGGGCGTTGCCCGCATCAATGTCCACACCTGCATCTGCATAGGTCAGGCCGTTCTTGCCGCTGGTCATCATTTGGCTCCTTCAAATCGGTTGCGCAGCCTTTAGCGCAAGGCGCATCAGAAGGGAACTAGGGAATCTGCTGCGCCATCCCCGACAGCGCAGCAGAGCGGTTTTCACGACAGGAATGCCGGTCTCAAATCCCGAATTGCCAGGGCGCTGCCTGATACGCAAAGGCCTCTCCCTGCCGCAGCACCCGGCCCAGCGCCGGAAAGTCCAGATGCGCGCCGGTAACCAGCAGGTTGTCAGCCGCCGCCCGGTCCATCATCTTGCGCCGGGTCTGGGCGGTCTGGGCCGGATCGGTATCAAAGGCGATGGTCCAGTCCGGCAGCGCAAACTGCAGCGCGGCGCTGTGAATCAGATCGCCCCAGAACAGCAGCCCCTCGCTGCCGGTATCCAGCATGAACCCGGTGTGGCCCGGCGTATGGCCCGGCAGCTCCACCGCGGTGAAACCGGGCGCGGCCTCGCCCTCCCCCTGCAGCAGTTGCAGGCGGTCGGCATATGGCGCGACGGATCGGCGGGCCATCTCAAAGAAGCCGCGGCTGCTTTCCGGCACACCGGCCATGATGGCATCGTCATGCCAGAAGTCCCATTCCCGCTGCGCAACCACCAGTTCGGCATTGCCAAAGGCCGCGGCACCGTCCGGCGTGATCAGCCCGCCGGAATGATCCGGGTGGATATGGGTCAAAAGTACAGTATCAATACTTTCCGGCGCAACGCCTGCCGCTGCTAGTCCGGCGCCCAGCGCCCCCAGGCCCGGCCCCATCAATTGCGCCGTGCCGGTGTCGATCAGCAGCTTCTTCCCGCCGCGCTCCACCAGGTAGCCATTGACCGGGATCTGCAGGGCATCGTTCTGCAGCCGGTGCAGACCCTGTGCCAGCACCGCTTCCGCCTTGGCAGCATCGTAGTCATTGAACAACTGGGTTCCCAGCGGCAGATGGCCATCCAGCAGCACCGTAATCCTGGCATCCCCAAGGCTGAAGGGGTGGATGACAGGGCCAGCCGCCGCTGAACCCTCAGCCGCCCAAGCCCAATTGCTGCCAGCGAGCCCGCTTGCCAGTGCCGCCGCCGGAGCCGCTGCCAGCCCGCTCAGAAATGCCCTGCGATTGATTGTCATAAGAAACTCCAATATCTGTTTCAGGAAATATTCCCGTGCACCGGACTTAAGGCCGCATTTTCGCAGCTTACAGCCCGGCAGAACCGATAACGGCTATTAGCAACCCTTATAGGCCCCCATGGACAAGCTGACCCTGCTGGAGACATTCACCATCGCCCTCGATGAAGGCAGCCTGAACCGTACTGCCCAGCGCCGCGGTATTACCCAGTCTGCAGTCAGCCAGCAGATCAAGCAACTGGAGGCGCTGATGGGCCAGCAGTTGCTGCACCGCACCGCCAAGGGCATTCACGCCACCCGCGCGGGCGACCTGGTTTTCAGCCATGCGCAGACCCTGCTGTCCGGCTACAACCGCATGACAGCCGAAGTGGACGCGCTGGAAGGCAGCGTCTCCGGCACCTTCCGGATCAGCGTGAACTCCTTTCTCGGGCGCAGTGTGATCGGGCCGATGCTGCTGGACCTGAACCGAGAGCACCCGGATCTGAACATCGTGATGCGGCTGGAGGACCGGCTGGTCGATGTCGTGCGCGAGGGGTTCGACCTGGCGATCCGCACCGGGCGGCTGGGCGACACCGACGGCTTCGGGCGCAAGATCTCCACCCTGGAAACGGTTCTGTTTGCCACCCCGGACTATCTGGACCGCGAAGGCAGGCCACAAACGCCGGAGGAGCTGAAACGGCTCAAGTTTATTCAGCACCACGAGGATCAGACCCGCGGGTTCTTTCCATTGCGCCGCGGCGGTCAGGAGTATCCTGCGCCGGTGCAGGTCGGCTTCACCGCCGACGATCCGGACCTTATCATGCATGCCGTCAGCAGCGGATCGGGGTATACCCGTGCACCCCGCTTCATGGTCGAAGAACAACTGGCCAGCGGTGAGTATGAGCAGGTTCTGCCCGGATATGAGGCGCCATTAAAAGACGTGTTTGCTGTCTATCCCTCGCGCCGCACGCCGGACCGGCGCCGGGATTTGACTATTGAGCACACAGTTGCCCGGCTGGAATCCCTGCTCGGGGCCCAGAGCACGGAAACGCCCTTGGCCTCTGCAATCACCGCTTGACCTTCTCCGCTTCATTTCCTAACCACATTTTCATGGCGGGCCTGTAGCTCAACGGTTAGAGCAGAGCGCTCATAACGCTTTGGTTGCAGGTTCGAATCCTGCCGGGCCTACCACGTCATCCGCCTGCAGCCTCTCTGTACCCGGTACAGTTTTCACCCCTAATCCGCGGCAGGCGGCAGCCTCGCTGGCCGGCATCGGCAGCACATCCCGAAACGCCTACCCAATGCCCCAACCCTCTTTCAAATAGCGGACATTGCGGCCGGCTGCTTCTGCATCCATTGTTTCCGAATAAGCCAGCACCTCGCACACGGGCCCGCGCCACGCCCGGTTGATCCCATTGTTGCGCCCACCAATGGCAGCCAGCGCAAAAGGGGTTGCGGATTTGATATGCACGACCGACAGCGGCAACGGCAGCAATGTGGTGGTTGCTGCACCGCCGTTCAGATGGATTGTCATCCCCGGCGGCAGAGAGGGTGTGAAAACGCCAGGGTTGCCCTCATGGCCCATAACGCGGTTGGCGCTGCTGGCATCAAGACCTGCGAGATCGGTGATCAGCGTGTTATATGTGTCAAACGCCCCCCGCGTGCCATCGGCATAGGCCATGACTGCAAACACTTCCTTGACGAGCGCGTCCGTTGCAAGCGCCAATCCGCTGGCATTTGCCGCATCCGGCCAGACCAGCGCCGGGCGCCCGCCGGCCAAAGGTTCTGAAGCCGCGTACACCGGTCCCCCGCCGGACAGCTTGCCGAGGCTGGCGCCGCCGGGAACAAGGTTGCCGACGGCAGTGACCTCCTCCCCTGCCCCGCGTGTGATGGTTCCTGCCGCCTTGGCACTGTACCACCCGATCAGGCCCGCACTGGCAGGGCGGGTTGTGCCCCCCTGCAGTGCCGTGCCGGTAACGGATAACCCCAGCCCAAGCATCAGTACCACCCCGCGACAAATGCCGTTGTGCCGGTTGCTTCGATGCCAACCGCCGAGAACCCGATGGTTTCTCCGGCCGTGACCGCATAGGTCATCACTGTTCCAGCCTCATCGCGCATGGCAAGATCGCCGGAGGCCAGCACCCGCAGGACCCTGGGTCTGACAGGCAGATCCACTCCGTCCTGCGGGGTAATGGACAGATGGTGGGTGGCCGGGCTTTCCAGGCCGCGGCAGAAACTGGTGAATGGATCAATCTGAGGCATGTGGTAACTCCCAGGCAGGTTGCGCTCATGGACTGCTTCCCCTGAGCCAGAGAGATACACAGAAAAAACGAAGATACGGAAAACCGGGCGTGCGCTGATTGGTGGTCCGGCGCAACACCCTGCGTCCAGTCTGCGGAGCGCAGCCTGATGCATCGGGCCAGGCGGCGCCAAGCCATAGAAACTTGCAGGATCACGCCATTCTCAGGCCGCCTTCACCCGGCTGTAAGCTTTTTGCTTTCACAATCCCCGCCGTCCGGTAGGGTGGCGTCAGAGCAGGGCAAATTACTTGTTCCGTAGCGATTTCGATACTGTTTTCAGGCGCCGCCCCCGCCGCAAGATTATTTAAGAGGCATCAGGAATATGGCGACAGAAAAGCTCACCATCATCAAAGCTGACGTGAAAAATGAGGTCACCAAGAAGGTGAAGCCCAAATTTGTTCAGCTCGGCAACATGAACTTCACCGCCACCGTCGAGGTCGACAAGAGCGTTGCCAAGGAACTCGACACCGACGCCCGCTTTGTCGCCAAGCTGTATGATGATGCCACCAAAGAATACAAAAAGCTGCTGAACGAATGCTGCCTTCGGGTGGATGCAGCGAACAATCTGGGTTCGGTGATGCCGCTGAGCGACAAGGAATGCAAAGAGCTGGACGCCGATATCAAGAAGATCTTTGCCAAATACGAAAAGTCGATTGAACAGGTCGCGACCAAGCATTTCGACAAGTGGAAACAGGCCAACAAGGACCGGAAGAAGTACCGCATCAAAGTGGTCAGTGCGATTGTGCTCGGCAGCGCCTGTGCGATCGGCTCCACTGCCTCGCTGGCGGCGGGTGCGGTGACCGGCGGTGTTTCCATTGCCGCCAGCATCTATGGCATTGCGCAAAGCATCGTTTCAGTGGCGCGCGCGGTGCAGAAAGTGACCTCCGACATCGTCAAGATCCACGGTGAGCTGGAGAAGGCGCTGAAACAGCTGGTTTCGGCCTATGAAAAACAGTCCAAGGCCAAGGTGAAGGCCAAGGAGATCGGCAAGGAGTTTCTGGCTGATTTTCTGATGATCGAAACCGCGGGTTTCAACCGGGTCGATAAGCATCTGGAAACCTACAAGGCCAAGCTCAAGAACATCGACCTGGAAATCGCCGCACTGGGCAAGGAACTGAACAAGCTTCTCGACAAGCAGAGCAAGCTCGACAAGGAGATCGAGAAGAAACTGGGCAAGATGGCCAAGGACCGCGGTTACAAGAGCAAGAAGCTGGATGGGCTGTTTGCTGCCATGGAGGCCACGCGCAAGGAAACCGCCAAGCTGATCAAGAGCATCGAAGCCTATCACGTCAGCATCAAGCCAGCCGAGAAGTTCCGTGACAACTCGCAAAAGGCCGTCGACGCCCTGCGCCACAAGGACCCGGTGTGGGCCAAATGGGTGATCTGGGTCGGCAGCCTGGGCCTCAGCACCGCGGTGACCAGCATTGCCTCCGGCGGCGAGAACCTGGTCAAGGCTGCTTCGGCGATTGAGACCGGCTTTAACACGCTATCCAAGGAGTTGGCCTGACGGCCAGCTGCGCGGCTGATGGCAGGAGCACCGGCCTGAAAAGCCAAGAGAAAATGATGCTGGCGGTCCCGTTAGGGGCCGCCAGATCTGTTTCTGCACGGGCCGTGTCAGCGGGCGATGACGATATCCGCCTTGAGCCCGCCCAGATCGGCACTTTCGCCCAGCCGCAGGGTGCCGCCGTGGGCGCGTGCGGTATCCGCCACGATCGCCAGCCCCAGCCCGACTCCAGAGCCCCGGTTCTGATTGCGCGCCGGATCCAGCCGGGTGAAAGGCCGCACCGCGTCGCCGCGCTGTTCTGCCGGGATGCCTGGCCCGTCGTCCTCAACCCTGATCCGCATGGATTTGTCGGTCACCGCAACGGAAACCCTTGCGCAGGAGCCATAGCGAACCGCATTGGAAATCAGGTTGGATACCGCCCGCTGCATCGGCTGGCGGCGCAGCATCACCTCCCCCTCGCCGGTCATCTCGCCCAATGTCACCTGCTGCTCCTGGCGCTGCCAATCGCTGATGATCCCGCGCACCAGCTCTTGCGGGTCCACCGGCTCTGGCTCGCTGACCGCCGCGCCGCGGGAGAAATCCAGGAACGCGTCCAGCAGCGCCTGCATTTCGTCGACGTCGCGCAGCATTGGGGCTGCATCCTCCTCGTCCAGCATCGCCAGTTCCAGCTTCATCCGGGTCAGCGGCGTGCGCAGATCATGGCTCACCCCGGACAGCATCAGGGTACGCTGCTCAATCTGGCGTTCAATGCGGGCACGCATGTCCAGAAAGGCGCTGCCCGCGGCCCGCACCTCTGTCGCGCCGGAGGGTGAGTACGGCATTGCCCGGCCGCGCCCGAATGCCTCAGCCGCGTTGGCCAGCCGTTTGATCGGACGCAGCTGGTTGCGCATGTAGAGGAAGGAGATCATCATCATGAAAAAGCCGAACAGCAGCATTGTGACAATCAACTGGTGCGGCGCTGCGGCAGTCAGCCTGCGGCGGTCAAAGCTCAACTCCATCAGCCCGTGTGAAGTGCCGAAATAGATCTGCACCATCCGGTCCGGCAGGAACCGCGCCGCCAGAAACCCGGGAAAGGTCTTTTGCATCTCCTCGCGCACCACCCGGCCGGAAAACTCGATCAGGCTGAATTCATCCTCCGGCAGCGGCGCACCGGGCGGCAGAAACTGCGCCTGCATCTGCAAGGGCTTCAGTACCGGAGCGATCTGGACCAGCGCCGTCTCCTGGTCCGGTGCTGCATCCGCGATCTGGCGCAACAGCTCCATCTCGCGCTGGATGGTTGCGGTCATCTGCACCGTCACGTCCTCCAGGTCGCGCTTGATGAACACAACAGAGATCACGATCTGCAGCGCCACGATCGGCACCACCAGGATCAGGGCCGCCCGGGCATAAAGGCTGCGCGGCATATATCGTTTGAGCCATTGGAAGAACATGGGCTAAGCCTATAGGGCGCCGGGGAAAGAGGGAAGATTGCCCGGGCCGGGAAATCATCAATGAGGCAGGACCATGCAGGCACCGGACGACTTCAACCCGCAACCCGGACTGGCCGAGGAGCTGGAGCCGGGTCTGCGCTGCATCCTGGCGCCGAATCCGTCGCCGATGACCTACCGCGGCACCAACACCTATCTCTTGGGCACCGGCGGGCTTGCGGTGATCGACCCGGGGCCGGAGTCTGGCGCGCACCTTGCCGCTATCCTTGCGGCAGTGCAGCCCAGCCAGCAGATCACCCATATCATTGTCACCCACAGCCATTTGGACCATTCGCCGCTGGCCCGCGGCCTGAGTCAGGCCACCGGCGCGCCGGTCTATGCCTTTGGCGGGCCGCAGGCAGGCCGCAGCGCCGTCATGTCTCGTTTGGCAAAGGAAGGGCTGGCAGGCGGCGGCGAGGGCATCGACAGGCAATTCGCCCCCGATATCACGGTGGGTGATGCAGAAGTCATCAGCGGCGACGGCTGGGAATTGGAAGTGATCCACACCCCCGGCCACCTGGGCAACCACATAGCCCTGGCCTGGAACGACGCCTGCTTTACCGCCGATCACGTTATGGGCTGGGCCAGTTCGCTGGTGTCGCCGCCGGATGGCGACCTGACCGATTTCATGGCGTCCAGCCGCCGCCTGCGGCAGCGCAACTGGCGGGTCTTTCATGCGGGCCACGGTGCGCCCATTCATAATCCGCAAGAACGGCTCGACTGGCTGATTGCCCACAGGGAATCGCGCGAAACCGCCATTCTGGCTGCTTTGGCCCAAGCGCCGGCCACCGCCCGCAGCCTGGCGGAGCAAATATACACCGACACCCCGCCTGCCTTGCTGAAGGCCGCGGAGCGCAACGTCTTTGCCCATCTGGTGGACCTCACAGGCCGTGGCATGGCAGAGCCTCAAGGCGCCCTGTCGACATCGTCGGTCTTTGAGTTTTCGAAGGGCTGAATTTTTTCAAAAAAGTGCCCACTGCCCTCTGGACGCCCATTTGCGGGAACGCTATACGGCACGGACCGTTCCGGCGTAGCTCAGCGGTAGAGCAGTTGACTGTTAATCAATTGGTCGTAGGTTCGATCCCTACCGCCGGAGCCATAATAAGCCCTCAAGCCTCAACCGCTTGAGGGCTTTTTTGCATTTACAGACTCCAGCTGCTGCCCTTCGGCGGTTGCACGCTTTCCAAGCTCATTATGTCTATATATATAAGCAATAAGAAAATTTATTGGAGGCAGCATGGCCGCACCCCGTGCAAACATGAGCTACCGCGATATCAAGCAGGTCGTGCTGGACCGGATTCACAACAAGATCTGGGCGCCGGACAGCCTGCTGCCCAGCGAAACCGACCTCGCCGAAGAATTTTCAAGCACCCGCACAACCGTCAACAGGGCGCTGCGGGAGCTGGCGGAAGAGGGCTACCTGGAGCGCAAGCGCAAAGCCGGCACCAGAGTCCTGAATTCACCGGTCAGAAAAGCACAGTTTGCGATTCCGCTGGTCCGCGATGAGATCTCGGAAACAGGGGCAGAATACCGGTATGCTCTTGTCGAGCGCGCGGTCAAGCCTGCGCCGGGCTGGCTGTCGGCCAGGATGAACATCCCGCAAGGCCGCGAAGTGCTGCACCTCAGATGCATGCATTATGCCGACAACACGCCGTTTCAGTATGAAGTCCGCTGGATCGTGCCCGACAGCATTCCAGAGGTTCTGGAGGCGGATTTCTCCCGCTCCGGCCCCAATGACTGGCTTGTGCAAAAGGTGCCATTCACCAATCTGGAGCTGAGTTTTCTGGCCACCAAGGCCGACCAGTCCGTTGCCGAATTTCTCGACACCCAGGCCGGCGATCCGATCTTTACTGCCGAACGCATTACATGGCTGCGCGGCGAGCCGGTGACGCTGGCCAAGCTGTTCTTTGCACCGGGGTACAGGATGACAACCCACCTTTGAAATGGAAACAAATGGGGGACCGGCATCGCCCTCGCGGCGTCCGCCGGAGCGAAGCCAGGCGCAGCGAAAAAAATTGCTGCCGGATGAGAATTTCCTCTGGACGCCGCAGGCCGGAAATCCTATACGACGCCACATGTTCCGGCGTAGCTCAGCGGTAGAGCAGTTGACTGTTAATCAATTGGTCGTAGGTTCGATCCCTACCGCCGGAGCCAAAGAATTCAAGGGCTTAGCGATCACTCGCTAGGCCCTTTTCTTTTGCGCTTCAAACAGGCCGGGCAGCCGCCGCACTGGCTGGAGCCCCGGGAACAATGCTTTTTGGCGCCGCCAGGCTGCCCCTGCCACTGGCGGCGCGCATCGAAGAATTAGCTGTTGGGACGCACCCGGGCAGCGGTCTTGTTGGCAAAGGCCTCCAGCCGTTCCCGGGCTGCGGGCTGGGTGTTCACCACGCCCGCCACCACTGCTTCGGCATAAGCCGCATCCATGCCGGACATATTGTTCAGATGGCTGATTGCCGAACAGATCGCATAGTTGGTCAGCGGCAGGTTTTCGGCAATCTTGTCCGCAAGCTCCAGCGCTTTGTCGAAGCTGGAACCTTCGGTGATGTATTGCGCCAGGCCTAGATCGACGGCCTCCTGCCCCTGATAGACGCGGCCGGTCAGAATCATGTCGATCATCCGGTATTTCCCGATCATATCAGAGACCCGGATGGTGGCGCCGCCGCCAGTGAAGATACCGCGCTGGCCCTCGGGAAGCGCGAAATAGGTGCTCTGGTCAATTACCCGGATATGGGCGGCGCTGGCCAGTTCCAGCCCGCCGCCGACAACCGCGCCCTGCAGCGCGGCGATAACCGGAACGCCGCCGTATTCCATCTTGTTGAAGGCTTCATGCCAGCGCAGGCACACATGCATGAAATCGTCAGGGCTGCGGTCAGCCTTCCAATGCTCGACCAGATCGAGCCCTGCGCAGAAGTGGTCGCCCTTGCCTGCCAGCACCACGGCCTTCACGCCATTGCGGTGGGCATTGCTGAAGAAGGTGACCAGCTCCTCGATTGTGGCGGTATCCAGCGCGTTGCGCTTGGTGGGGCGGTTCAGCCGGACGATGCTGACGCCATTGTCTTGCTGTTCGATTTCAAGGTTTTCATAAGATTGCGTATTTGCCGCTTGGGTCATGGAGTTGGCCCTTTCTTAGTTTTCCAGCACAGAGCCGTGCCGCTAGTGTTAAGTATTCAAAAGTTGACTGCGGCATCGCCCAGGCTGGTACTGCCTTCGGTGATACGCAAGTGTTCGGCGCCGCATTCCACCAGGATGTGCTGCGCATAGAAGACTGCCGTAGCGATCTTCTGCGTCATGAAGGCAGTTTCCTCGTTCTGCTCCAGCTTGGTGCTGGCCGCCAGGACGGACCGGCCCAGCTGCCAGGCGGCGGCGAGGTTGCCGGTCAGCATCAGGAACGGCACGCTGCCGCCATAGGCCGCGTTGGGGTCCTTGCCGGCAGTTTCCAGCAGCCAGGCCAGACTGACCTCAAACATCTGGCGCGCCTCACTCAGCCGTTTTGCCACGGCCTGCGCCTGGGCATTGCCACCCTGCAGCGATTGTTCGGTTTCCTGCACCAGCCCTGCAAAGCGGCGGGCAGTTGCGCCGCCGTCCCGCAGCACCTTGCGGCCCAGAAGGTCGTTGGCCTGGATAGCCGTTGTGCCCTCATAGATCGGCAGGATCCGCGCGTCGCGGTAGAACTGGGCAACACCAGTCTCCTCGATGAAGCCCATGCCGCCGTGCACCTGCACCCCAAGGGAAGTGACTTCCAGAGACCGCTCGGTGCAGAAGGCCTTGACCAGCGGCACCAGGAATTCGGCCATTTCCTCAGCGTCGGAACTGCCCTGCTTGGCCAGGTCCAGCCAGCCCGCAGTGGCAATCGCCAGCGCCCGCCCGCCTTCGGTCAGCGCCCGCATCCGCAGCAGCATCCGCTGCACGTCCGGGTGGCGGATGATCGGCGCGGCATCTTTGGTGCTGCCATCCACCGGGCGGCTTTGCACGCGGTCCTGTGCGTATTGCAGCGCATGCTGACAGGCGCGTTCCGACACAGCAACACCCTGCACACCCACGGCAAAGCGGGCGGCGCGCATCATCACGAACATATACTCCAGCCCGCGGTTCTCCTCGCCGACCAGGAAACCGGTCGCGCCATCGTATTCCAGCACGGCGGTCGGGCTGGCCCGGACGCCCAGCTTGTGTTCCAGGCTAACACAGGTGACTGCGTTGCGGCCGCCCAGCGTGCCGTCTTCCTCCACCAGGAACTTAGGCACAATGAACAGGCTGAGCCCCTTGGGGCCAGCCGGCGCATTCGGGGTTCGGGCCAGCACCAGGTGAATGATGTTCTCCGTCAGCCCGTGCTCACCATAGGTGATGAAGATCTTGGTGCCGGAGACCGCAAAAGTGCCATCCCCCGCCGGTTCCGCCTTGCAGCGCACCCGCCCCAGATCGCTGCCTGCTTGCGGCTCGGTCAGGTTCATGGTGCCGGACCACTGGCCGGAAATCATCCGCTCCAGGTATTTCTGCTTCTGCGCATCCGATCCGGTCAGCAGCAGTGCCTCCACCGCGCCATCGGTCAGCAGCGGGCACAGGCCAAAGCTGAGGTCCGAAGCATTCAAAATCTCGGTCGCAGCCGCTGCAGCCGCCCGCGGCAGGCCCATGCCGCCGAACTCTTCCGGGTGCGGCAGGCTTTGCCAGCCCATTTCAGCGAACTGCGCATAGGCTTGCGTATAGGCCTCAGGCAAAACGGCTTCTGCCCCGTCCAGCCGCGCACCCGTTTCATCCCCAACTCGGGACAACGGCGCAACGATGTCCGAGCAGAAGCGTCCCAGCGCCTCTAGCGCAGCGCCAACATCTTCCAGTTCGATCCCACCGCCAGCAGCACCTGCTTCCGGCTCGGGTGGCAGGTGTTCAATGTTGAACATGATGTCGCGAATGGGCGCCTGGTAGGTCATTTCCGTGGCTCCGGATTATTGTTCCTTCATGCCAGATACGCGTTGCAATGGTGCTATTCCACGTTCATTACAGACAAAATCCTTTCAAAAAATGACAAGAATCGCATTCACGATGCAGATCCCTCCGCCAGATTCCTCTAGCCTTGCAACAGTGTCACCGCAGTTTGCCGGAGACTGGCTGCACGCGCTGCGCAAATGCAGCGAGGAAGGACAACTGGCGACTTTCCTGCAACGGGCCGGGCTGCATCTGGCGGAGGGGCAACTGACCCATCGGGTCACGCTGGATCAGATCGTACGGCTTTATCAGATTGCCGCAGTTGAAACCGGGGACGAGATGACGGGCCTCTGGAGCCGGCCGGTAAGGCCCAGGGCCTTGCAGCATCTGCTGACAACCGTGCGCGAAGCCAGCACGCTGCCCGCCGCCTTGCACCGGTTTTCCACGTTCTGGAACCTGCTGCTGGACGACTACCGGGTCGGCCTGACTGAGGATACCACCAGCACCGGCCTGCAACTGGTGCCCCAAGGCAGCCAGCCTGCGCAGCGGTTCGGGCACATGCTGATCCTGAAACTGGCGCACGGGCTGCTGTCGTGGCTTGCTGGATATGAAGTGCCGGTCCGCGCTGTGCAGTTCGCCTTTGAACGCCCCGCGTTTGCCCAGGACTATGCGGTCATCTTCCCTGCCCCTGTCAGCTTTGGTGCGCAGTGGTCCGCGATCGACTTCGACACCGGCTCCGCTGGATTGCCCGGCCACCGCAGCAATGCAGAGCTGAACGACTTTCTGGCCCGGGCGCCTCGCGACTGGATTTTCACCGGGTTCCGCGAACACACCCAGTCGCTGAAAGTACGGGAATTCCTGTACCGGAGCAGCTGGGAGAATTGTCATCTTGCGGACGCAGCAAGAGCGCTAAGCGTCACCCCGCGCACGCTGATGCGCCGACTGGATGCTGAGGACACGTCTTTTCAGGCCATCAAGGACGGGCTGCGCCGCGACCTGGCAATACGCGACCTGCAATCCGGCCTGAAAAGCATCGAGGAAATCTCGCAGGACACCGGGTTTTCCTCCGCCGCCAACTTTCACCGCGCCTTCCGCCGCTGGACCGGCGCACCGCCGAGCGCCTACAGGTCAGCGGCAATCTGAGTGCAGCCGTCCCCTCACCCCAGCGCCGCGGGCAAGCGCGCATAGCCGCGAAACCGGATCCGTCCGCCCGGCACTCTCCCGGGCAAAATGCGGTAGTACGGAAACCGGCGCAGCAGGCGCTCGATGGCAATCTTGCCCTCCAGCCGGGCCAGCGTCAGCCCGACACAGACATGCGGACCGCCAGCAAAGGCCAGGTGCCGGTTCGGTGTACGGGCGATGTCAAATTCCGCAGGGTTTTCAAACACGCCCGGATCGCGGTTCGCCGCCCCGATCACCAGATGCAGGTTGGTCGCAGCAGGCACCCGGATACCGCCGATCTCCGCCTCTGCGGTAGTTTCCCTATTGCCCAGCTGGTTCGGAGAGCGGAACCGCAGTACCTCCTCCACCGCGGGCTTTATCAGCTCCGGTTCTTCCAGCAAGCGCCGCCGTTGCTCTGGATGGTCGTTCAGCAGCGCCAGCCCGTTGCCGATCAGGTTCGTGGTGGTCTCATGACCTGCATTCAGGATGAAAATGCAATTCTGGATCAGCTCGATCTCACTAAGGGTCCCGTCTGCCCCCTCGCCCCGGATCAGCCGGGTCAGCACATCGGTCTCAATGTCGCCCGGTCTGGCCCGCCGCCGTGCGATCAGGTCTTGCAGGTAGTCCTTGAATTCCTCCACTGCGCGGTGCCCCGCCGCCAGTTGGGCCTCGCTCAGCGCAGGCTCCAGCGCGCCGAGGATCGCCAGCGACCAATCCCGCAAGGGCGCCCGTTCCCCCAGTGGAACATCCAGCAGATTGCCGATGATCTGGATCGGAATGGAGGCAGCGAAATCCCCTATCAGATCCACCTCGCCGCTTCCCGCCATAGAGTTCAGCAAATGGTCGACGGTTTCAATCAGCCCCGGCTCCATCCTGGAAATCGCCCGCGGTGTCAGGGCAGAGGTCATGATCTTGCGCACCCGCGTGTGCAAGGGCGGGTCGGAGAACACAAGCGAGGTGGTGTGATGCTCAAACAGCGGCGAACCCGCGCCGTATTTGGGTGCAAAGACGCGTTTTTTGTCCGAGGAAAACAAAGTGGTATCACGGTAGATCCTGTCCAGATCCGCATGGCGGCAGACCAGCAAGGACCCGTCCGGCTGCGGCAGCACCGGAGCATCGCGCAACAAGGCATCGTAGTAGGGGAAGGGATCCGCAATAAACCCCTCTGGCGGGTTCGCCAGGTCAAATCCCTCAACGCTCACAGGCCTGTACGCTGCATTGCTCATCCTTCGCCCTCCTGCCGGTTGCTCCGGTAGCGTTTCCGCAGCAAATGAGACTGTCAATCACCCATTCCGGCGCGGAACCCAGCGTCAAAGTGCCGGATAACAATGACAACGATGCAAGATTTCCGCGTGACAACAGAAGATCGCGCAGATAGAAACAAACCGTGAACACAGCCATCTCCTCCATCCGCAACCTCGGCCCCGCCTACGAGGAAGCCTGCCACCGCGCAGGTATCACCTCCGCCGAAGAGCTGCGCGCGATTGGTGCCGATGCAGCCTATGCCAAGCTGTTGCAAACCGGCACCCGGCCGCATTTCATCGGCTACTACGTGCTGGTGATGGCCTTGCAGGGGCGGCCCTGGAATGACTGCAAGGGAAAAGAAAAAGAAGAGCTGCGCAAACGCTTTGATGCGATCAAGGCAGAGACGCGCCCGCAGCACAGCTCCAAACTGCTGGCGGAACTGGACGCCATCGGCGTGCGTGCAACGCCTGCGGATTTGAAGACGCTCTAACCCCCCGGGCGGGGCCAGGGTCAGGTGATTGCAAGGCCGCGAAAAACCAGCCAGCTGGCAAGACTGCAACCTTTTCCAGTGCTGCAGCGTTGTGTCTCCAAGGACAGTCGCAACCAAGGGAGATCCGGCATGGACCTGATCCGCATCATTTTCGCAGTCATTTTGCCGCCGCTGGGCGTGTTCCTGCAGGTGGGCCTGGGCAAGCATTTCTGGCTGAACATTCTGCTCACGCTTCTTGGCTACATCCCCGGCATCGTTCACGCGGTCTGGATTATTGCAAGGACGCCGCGCCATGCCTGAACTGCCGGAATATCAGCAAAAGCGGTTGCTGAAACTTGAGCGCCTTGCCCATCGTATGGACCGCGCCTTCCGCGTTCCGGTTATTGGGGTGAGGATAGGCTGGGACAGCATCGCAGGCCTGGTGCCAGGCATCGGCGACGCGTTTGCCCTGCTGCCTGCCGGCTACCTCCTCTACTCCGGATACCGCATGGGCGCCTCCGCCCCGGTGCTGGCCCGGATGGCCGCCAACTCAGGCATCGACGCGCTGATCGGCGCGGTGCCGCTGCTGGGTGACCTGTTTGATGCGGCCTGGAAGTCCAACACCCGTAATGCAGCGCTGCTCCGCCAGCACCTCGAGGACCGGGCAGGCAGGCGTGAACCATTGCCGAAACGCCTGGGACGGAGAAAGTTTTCCAGCCTGAGCGCTCCGCGGGAGCTGCGGGCGTCCCCGGCCTACGCCGCCAGACCGGCCCGGCAACAAAATCAGCCGGGGATCCGCCAGCACCCGCTGGGCAGGCCGTTTTCACAATAAAAGAAGGGCTGCAACCCGGAGGTTGCAGCCCTTCTAGATCCGGATAAGCCTGTGGCTTAGCCGACCAGCTCGAGGCCGGAGAAGAAGTAGGCGATTTCAACCGCTGCGGTTTCCGGTGCGTCGGAACCGTGAACGGAGTTTTCACCAACCGATTCAGCGAACTCAGCGCGGATGGTGCCGGCCGCGGCGTCTGCCGGGTTGGTGGCGCCCATGACTTCGCGGTTCTTCGCGATGGCATTCTCGCCTTCCAGAACCTGTGCAACGATCGGCGCGGAAGCCATGAATTCGCACAGTTCGTCGTAGAACGGACGCTCGGCGTGCACCTTGTAGAACTCGCCCGCTTGCGCTTTGGTCAGGTGGATGCGCTTCTGCGCCACGACGCGCAGGCCAGCTTCTTCAAACTTGGCGTTGATTGCGCCGGTCAGGTTGCGGCGGGTTGCATCGGGCTTGATGATCGAGAAAGTGCGTTCCAGTGCCATGGGGCAGACTCCTGTGCTGAAAAGCCGGACGTCATGCCCGGCCCGTTACGAATTGCCGCCCCGATAGCATGGCTCTGTGACAGGATAAAGAGGGGATTGCGCAGCTTTGACGCAGCTGCTGCTTCGGGGTTGCAATTACCTGATTGTTTTTGTCAGATACCACAGCGCGAACAGGGTTGAAACTTGAAACAAGGTTGAATGATGAAACCTGCATTTGCTCTGATCGCCTGCCTCGCAGCCGCCCCGGCGGTTGCCGCTGAAACTGCCATGTCAATGACATACGGCCTTTTCGAAACTGCTATCGCCCACACGGATCTGGACAGCTGTCCGGCGCAGCTCGCCAAACCGGACACCTTCTGCCGCGCCACCCTGAGCCATGACGAGATCCACGTCTTTGCTTTCAGCCGTGATGGTGAGAGCCCGCTGGTCGGATTTGCATCCTACTCCTTCGATGAACTGGCCCGGCATCTGAAATAGCAGCTCATGATGGGGCTGCCAGCCGCCGCCAGCTCCCCTCCCCCATTGACAACACCGCAGCACTGCCGCAGTGCTCGGTTCATGTTACGTATCAGCGATATTTCCTATGCGGTCGAAGGCCGCCTCCTGTTCGATGGCGCCAGCGCCACGATCCCCACCGGACACAAAGTCGGATTGGTCGGCCGCAATGGCACCGGCAAGACAACGCTGTTCCGGCTGATACGCAATGAGCTGTCGCTGGAATCCGGCAGCATTTCCCTGCCCAGCCGGGCGCGGATCGGCGGGGTGGCACAGGAAGCCCCCGCCTCGGACGTGTCGCTGATCGACACGGTGCTGGCGGCCGATACCGAACGTGCCGAGCTGATGGCGGAGGCGGAAACCGCACAGGATCCGGGGCGGATCGCGGAAATCCAAACCCGCCTTGCGGACATTGACGCCTGGTCGGCCGAGGCCCGTGCTGCCTCCATCCTCAAAGGGCTCGGGTTTGACTACGAGGCCCAGCAGCGCCCCTGCTCCGACTTCTCAGGCGGCTGGCGGATGCGCGTCGCACTGGCGTCGGTGTTGTTCTCCCAGCCCGATCTGCTGCTGCTGGACGAACCGACCAACTATCTGGACCTCGAAGGCGCGCTGTGGCTTGAAGCCTATTTGGTGAAATACCCGCACACCGTGATCATCATCAGCCACGACCGTGAACTGCTGAACCGCTCGGTGAACGGCATTCTGCACCTCGAAGACCTGGGCCTGACATTCTATTCCGGCAACTATGACCAGTTCGCCCGCCAGCGCGCAGCCAACCGCGCCAATCAGGCCGCCCTGGCCAAGAAACAGGACGCCCGCCGCGCCCATCTGCAGGCCTTTGTGGACCGGTTCAAGGCCAAGGCCAGCAAGGCAAAACAGGCGCAAAGCCGGGTGAAGATGCTGGAGAAGATGGAAACCATCCGCGCGCCCGAAGACGCCGCACGCACCGTGTTCACCTTCCCCGAACCGGAGGAGCTGTCGCCGCCGATCATCGCCACCGAGGGGGCATCGGTCGGCTATGACGGCACCACGATCCTCAGCCGGCTGGATCTGCGCATCGACCAGGACGACCGCATCGCGCTGCTGGGCAAGAACGGCGAGGGCAAATCCACCCTCTCCAAGATGCTGTCGGGACGCCTGGACGTGATGACGGGACGGATGACCCAGTCCAGCAAGCTGCGGATCGGCTTTTTCGCCCAGCACCAGGTGGATGAGCTGCACATCGACGAAACACCGCTGCAGCATCTGCAGCGCGAACGCCCCGACGAGGGCCAGGCCCGGCTGCGCGCCCGGCTGGCCGGTTTTGGCCTTGGCGCGGATCAGGCTGATACCGCGGTAGGCCGTCTCTCCGGCGGCCAGAAGGCACGCCTGTCGCTGCTGCTGGCCACCCTGCCCGCGCCGCATCTGCTGATCCTTGACGAACCGACCAACCACCTGGACATCGAAAGCCGCGAGGCTTTGGTTGAGGCGCTGACAGCCTACTCCGGCGCAGTTATTCTGGTCAGCCACGACATGCACCTTCTCAGCCTGGTGGCGGACCGCCTGTGGCTGGTGTCCGGCGGCACTGTAAAGCCGTTTGAGGGCGACCTGCCCGCCTACCGCGACCTGCTGCTGACACGCGACAAACCAGCGGGCAAACCCAAGGCAGACAAGCCCAAGCGCCCTTCCCGCGACGCTATCCTGGCCCTGCGCGCCGAGGTCCGCAAAGGTGAGGCACGGCTCGAAAAAGTCAGCGAGATGCGGGACAAGCTGGCCCAGAAGCTGGCAGACCCCGCGCTGTACGAAGAAGGCCGCAAGGATGAGGCTGTTGTCTGGCAGCGCAAATATGCCGAAGTGATGGAAGCGCAGGACCGCGCCGAGGATCTTTGGATGAAGGCAGTTGAGAAACTGGAAAAAGCCGAGGCACAATGATCGACACTGCATTTCTGATCACCTCTTTTGTTACCTTGTTCGTCATCGTCGACCCGATCGGCCTGACACCGGTTTTCATTGCCCTGACCCAGGGCATGTCCTCCTCCCGCCGCCGCTCCATAGCACTGCGGGCAACAATTACGGCTGCGGTCCTGCTGGCGATCTTTGCTGGATTTGGCGAAGCAGTGCTGGGTTTCATCGGCATTTCAATGCCCGCTTTCCGGGTGGCTGGCGGCGTCCTGCTGTTCCTGACCGCCCTCGACATGCTGTTCGAACGCCGCAACAAGCGGCGCGAGGACCGCAGCGAGGAAGATGACTTCGACGATCCTTCGGTCTTTCCGCTGGCAATCCCGCTGATGGCTGGCCCCGGCTCCATCGCCACGGTGATCCTGCTGACCGGCCAGCAGCCCGGTTTCGCGGGCTTCGCCATGGTCATGGGCGTGGTGATCGCGGTGCTGGCGATCCTCTTGGTGATGTGCCTGTTCTCCGGCCTGTTCGAACGGATGCTGGGCAAGACAGGGATCACTGTTGTCACCCGCCTTCTGGGCATGCTTCTGGCGGCACTTTCGGTGCAGTTCGTTCTGGACGGCCTGCGCGACTTCGGTTTCGCCGGCTAGTATAACGTCCCGCAGCACCTACATTATATCCAGGAGGTGAGCGCATGGGCGAATATGAAATCGGACGGTTTATCTATCTGATCATCCTTCTGGTTGCGGTCGGGTCCTGGGTCTTTGTCCAGAACCGTCAAAGCCTCGGCAAGACGATGCAGATGTTTGCCGTCTGGGGCTTTATTTTCCTTGGCGTGATCGCCTCATACGGGCTGTGGGAGGACATCCGGCAGACCGTCCGGCCGCAGCAAAGCGTGGCGATGGATGCCGGCCGGGTCGAGGTGCCGCGCTCTCCTGACGGCCATTACTACCTGACGCTTGAAGTGAACGGCGCGCCAGTCGAGTTTCTGGTCGATACCGGCGCCAGCCAGGTGGTGCTGAATGAGCGCGACGCGCAAAGCGCAGGCATTGATACCGGCAACCTCGCCTATCTCGGCCGTGCCAGCACCGCCAATGGCGAAGTGCGCACCGCCTCTGTCTGGGTGGATGAGATTTCGCTGGGCGGCATCACCGACACGGATCTGCGCGTTTGGGTCAATCAGGGCGAACTGGATCAATCTTTGCTGGGCATGGGCTACCTGCAGCGCTGGTCCAGCATCGAGATCCGCAATGGTGCGCTGGTACTGACACGCTAACCGCCGCGTGCCACGCATCCCTGTCGTGTGCAATGTATTGAGGCGGATCAAGGAACTGCGTCTGCATGACCCTTAGATTGGAAGCCAGAAAACCAATCAGAGAGGAGCAAGCCGCCGTGACAGATGACGAGCTCAAGCAACTGCAGCAAAGCTACACCAAGCTGAAGGAAGAAACCGGCAGATCGCCAGCCTATTTCTATGACGCGCTGTTCCGGCATGCGCCTGAGTTGCGCAAGCTGTTCCGCGAAGACCTGGAAGGCCAGGGCATGAAATTCATGACCACACTGGGCGTGATAATTGCCAGGCTGAATGATGAGAGCGCTGTAGCCCCGCAATTTCAGCAGCTCGGCAAAACACATGCGTCTCTTGGCGTCCTCACTGACCATTTCGCCCCAATGGAAGAGGCGCTGATCGACACCCTGCGCCATGCGCTCGGCAAGGAAATGACCCTTGAGCTGGAGGCGCTGTGGCGTTCGGCCTTCAAGGAAATTTCCGTCAAGATGATCGAACGCGGCGAAATTCCGGGTCACTGACCCGCGCAACTGAACTGCACCACGGCAGCGGCGTTACCCGTTGCCGGGTTCAGCCGTGATGAAACCTTTGACGGGGTAGACCCGTCCGAACGCGCCCGGGTTGCTTTCCAGCCGGACCGCGGACCAGTCGTTCTTTTCCGACACATCAACCACCGCCATGCCGAGCGAGATCCTATTGCGGTGCCAGTTGGCGTGATTGACCCGGATCCTGCGCGAATCCTCAACCTTGGAGACCACCGCGACATGCCCCAGCGGGTTGGAGCGGGTGGCGCTGAACGCCATCACGGCACCTGGTTCCGGCTGCTTGCTGCGGTTGTATTGCCCCGTGGCTTGCGCCCACCAGGTCTTTGCATTGCCAAAGATTTCGATTCCGCTGGCATTGCGGGCAAAGGGCACACACCAGACACGGCGGCCCTTGGACTGGAGGTACTGAACTTCCTGAACCGCATACTCCAGCCGCGCGGCCTCAGCCTCTGCCCGGCTGACGGATCCGTTCTGAACATCGCTGCAATTGGCCAGAAAAAGAAGGCCTGCGCCGGCAATAGGAAGCAGCCGCAGCCGCTTGACCACCTGTCGAAAAATCATCTGTCCCCCAGTGTCCTGGCCGTATTCCCGGTTGACCGGAATTTTGTGATGGAAGGGATAATGGGCGCGTGACGAAAAATCGAGAAATTGTTGCCCTTGCGAAACATTTCACACAAGCTATCGGCAAAATTCCGCCGACACCGGGGTGCGACAAACGGATATCCGCCTATTTCTCGGCCTTTTTTTCCCAGCGGCCGCTTTCCTCGGACCAGTACTGGGCGGAACAGCCCGCATCCGTCAGGGCCTTCCACTGGGTGCGCGCGTGCTGAACGGCCTCGGGGTCGGTGCCGTCAAACAGGATGCAGACCCGGCTCAGCGCCTGCACTTCCTCGGCACTGACGGCAGCGCCGTCCACCGCCATCACGCACTCAGGTCCGTTGGCAGCTTCCGGCCTTGCCGTCAGCAGGATGGGCTGCAGCGCGTCATGGGGGCCGCCCGCCAAGCCATGAGCCCGGAAACTCTCTTCGGGCCCCTGCCACAGGCGGTCATCCAGCCAGGCCATACGCTCCGGATCGCGCCCGCGCACCGCAATGCGCCAGCCCGCCCCGCGCGCCTTGTCAAGAAGGACCGGCAGGGTCTCCTCCAGCGGCCTTTGCGTCAGATGATAGAAATAGGCGGCTCCCATAACGGCTTATTCCGCCTCGAACTTATCCGCGACCAGCCGGTTCAGCGCCATCACACCCCAGCCGGTGGCCCCCTTGGGCGCATAGTCCGTGTCCTTGCTGACCGATGCCACGCCGGCGATATCCAGATGGATCCAGGGCATATCGTCTTTGATGAACCGCTGTAGGAACTGCGCCGCAGTAATGGAGCCCGCAGGGCGGCCGCCAACGTTCTTCATGTCGGCGATGCGGGATTTCAGCTGCTCGTCATAGGCTTTGCCCAGCGGCATCCGCCAGGCGCCCTCGTCCTCAGACTTGGCAGCCTTCAGGAAGGCATTGCACAGGTCATCATCATTGGAGAAGACACCGGCGTTTTCATGCCCCAGCCCGATGATGATCGCGCCGGTCAAGGTCGCCAGATCGATCACGCCCGCGGGCTTGAAGCGCTCCTGCGCGTACCAAAGCACGTCGCATAGCACCAAACGGCCCTCGGCGTCGGTGTTGATGATCTCGACGGTGTCGCCCTTCATCGACTTCACCACATCGCCCGGGCGGGCGGCGTTGCCCGACGGCATGTTTTCCACCAGCCCGACCAGGCCAACCACATTGGCCTTCGCCTTGCGCAGCGCCAGCGCCCGCATGGTGCCTGCCACCACACCGGCGCCGCCCATGTCCATGGTCATCTCTTCCATGCCCGCCGCCGGCTTGAGGGAGATACCGCCTGTGTCAAAAACAACGCCTTTGCCGACCAGAGCCAGCGGTGCGGCATCCTTGGCGCCGCCCTTCCATTGCATCACTGCCACCTTGGATGGGCTGTCGGAGCCTTGCCCGACGCTCAGCAGCGTGCGCATGCCCAGCTTTTCGAGGTCAGCCTCTTCCAGGATCTCGACCTCCAGGCCAATGTCCTTCATGTCTTCGATGCGGCGGGCAAATTCCGTGGTTGTCAGCACATTTGCGGGCTCATTGACCAGATCACGGGTCATATGAACGCCTTCAGCTACCGCCAGCAACGGCGCGCAGGCGGCTTCCAGATCCGCCGGAGCCTTGGAGGCGACCACCACTTCGCCTTCGGCCTTGTCGTCCTTCGGCGACTTGTGATTGTCGAAGGAATAGTCCCGCAGGGCCATACCCATTGTCAGATCCGCGGCTTTGTTCATGCTGCCAGCCATGACGGTCAACCGCTTGCCAGTAGCCCCCTTGACCAGCTTGGCGCCCGCCTGCCGCGCCTCCACCGGCGTCAGCTTGCGCGGCAGCACCAGCACGTCCAGCGCCTCGGCCTTCATGCCTGCGGGCCAGTTCAGTGAAATGACATCACCTGCCTTGGCCTTTTTGAACCCTTCGGAATCGATCAGCCGGGCAATGGCGCCCTTGGCCATCCGGTTGGCGCTGCGCGCGGCCTGATCCATGCTGCCTTCAGGGGTCACCAAGACCGCCACCCGGCCGGTCATCTCAGCCATTGCCTTGGGGTCGTATTCGGCAAAACGGATCGGGGTAAGGCTGCTCATTCTTGCGCGCTCCTGCTGAAAATCGTTTGGTTCTTGGCTCCAGAGGTATCCTGCAGAGCGGCGGTTGGAAAGACCCGGTTGCGCTGGCCGGAACTTGCGGTCCGCCGCCGATTGCCCGACGGGGCGAGAATGCAGTTTTCCCCGCCAATCAAATCCACTAAGGTCCGGCAAAATAACAATGGCAAGGTCTGGGGGGATCGGGTGTCACGCTACGACAGATATGTGCTGTCACAGTATCTGCTCTTCTTCGGCTTCTTTGCCTTGATTCTGGTGGCCGTGTTCTGGGTCAACCGGGCCGTTGTCCTGTTCGACACACTGATCGGCAACGGCCAGTCGGCGCTGGTGTTCTTGGAGTTCACTGCGCTCACCCTGCCGAACCTGATCCGCATGGTGCTGCCGATTGCCGCCTTTGGCGCTGCGGTCTGGGTCACCAACCGGCTGAACAGCGAAAGCGAACTGACTGTGCTGCGCGCCACCGGCACCAGCCCCTGGCAAATGGCGCGCCCGGCGCTGGCGTTCGGCGTTATCACCGCGCTGATGATGTCGGCACTGACCCATTACCTGCTGCCCGCCTCGATCAGCCAGCTTGAGGTGCGCGAAAGCGAGGTATCCCGCAACATCACCGCCAAGCTGCTGAGCGAGGGCGACTTTCTTCACCCTGCCGATGGCGTGACCTTCTACATCCGCCAGATCGACCCCGATGGCACCTTGAACGATGTATTCCTGTCGGACCGCCGCGATCCGGAGATGACGGTAACCTATACCGGCGCCCGTGCCTTTTTGGTGCGAGACGGCGCCAGCGCGCATCTGATCATGGTGGAGGGGATGGCGCAGCGGCTGGACCACAAAACACAGCGGCTTTCGACCACTTTCTTCTCAGATTTTTCCTACGATATCAGCTCACTCGCCCGCAAAGCTGAGAACCCGGCCCGCAATATCCGCGCCATTCCGAGCCTCGAGCTGATGACCAGCACCGCAGCGGTTACCAAAAGCGACGGCTATTCCGCCGGTGCTCAGGCCGAAGAGCTTCACCTGCGCTTTGCCCGCGCCCTGGTCTGCATCGCGGTGACGCTGATCGGCTTCTCCGCACTGATGCTGGGCACTTTCTCGCGCTTCGGGGTCTGGCGCCAAGCCTTCCTTGCCTTCGTCGTGCTGATCTTCATTGAAGGCCTGCGCGGCGTGGTCTCCGAACCGGTGCTGCAAGACCCCAGTTTGTGGCCGCTGATCTACCTGCCCACTCTGTTGGGGTTTGCAGTGGCACTGGTCTTTCTGATCCTGTCGGCCCGCCCGAAACGCATTCGTGGCCGGGCACCGGAGGCCGCGGCATGAAGCTGGACATTTACTACGCGCGCCGTTTTCTGCAGTGGTTCATGGTGATCGTTGCTGTCCTGATGACTTTGGTGGTGCTGATCGACCTGAACGAGCAGGTCCGCCGGTTCGAAGCGGTTGACCTCAGCCTTGCCCAGCTGGTTGGCCTGACGCTGCTGAACATTCCGGCAGCACTTAGCGAGTTTCTTCCGCTGATCATGATCCTCAGTACTATCGTGCTGTTTGTCGGCCTTGCCCGCAGCAGCGAGCTGGTGGTCACCCGTGCCATTGGCCGCTCCGGCATCCGGGCGCTTGCGGCGCCAGTGCTGATGGCCGCCGTAATCGGCGGCCTTGCGGTCACCATGCTGAACCCGATCGCAGCCGCCACTGCCAACCGCTATCAGGATCTGGCTGAGACGTACCACAACGGCGGCCCCTCGGCGCTGTCTCTCAGCGGTGAAGGTTTGTGGCTGCGCCAGGGCGGGCTGCGCGGCCAATCGGTTATTCATGCCAAGGGGTACAGCGGCGATGCCGCCGACATAACCCTGTTTGACGTGTCGATCCACGCCTACTCCAACGCCGGTGGTCCGGTCCGCCGCATCGTTGCCGACAGTGCGCGGCTGGACGGCACCAAATGGGTTCTGACCAATGCCAAGGCCTGGCCGCTGACGGCTGGCATCAACCCCGAAACCGGCGCCGCGCAGCATGACGAACTGCAACTGCCGACAACGCTGACAACCGACCGCATCCGGGACACACTGGGCACAGCCAGCGGCATCTCGATCTACGATCTGCCCTCCACCATTCGCGAGCTGTCCGCAGCAGGCTTCACCACCAAACGCTATGAAGTCCGCCTTCAGGCTGAATTGGCCCGGCCGCTGTTCCTGATCGCCATGGTGCTGGTCGGCGCGTCCTTCACCATGCGGCATGCCCGGTTTGGCGGCACCGGCCTTGCGGTGCTGATGGCCGTGCTGTTGGGATTCGGGCTTTATTTCATCCGCAATTTCGCGCAAATCCTTGGCGAGAACGGGCAAATACCGGTGGCCCTTGCCGCCTGGGCTCCCCCTGCCGCTGCGATACTATTGACCTTAGGACTGCTTCTCCATGCCGAAGACGGGTAATTTGCGCCGCGCCCTGCTGCTTTCTGCCGTGCTGCCCTGGCTGGTGCTGTCCCCCCCTGCCCTGCAGGCCCAGACTGCCGTGCCGCCGGATCCGGCCCAGCCCGCGATGCTGGTTGCAGACCAGGTTTTCATCACCCCGGACCGCACCCTCGTGGCCGAAGGCAATGTCGAAGCCTTTCAGGGCAACATCCGGCTCCGCGCCAAGAAGATCACCTTTGACCAGACCACAGGCACGCTGCAGATCGAAGGTCCGATCCGCATCGACCAGGACGGTGACATTACGATCCTGGCCAATGCCGCCGAGCTGGACCAGGATTTGCGCAATGGCCTCCTGACTGGGGCCCGCATGGTGTTCCAGCAGCAGCTGCAGCTGGCCTCGCTGCAGATGACACGGGTCAGCGGCCGCTATACGCAGCTTTACAAGACGGCTGTCACCTCCTGCCATGTCTGCGACGACGGCCGCCCGCCGCTTTGGCAGATCCGGGCAGAACGGGTGACCCACGACCAGCAGGAACGGCAGCTGTATTTCGAAAGTGCCCAGCTGCGGGTGCTGGATGTGCCAGTATTTTACTTCCCGGCAATCCGCCTGCCGGATCCTTCGCTGGAAAGGGCCAGCGGTTTTCTGGTTCCTTCGGTGCGCTCCACTTCGAACCTCGGAACCGGGCTGAAAATTCCCTACTTTTTCACCCTCGGTCCGCACAAGGATCTGACCGTGGCGCCTTATATCTCGTCCAGAACGCGAACACTGGACTTGCGCTACCGCCAAGCCTTCCGTCGCGGCCGGATTGAGTTCAATGGCGCCTACACCCGGGACGATCTGTATCCGGATCAGGACCGCGGCTATATCTTCGGCGAAGGCCAGTTCGACTTGCCGCGCGACTACCGCTTCACCTTCGACGTCAAAGCGGTCTCAGATGATGCCTATCTCGAAGACTACGGCCTGCCGGACCTTGACCGCCTGCGCTCGCGGGCAGAGCTTGCCCGGATCCGCCGCGACAGCCTGTTCCGCACGTCGCTGACCCACTACAAGACCCTGCGTGACAGCGAAGTCCAAAGCGATATCCCTTCCGGCATCGCAGAGGCCTTTTACCAGAAGCGGTATTTCCCTGCCCTGACCGGCGGTGAAATGCGCCTTACACTTCAAGGCCACGGCCATCACCGCAGCTCCAGCATTGAGGCCACCGCGACCGACGCCAACGGCCGCGACCTTGCCCGGCTTTCGGCTGACCTCAGCTGGCACCGGACCTGGAAATTCGGCTACGGCATTCTGGCAGAGGCGGAGCTTGGCGCCGCGGCGGATGCTTTCCGGGCCTATGATGACTCCTTTTTCACAGAGGATGTCACCCGTCTGACCCCCCGCGGAGCGATGACCTTCCGTTTGCCGATGACCCGGCGTGAAGCCAGCGGCGCGACCCAGTACCTGGAACCGATCCTGCAGCTGGGCTGGCGCGATGAAGGCGGCGGTGATGTCGTCAGTGAAGAAAGCCGGTTCGTCGAATTCGATCAGGGCAACCTGCTGTCACTGTCCCGTTTTCCGTCGACCGATGCGCGTGAGGACGGGTTCACCCTGGTCTATGGCACCAACTGGGCGCGCTATTCCCCGAACGGCTGGCAGGCTTATGCCACGATCGGCCAGGTGCTGCGCAGTGAGGACGACACCCGTTTCACCAAAAGCTCGGGCCTCAGCGGCACTTCTTCCGACCTTCTGCTGGCCGGGCAGATCAAATTCGGCGACGGGCTGGCCCTCTCCAGCCGCGGGCTGCTGAACGGCTCGCTGAACTTCTCCAAGGCCGAAGTCCGCGGCGAGTGGCACACACACCGCTCCAGCCTGTCCGGCACCTACTTGTGGCTGGGCACCGATCCGGACGAGGACCGGGTAGAGGAAAGTTCGGAAATCTGGGTCGACGGGCGCTATGATATCAACCCCAGCTGGTCCGCCAGCGCCCGGCTGCGCTATGACATTGCCGGCGCCCGCGCCACTCGCGCAGGCCTCGGCGTGGCCTATCAGAATGAATGCGTAACGGTCGACCTTTCGGTCAACCGGCGCTATACCTCAACAACAAGTGTTGAGCCGACAACGGATTTCGGCTTTACCATCTCCCTCAGCGGTTTCTCCGTGAAGAGCGGCAACAAACAGTACAGGCGGTCATGCAGCAAGACGTGAATACCCGGTTCCCGGCTCCCTTCTTTTCCCGTGCTCTCAAATCCGCAGCCGCGCTGGCGCTGGCCGCGGGTCTTTCGCTGACCGGCCTGCCGGCAGCGGCGCAGAACCTCTTTGCCCCCGCAATTACAGTGAATGACGAGGTCATCACCCGCTACGAGCTGGAGCAGCGCGCCCGCTTTCAGTCGGCACTGCGGGTGCCGGGCGACCCGCTGGAGACCGCCCGCGAGGAGTTGATCAACGACCGGCTCAAGCTGGACGTGCTGAAGCAGGCAGGGATTGAACTGTCCGATGAGGATGTCACCGCCGGCATGGAAGAACTGGCGGGCCGCGCCAACCTGTCGCTGAATGAGTTCCTGACAGCCTTGCAGCAGCAGGGTGTTGCGCCGCAAACGCTGCGCGACTTCACTGAGGTCGGACTGGGCTGGCGTGAATACACCCGCGCCCGCTTCCTGTCCCGGGCCCGCCCCACGCCGGAAGAGATCGACCGCGCTATGGGCAGCGCAGGCACCGGCAGCGTCCAGGTGCTTCTGAGCGAGTTCATTGTCCCGATCAACGAGCAGAACGCCGCCCAGGTCGAGGAGTTGATCGAACAGGTGGCAAGGCTCAAGAGCTATGACAGCTTTTCTGCAGCTGCCGCTCAATACTCCGCCGCGGCCAGCCGCAACGAAGGCGGCCGCCTGCCCTGGATGCCGCTGACCAAACTGCCGCCGCAACTGCAGGAAGTCGTGCTGGCCCTGAAACCGGGCGAAATTTCAGAACCTCTGCCGCTGCAGAACGCCGTGGCGCTGTTCCAGATGCGCGGCGTCCGCGAGGTCGAAGGCGCCGCACCGCGTTACACCGCAATTGAATACGCCGCCTACTACCTGCCAGGCGGGCGCACACCCGAAGGGCTGGCAGCCGCGCAGAAGGTTGTGAACAATGTCGACACCTGCGAGGACTTCTATGGCCTCGCTCAGGGCCAGGATCCCTCTGTGCTGGAGATCCAAAGCCTGCCGCCTGCCGACATTCCCCGCGACATCGCGCTGGAACTGGCCAAGCTTGATCCCAGCGAGACCTCGACTGCGCTGACCCGCAACAATGGCCAGACCCTGATGGTGCTGATGCTCTGCGGCCGCACTGCCGACCTTGGCGAAGGCGCCAACCGCGAAACCGTGGCTAACGCGCTTACCGCGCAGCGGATGACTTCGCTGACCGACAGCTTCCTGGAACAACTGCGGTCGGATGCGCGGATTGATATCAAATGAGCCTGTCCGGGCCTATTGCCCTCAGCTGCGGAGAGCCCGCAGGCATCGGCCCGGAAATCGCCGTCAAGGCTTGGCAGGCGCTGCGGGACAGCTGTCCGTTCTTCTGGATCGGTGATCCCCGCCACCTGCCCTCCGGCACACCCGTCCGGGAAATATCCTCCCCGTCCGAGGCCGCTGCAGCCAGTGCCGGCAGCTTTCCGGTTCTGCCCAAGGCCTTCGGCGGCAGTGCTGCCAAAGGCACCGCGGACCCGGCCAATGCTGCAGGCGTCATCCAATCCATTGAGACCGCGGTGAAGCTGGTCCAGAGTGGTGAAGCCGCCGCCGTTTGCACAGCCCCCATTCACAAGAAGGCACTGATCGACGGCGCAGGCTTTGCCTATCCCGGGCACACCGAATTCCTCGCCGCTTTGGCGGGCCGCAGCCGGGTGGTGATGATGCTCGCCAGCGAGCAGTTGCGGGTGGTGCCGGCAACCATCCACATCGCCTTGTCGGACGTGCCGGCCTTGCTGACCCCGGAAACGTTGCGTGAAACGATCGAGATCACAGCTGCCGGCCTGCAAAGCCAGTTCGGTATTGCCTCCCCGCGCATCGCTGTCGCGGGCCTCAACCCGCACGCAGGCGAAGGCGGCGCCATGGGCCGCGAGGAACTGGACTGGATCAACGGTCTGATCGCGCAGTTGCAAAGTGAGGGCCTGAACGTCACCGGCCCCCATCCGGCCGACACCATGTTCCACGCCGCCGCCCGCTCCCGCTATGACGCGGCGGTCTGCATGTATCACGATCAGGCATTGATCCCGATCAAGACGCTGGATTTCGACCGCGGCGTCAATGTGACTCTGGGGCTGCCCTTTATCCGCACTTCACCAGATCACGGCACCGCATTCGACATCGCGGGCACCGGACAGGCCAACCCCTCCAGTCTGATTGAGGCGCTGAAGCTGGCGCAGGCCATGGCCGCCAGCACTTGATTCTTCCCGTTACCGGAAATATCCCCGCCGGAGGCATGAAAATTTTGGCGCGCGCCGTGCGCCCAGTCCCAAGGTCCAGATGATATGAGCGCTATCGACAGCCTGCCCCCCTTGCGCGAAGTGATCGCCACGCATCAGCTGTCGGCCCGCAAGTCGCTGGGCCAGAACTTTTTGCTGGATCTGAACCTCACCGCCAAGATCGCGCGGCAGGCCGGCGATCTGACTGGCTGCGACGTGCTGGAAATCGGCCCCGGCCCCGGTGGCCTGACCCGCGGATTACTGGCCGAAGGAGCCCGCCGCGTGCTGGCGGTCGAGAAGGACCAGCGCTGCCTGCCCGCCCTGCAGGAGATCGCAGAGGCGTATCCAGGCCGCTTTGACGTGATCAACGGCGACGCGCTGGAGATCGACCCGCTTGAGCACCTCACCCCGCCGATCCGCATCGCCGCAAACCTGCCCTACAACGTCGGCACCGAACTGCTGGTGCGCTGGCTGACGCCCAAGGACTGGCCGCCGTTCTGGCAGAGCCTCACCTTGATGTTCCAGCGCGAGGTTGCCGAGCGCATCGTGGCGCAGCCCGGCTCCAAGGCCTATGGCCGTCTGGCGATCCTGGCTCAGTGGCGGGCGGATGCGCGTATCGTGCTATCGCTCCCGCCAGGCGCCTTCACCCCCCCGCCCAAGGTCTCCAGCGCCGTCGTGCATCTGGACGCCCTGCCCGAGCCGCGCTTCCCGGCGGATGCCGCCATCCTGTCGCGGGTCGTGGCGGCCGCCTTCAACCAGCGCCGCAAGATGCTGCGCGCCTCGCTCAAGGGCATCTCACCTGATATCGAAGCACATCTGACCGCGGCCGGGATCCCGCCCACCGAGCGCGCCGAACAGGTGAGCCTCGAGGCCTTCTGCACCTTGGCGCGCGAAGTCGCCAAGGCCTAACCCTCTTTTCCAGATATACTGCCGGAGCCCGATTTTCAGATGACCCAAGCCGTTGCCGCGCGCCCGACCCTCCTGTCTGTGAACGTCAATGCGGTCGCCTACCTGCGCAACAGACGCGAAGTGCCCTGGCCGGACCTGATCGACATCTCCCGCGCTATCCTGCAGGCCGGTGCCCACGGCATCACCGTGCACCCGCGCCCGGATGAGCGGCACATCCGCTTTTCCGATCTGCCTGCCCTGTCCCGCCTGATCGCCGAGGAGTTCCCCCAGGCCGAGTTCAACATCGAGGGATACCCAACCAGGCATTTCATCGACCTGGTGCTGGAAAACAAACCCCATCAAGTAACGCTGGTCCCTGACACACCGGAGCAATCCACCTCCGACCATGGCTGGGATTTTGCCGCCGATGGCGAGATGCTCCTGCCCATTGCGGAGGAGTTCAAGGCGGCCGGCATCCGGGTTTCCTACTTTGTGGACGCAAACCTCGCTGATCCGGCGCTCGCGCAGCAGGCAGGCGCCGACCGGATCGAATTCTACACTGGCCCCTACGCGGACCAGACTGACCCCGATGCCACCATCCGCGAATTGGATATGATCCGGGATACCGCGAACGAGGCCCGCGCCCTTGGCAATCTGATGATGAATGCAGGCCACGACCTAACCGTCGAGAATTTGCCCGGCCTGCGCCAGGCCATTCCCGATCTGGCCGAGGTCTCCATCGGCCATGGCCTGACAGCAGATGCGCTGATGCTGGGCTTCCCGGAGGCCGTCCGCCGCTACCTGCGTGTGCTGGGCCACGACGCCTGAACAGCCAGCCGAAAATTCCGCAAAAGAAAACCCCCGAAGCACTCAGCTTCGGGGGTTTTGCTTTTCTGACCGCTACCGAATTACTCAGCAGCTTCCGCAGGGCCATCCTCGGCCTTCGGCTTGGGCTTAGCACGGGGGCGGCCTGGTTTCTTCGGCGCCGGGGCGTCACCGCCTTCGCCTGCAGCTTCTGCCCCCTCAGCCTTGGCTGCGGGCTTGCGGGTGCGGGGTTTGCGGGCCGGCGCCTTCTTCGGCGCAGCCTCTTCAGCCCCCTCAGCCGGTGCCGCACTCTGGCTCTCCGGCGTTTCAACCAACCCGCTGTCCTGGCCATTGCCATTGTCGCCGCGCGGGTCAATCACCTCGGGCTGCGGCGCGCTGGCCGGGTCGCTGTCTGCCGCGGCAGAGGCCGCAGCCTCGCGCTCCTGGCGTTCCAGCCGCTCCGCCCGCTCGCGGTCGCGCTCTGCCTGGCGCTCGCGGTTCTGGCGTTCCTGTTCCTCGCGGCGCGCTTCGATCTCGCGCTGCGCCTCGTTCAGCATCCGCAGGTAATGCTCTGCATGCTGCTGGAAATTTTCTGCTGCAACGCGGTCATTGCTCAGCTGCGCATCGCGGGCCAGCTGATTGTACTTGTCGATGATCTGCTGCGGGGTTCCGCGCACCTTGCCTTCGGGACCGGAGCTGTCGAACACCCGGTTGACCACATTGGCGCCATTCGGGCGGTTCCGGTTCGACTTGGAGCGTGAACGTGATTTGGACGATCTCATATGCCTATCATAAGCCTTGAGTTAATGCGCCGTTGACCCTATGCAGCGCGCCTCAGCGCCGGATCGTTAGCTTTTTTGGGCTTGATGCCGCGGGAATGCTCGAGAAGCGTTCACCTCTATACGGCTCATCTTGAGTAACCATGTTCCGAAGCCCCAGACAAGGGGGCCAAAAGGATTTTCTGTGTTTTTTCGACCGAATCTGCGGAATTTCGCGCTAAAATCCGCGATTTGAGGAGGAATGCGCCCGCACCACCCGGTCGCGCCCGTCCAGGTCCTGCAGCACTGCAATGCCGCTGAACCCGGCAGTTTCCAGCAGCGCGCTGACCGCCTGGCCCTGGGTTGGGCCGATTTCAAGCAGTATCCGGCCGCCCTCTGCCAGATGCGCCGCCGCCTTTGCAGCTATCTGCCGGTAGGCGCCCAATCCGTCGCCGCCATCGGTCAAAGCGATTCCTGGCTCATGCCCGCGCACCTCCGCGGATAGCCCCTCCATCTCGTCCAGCGCGATATAAGGCGGGTTCGACACGATCAGGTCAAACTGCCCCTCGACCTTTTCGAACCAGTCCGATTGCTGGATATCGGCGCGCGCCTCGACCCGGTGCAGAACCGCGTTGGCACTGGCCTGCAAGCAGGCTGCCTCGCTGATGTCCACCCCCAGCCCGGTGGCCTCTTGCCGTTCCGCCAGCAGAGTCACCAGGATGCAGCCGGAGCCGACACCCAGGTCCAGCACCCGCGCGTAAGGTTCCGCCAGCGCTGCCTCGATCAGAATCTCGGTCTCCGGCCGCGGGTCCAGAACATCCCGCGAGACCTTGAACCGGCGCCCGTAAAACTCCCGCTCGCCGATCAGATGCGAAACCGGCACCCGCACCGCCCGCAGTGAAATCAGCTGCTCATAGCGTTCGGCGATTTCCGGCGCCAATTCCTCCGGTGCGATCAGCGTCACCCGGCTGGCCTCGATGCGCGCGGCATGCGCCAGCAGCACCCGCGCATCGCGTGCCGGATCCTGCACCCCCGCAGCCCGGAGCTTGGCTGTTGCTGCTGCCATTGCCTGTGCCGCGGTTTCTGCCATGCTCACTGCCCCATCTCGGCCAGAAGCCGCGCCTGATTGTCCGCGGTCAGCGCGTCGATGATCTCCTCCAGATCGCCGCCCATCACCTGATCCAGCTTGTAGAGCGTCAGGTTGATACGGTGGTCGGTCATGCGCCCCTGAGGGAAGTTATAGGTGCGGATGCGTTCGGACCGGTCGCCGGAGCCGACCTGGCTCGCGCGGTCGGCTGACCGCTCACTGTCGATCCGCTGGCGTTCCAGATCATAGAGCCGCGTTTTCAGCACCTGCATGGCAATCTCGCGGTTCCGGTGCTGGGACTTCTCCGAAGAGGTCACAATCAGGCCGGTCGGCAGGTGGGTGATCCGCACGGCAGAGTCGGTGGTATTCACGTGCTGCCCGCCGGCCCCCGACGCGCGCATGGTGTCGATGCGGATGTCATTCGGGTCGATATGGATATCCACATCCTCCGCTTCCGGCAGTACCGCCACGGTGGCGGCAGAGGTATGGATGCGCCCGCCGCTTTCGGTCGTTGGCACCCGCTGCACCCGGTGCACGCCGGATTCGTATTTCAAGCGGGCAAAGACATTGTCACCCTTGATATGTGCCACCACTTCCTTGATGCCGCCCAGCTCGGTTGCCTGTTCCTCAATGATGTCGAACTTCCAGCCCTGCCCCTCGGCATAACGCTGGTACATTCGCAACAGATCGCCGGCAAACAGCGCCGCCTCGTCACCGCCGGTGCCAGGGCGGATTTCCAGCATCGCCGGACGGCCATCGGCCGCATCCTTGGGCAGCAAGGCGAGCTGCAGCGCGTGCTCAGCCTCCGGGATCGCGGCCTTCAGCTCCGGGAGCTCCTCGGCAGCCAAGTCCTTCATGTCCGGGTCCGCCAGCATCGCTTCCGCCTCTTCCAGATCGCTCAGCAGCTTACGGTAGGCCGTCACCTGTTCCACCACCGGGCGCAGGTCGGAGTATTCCTTAGCCAGCGCGGCAATATCCCCGCCCCCGGCGCCATCCGCCATCGCGGCTTCAAGATACTGAAACCGCTGCAGGATCTGTTCCAGCCGTTCTTCGGGAACCATGAGCGCGCCTATTGTTGTTCATGTTTTGGCCAAGTGACCCCCATGTGATATGCTAGAGCCATGCGACATGCCAGAGCCCTTATTGCCACAATCCTTCTCACCTTGCCCGGCCTGGGGCTGGCGGATGTGAAGGGTCCGGGCGGCAAGACCATCGACTGCTACTGCACTGACAAATCCGGCTCCCGCGTGGAGCTGGGAGAGCTGCGCTGCCTGCAAGTGGACGGCCGCATGTTCATGGCGCAATGCCAGATGTCCCTGAACGTGCCGATGTGGCGCGAGGTGCAAAGCAGCTGCCTGTCGGCGTCGCTGGGGGATGAGCCCGGTTCTTCAGCAGCTCCGTCAGAGCTCCCGAAGATCTAAGCCGCAGCCGCTGGGGTGCAACCTCTGCTACACAGTGAAAGCACCTTTGCCGCGAGCAGCTGCGCGGGAATTCTCTCCCCACAGGGCCTGCAACCGCGCTTGGAGCAACAAGGCTGCCCAAGACGGGTTTGAAGGTCGAAGACCAGTATCCGTGACCTTGCTTTGCGCGCGCTGCACTTCACCCTCAATTGACACCAGCCCGATCAATCCACAAAGGGAGTAGAACCGTCCCACCCTGCACTGTTGCCTGCCGGCGTCGCGACCGGCGCCGCTGGCGCGGCTGGGGTGGTCTGGGCGGCCACAACATAGTTCTGACCTGCGTCTGCAGCAGACACGCTATATTCTCCGGATGCGCAAGCGCCTGAAAAAATCTTGTAGTCAGGGGCAGTTGGCAACACTCTGACACTGAAGCCCGTAACAGGACCGCCGCCGCATATCTGATTGACGGCATATGTCCTGATCTCCTGTGCCGTCCAACCTGAACCCGCACTTCCGCTGAAACGGCCATTCCCGTCGTTGTCGAATTGCAGCTCATTGCTGGCAGGCGCTCCACCGCAGGCAGCAAACAGCGCGCAACAAGCAAGAGACAGCACGAGTTTCGTGAATCTAGGGGTCATGAAATTCTCTCCATTTTCAAGTCGGCACTGTTGCTCAGCGCCTAAAAATCTTTTCTGAACAAGGCCATGCAGACCACAATCAACAATCACAGAACCGGGTCAAGGGTGGCGCAGCCACCGCGCCAGCGCGGCTTGCCCTTGACGCGGCATCAGCAAACACATTTGAATCGGTGCCTTCAGGGGCAGCCCTGCCCCTGAAACGCTTCTCATCAAATTGAAATGGCTCATCGGTCCGCGGCCGATGAGCCTGTACCACGCGCAAGTGCGGCGCCCGGATCAACCGTAAGATGCTTTTGCGCAAAAAGCCCGAGAACAGGCGGGAGCTTCTGCTTATTCCCCGGCTGTGGCCGCTTGCGGAGCCTCCTCCATTTCCGCCAGCCAACCGTTGATCCGCTCCTTGTTGGCGCCAAGGTCAGACCGGCCGAACCTCAGCCGGGCATAGACTTTCAGCAGATCGCCGTCTTGCGCCGCAGTGGTGTAATCGGGAAAGCCCAGCACCTGGGTGCGGGTAATATAGGTCACCATGCCGTCGTCCGGGCCACCCGCCAGCACGCTCGTGCGCGGCGCGTGGCTGGCAATACGGTGGAACCGCTCCAGCCCGTCCGGCCCGGTCCGGATCACCCGGAACACGCCGCCGCGGAATTCCTTATCCTCGCTCAGCTCCGGCTGGGTGTTCCAGTCCAGCGGATCGCTCGGCGCCAGCCGGACGAACCCCAGTCCGGCAACTATCGCGGCCAGCAGCAGCCAGCCCAGCAGCATCAGCCGCCTCAACGCGGTTTCAAGGTCACCCCTTGCCTCCTCCTCACACGCGGTCCTCCCCCGGCCTTCTGTGTGAGGCCGGACCGCTTATCTCGTTGCCACGCCCGGCAGCACGCACAACAGCTCATAGAGCAGGTTGGCGCCCACCAGGGCAGTGTTGCCCGACGGGTCATAAGGCGGCGACACCTCTACAAGGTCGCAGCCCACGATGTTGACCCCCTTCAGGGACCGGATCAGTTCCAGCGCCTGCGGCGTGGTCAGCCCGCCGATTTCCGGCGTGCCGGTGCCCGGCGCATAGGCCGGGTCAAGACTATCGATATCATAGGTGACATAAACCGGCCTATTGCCGATATCGCGGCGAATTTCCGCACCCATCTGGTGCAGCGAGCGGTTCCACAGCTCCTGCGCCGGGAAGTGCTGGAACCCCCAGCCCTGCGCCTCGGAAAAATCGGTGGCGGCATAACCGGTGCCGCGGATGCCAATCTGATAGGTCTTGTCCGGGACGATCAGCCCTTCCTCATAGGCGCGGCGGAACACAGTGCCATGGGTCTCCCGCTCCCCGAACATCTCGTCGTTCACATCCGCATGGGCATCCACATGCACCAGTGCGACAGGGCCGTATTTCTTGGCAATCGCGCGCAGAATCGGCAAGGTAATCGAATGGTCACCGCCCATTGCCACCGGAACCACCCCGCCCGTCAGGATCGCGTCGTAGCTGTCTTCAATAATGCGCAGCGATTCCGGCAGCGAAAACGTATTGATCGCCAGATCGCCGATATCGGCGATGTTCAGGCTGTCAAAGGGCGCCGCGCCCGTCGCCATGTTGTAGGGCCGCAGCATCGCGCTTTCCGCGCGGATCTGCTTTGGTCCGAACCGGGTGCCCGACCGCCAGGAGGTGCCGATATCCATCGGAACCCCCAGCACTGCTACATCCAAACCGTCCAGCGAGGTCGCCTGCGGCAGCCGCATAAAGGTGTTCGGCCCGGAAAACCGCGCCAGGTCATTGCCGCTGATCGGCTGATTGAAGTCAGTCATTGTCTCTCATGTTCCAGCCAAGAAGGCAGATAATTTCCGTCGCTGCGTGTGCCCCGGCAATAGCAGTTGCGCCGGTTGTGTCAAAGGGCGGAGAGACCTCCACCACGTCACCGCCCTTGATATTGATGCCGGCAATCTCCCGCAGGATGCGCGAGGCCTGCGCGGACGTGAGGCCGCCCCAGACCGGCGTGCCGGTGCCGGGCGCAAAGGCCGGGTCAAGACAGTCGATATCAAAGGTCAGATAAACCGGCCGGTCCCCCAAGATGTCCTTGATCCGCCGCGCGGTTTCCACCGGCCCAATCTCATGCACCGTGGGCGCGTCTATGATATTGACCCCCAGCGTGTCGTCATTGGTGGTACGGATCCCCACCTGCACGGACGTGGCCGGATCCACGATCCCTGTCTTCACGGCCTTGTAGAACATGGTGCCATGATCGACCCGGTCCATGTTGTCATCCGCCCAAGTGTCCGTATGGGCATCGAACTGCAGCAGCGAAATCGGGCCGTATTTCTCCGCATAGGCTTTCAGGATCGGAAAACTGATGTAGTGATCCCCGCCCAGCACGACGGAGGCCGCATCTGCCGCCAGAATGCCGCGGATATGCTCCGTCAGCGCTGCGGGAAACTCAGGCACATTGGCATGATCAAAGGCCAGGTCGCCGTAATCGGCAATCGCCAGGGTGCTGAGCGGTTTGTAAGGCCAGCCATAAGGTTCATCCGGCGCCTGCATGGACGATGCCTCGCGGATGGCCCGCGGTCCCAGCCGGGTGCCGGAACGGTTGGTGACGGCCTGGTCAAACGGCACGCCAGTCACCGCGATGTCCACGCCTATCAGGTCCTTGGTATACTTCCGGCGCAGAAAGGACGTCGCCCCGCCAAAGGTGATTTCCGGACTCAGCCCCTTCAAATCCTCGCGGGTGAAGGCGTGATCGACAATGCGTTTTGCATCTTCCAGTGCCATGGCGGATTGTTCCTGTTTATGCTGACCTTTTGATCAAATACAGGCCCAGCGGGCCATTGTCATTACTCAGCGCCTCTAGCCGTTCAGAGGCTGCGCGCGTTCCACCAGCCGGGCAAAGAAGGACGCCCCCACCGGTGCAATCGCGTCATTGAAATCATACTTCGGATGGTGAAGCCCGGCACTGTCGCCCTGCCCCAGGAAGAGGTAGGAGCCGGGCCGCGCCTGCAGCATATAGGCGAAGTCCTCCGCTCCCATCTCGCGTCCGCCGTCAGCCTCCACATTGGCGTCGCCGGAAATTTCCTTCGCGACTTCCACCGCAAAACCGGTCTTTTCGGCGTCGTTGAACGTGGCCGGATAGCCTATCTCGTAGTCAAGCTCTGCCTCGACGCCGTAACTCGCCGCCTGCCCGGCAACAATTTCCTTCATCCGCCGCATCACCATTTTCTGCACGTCCGGGTTAAACGTGCGCACGGTGCCGTTGATATAGGCGGTGTCCGGGATCACATTGTCGACGGTGCCGGTGTGGATCTGGGTGACAGAGACCACCAGATCCTCCAGAGTGTGGTGATTGCGGCTGACGATGGTCTGGATCGCCTGCGCGATGCCGCAGGCCGCCATCACCGGATCGCGGGTCTCATGCGGCATCGCCCCGTGGCCGCCTTTGCCCTGGATATGGATGTGGAAGGTATCGACCGCTGCCATCAGCGCGCCCGGGGTGGTCAGGAAATGCCCCTCCGGCAGGCCCGGCGCATTGTGCAGCGCATAGACCTCGCCGATATCAAACCGCTCCATGATGCCCTCCTCGACCATGATGCGGGCACCGCCAATCGCCTCTTCCGCAGGCTGGAAAATCAGTGCAACCCGGCCTTTGAAATTGCGCGTCTCGGCCAGGTACTTCGCCGCGCCCAGCAGCATCGTTGTATGGCCGTCATGGCCGCAGGCATGCATGTTGCCCGCATGGCCAGAGGCATACTCCGCCCCGGTTTCCTCCGGGATGGGCAGCGCATCCATATCGGCGCGCAAGCCAATCGTCGGCCCCTCGCCCTGCCCGTTGATGATCGCCACCATGCCGGTCTGTGCGATGCCCTCGTGCAGCTCGTCCACACCGAACTCCCGCAGCCGCTCCGCCACAAAGGCGGCGGTCTTGGGCAGGTCCAGCGCCAATTCCGGGATCTGGTGCAGATGCCGCCGCCAGGCCTTCATCTCCTCGGCGTAATCGGCAATACGGTTCACAACGGGCATCGGGGTGGACTCCTGCTCCAGACTCGGGATGATGCATCTGACACCGGAAAAAGAGCAGCCGCAATGCAAGAAACAGACCTGATCCACGACCATACCGCCGGTATCGAGCGCCTTCTGGAAATCATGGCGCGTCTGCGCGACCCGCAAACCGGCTGCCCCTGGGATATCGAACAGGATTTCGCCACCATCGCCCCCTACACCATTGAAGAGGCGTATGAAGTTGCCGATGCCATCGAACGCAAGGCCTGGGACGAACTGAAGGGGGAACTGGGCGACTTGCTGTTCCAATCGGTCTTCCACGCTCAGATGGCAGAGGAAGCCGGGCATTTCACTTTTCAGGACGTGGTCCGGACCATGTCGGACAAAATGGTCTCCCGCCACCCGCATGTGTTCGGCGATGAAAGCCGCGAGAAATCCGCCGAGCAGCAGACGCAGGACTGGGAGGCAATCAAGGCAGCGGAGCGCGCAGGCAAGGAACAGAAGGGCACGCTGGATGGTGTCGCCGTCGGCCTGCCCGCCCTGCTGCGCGCCTACAAGCTGCAGAAACGCGCCGCCCGGGTTGGCTTTGATTGGCCCTCGGCTGACAATGTCATCGCCAAGATCACCGAGGAATGCGCCGAGCTGGTTGAGGCCCGCGACAGCCTCTCCCACTCTGAGGTGGAAGAAGAATTCGGCGATCTGTTGTTCGTGATGGCCAACCTGGGCCGCCACCTCGGCGTTGAACCCGAAGCCGCGCTGCGCGCTGCCAACGCCAAATTCACCCGACGTTTCGAGGGCGTCGAGGCCAAGCTCGCCGCCCGCGGCAAACGGCCTGAGGACAGTGACCTAGAGGAAATGGATGCGCTCTGGGACGCGGTAAAGGCCGACGAGCGCGCCTGAACGCGCCCAGATCTTTCATCTTTCCCTAAATACTCAAATCCCGGCGGCAGCGCCGCCGGGTCCCTGGGTCCGCTGACTCAGACCAGGTTGGCCTTTTTCAAGGACGATGAAATCGCCTTGTAATCCTCAAGGATCTTTTCCTTCTTCGCCAGCTCTTTCCACAGCTTCTCGGCGGTTTTCTTATCGTCGACGGCGACGTTCACCATCACTTCCTTCAGCTTCTTCACGTCAGTGATACCCAGCAGCTTGGCCGCCTTCTTAGGATCGCCCATAGCGTTTTCAGCCACGTATTTTTTGTATTCATCGCCGCCGGTGAACCCCATCACATCCTTGTTCAGCATCTTCACGACCTCTTCCTTGCCGGTCGCGATGATCTTTTTCCAGTCGGCGTGCTTGAAGTCGCCTTTGTCAGCCAGCGCCTTGGCCGCCAGATGCGTCTTGGAGGTGATGTTGACCGGTTCCTTGCCCTTCTTCTGGTCCATGTAGCGGGTCCACAGCGATTCCGCGTTGCCCTTGTTCTGGGTGAACATGAACTCGTTCAGGCAATAGCGCCGCTTGCAGTAATCCATGTAAGCGGCGGTCATCTTCTTGTCTTTCAGGATATCGCCAACAACCTTGGGCTCTTTGGGCATGTCTTGTTTTCCCCATGCAAATCAATGTGTTTCCGGCCAACCAATGCCGTACCAATAAAGCCCACAATGCGGGCTGAGAAATCACTGCCTGCGCCTGCGAACCATCCCGTCCGTGACGCTGCGTCAGGCAATTATAGAAAGCAAACGCGGGCGCAGCAAACTTCCGTCGCAGAAAATCCCGTGAAATTTGCGCGGACCTGCACAGCAGCGGTTCAATCCCGGTGAAACTGCGCGTAGTCTCCCGGTTCACGATCCCGCGGAGACCGCTATGAGCGCCAGAAAAATCATCATCGACACCGATCCCGGCCAGGACGATGCCGTCGCCATCCTGCTGGCACTGGCCAGCCCGGAAGAGCTTGACCTGCTCGGCATCAGCTGCGTGGCCGGCAATGTGCCGTTGGAGCTCACCAGCAAGAACGCCCGTATCGTCTGCGAGGCCGCGGGCCGTACCGATGTGCCTATCTATGCAGGCAGCAAGGCGCCGCTCGCCCGCCCGCTGATCACTGCCGAACACGTGCACGGCCAGACCGGCCTGGACGGCCCTGCCCTATGGGAGCCGCAGATGCCGCTGGCCGAGGGGAACGGCGTCGAATTCATCATCGAAACCCTGCGCCGCCACGAACCCGGCACTGTCACGCTCTGCACTCTTGGGCCGCTGACCAATGTTGCCGCCGCCTTCAACACCGCCCCGGACATCATCGACCGGGTGCAGGAGATCGTGATGATGGGCGGCGCCTATTTCGAGGTCGGAAACATCACTCCAGCCGCGGAATTCAACATCTACGTCGACCCGGAAGCTGCTGAAATCGTGTTCAGATCCGGCGCGCCGCTCACGGTGATGCCGCTGGATGTCACGCATAAGGTGCTGGCCACCAAGCCGCGCGTCGAGGCGATCCGCGCGCTTGATACCCGGGTTGGCCATTTCACTGCGGAGATGCTGGATTTCTTCGAGCGCTTCGATGTGGAGAAATACGGCTCAGAAGGCGGCCCGCTGCACGACCCCTGCGTCATCGCCTGGCTGCTGCAGCCAGAGCTGTTTTCCGGCCGTCATGTGAACGTCGAGATAGAAACCAGTTCGGACCTCACCCTCGGTATGACCGTCGCCGACTGGTGGGGCGTTGCAAACCGCAAGCCCAATGCCCTTTTCATCGGTGATGCTGACGCGGACGGCTTCTTCACCCTTCTGACCGAAAGGCTCGCCCGCCTATGAGCGCCGCACTGCATCTCGCCAAACCGGAACATCTGGAAACCGTGCTGGCACTGGTTGCCGCCTTCCATGCCGAATCCGGGCTGGAAAGCAGCGACGAGCACCGCCGCGCCGGAATCGAGCCGCTATTGAACGGCCACCCTTATGGCGCCGTCTACCTGATCGGCCCCACCCGCGCGCCGATCGGTTACATCGTCATCACTTTCGGCTGGTCCGTGGAATTCGGCGGCATGGACGGTTTCGTGGATGAGCTCTATATCCGCCCCGCCGTGCGCGGCCGCGGCATCGCCACTGAAGTGCTGACCGAGCTGCCGAAATCGCTGGCAACGGCCGGCATGCGCGCCCTGCATCTGGAGGTCGACCGGGAAAACGAGACCGCGCAAAGGCTGTATTTGCGCACCCGGTTTCAGCCGCGCAAGAACTACATCCTGATGAGCAAGAGCCTCTAGCGTTTACAGCAGGCAGCGCAGCCGCGGGCCGACCTCCAGAAACCCGCTTCGTTTGTAAAATGCCAAGGTCCGCGCCCAGGCCGGCTGATCCGGAGCCCCGACTTCCAATCGCTTCCAGCCGTGCTGGCGCCCATGCTCGGATGCCACGGCAACCAGTGCCGCGGCCACGCCCTTTGAACGCCAGTCCGGTTCCACATAAAGCTCGGTGATCTCGCCAAACCGCCCGCCCGCATAGACTGCTGCGCATTCATTGAGCATGAGCAGCCCAACCTGCCGCCCAGCGGTGGCCGCAACAAAACCGGCAACAGAGCCGGTTCGCAGCACTTCTTCCGCAACAGGCAGCAACTGGTCAGACTGCACGGCCTCGCCACCGCTAAGCTCCTCCAGCAATGCAGCAATGAATCGCGATGCAACAGCAGCCTCGCCTGGTACAAGCTGGCGAACTTCAATGCTGGTGCCGCTCAAAGGATTTCCCCCAATACATGCCAATAATATGATCAAATTAACCCCAGCTGGCCACCCGTGTCTATTACAAAGGCCACGCGGCTGTTTCACTGAAAATCCCGGCACGTCACGGCGGGCTTTCCACCCCTCCCCGGCAAAAGCCCGCCGCTGTGCGCCCCCCTCCGGCAGTTTTGCGCTGCTGTCCCCAAAGCGCGCATTTATGCGGAACCATCCTCCTGAGGCCGGCGTTATAGTCCCGTCTGCGGCCTGAAACATGGCCACCCTGGACCTGAAAATGGAGATATCAAATGACTTTCCGCTGGATCCCTGCACTTGCAAGTTCCGCTGTACTGGGCCTCGGGGCCTGTACCAATCTGACCCCGGAACAGCGCACCGTTGCCGGTGTGGCAGGCGGTGCCGCAGCCGGCCTGATCGCAGCTGACGCGCTCAAGGCAGACGACGACTGGCGCCTGATCGCAGCGCTCGGCGGCGCCGCCGCAGGCACGCTGGTTGCGCAGAACAACCAGACCCGGCAGTGCGCATATTCCCGCGGCGACGGCACCTATTACACCGCCCCGTGCTAAGAGTTCACGATCTGGCGCCCTCCCCCCGGCCAGGGCGCCAGATCTCCCGATGCAGCCTGCGGTCAGGCCGCATCCCTGGCATCAGCGTATTTCACCGCCAAGATTCAGCCGCTGGACCGGATCGTCCGGTGACGCGGCCTGGCCGCTGAATGGGTAGGTTCCCGGTCCGCTGCATCCCAGAAGGGTCGAAAGAACTGCACAGATTGCCACTGTGCGCAAAGCCCGCATCGTCATGGCTTGCTCCCCTTTCCCGCGGCTGCTTTGCGCCGCGTAAGAACAAGCTACATGACGCCAGCGTGAGCGTCTGTGATCCGGGCCACATATGCCGAAATGGGGATTTCTTACGTCTCTGCCAGCTCTGCGGCCAAGGCGCGGCCCTGCTGCTCAGCGTCGAATTCCAGGCCGCACGGCACAGAAATCAGCCGCCCCGCCTGCAGAGGGTAGCCGGCTTCGAGTACTTGAAGCCACTTCAGAACATTATCCCGGCAGCTCAGGTCTTCAAGACGCCTTTTGGCTGAGCCGAACCTTTCCGCAGCAACTTCGGCACTGCAGGCGCAATGCACCTCCACCAAGGTCTCATACTGCTGCAACCAGCCAGCTGGCGTTCCGAAACCAGCCGCCCCTACGCGCGGCTGCCACTGAGCCACCAGAACACAGTGGCTGAGCGCTTCAGCGGCGGTTTGAAACAGGCGGTCGCATTCCTGCTCCAGCCGCCTGCGCTGCTCCGGCGTGGCATCAGCCGCGCGCACAGACAAGGCTTCCAGGAAGTCATCCCTGTCCAGACAGGGCCAGCTCAGTTGCTGCGCCAAGACATGCCCAAGTGCGGATTTCCCGCTGCCGGGCAAACCTGTCAGGATAATTGCCGCTTTCATCTTTTCAGCTCAGTTTTGCCTGCACCAGATTTACCATCATTCGGCAATACCCGCATAGGGTTTCTCAGAGAAACGAAAACTCGCGGAAACTTGCCGCCTCGCCCAGCCGAATAGCCAGCAAACTACCTCTTACTTAAGGAGAGACTGAGTATGGGTCAGAGGCAAATCATCAAAACCTCAACGCCTTATGGAAAACGCCCGCACGCGCCTCCAGGACAAGAAGAACAGCCAGATTTGTCACCAAACCCACCGCCGATGCTGCGGTAAAACTCTGTTCAAAGGGGACAGAAAGCAGCTGATTGGCCAGTTCAATGTAAACCCGCGCAGTGGAGACCGTCAGTCCAAGGGCAAAAGCCAGCCGCATCAAACGCATGTGCATTCCGAATTTCCGCAGGCGAGCAAAACGGTATGCGAAAGCCATAGCCGCCATCAAGCTGATGCAAATTGCGAAAGTAACTGCCTGTGTCAGAACCCCGCCAAGCGCCGGGAAGACCATCACCATATGCATTACGCCAAGGCTTGAAATCACCCCGCTTAGAATGAACACTTGGCCCAGCGCCCGGTGAGCCTTGGGAAAACGCCTTCGGACCACGGGGGAAAACTGAAGGGGGCCAATCAGAAAGAACACGATACCAGGAATTAGGTGGACAGCTGACGCCAGTGGCGTGATCAGCATAGCGCTGGTCCACAAGAGGCAACCCGTCATGAGTCTGAAACAGGAAAAGCAAACGGTCAAAACTGTCCCGCAGAACCGGCCAGCTCAACAGATAGAGAAATACGGTATCAAATCGGAACATCTATGTGTGGTTCAAAATGAGAAGCCCCGCCGGAGAGGCGGGGCTTCGCAATCTTACTTCAGGATCGAGCGGCCTGCGTATTCTGCCACTTCACCCAGCGCCTCCTCGATACGGATCAGTTGGTTGTACTTGGCAAGCCGGTCAGAGCGCGCCAGCGAACCGGTTTTGATCTGGCCGCAGTTGGTGGCAACCGCGAGGTCGGCAATGGTGGCGTCCTCGGTCTCGCCGGAGCGGTGCGACATCACGTTGGTGTAACGCGCGCGATGGGCCATATCGACAGCCTTCAGGGTCTCGGTCAGGGAGCCGATCTGGTTCACCTTCACCAGCATCGAGTTCGCCACGCCGCGCTCGATGCCCTCAGCCAGACGCGCCGGGTTGGTCACGAACAGATCGTCGCCCACCAGTTGCACGGAATTGCCGATCTTGTCGGTCAGCAGCTTCCAGCCGTCCCAGTCGTCCTCGGACATGCCGTCTTCGATGGAGATGATCGGATAGTCATTGACCAGCGCCGCCAGATAGTCGGCGTTTTCCTCGGATGTCAGGGATTTGCCTTCACCCGCCAGGACATATTTTCCGTCCTTGTAGTACTCGGTCGCCGCGCAATCGAGCGCCAGGTAGATCTCTTCACCGGGCTTGTAGCCAGCCTTTTCGATCGACTTCAGGATGAAATCCAGCGCCTCACGGGAGGAGCCGATGTTGGGGGCAAAGCCGCCCTCGTCGCCGATCCCGGTCGACAGCCCCGCCGCCGACAGCTCTTTCTTCAGGGTGTGGAACACTTCAGAGCCCATGCGCACCGCGTCGCGGATGTTTTCCGCGGCCACCGGCATGATCATGAATTCCTGAATATCGATCGGGTTGTCGGCATGCTCGCCGCCGTTGATGATGTTCATCATCGGCACCGGCAGAACCCGGGCCGAGGTGCCGCCGATATAGCGGTAGAGCGGCTGGGTGGTGAAATCGGCCGCGGCCTTGGCCACCGCCATCGACACGCCCAGAATGGCGTTGGCGCCCAGGCGGCCCTTGTTCTCGGTGCCGTCCAGTTCGATCATCGCCTGATCGACCGCAACTTGCTCGGTAGCATCAAAGCCGACCAGCTCCTCGGCGATCTCGCCGTTCACCGCGGCCACCGCTTCCAGCACGCCTTTGCCCATGTAACGGGACTTGTCACCGTCGCGCTTCTCCACCGCCTCATAGGCACCGGTCGAGGCACCCGAGGGCACGGCTGCACGGCCCATGGTGCCGTCTTCCAGGATCACGTCGACCTCAACCGTCGGGTTGCCCCGGCTGTCGAGGATCTCACGGGCGTGAATGTCGATAATGGTGCTCATCTGTCCATCCTTGGTTTGGCCTGAAAGCGGCGCGTTTTGCTGCCAGCGTCATACCAGCCGCTGCAGGAAAGTAAACCGGGATCGTTATCGCTAACACGCATAAAAGCGGCAGTTTAGGGCTAACAAGGCGCTGTTTGCGCCAACAGGGCAGAGGAATTTCGCCAGCCGGGACGTCAGGCCGCAGCCGCCGCCGCACGGCGGGCCCGCCGTGCCAGCCGCTGCTCGCGCACAAAGGTGTAAAGACCCGACCCGATGATCAGCGCCGCCCCGGTCATGGTCAGCGCATCGGGCCGCTCGCCAAAAACCAGAACGCCCGCCAGGATCGAGAACAGCAGCCGGGTATAGCGGAACGGTGTCACCGCCGAGGCATCCCCCACCCGCATCGCCGTGACAATGCCGTAATAGCCCAAGACCCCGAACAGAACGCCGCCTGCCATCATCAGGTATTCATTCTGCTCCATCACCTGCGCCTCGCCGGGAGTGAAGGCCAGCAGCAGCAGGCCCGCAGGAATGACTGCCAAAAACGCCTGGAAACTGACGACGGTAGAGGGAACGGCGCTGTCCATCACCCGGGTCATCAGATCCCGCGTGGCGACGCCCAGCACCGCAATCACCACCAAGAGCGCCGCAGGCTCAAAACTGTCCAGACCCGGCCGGATGATCAGCAGCACCCCGGCAAAGCCAACGCAGATCGCCAGCCAGCGCCGCCAGCCGACCTGTTCACCCAAAAACAGCGCCGCCCCCATGGTAATCACCAGCGGCGTTGCCTGAAACACCGCAGCCACAACCGAGATGTCGACCAGCGCCAACGCAGAGGCGAAGCCCATCGCCGACACCGCCTCTGTCCCCGCGCGCAGCACGGGGCGCAGACGCCAGGACCGCGGCGCAAACAGTTTGTGGCCCTGCATCTTTGCCATCACCGCAAAGACCAGCCCGCTGCCAATGCCAAGGCAGATCAGGATCTGCCCAACCGGCAAAGTGCCTGACAGCTGTTTGATGAACATGTCTTCAAGCGTGAAGAACGCCATAGAGGCGATGACCAGAAGAATGCCGTGCAGGTTGTTCATTTTCGCGCGTCCCGTAATGCGGACCGGCAGCACGCCGGACCATCCGGGCAAATGACATCAGCACACGGTCCCGGACAACTCCGTTTCCGACCCCGGCCCATGACAAGACGTGAGCACACACATCAATATTTGTGATAAGCCGAACACCAGCTACCCGCACAACCGGGCTTTGGGCTGGAAAACACCCCCGCTAGCCTACTCCGCCTTGCGCGGCACTCCGTAGAGCTCCAGCCGGTGCCCGCGCAGCTCATAGCCCAGCTTGCGGGCGATCCGCTCCTGCAGCTCCTCAATCTCCGGATCGCAGAACTCGATCACCTCGCCGGTGTTCATGTCGATCAGATGGTCATGATGCTCGCGCTCGGCGTCCTCGTAGCGCGCGCGCCCGTCGCCGAACTCCAGCCGCTCCAGAATGCCCGCCTCCTCGAACAGCTTGACCGTGCGGTACACCGTGGCAATCGAAATCCCGGCGTCTTTTGCGCTGGCGCGGGCGTACAGCTCCTCGACATCCGGGTGATCATCGCTGTCCTGCAGCACCTGGGCAATCACCCGGCGCTGGCCGGTCATGCGGAGCCCCTTGGCTTCGCATCGGGCGATAATCGTCTTTTGCATATCTTCCTCGCGGTTTTCTGGTCTTCCTCTTTAGCGGATGCGTTCTGCGGCGAAAACAGGCTTTTCAACCGTATCAATGGTTGACAAACAGCTTATCCACAGCCATTTGGCACCCAGGCATCCCTCCCTGCCGCGTGAGCAGAGGCCATTGACCGGACGCGCAACCTGCGCACAAACCACAGTTCCGGGGTCTAGTGATATGCCGCCATTCCCAAAATCACGCGTGGGGATTGCAGAGGCCAGCGGCCTGGCATCCGGCCAGCGCGCGCCCGAGGTCCCTGCCCCGCAAGACACCGCTGCCATGCAGCGGACTCCGGCCCGTGCAGACTGCAGGGCCGTGAAAGGACGATACGTGACTGAATTTTCGACCATGGGGCTGCCTGAAAAGCTCCTCGCGCGCCTCAAGGACATGGGTCTGAACGACCCCACCCCGATCCAGGCGCGCGCCATTCCCCATGCCCTCAATGGCAAGGACGTGCTGGGCCTCGCGCAGACCGGCACCGGCAAAACCGCTGCTTTCGGCGTGCCGCTGATCGCGCAAATGATGCAATACGGCCGCAAGCCCGCTGCGATGACCGTGCGCGGCCTGGTTCTGGCACCGACCCGCGAACTGGCCAACCAGATCGCCGACACGCTGAAGGGCCTCACTGAAGGCACCCCGATGAAAGTCGGCCTGGTGGTCGGCGGCGTCTCCATCAATCCGCAGATCGCCCGCATCGCCAAGGGCACCGACATCCTGGTTGCCACTCCGGGCCGCCTGATCGACATCCTCGACCGCGGCGCGCTGGACCTGGCTTCCTGCGACTTCCTGGTGCTCGACGAAGCCGACCAGATGCTGGATCTGGGCTTCATCCACACCCTGCGCAAGATCGCTGCTCTGATCCCCGCGGAACGCCAGACCATGCTGTTCTCGGCCACCATGCCCAAGCAGATGAACGAGATCGCCAACTCCTACCTGCAAAGCCCCGTCCGAATCGAGGTTTCACCTCCGGGCAAGGCCGCCGACAAGATCACCCAGTCGGTGCATTTCATCGCCAAGGCCGCCAAGCTTGACCTGCTGAAGGAACTGCTGAACGAACACAAGGATGAGCGCACCCTGGTCTTCGGCCGCACCAAATGGGGCATGGAGAAGCTGATGAAGACGCTGGACAAGGCAGGTTTTGCCGCGGCGTCCATCCATGGCAACAAATCCCAAGGCCAGCGCGAACGCGCCCTGGCGGCCTTCAAGGCGGGCGAGATCAAGGTGCTGGTTGCTACCGATGTGGCGGCCCGCGGCCTCGACATTCCGGATGTGAAATACGTCTACAACTATGAACTGCCCAACGTGCCCGACGCTTATGTGCACCGCATCGGCCGCACCGCGCGTGCGGGCAAGGACGGCCAGGCAATTGCGCTGTGCGCCCCGGATGAGATGGAAGAGCTGAAGGCGATCCAGAAAGTGATGAAAATCACCATCCCCACCGCCTCCGGCCGCGCCTGGGAAGCGATGCCCGATCCGGCAGCCCCCGCGGGCAAGCCCGGCGGCCGTCCCAACGGGCGCCGCGGCGGCGGCAAACCCGGCGGCCAGCGCCGCCGTGGCGGCAGCGGCGGCGGCAACAGCCAGGGCAAACCCCAGGGCAGCAAGCCCGGCAACGCCCAGCGCCGCGGCCAGAAACAGCGCGCGCGCTAAGCCTTCCCCGCCAGCGCCGGGTCAAGGGTCCCGCAGGGACCGCGCGGCACGCGCGGCTTGCCCTTGACGCGGCGCTGGCGGAACACACACTTGAAATGGCGCTTAAGGGCACACCTGCCCTTAAGCGCCTCTCAGCAGAAAATACTCCGCGCTGCGCAGCAGCGCCCGGCCCAAGCCTGACGGTAAATTGCCCAGGCAATTTCCCTGGAAAGGCGCGGGAGCTCCCTCGCTTCGCTAGACCGCCCGCAGATCCGCCCAGACCGGCAGATGGTCAGAGGCGATATGCGCGGGCCTTTTGCCATGCACCCCATGCGCCACCGCCGTCAGCCGCTTGCAATGGGCGATCCTATCCAGCGCGCCCAGCGGCCTGAGCGCTGGAAAACTCGGTTTCGGCGGCAGAAAATTCAGCGCCGGGGCGATATGCTCCAGCACCGCCCCGCGCGACCATTCGTTGAAATCCCCTGCCAGCACCACCGCGGCGTCATCGCGTTTCGCGGCCCGCGCCAGCGCATGCATCTGCTCGCGCCGGGCCCTGCCTGTCAGCCCCAGATGCGCGCCGATCACCCGCACCGGGCCCAGCGCGGTTTCCAGCTCCGCCCAGACCGCCCCGCGCGGCTCCAGCCCGGGCAGCGCGATATGCCCCTTTGCCCGCAGCTGCACCCCATTCCGGTACAGCACCGCATTGCCATGCCAGCCCAAGGACCCCGCACCGCCGAGATCCGCGGCCCGCCAGCCGGTCTCCTCGACCAGGAAATGCGGCAGCGCCGCCGGGCGCGGCGGCAATCGCTTATCCGCCTCCTGCAGCACCGCCACATCCGCCTTCAACCCGGCCAGCACCTGCAGAATACGCTCCGGCCGCCGGCGCAGGTCCAGGCCGACGCATTTCTGGATGTTGTAGGTGGCAATCCGCAGCGTGTCCGGCGGGGGTCTTTGTGGCATCTGCTTGTCCCGGGTCTCAATCGGAGTGTGGGGCAGGACGCCATCCAAGCACAACCGGCATCACGCCGCAGAAGGTTAAAAAGGGGGGCTGCCTCCCCCTCTTGAGCCTGCAGCTCACTTCACCCCCGCGGGTATTTTCAATCAGAAAGGAGCAGATCAGGTGCCGCAGAAGGTTGCCTGCACCACTTCTTCGGGCAGCGGCGGACGCTGCAGATCACTATGGTCCGGCTGGTCCTCGTAAGGGTTGGCCAGCACTGTGTTCAGCCGGTGGAACAGCGCATAGTCGCCTGCCACCGCACCGGCAATCATCTCCTCGATCCTATGGTTGCGCGGAATGAAGGCTGGGTTCGCCGCACGCAGGACCGCCTGCGGGTCCGGTTCGTCTTCCAGCCGCGCCTGCCAGTCCTCCGCCCAGGCATCAAAAGCTGCCGGATCGGTGAACTGATCCCGCGCCGTGCCATCCGCCAGAGCGCGGAAGGTATTGGTGAAATCACTCTGGTTCTCCGCCATCCGACCCAGCAGAGAGGTGACCAGTTCCAGGTCCCCGTCCCGCTCCGTGGTGATCCCCAGCTTGGCCCGGAACCGCCGCAGCCAGGCCGCCTCTGTCAGTGCGGGCATCGCATGCACGATCTCCGTTGCTTGCTCGACACCTGCCTGCGGGTCGTCCATCTGCTGGATCAGCGCGGTTGCCAGCTGCGCCAGATTCCAGACCGCAATCGTGGGCTGGTTGGCATAGGCATAGCGCCGCCCCCGGTCGATCGAAGAAAACACCGTATGCGGGTGGTACACATCCATGAAGGCGCAAGGCCCGTAGTCGATGGTCTCGCCGGAGATCGAGAAATTATCGGTGTTCATCACCCCGTGGATAAAGCCCACGGACATCCATGCAGAAATCAGCTCGGCCTGCGCATCACGCACCGCGCTGAGCAGCCCCATCGGGCCATCAGCCTCCGGGTAGTGGCGGGCAATGGCATAGTCTGTCAGCTGCCTGAGGCTCGCCTTGTCGCCGCGTGCCGCAAATACCTGAAACGTTCCCACCCGCAGATGGCTTGCCGCCACCCGGGTCAGCACCGCGCCGGGCAGGCCGCCCTCGCGCCATACGGTCTCGCCGGTCTCCACGGCCGCCAGCGCCCGGGTGGTCGGGATGCCAAGCGCGTGCATCGCCTCGCTCACCACATATTCCCGCAGCACTGGCCCCAGCCAGGCCCGCCCGTCGCCGTTTCGCGAATACGGCGTCCGTCCCGAGCCCTTCAACTGGATGTCCCGGCGCTTGCCGTCCGTCCCCACCACTTCGCCCAGCAGGATCGCGCGCCCGTCGCCCAGCTGCGGGTTGTAGGTGCCGAACTGATGCCCCGAGTAAAGCTGCGCCAGCGGGTCCGCCCCTTCCGGCACCTGATTTCCGCTGAACACCGCGGCCATCTCCTCCGCCTCACTGGGTGCTACGCCCATGATCTGCGCCAGATCCTCATTGAAAGCCAGAAGCCGCGGCGCCTTCACCGCCTGCGGCGGGAGTTTGGAGTAGAACTGCCCCGGCAGGGCAGCATAGGTGTTGTCAAAGGGGATCGTGAATGTCATGGCCCAAACATATGACTGGGACACAGATTTACCAGCACCAAAGCGGAGGGAGCAGCAATGGACGCGGACCGGATCATCGAGCACCTGGGCCTGCAGCAGCATCCGGAGGGCGGCTGGTACAAGGAAACCTGGCGTGCGGAAAATGAAGGCCGCCCCACAGGCACCTGTATTTACTTTCTTTTGAAGGCTGGCGAGAGCAGCCACTGGCACCGCGTCGACGCCACCGAAATCTGGCTGTACCACGCCGGCGCGCCGCTGGTGCTGTCAATGGCTGCGACAGATGAAGGCCCGGTGCAGGACCACCTGCTGACCCCGGACCTGACCAAAGGCGCACCGCAGCTGATCGTGCCCACGGGCCACTGGCAGGCCGCCCGCACCACCGGCGCGTTCACACTGCTCAGCTGCACCGTTTCGCCGGGATTCGAGTTTGAAGGCTTCGAACTGGCCGCCCCCGGTTTTGACATCCCGCGCGGCTGATCCGCCCCTTGCAGCGAATCGCCTGTCTGGACAAGACTGTCCATATGTCTGCAGAACCGGATCACACACGCCTCATCAAATCGCTGCCGCCACAGACCAAGGCTACCCTGACGGCCCGGTCTGACGCGGCGGGGCTGCGGCATCTGGCGCTGTATCTGGCGGCGCTCGGCGCCTGCTCAACCGGCATTGCGCTGCATGTGCCCCTCTGGCCGCTTCTGATGCTGCCGCAGGGGGTGCTTCTGGTCTTCTTGTTCACCCTGTCGCACGAGTGCACCCATAAAACCCCGTTCCGAAGCGGCTGGATGAATGAGGCCGCAGGTCATTTCTGCGCCGTCGCCATCGCCCTGCCCTTTGTCTGGTTCCGCTACTTCCACCTGGCGCATCACAAATACACCAACGATCCTCAGCGCGACCCGGAGCTGGAACACGGAGGGCGGCCGGAGACCTTCGCTCAATGGCTGAAATACCTGAGCGGCTGGGGCTATTGGCGCGGCATGGCGGCAACCCTCTGGCAAAACGCTTTTGGCACCATCACCGCGCCCTACCTGCCGGAACGCCGCCACGCGGCCATGCGGCTGGAGGCGCGCCTGCTGCTGGCGATCTACGCCGCCGCGATCCTGAGCCTGCTTGTATCACCGCTGATCCTGTGGCTGTGGATTGTGCCGCTGCTGATCGGCCAGCCTGTCCTACGCGCCTACCTGCTGGCGGAACACGGTCTCTGCCCCCCGGTGGCGAACATGCTGGAAAACTCCCGCACCACCTTCACCAACCGGCTGGTGCGGTTTGTGGCCTGGAACATGCCTTATCACGCAGAGCACCATTCTTTCCCGAATGTGCCCTTTCACCAGCTGCCGGCCTTCCACGCGATCACCCGCGCGCATTTGAAGTCGACGTCAGACGGGTACGGGGAGTTCACGGCGGACTACCTCCGCCAGCTCTCCCGCTGATCCGCCGCCAGAGGCCGCACAAATTTCTTCAAAGAAATTTGCCAAGAAACTTCGAAGTTTCTTGTCCGCCCGGTCACAACCTTACGCCCCCGGCACGCTTACCACACCGCCGCCGACACAGGCGCTGACACCGGTGGTGCCAGGCGCCGATGTCGGCATTCCCCGCGCCACCCGCACCGCCAGATGGGCAAAGGCCTGCGCCTCCAGCATGTCACCGTCCAGCCCTGCGTCCTCCACCGGCTTTACCGGACAATCGAGCGACACCCGCAGCATCTCCATCAGCACCGGGTTGTGCCGCCCGCCGCCGGTGACAAGCACCACCTCCGGCGGCTCAGGGCAATGTTCCATGCCCTGCGCCACGGCAGCCGCGCACATGGCAATCAGGGTGGCAGCCGCATCCGCATCGCTCAGTTCATTGACCAGTCCGACCATCTCGGCAAAATCGTTCCGGTCCAGCGACTTGGGCGGCATTCTTGCGAAATAGGGCTCGGCCAGAAACAGCTCCAGCGCACCTGTTTCCACGGTGCCGGACCGCGCCACTTTGCCATCGGCGTCCCAGGGAATACCCAACCGCTCCTGTACCAGATCATTGACCGGCGCATTGGCCGGGCCGGTGTCAAAGGCCAAGAGCGCACCCGGCTGCTCGGGCCTGTCAAACCGCGGATCCACATAGGTGAGGTTGCCAACCCCGCCCAGATTCAGGAAGCACAAGGGCTGCTCAGCGCCGATATACTTGGCGCAGGCAAAATGGAAGAACGGCGCCAGCGGCGCGCCCTCGCCGCCCATCGCCACATCGTCAGTGCGGAAGTCCCAGACCACAGGCTTGCCCAGCGTTTCGGCCAAGGCTGCTCCGTCGCCCACCTGCAATGTGCCTTGCAGCCGCGGCGCATGGGCCAGGGTCTGGCCGTGAAAGCCGATGATCTCCACATCACCGAACTCCGCCAGCGCCGCCGCATGGGCCGCATCGCAAACCTCTGCCGCGGCCTCAACCTCCGGCCCCGCCCACTTGCCGAGGCCCGCCCGCAGCACGCTGCGCTCTGCGGCGGAATACTCGCGGTAACTGCTCTCGCCGAATGCGTGAATGCGCGCGCCGTCGGTCACCACAACCGCCGCATCCACCCCGTCCAGCGAGGTGCCGCTCATCGCGCCCAGCGCCCTGACCGCACCCGTTTTTGCAATGGCCCTGCTCATGGCCTGCCCCCATCCTTCTGGATCCGGGCCGTACCGCCCGTTGCAGGGGATACTACAGCGCATAATTTGCCGGGAAAACAGGTTCCAACCGGCGCCAATGCGATTTATAGGGCATGGTGCAAAACCATAGACCGAGGCATGTTATGACCTACACACCGAAATCGGATTTCGTCGCAGTCATGATGGAACGCGGGTTCCTCGCGGACTGCACCGATTATCAGGGCCTGGACGACGCCCTGCTGCAAGGTGTGCGCCCGGCCTATATCGGCTTTGACGCCACAGCGAAATCGCTGCACGTCGGCTCGCTCATTCAGATCATGATGCTGCGCTGGTTCCAGAAGACCGGCCACCAGCCGATCACCCTGATGGGCGGCGGTACAACCAAGGTGGGCGACCCGTCCTTCCGCGCCGATGAGCGCCCGCTGCTGACCGAAGCACAGATCGACGACAATATCGCCGGCATCAAAAAGGTGTTCTCCGCCTACATCGACTATGAAACCGACGCCCCGAACAAGGCGCTGATGCTGAACAACGCCGAATGGCTGGACGGGCTGAACTACCTGGAATTCCTGCGCGACATCGGCCGCCATTTCTCGGTGAACCGGATGCTGTCGTTCGAGAGCGTGAAATCCCGCCTCGACCGCGAGCAGTCGCTCAGCTTCCTCGAATTCAACTACATGATCCTGCAAGCCTATGACTTCATGGAGCTGAACAACCGCTACGGCTGCATCCTGCAAATGGGCGGCTCGGATCAGTGGGGTAATATCGTCAACGGCATCGACCTGACGCGCCGCACCATCGAACATGAGGTCTATGGCCTCACCTCGCCGCTGCTGACCACCTCCGACGGTAAGAAGATGGGCAAGACCGCCGAAGGCGCGATCTGGCTCAACGCCGACATGCGCAGCCCTTATGAGTTCTGGCAGTTCTGGCGCAACACCACCGACGCCGACGTGGGCCGGTTCCTGAAGCTCTACACGGAGCTGCCGGTGGAGGAATGCGAGCGCATCGGCTCCCTGCAAGGCTCCGAGATCAACGAGGGCAAGGTGATCCTCGCCAATGAGGTGACCACCCTCCTGCACGGCGCCGAAGCTGCTGCGGCGGCAGAAGCCACCGCGCGAGAAGTGTTTGAGAAGGGCGGTGTCGGCGACGACCTGCCCACACTCTCGCTGTCCCCTGCGGACCTGGGCGACGGCATCTCGATCGTGCAGCTGATCGTGAAATCCGGTCTCGCCAAATCCGGCAAGGACGCCAAGCGGCTGATCTCCGAGAATGGCGCCCGGATCGACGACCAGCCGCTGACCGACGCAGGCCTGATGATCGACGCAGGCGCGCTGTCCTCGCCAATCAAGCTGAGCGCCGGCAAGAAACGCCACGCGCTGGTCAAGCTGGGCGGCTGATCCATCTGGATATGAGAAGGAAAAGGGAGCCCTTGCGCTCCCTTTTTTCTTGCCCGCAGATGCTCCCGCCCGTTCCAGCCCCGTCAAAGACGGGTCCTCAAGGTTGGGCCGGGCGCCGCTTGGCGACGCACCAGCACATCCTCGCAACGCCTCCCTCAAGCCAGCCCCGGGTCAAGGGCCGCGCATGCGGCCGTGCGCAGCACGGTTCACCCTTGAGGCGGGGATGGCCGGGATACACTCGTAAAGGCGCTTAAGGGTAGACCTGACCTTATGCGCCTCTCGGCAATATATCCCCTCTCAAAGCAGCAGCGCTTCCACCAGCGTCAGCACCAGAAACACCGGCACAGACAGGGTGATCGCAATCAGCAGCGCCGCCGCCTTGGTCATCCGCGGGGCGGCTGCCGCCTGCCCCATGATCTGTTTTGCTTTCTTCATGCCTGAAATTAACCATGATTTAGGTTTCCAGCGCGTTAATAACCCCATGTTCGACAGCGCCCCCGATCCCGATCTGCCCGCAGCAGCTACCGCCCGCCCCCAACCCCGCGCGCTCCAGCAATCGCCGGAGTTCGCCCGCGCGCTGATGGCCTGCGGACAGGAGCCCCGGATGCTGAAGGGTGCTTTGGTGCTGCGCCGCCGCTTCCCCGGCGGGCTGAAGCTGGCAATGGTGAACCGGGCGGATCTGACGGATCCCGCCCCCCTGCTGGCCACCCTGCGCGCTGGCGGCTTCGCCCGCACCCCGCTGATCCTGTCACCCGAATCCCCGGCGCCGCATCTTGCCCGCCTCGGCGCCGTGCCGCTGGCTACGCCAGCCCATGCCGCGCTCTGGGACCTGACAGGCGATGCAGAGCAGCGCCGCGCCGCCCTGCATCAGAAATGGCGCAACCGGTTGAAGCACGGAGAAGTGCAAAACCTCCGCCTCACCCGCCAGAACCTGCCGCATGACGTGCGCCACTGGCTGTTCCGGGCCGACGCGGCACAGCAAACACAGCGCGGCTACCGCAGCTGGCCCATTGGCCTCACCCTCGCCTATGCCCGCGAAAACAAGGGCCAGGCCAAGCTGTTCCAGGCGTTTGAGGGCAAGGAAGCGGTTGCCGCCATCCTGATCCTGACCCACGGCAGCACCGCCACCTACCACATCGCCCACACCACCGCCCGCGGCAAACAGCTCAGCGCCCATCCCCTCCTATTGTGGGAGGCCGCCAATTGGCTCGCCGCCAAGGGCATCTGCCGGCTCGACCTCGGCCTCATCAACATCGAGGACGCCCCAGGCCTTGCCCGCTTTAAGCTCGGCACCGGCGCCCATCTGCACCGTCTGGGCGGCACCTGGGGTCTCTGGCCGCCGCTGGGCCGCCTCCTGCGCCCGCTGGCCTTGCTCGACTGGCAGCAAATGGCCTGACAGGTTTCTCGTAAGTCCGCGACGTCCCGTCCCGCTGGACAGGCACCCAGCGTCTCCATTATATGAACACATGTTCAGATAATCGGGAGGAGCCCCGCTCATGAAACTTGCAGACACCGCAGCCGTGGTTACCGGCGGCGCGTCCGGCCTGGGTGAGGCCACCGCGCGCTATTTCGCCGAACAAGGCGCTCAGGTCACCATCCTCGACCGCGACGCCGAACGCGGCACTCAGGTGGCAGAGGAAATCGGCGGCCACTTTGCCCAGACCGACGTGACCAGCGAGGAGTCGGTCTCCGCTGCCATCGCCCACGCGGCAGAGAAGATGGGCAAGATCACCGCTTGCGTGAACTGCGCGGGCATCGCCATCGGCGCCAAGACCGTGAGCAAGGAGGGCGCGCACCCGCTGGATGCCTACAAGCGCACCATCGACATCAACCTGGTCGGCACCTTCAACGTCGCCCGCCTGGCCGCTGTCGAGATCGCCAAGAACACCCCCGACGCGGACAACGCCCGCGGCGTAATCATCAACACCGCCTCCATCGCCGCCTTTGACGGGCAAAAGGGCCAGGCCGCCTATGCCGCCTCCAAGGGCGGGGTTGCCGGCATGTGCCTGCCAATGGCCCGCGATCTCGCGTCCTCCGGCATCCGGGTGATGACCATCGCGCCCGGCATCTTCATGACCCCGATGCTGGCCGGCCTGCCGGAAGAGGTGCAGCAGCAGCTGGCTGCAGATGTTCCCAACCCCGCCCGCCTGGGCGACCCGCGCGAATACGGCCGTCTCGCCGGCTTCATCGTCGAGATGGGCTATCTCAACGGCGAGGTTATCCGCATAGACGGCGCCCTGCGCATGCGCTGACCTCTGCTGCTGATTCCGGGTCAAGGACGGCGCAGCCGCCGTGCGCAGCACGGTTCATCCTTGATGCGCAAGCAGCGGCAAACACACTCGATACCGCGCCTTCAGGGCAAACCTGCCCCTGAAGCGCTTCTCAGCAAAACCCTCAGCGTTGCGCAGCAACGAACGGCCCACGACCGCACAAAGGCGCCTTGGCGCAGCCAGGGCACCTACGGCCGCGGGAGTTTCTTGCCAAGCCGCTGCCTTAGCTCCCCGGCCCGGCACCCCAGGCCGCCAGCGCCTCGATCACCGGGCGCAGCGCCTGTCCCTTGCCGGTCAGGCTGTATTCCACCCGCGGCGGCACCTCGGCATAGACCTTGCGGTGCACGATGCCATCCGCCTCCAGCTCCCGCAGCTGCTTGGTCAGGCTGCGCTGCGTCACATCCCCCAGCGCCCGCGCCAGGGCATTGAACCGCAAGGTGCCGGGCAGCAGGTGATAGACGATCAGCCCCTTCCACTTGCCGGAGATCTGCTCCAGCGCCGCCTCAACCGGGCAGCCGCCGCTGCAATCGTAAGTCTCGAACCGTGCGGCCCGGCTTTCGCCCTGATCTTCAGTATCCATTTTGTACCTACCCTCACAAAATGTGCGTTCTTGCGCAGAATACACCGTGCAGCCATATCCCGTCCCGTCACATCCCTCAAGAACAGGAGGCCCAAATGGCCCTGACAATTCTCGCCCAGATTACCGCCCAGCCCGGTAAAGAAGCCCTGGTCAAAGCTGAACTCGAAAAGCTGGTGCCCATCACCCGCGCTGAGGACGGCTGCATCCGCTATGACCTGCACCAGGACAACCAGACGCCCGGGTTTTTCGTGTTCTACGAAACCTGGGAATCGCGGGAGCTGTGGCAGCAGCACATGAACGCACCGCATCTGGCCGCCTATATGACCGCGACTGAGGGCGCGGTGGCCGCCTTCACCCTCAATGAGATGACCCAAACCGCCTGAGCTTCTGCCCGCGCCGGGCACCGCACCAGCGGTGCCCGGCCCAAGGCCGCACAAGGGCGCCTTGGCAAAGCCAGGGCGCCTGCGGGCGCGGGAGCACACCCGCAATTGACAATCGATGCCGCCCGCCCTTCACTCCGGGTCAGGAGGCGCCGATGAACAAATCCGAACGGCAGAAAATGCAGGCAGGGGAATGGTACTGTTGCCTGGACAGCGAACTCTCCGCGTTGCGCCACCAGGCCCGGGTTGCGGTGCATCAGCACAACAGCGCACTGCCTGATCCGGCTGAGAATCTCAGCCCGCCGCTCGCCAAACTCTTTGCCGCCCACGGTGAAAACTGCCTGATCGAGGCGCCGTTTCACTGCGCCTACGGCCTCAACATCCGGCTAGGCAACAACGTCTACATGAACGCAGGCTGCACCATTCTGGACACCGCTCCCGTCAGCATTGGCGACGGCACCATGCTGGGGCCGAACGTGCAGATCTACTGCGCCCAGCACCACAAAAACAGGGCGTTGCGGGCCCAGGGGCTGGAGATTGCCTGTCCCGTCACCCTTGGTGCAGATGTCTGGATCGGCGGCGGCGCCATCATCCTGCCCGGGGTCACCATCGGCGATGGCGCGATTGTGGGAGCAGGCGCGGTGGTCACCAAGGATGTCGCCGCAGGAGAGACCGTCACCGGCAATCCCGCTGCCCCGGTGGCCAAACGGTAAGGGCGGCGTCCGCCCGCTTAGCACCCAATTTACATTTCCTGATGAATTACAAAGTTTTACGGCAGCATCCTTGACCAAATGTTTCGCGCGCGAAACATTTGGTCAGGCGTACTGACCTAACTGGGGAACCGGCCTCAGGCCCCAGCCTTCTCCTCCAGCTCCAGCCATTCCTCTTCGACTGCAGCCAGCTTTTCCTGCCGCTCCACCAGCGCCTCGGTGGCCTTCTTGAACTTGACCGGTTCGCGGGTGAACAGCTCGGGATCGCTCATCAGCTCCTGCAGCTTGCCGATCTCCGCTTCCAGCCGTTCGATCTCCGCAGGCAGCGCCTCCAGCCGGTGCTTCTCCTTGAAGCTGAGCCCGTCCTTGGGCTGGCTCTCCTGCTTGGGCTTCGCCTTTGCAGGCTTCACCTTCTCCGCTTTCTCAGAAACCTCCAGCGGCCCGCGCTGCGCGATGTAATCGCTCCAGCCGCCGGCATAGGCCGTGGCCCGCCCATTGCCTTCCATCGCAATGGTGGTGGTTGCCACCCGGTCCAGGAAATCCCGGTCGTGGCTCACCAGCAGCACAGTGCCGTCGTAGTTGTCCAACAGCTCCTGCAGCAGGTCCAGCGTCTCCACATCCAGATCGTTGGTCGGTTCGTCCAAGACCAGCAGGTTCGAGGACCGCGCCATCAGCCGCGCCAGCAACAGCCGCGCCTTCTCGCCGCCCGACAGCGAGCGCACTGGCGCCCGCGCCTGGCGCTCGTCGAACAGGAACTCCTTCAGGTAGCCCACCACATGCTTGGGCTGGCCGCGCACCATCACTTGATCGGCCTTGCCGGATATGCCGAGCAGCGGATCGGCCGTCAGGTTCTCCCAAAGGGTCGAATCGCCGTCCAGCTGGTCACGGGTCTGGTCGAACAGGGCGATCTCCAGATTGGTGCCCAGCTTCACAGAACCCGCATCCGGGTCTTCCATCCCCAGCAGCATCTTCAAAAGCGTAGTTTTCCCCGCGCCATTGGGGCCGACAAAGGCCACCCGGTCGCCGCGCTGCACTTTCAGTGAGAAATCCCTGACGATCTCCTTGCCGCCAAACGCCTTGCTCAGCCCCTCGGCCTCGATCACCTTGCGGCCCGACTTGGGGCCCGCCTCCAGCGCCATCTCGGCGGCGCCCTGACGCTTGATCTGGCCTGCGCGCTCCGCCTTCAGGTCCTGCAGCGCCCTGACGCGCCCCATATTGCGCTTGCGCCGGGCCGAGATGCCTTCCACCGCCCAGCGGCTTTCCGACTTGATCAGCCGGTTCAGCTTGTGGCGCTGCATGTCCTCGTCTTCCCAGACCTTGTCGCGCCAGGCCTCGAAATGCTCAAACCCCTTCTCCTGACGGCGCACCTCACCGCGGTCCACCCACAGGGTGGCGCGGGTCAGCGCCCGCAGAAACGCCCGGTCGTGGGAGATCAGCACAAACGCCGCGCGGGTCGCCTTCAACTCATTCTCCAGCCAGGTGATTGCCTCAATGTCCAGATGGTTGGTGGGCTCGTCCAGCAGCATCAGGTCCGGCGCCTCGGCCATCAGCTTGGCCAGGGCCGCGCGCCGCCGCTCGCCGCCGGAGGCGGTTTCCACCGGCCTTGCGGGATCAAACTTCAGCCCCTCGCCCGCGCGTTCCACCTTGTACATTTCGCCGGGGTCCAGTTCGCTGGCGGCAAAATCGCCTAAGGTAGCAAACCCCTCCATCTTCGGGTCCTGCTCCATGTAGCCGACTGATTTGCCCGGCGGCACCACGATGTCGCCCTGATCGGCTTCAACAATCCCCGCCATCACCTTCATCAGCGTGGATTTTCCCGAGCCGTTGCGGCCCACTAGCGCCACCCGGTCGCCGGGCTGCACCACCAGATCGAGGTTCGAAAAAACCGGATCACCCCCGAAGGTGAGGGAAATGCCGGACATCTGCAAAAGAGGAATACGTGCCATGCCAGCCAGCTACCCCGGCGGCCAAATCCCGTCAACGCTCCCCGTTCATCTTTCCTGAAATACTCATAATCACCCGGCCACTGCCCGCAGCAGCCGCTTGCGGGCGTCAGGAATGGTGCCGATCTCAAGGCCGGTGAACACATGCAGCGTGTTCATCTGCCGGTCCACCACCGCATGACCGCTGACCCAGCCGCCCATCGCCAGATAGGCCCGCAGCAAGGGCGGCATCACCTGCAGTGCCTTCTTCGCATCTGCCGTCCGCGGCGGCTCCGCGGAAAAACGCACCACCTCAGGCGCCCTTTCAGCCGGGTGCCACTGCGCAGGCGCCAGATACCGCTGCCGCAGCAGTTCAAAGGCATCCTTGTAGGGCTCGGCCGAGGTGCCCGCAAAGGAGGAGCAGCCAAACAGCATCTGCACCCCCTGCCCGTCTACAAGGCCCGTCAATGCCCCCCAGGCGATACGCAGGATGTCGGGATCCTGCCATTCCGGGTGCGTGCAAAAGCGGCCCAGCTCCGCCATCCGCCCCGCAAAGTTCTGGAGCGCAGACAGATCATAGAATTGCGCCGAATAGCTTTGCGCCAGCACCGCGCCGCTCTTCAGCAGCAGCAGCCGGAAACAGCAGACCAGCGCGCCGCTGGCCTTTTCCTCCACCAGAACATGGGTGCACCGGCTGTCAAAGGGGTCGCTGTCGGCGGCGGCGGTCCGGAAACACAGCGTCCGCAGCGCCTGCGCCGCCGCCACATCATCGGCACCCGCAGCAAGCCGGGCACGGTAGCGCCCCTTGCTCAGCAATATCTCAGGTTCCGCCACGGCGGCCTCCAGCTTTCCGGCTCAGCCCATAACATATGCGCTGTGACAGAGCAGTGAAGCCGGCTTATTCGTTGTTCAGCAGCTGGCCGGGGCCAAAGTTGCCCAGGTTACCCAAGAGCTGGCGCAGGAAGGTGTTGTCCTGCACCCCGGAGCTGGTCACCCGGCGCTCCAGCGGCACCACCTTACCATCCTCCAGGCTGTAACGCTCGATTGCCTGCACCACGCCCGAAGTGTCGAAACTGATCGCCACCAGATCGCGTGCCACCGGCTCGGGGGCCTTGGCCCCGTAGTGGCGGAACCGGGTGGCGACATAATAGTAGCCGCTGTCGTTCAGCACGCCGGTCGAGGACGGGATGCCGATGGTTTCCGCCACCGAATCCCGTGTGTCGATGCCCGGCACCACTTCGGCCAGCTGATGCGGCGACGGCACATAGCCGTGCTTGCGGTAGACGGACGTGCAGGCCGCCAGTGCCAGCCCTGCCGCCGCAAATACTGCGCCGCGCAAAACGGCCTTGAAGTGAAATGCCTTTGCAACCATGACTGCCCCCCAGCCTGCCGCCATGACCGGCGGCTTGAATACGTCTTTTAACCCGATTACCTAATGACCGCCTCCGGTTCAAGAAACGAAAGTCCCCGAATATGTCTGACAGCACCGCTTTGCGGGTCGCGGACCTGCCTCAGAACACCCCGACTGCCTTTGAAATCATCCCGGACAAGGAAACCCTGACCGCGCTTGCGGCGGAAATGGGGGTGAACGCAGTGCGCAAACTGCGCTTCACCGGTGAAATCAAGGCGATGGGCAAGAAGGACTGGAAACTATCCGGCCGCCTGGGCGCCACCGTGGTGCAGGATTGCGTGGTGACGCTGGAGCCGGTCACCACCCGGATCGAGGAACAGGTGGAGATCACCTACCTGGCCCGCGTTGAGACCCCGGAAGGTGCCGAGGTCGAAATGCCCGAAGATGACAGCATCGAACCGTTGGGCACACACATCGACCCGGCTGCCGTGATGGCAGAGGCGCTGGCACTGCATATCCCCGCCTATCCGCGCAAGGACGGCGCAGAACTCGGCGAAGCCGTTTATGCCGAGGATGGCGTGCAGCCGATGCGGGACGAGGACACCAAGCCCTTCGCCGGTCTTGCCGCGCTGCGCGGCCAGCTGAAAGATGAGGACTGAGGGCAGAATTTTTGCAGCGCAGAAAATCGCCTCTGGCGCCGCCCTTCTGCCTGCCGTAAAAAACAGCTTGCGCCAGCGGAGATTCGCAGTATTTTCGCGCGCTCATCGGAATTTTTGGTTGGACAATGCTTGGGCAGACGCCTAAACGCACGTCAGACTGATCGAACAGAATGCAATCGCGCCGCGGGGATGGCCCCAAGGCCCAAACAGACAAAGGTTGAGACATGGCCGTCCAACAGAACAAAGTATCCAAATCGCGCCGCAACAACCGCCGCGCGCACGATGCACTGGTTGCTGCGAACCCGAACGAATGCGGCAACTGCGGCGAGCTGAAGCGCCCGCACCACGTATGCCCCTCCTGCGGCCATTACGACGACAAGGAAATCGTCGCAGCGGCTGACGAGATCGAGATCGACGAGGACGCGGCGTAAGCCACGGACAGGATCCTGATGCCAGGCAGGCTTTCGCATGACGGGTAAACCCGATCAAAATCAGGCAAAAGCCGGCCGCATCACTATTTCTGTTGACGCCATGGGCGGAGACGCCGGCCCCGCAGTTGTGGTGGCCGGCATTGCCATGTCTGCAGAAAAGAACCCGGATATCGGGTTTATCCTGCACGGGCCCGCGGATCAGCTGACACCGCTGGTTGCCAAGAAGCGCGCCTTGAAAGGCCGCGTCGAGATCCGTGACGTCCGCGATGTGGTCACCATGGAGGATAAACCCTCCCAGGTGATGCGCAACGGCAAGGGCACCTCGATGTGGTCGGCCCTGGATGCGGTCAAGAACGGCGAGGCCTCGGGCGCTGTCTCCTGCGGCAACACCGGCGCGCTGATGGCGCTGTCGATGCTGCGCCTGCGCAAGCTGCCGGGCGTCAACCGGCCCGCCATTGCGATCCTCTGGCCCTCGCTGAACCCGCAAGGCTTCAACGTGATGCTGGATGTCGGCGCCGACGTGAAGGCGGATGCAGAGGATCTGCTGCAATTTGCCCTGATGGGCACGTCTTACGTGCGCAACTCGATGGACATCATCCGCCCCCGCGTGGGCTTGCTGAATGTCGGCACCGAAGAACACAAGGGCCGCGCCGAGCTGAAGGAGGCCTACGGGCTTATCTCAGACCAAGCCGGGCAGGCGAATTACGAGTTTGTCGGCTTTGTCGAGGGCAGCGACATTCCCGGCGATATTGCCGATGTGATCGTGACCGATGGTTTCACCGGCAATGTGGCAATCAAGACCGGCGAAGGCACCGCCAGCCTGATGCGCACCGCATTGCGCGAGGCGTTCGGGTACTCGTTCCTGTCCAAGATTGCCGCGGTTCTGGCGATGACCTCGCTGAAACGGCTGTCCAAGCGGATGGACCCGCGCCGCGTCAACGGCGGCGTGTTCCTGGGCCTCAACGGCACGGTGGTGAAATCCCATGGCGGCGCCGATGCCATGGGCGTCTCCGCTGCAGTCAAGCTGGCGTTCCGGCTGGCACAGCACGGATTCGCCGAAAAGCTGGCCGCGCGGGTTGCATCTGCCGGCCTGCATACCCAAGATAATACTGCCCCCCGCGAGATGCGGGCGGCCACCGAAAAAGACTGAAAATAGGCAGGCAGACGGATGACGCGACGCGCGGTAGTTGTTGGCACAGGACACTATCTCCCCGAACGGGTGGTTGAAAACGCGGAATTCGAAGCCACGCTGGACACAACGGACGAATGGATCCGCAGCCGCTCCGGCATCGAACGCCGCCATTTTGCCGCTGAGGGAGAGACCACATCGGATATGGCCGCCAAGGCAGCTGAACGCGCTTTGGCGGACGCGGGGCTGACCGCGGATGATGTGGATGCCATTGTTGTGGCCACCTCCACCCCCGACCTCACCTTCCCTTCCGCCGCCACCATGGTGCAATCCAAGCTGGGCATGACCAAGGGCTTTGCCTTTGACGTGCAGGCGGTCTGCGCCGGTTTTGTCTATGCGCTCAGCAATGCCAGCGCGCTGATTGCCTCCGGCCAGGCAAACCGCGTGATGGTGATCGGCGCAGAGACCTTCAGCCGGATCATGGACTGGACCGACCGCGGCACCTGTGTGCTGTTCGGCGACGGTGCCGGGGCGCTGCTGCTGGAAGCGCAGGAACAGCCCGGCACCAATGCGGACCGCGGCATCCTGGCGACCGACCTCAACTCCGACGGCCGCTACAAGGACCTTCTGTACGTGGATGGCGGGGTGTCGACCCAGTCCACCGGCCATCTGCGGATGCAGGGCAACCAGGTGTTCCGCCACGCGGTCGAAAAACTCGCCTCCACCGCCAACACCGCGCTGGACCGTGCAGGCCTGTCTGCGGGCGATGTCGACTGGATCGTGCCGCATCAGGCCAACATCCGCATCATCCAGGGCACAGCCAAGAAAATGGGCCTCAGCATGGACAACGTGGTGGTTACCGTGCAGGATCACGGCAATACCTCCGCCGCCTCCATCCCGCTGGCCCTGTCGGTCGGCAAGGAACGCGGCCAGATCAAGGAAGGCGATCTGATCGTGACTGAGGCCATCGGCGGCGGCCTGGCCTGGGGAGCAGTTGTGCTGCGCTGGTAACCGCGCAGCTCTAATTTCCGCCCGAATACCCCGGTGCAATTCATTGATATTGACAGGGAAATTCCCTCCGCCCTATGCTTTGGCAAACAACGGGGATTGGTATGGGCGAAAAAACACTGACAAGAATGGATTTGAGTGAAGCTGTTTTCCGGGAAGTCGGCCTGTCGCGCAACGAAAGCGCACAGCTGGTAGAAAGCATGCTGCAGCATATGTCGGATGCCCTGGTGCGCGGTGAACAGGTTAAGATTTCCTCGTTCGGCACCTTCAGCGTAAGGGACAAGTCGGCCCGGGTCGGGCGCAACCCGAAGACGGGCGAAGAAGTGCCGATCCAGCCGCGCCGCGTGCTGACCTTCCGGCCCTCCCACCTGATGAAAGACCGCGTGGCAGACGGCAACCGTAAGTAACGGGACCAATTAAGCCATGTCGAAATCACCGGACGCCTTCCGCACCATCAGCGAAGTTGCGGATTGGCTGGACGTGCAGGCGCATGTTCTGCGCTTCTGGGAGAGTAAGTTCACCCAGGTCAAACCTGTAAAGCGCGCCGGCGGGCGGCGCTATTACCGGCCTGCGGATATGCAGCTGCTGGGCGGGATCAGGAAACTGCTGCACGTCGACGGGTTGTCGATCAAGGAAGTGCAGGCACTGCTGCGCGAGCAGGGCGTGGCCCATGTCGCCAGCCTGTCGCATCCGCTGGACGGCGAGGAAGAGCCTGTTGTTGAGGCGCCGCCGCCCGCGGACAAGCTGGGCGATGACTGGGATCAGTCGCTGGAGCAAAGCGCCGAGGCCGCGTCCGAAGCCCCCCCCGAAGACAGCAATGTGGTTGGTTTCCCGCAAGCCTCCGGTGCAGACGCTGCCCCTCCGGCCTCCGCATCCCCGGAGCCAGCCCCCGCTTCCCCGCGGCCCGAAGCTGCCGCTGCGCCGCAAATGCAGATGGATCTGGCTCCACCCGCAGCGGGAGGCAGCACTGCCCCCTCCGGCGGGACGCCAGCGGCCCCTGCAGGGGAACCATCCGGCGCAGAGGCAGAACCGCCTGCAACCGCAGCAACAGGTTTGGACACTCAGGACGGCGCCCCGGAGGCACCCGAAACGCCCGCGCCTGCAACTTCCGCACCATTTGAGGATCAGCCTGAGCCATCGCAGCCAGCGTCTGAAGCAGCCCTGGAACCGCTGTCCGGTGCAGCGGACGCTGTGATGCCCGATGAGGCATCTGCATCTCAGGTTCAGACACAGGAAACCGCTGCGGCAGCCGCACTGCATGAGGGTGATTCCGCCCCGGAACAGCCGGCCGAGCCCGCCGGCCAGGCACCGCAGGATCTTTTTGCGGATCAGGCCGCCGCAGAGCCGACCGCCATTGAAGAGAATTCGCCGGCCCCGGAGCTGACGGAGGCCGCCGCGGACCCTGAACCCGCGCCTGAAACGGCTGACGGCGCAGAGGAGCTGCAGGAAACCTTTGCAGACGCACCCGCTCCTGCGGAGGAAGCGCTTGCGGCCGCGCCGGAAGCCGCGGAAGCAACTTTGGAAACCGCGCCAGAGGCTGCCGCAGGGACCACCCCCGAATCTCAGCCCTCACCGCTGGAAGAGATCGCCCCCCTGACCGGACAGGAACATCTGCCCGAACCGGAGGAAGAGGCGGAAACCCTTTCCGCGGAGGATCCTGCCGCGGCCGAGACACCACCTGCGGCTGCGCAACAGCTGCAAGAGGACGCGCAGGAAACTGGCCAGGAAGTGGCAGCGAACCCAGCCCCCGATACGGCACCTGCTCCGCTGGAGGATATCGCGCCGCTGAGCGGTCAGGAGCACCTGGACGAGGCGGAATCAGCCCCCGCTGAGGACCTGGCCGCGGAACCGCAAAACTTCGCGCAGGACAGCACTGCCGCCGGAGTGCCCGCAGCCGCCGGACTGTCTGCAGCAGAAGAAATGCAGGACGCCGTTCAGAACCCCGAACCGGAAGCCGCTTCCGCTGCGGTTGAGTTCACAGAGGAAGCTGCCCCCGCAGTTGAACCCGTGGCGGAGCCGGAGCCTCAGGCAGAGCCCGAGCCCGCAGAAGACACGCTGGTTGCAGCTGCAGGACTGCAGCCCGAGGAGCCGCTGGACTTCGCCGTTTCCGCAGATGAATCCGTGCAAGCAGCGCCAGAGCCGGAGGAAGATCAGCCCTCTGATCCCGCCGCAACCTTCCCACCGCATGATCTGGACGAAGCTGCCCGTCAGGTGGACGCGCTGGAATTCGCGACCGGCTTCAACGGCGGCGGGGACGACGCGCAGGACGACGGCGAAGCGGAGGTTCTTGCGGGAGCCGGACAAGATGCCCAGCCGGATGTGTTCGCGGAAGCAGAGCCGGATATGCAGGCAGATGCCCTGACCGATGCAGAGACGGAGCCTGCGCTGGCAGAGAGTGCGGAACAGCAGACAGAGGCACTAACGGAACCTGAACCGGCGGACATGTCCGAACAGCAGCCTGCGGCAGACGAAGAAGCCGCCGTCCCTGCCCCGGTGCAGCCCGGCATCCTGACGCTTTTGGCCGAAACCCGCAGCCTGCCGCCGAAGTCTTTGGCGGGCATTGCCGCCTGCGCCGAAGAACTGCGCGCTTTTGTTCAGAACAGGCCCTGAAGCCGGAATTCGGCGCGAATTCCGGCCCGGAAATCACATGATTTCCGAGCCGTTTCCCGCGCCGGGAAACGGATGCCGTCTGTGTCTGCCCCGGCAACTGCTTCTGGCTGCTGAATTTCTTCGCGGGGCTGCAAAAAATCTTGCTGCCCCCTCTTGCCCCTGCTGCGAAAACGGTTAGAAGGCTTTGCAACGGGCTATGGCGCAGCCTGGTAGCGCGTCCGTCTGGGGGACGGAAGGTCGCAGGTTCGAGTCCTGCTAGCCCGACCATTTGAAAACGCCCGGGTGTTCACGCACCCGGGCGTTTTCACATCCGGAACCAGCTTTGCCGATTGCGCATGGCGCCCGGATGGGACAGCATCGCCGCAAAGCCGGCGCGCGGAGGGGACAGAGAATGACAGGCGTTTTGCCCAGCCAAACCATTGAAATGATGCTGGAACGCGGGGAGATCACCGTCAGCACACCGCTGGTGGAGGGCCAGGTGCAGCCCGCCAGCCTCGACTTGCGCCTCGGCAATGTGGCCTACCGGGTGCGGGCGTCGTTTCTGGCCGGCCAGGGCCGCAGCGTTTCCGACCGGCTGACCGAGTTTGAGATGCACCGGATCGACCTGAGCAACGGCGCGGTGCTGGAAAAGGGCTGCGTCTACGTGGTGCCGCTGATGGAAGGGCTGGCGCTGCCGGATGATGTCTCTGCCGTCGCCAACGCCAAAAGCTCCACCGGGCGGCTGGACCTCCTGACCCGCACCATCACCGACGGCGGCGAGGAGTTTGACCGCATCAAGCCCGGCTACACCGGCCCGCTTTACGCAGAAATCTGCCCCCGCTCCTTTTCGGTGCTGGTGCGCCCCGGCATGCGACTCAACCAGATCCGGTTCCGCACCGGCCAGGCGGTGCTGTCAGATGCGGAACTGAAGATGCTTCACGCCGGCTCGCCGCTGGTGGATGGCGAGGCTGTGATCGAGGACGGCCTTGGCTTCTCCGTCGATCTGAAGCTGCCCGGCACCGATCTGGTCGGCTACCGCGCCAAGCCGCACACCGGCGTGATCGACCTGGACCGGATCGGCGAATACGATCCGCAGGAATACTGGGAAGAGGTGCGCACCAGGGACGGCCGCATCATCCTGGACCCCGGTGCGTTTTACATCCTGGTCAGCCGCGAGGCGGTGCATATCCCGCCCGCCTATGCGGCGGAGATGGCCCCCTATCTGGCGATGGTCGGTGAATTCCGGGTGCATTACGCCGGTTTCTTCGACCCCGGGTTCGGCCATGACGCCGCCGGCGGCACCGGCTCCCGCGGGGTACTGGAAGTGCGCTGCCACGAGGCGCCGTTTGTGCTGGAGCACGGCCAAGTGGTTGGCCGCCTGGTCTATGAGAAGATGGCCGAGGTGCCGGAGCAGCTCTATGGTGCGGGCATTGCCTCCAACTATCAGGGCCAGGGGCTGAAACTGTCGAAGCATTTCAAGACGCCGGAGTAATCATCTGCAGCTAACGGCTGCGCCCGGCCCGGCGGGGCAGGAAGCGAAGCGCTCGCCCGTTTTGCCGGAGGCAAACCTCCGGTTTGACGGGGGCCGGACGGGCGCTGCCCGGCCTTCGGCCAGGCGATAGATCAGTTACTTCACCGCGCCCTCAACGCTTGATATATAAATCCTCTTCCAGCTCCGCGCTGACCCCGGCCTGCACGGTGCGCTCCAGATGGGTGGAGAGCGTCATATAGGTGCGGGTTCCGCGCACCCCCTCGACGTCATAGATGCGGGCCAAGAGCCCCTCCAGCGCATGCGGCGAGGCCACCCGCACCTTGAGGATCAGGCAGGTGTCGCCGGTGGCAGTGTGAATCTCCTCCACCTCCGGCCAGGCTTCCAGCGACATAAGTTCTGCCGTCTTTCCCCAGCCGACCGTGTCCACATGGATGAAGGCCAGCATCGGCTTGCCCACAGCAGGCCCGTCCAGCTGCGCCACCGTCGCCCGGATCGCGCCAGAGGCCCTGAGCCGCTTCACCCGCTCATGCACCGCGGGCGCCGAGAGGCCCACTTCCTGGCCGATGGCGGCGTAGGAGAGCGTCGCATCGACGCTCAGCGCGCCTAATATTTTTCGGTCCAATGCGTCCAAAACACGGGCGGCCCCGCCGTTTCTCCGAACCTCATCTGTTTTTTCCCTGACCATCTTCGCCCGCCCTTCACAGAACACCATTCAGCATATAGCAAAGATATCTGAACATTCTTCAAGGTAAACCCATGCGAACCCCGATTCTGATCCTGATGAGCGCCATTGGCGTGATTGGCGCCAACTCCCTGCTGCTGTCGCCGGTGGTGACGGCGGTCAGCCAGACGCTGAACGCCGCCACGGCAGAGGTGATGCGGGCAGCCAGCGCCTATGGGCTGGGGGTTGCCGCCGCAGCCTTGCTGCTGGCACCGCTCGGGGACCGGATCGGCGCCGGGCGGCTGATGCGTGCTGCCCTCCTGCTGCTTGGGGCCGGGCTGGGTGCCAGCGCCGCAGCACCGGATGTCTGGACACTGATGGCAGCGCAGATGGTCTGCGGGCTGGCGGCGGGGGCCGCCCTGCCCTCGATCTACACGCTGGCAATGGTGATAGCCCCCAAGGGACGCGAGGCGCGGGTGCTGGGCTATGTGCTGGCGGGCTGGACCGTGTCGATGGTGCTGGGTGTCAGCGTCAGCGCCTGGGCCACTGATCTGGCGGGCTGGCGCGCGGTCTATGGAGCGCTGGCGGCGGTGGCGCTGCTTTTGTGGGCTGCCTCGGCTTCGCTGCGCGCGGCAGGCAGCCCCAGCGGCCAGGCCACCTCGCCGCTGACGGCGCTGCGGGTGCCAGGGATTTTCCGCGGCCTGCTGGCAACCGCGCTGCTGATGATGGGGTTTTACAGCAGCTATTTCTTTACCGGTGCCCATATCACCCAAGCGCTTGACCTCAGCACCACGCAGGCGGGCCTGCTGCCGCTGTTCTACGGCATCGGCTTTGGCCTTGCGGTGCTGCTGGATCCACTGCTGGACCGCTTGGGGCTGGCCCGCGCCACAGCGCCGGTACTGCTGGCGGTCACAGCCAGCTACCTGCTGATGATGGCGGTGGCACCGCAATACCTGCTACTCTTGGGGGCGGCCCTGGTCTGGGGCATGTTCCAGCATCTTGCCCTCAACCTGCTGGTGGCGCGCCTTACGGCGCTGGAGCCTGCGCAGCGCGGTGCCATCATGGGGCTGTACAGCACCGTCACCTATCTCTGCGTCTTTGCGGCGCCTTTTGCGGGCGGGCTGCTGTTCGCAGGATGGGGTTTGGCGGGCTGCCTGGGGCTATCGGCCTTCCTAGCGCTCAGCGGCGCGGCTGAGGCGCTTAGCCTCCGGCGAAAGCCCGGCGGTGCGCTGCCTGCCGGTTCCGCTACTTGACCTTGGGAATGCGTGACCTTGCATTGCGGAATTTGCGCTGCGGGCTGGGGCCGGCTCCGAACCCCGGTGCCGGCCCTTTGCTCTTGCCGAGCCGCTGCGCACCGTGTTGCGCCGCGCGGCGCAGCCCGGCATTAACCACGCGCCCGATCAGGCGGCGCAGCACCATGCGGATAATCCAGTTCGCATTCATGGCCTCAGTCCTCTGCCTTCGCTTGCCTGCCACCGTAGAAGAGTAATGCGGCAATTTCCGGGCGCTCGAGGCCGCGGAGGCGTCACTCCTCGAACAGTTCCGCCTGTTCTTCCGCCTCGTCGTCCTCGTCGCCGCCCTGCCCCAGCGGCAGGCTGCCCGGCGGCGGCCGGTTCTCCAGCAGGCCCGCGGCACGCAGTTCCTTGAGGCCCGGCAGGTCGCGGGCGCTTTCCAGTCCGAAATGGTCCAGGAAATCCGGCGTCACCACAAAGGTCACCGGCCGGCCCGGTGTCATCCGGCGGCGGCCGAGGCGGATCCAATCCATCTCCATCAGTTGGTCGATGGTGCCGCGCGACACCGACACACCGCGGATTTCCTCGATCTCGGTGCGGGTCACCGGCTGGTGATAGGCGACAATGGCCAGGGTTTCGATGGCGGCACGACTCAGCTTGCGCAGCTCGGTGGTTTCCTTCTGCATCAGGAAGCCAAGGTCCGGAGCGGTGCGGATCGCCCAGGCATCACCCAGGCGCACGACGCGCACACCACGCCCCTCATAGCGCTTGCGCAGATGCTCCAGCGCCTCGCGCGGGTTGCAGCCGGGCGGCATGCGGCCTTCCAGGTCGCGTAAGGTAACGGGCTCGGCGCTGGCAAACAGCACCGCCTCCACCATCCGCTCCTGCTCTGCCATGGGCGGTGCGTCAAACAGGGTGTCGTTCTCGGTCCGGCCAGAGCTGCTGGCCGCGTCCATGATCTGATCTTCCATCAGGTATCCTCGTCGAGGCTGCGCAGCTGAATGGGCGCAAATGTTTCGCTCTGGCGCAGCTCGGCCTTGCCTTCCTTGACCAGCTGCAGCGAGGCGGCAAAGGTTGCCGCGGTGGCCGACCGCCGCTTAACCGGATCGCTGTGCCAGCCGTCCGGCAGATAGCTGATCAGGTCGGTCCAGTCGCCGGTAAAGCCCAGCAGATGGCGCATCCGGTCCAGCGCCTCCTCCATGGTGAAGACCGAGTCGCGGTCCATCACGAAGGGGCGGAAATCCTCCTTGGTGCGGATGCGGGCATAGGCCTGCATCAGATCCAAGAGGTTGGCGGTATAGGTCACGGTCTTGATCCGGGCGACGTTCTCTTCCTCGCCGCGGGCAAAGAAGTCGCGGCCCAGCCGGTCGCGCCCCATCAGCCGTGCGGCAGCGTCGCGCATTGCTTGCAGACGTTCGAGCTGGAACGCTAGGTGCGCCGCCAGTTCCTCACCGGACGGCCCCTCTTCTTCCGGGTCCGGCGGCAGCAGCAGGCGGGATTTCAAGAACGCCAGCCAGGCCGCCATCACCAGATAATCGGCGGCCAGCTCAATGCGCAGTTCCTTGGCCTTCTCGACAAAAGCCAGGTACTGTTTTGCCAGCTCCAGCACCGAGATCTTGCGCAAATCGACTTTCTGCGTGCGCGACAGCGTCAGCAGCAGGTCGAGCGGGCCTTCGAACCCGTCCACGTCCACGATCAGGGCCTCGGCCGCCAGCCGTTCCTCTACGCTCGTGTCCGCTTCTGAAAAAAGTGTCTGCTCAGCCATACACCTGCCCGCCCATGAGGGCGGCAAGTTCTCTTTCAGCGCTCATAATGTCAAGGGCAACAGGCGCGCGGCGGGCCTCCAGCGCGCGCTCTGCGCGGGTCTGTGCCGCCGCGCTCATGGTGCCTGCGGCCTCGGCCACGGCGATCCGCTCCTCCAGCGAGGCATTGCACAGCAGCACCACATCGCAGCCCGCCTCGATCGAGGCGCGGGCGTTGCCGGCCAGCGAGCCCTGCAGCGCCTTCATCGAGATGTCGTCGGTCATGATCAGCCCGTCAAAGCCGATGCGTTCCCGAATGAGCCGCATCATCACCGGCGAGGTTGTGGCCGGGCGGTCGTCATAGGCGTCATAGACCAGATGCGCGGTCATCCCCAGCGGCAGGTCATTGAGTGCCGCAAAGGCGGCAAAATCGCCTTCCTCCAGCATTTCCGGGTGGCTGGCCACATGCGGCAGGTCCAGGTGGCTGTCGGCGGTGGCGCGGCCGTGGCCGGGGATGTGTTTCAGCACCGGCAGCACACCGCCGTCCAGATGCGCGGTGGCCACCGCACGGGCAATCCGCGCCACGGTTGCGGCACTGGTGCCATAACACCGGTTGCGCAGGAATTCGTGAGTCTCCGCATAGGCGATGTCAGCGATCGGGGCGCAATTGCTGTCGATGCCCAGGGTGTGCAGCTCATGCGCAATCAGACGGTAGCGCAGATACATGGCACGGACGGCATCCTCGCCGGCCAGCTGCACATGCTCCAGCGGCGGGCGCCAGTTGCGCGCCAGCGGCTTGTGCAGCCTCTGCACCCGGCCGCCCTCCTGATCGATGGTGATCGGGCAATTGCGGCCCACCGCCTCGCGGAAGTCGTTGCACAGGGCCTGGATCTGCTCAACGTCTTCCAGATTGCGGGCAAACAGGATGAAGCCGAAGGGATCCGCATCACGGAAGAACGCCTTTTCATCTGCACTCAGCCGCAGGCCCTCGGCATCAAGGATCGTGGCTCCGTAGGTCATGATTGCCCCCTGGTGTTCGCGCTCCCCCAGTCAGTGACAAAAAGGGCTGCGCCCGGCCCGGCGGGGAGGGTGCAAAGCGCCCGCCCCGTGGGGGGCGGGACGGGCGCTGCCCGGCCTCGCGGCCGGGCGGAACATTAGTCTGCCGTCTGTACTGTTACCGGGTGGTTACCGGAATGCAATCCGCATTGCCGGCCACCAGCGCCGAGCAGAACCGGCGCGCATCCGACAGCCCGTCAAAGCCCATCGCCCGCAGCCGGTAGAAGGTGCGGCCGCCGCTTTCGGCGCGCTGGATCACCCGCTGCTTGGTTTCCAGATACTCCGGGAAACGGGCGCTGATGCGGTCCCATTCGGCGCGCGCCACCTCGGGGCTTTCATAGGCGCCCAGCTGCGCCAGACGGGTGCCGGCCGCCAGGGTTGCCGGGTCCACATCCACGGTTCCGGCACGCGCTGCCGGCGCGGCAGCGGCCGGAGCCGGGCTGAACCGTGCGGGCCGGGCCGAGGGCCGCAGCGAGACCTTGACGCCGGGCGCATTCAGCAGCGCCGGAGAAACCGTGGCAGCGGCCAGCGCAGGCTGCAGCGGTTCCGGCTGCACAATTGCAGGCGCCGCCGCCGAGGCAGGCACCGCCGCGGAAACATCCTCGGCCTCGCGCGCAAGCTCCGCCACCAGCGCATCGATATCGCCGTTCTGGAAGGACGCCACTGCCTCCTCGCTGACACCTGTCTCGGCGCCAAGGGCTGCTGGGGCCTCCGGTTCTGCCGGGGCAGCGGGCACGTCCGCAACCGGCGCGGCCTCTGCCGCCAGTTCCGGCAGCGGTTTGTCGTCTTCTGTAAGCTCAATGGCAGAGGGCGCCAGCGTCAGCCGGTCGGCGGGCGCCTCGGCGCTGCCGCGGGCGGCCACTGCGTTCACGGCCAGCCCCTGATGGTCGGCTTGGCTGCCACCCGGGTTTGCGGGCTGTTCACGCATCGGGCCTTCGGCGGCACGCACCACCGGCACACCGCTGACGTCGCGCATCACCAGCTTGTAGCCCCAGAAGCCGACGCCCGCGACCAGCGCGATGGAGGCCACCGCGCCCAGAATGCTCAAGGATTTGGAGAACCGTGCCCGCAGCCCCGCAGGCGCCGCGGCATAGGCCGCGTACTCATCCGCGCCGTAGCCCTGCCCCTCTGGCTGGTAGCCATAGGCCGGATCTTCATAGCCATAGGCTGGTTCAGCGCCAGGCCCGGTATACTGCTGCCCTGCATAGGTCTGATCGGAGTACTGCTGCCCATAAGAGCCGCCAGTTGCGGTGTCCTGCTGCCGGCCATCGCCCTGTGAATAGGCGTGGCCCTGGCCCGCCTGCGCAAAATACGCCATTGTCCGCCTCACTGCCCGGTTCGGCAGCACCTAAGGTGGTGCTGCGCCCCAAGTCTCTTGAACTGCCTCAGTCCGGCGGAATGTGTGATTTATTCCCTCAGGGGGCAGGCCCCTTTGGTTATCGCATCTCTTCTGCCGGTTTCACGCCAAGAATACCAAGACCTGCGGAAATGACAACGGAAACGGCCCGCGCCAGTGCCAAATTCGCATGTGTTGCCGATTGGCTGCTCTCCTTAACAAAGCGTAAATCCTCATTGGATTTGCCAAGGTGATAGAGCCCGTGCAACTCGGAGGCGAGATCGTAGAGATAGAAGGCCACCCGGTGCGGTTCATGGGTGCGGGCGGCGATTTCCACCTGGCGCGGCCATTCGGCCAGCTTCTTGGCCACCGCCAGCTGCGCCGGATCGGCGATCAGGCTGAGGTCGGCAGCGTTCAGGGTGGTGTCATCCGCGGCAATGCCCTGCTCCTCCGCCTTGCGCAGGGTCGAGCAGATCCGCGCATTGGCGTATTGCACATAGAACACCGGGTTGTCCTTGGACTGCTCCAGCGCCTTGTCGAGGTCGAAGTCGAAGCCCTGGTCGTTCTTGCGGGTGAGCAGCATGAAGCGGGTGACGTCGGCGCCCACTGCATCCACCACATCGCGCAGGGTGACAAAGGTCCCTGCCCGCTTGGACATCTTGAATTCCTGGCCGTCCTTGAACAGCTTGACCAGCTGGCACAGCTTGATGTCCAGCGGCACCTTGCCGTCGGAGAGCGCCGAAACCGCTGCCTTCATGCGTTTAACGTAGCCGCCGTGGTCGGCGCCGAAGATGTCGATCAGCTCGTCAAAGCCGCGCTCCACCTTGTCGAAGTGATAGGCGATATCCGGCGCGAAATAGGTCCAGGAGCCGTCGGATTTCTTCACCGCCCGGTCGACGTCGTCGCCGTGATCGGTGGATTTGAACAGGGTCTGCTCGCGCGGCTCCCAATCGTCGGGCTTCTTGCCCTTCGGCGGCTCCAGCACGCCCTGATAGATCAGCCCCTTGGATTCCAGGCTGGCCAGCGCCGCCTCGATCTTGCCGGTGCCATAGAGCGACTTCTCGGAGTAGAACTTGTCCATCTTGATGCCGAGCTGGGCCAGGTCCTCGCGGATCAGCTCCATCATCGCATCGGTGGAGAATTCACGCACCTCGGCCAGCCAGACGTCTTCGCCCTTGCCGACATAGGCATCGCCCACCTTGTCCTTCAGCGCCTGCCCCACCGGCACCAGGTAATCGCCCGGATAGGTGCCGTCAGCAAAGGCCACTTCCTGACCGTGCGCCTCCAGGTAGCGCAGGTAGACAGAGCGCGCCAGCACATCGACCTGGCCGCCGCCGTCGTTGATGTAGTATTCGCGGGTGACGTCATAACCGGCATAGGCCAGCAGCGCCGCCAGCGCATCACCAAAGACCGCGCCGCGGGTGTGGCCCACATGCAGCGGACCGGTCGGGTTGGCAGAGACATACTCCACGTTCACGCGCTTGTCCGCGCCCATGTCCGAGCGGCCGAAATCCGTGCCTGCGTCCAGGACTGATTTCAGAACCGCCTGCCAGACGCCGGGGGCCAGCCGCAGGTTGAGGAAGCCAGGGCCTGCCACCTCAGCCGAGGTGATCCGCTCATCCGCGGCCAGCTTGGCCGCCAGCGCCTCGGCAATGTCGCGCGGCTTCATCTTGGCGGGCTTGGCCAGCACCATCGCCGCATTTGTTGCCATGTCGCCATGAGCGGCATCACGCGGCGGCTCCACCGCCACATTGGCAAAATCGAGCCCCTCGGGCAGCGCGCCTTCGCCGGTCATGGCGGTCAGGCTGTCAATCACAAGCGTGCGGATATCGGTAAAGAGGTTCATGTCTGGCGTCCCAACTGTTCAGCACTGCGGATACCGGGGGCCGCCGGAAGGGTCAACAGGATTGCAAAGGCTGCCCGGACCCTCAGGCAGGCGGCACCGGAAAATTCGAATTTTCCAGCCAATTTTCTTCCTCAAGAAAATTGCGCCGCTGCCGCGGCGCGCGGCTTACAGAACCGCGGTGCGGTCTTCCAGGATCTTGCCCCAGGTGAAGATCTCGTAAGAGCGGAAGGCGGGCACGTAGAACGGGTCGCCATGGATCAGGTGCTCCACCTCGATCCGGTCCTCGGCCTCGACAATCCACAAGGCGCCGCAGAAATCACCATCTGTGTCCGGCTTCAACCCGCCGCCGATGCGCAGTTCCGGATGATCCTCGACATAGGCCACATGGGCTTCGCGCCGGGCCTTGTCGGCGCGGACATCCATCATCGCAGGCGCATCGCGGAACAGCACGGCCCAGCGGGTGAGAGCGGGCGCGGATTTGCGGGCTTCACGGGCGGCGGTCATGAAAACATCCCCTGGATGGCGGAGGCGGTGCCCCATTCGGTTATTTTATAGGTGCGCAAGGAAGCCACGTAATACGGGTCCTGCAGGATCAGCCGCTCCACATCCTGGCGGGTTTCGGCCTCGACATTCCAGATCGCGCCGGGGAAATCCTGCATCGGCCGCATCGCCAGCGCGCCGCCGATCTGCAACTCAGGCCGTGCGCGCACAAAGGCAATATGCGCCTCGCGCCGCTTCTTGTCGCTGCGCACCCGGTCCATTTCGGGCTTGTCCGTGAATGTGACGGTCCAGCGTGCCATGGCTTTCCCCTCGCTATGCCTCCCCTCGCGGATACCGCCGATGCACTGCGGCATCATAGGGCCAGATCATAACACGGCTTACGGCCAATTTGGGAAACCGCATGGCACGCAAGGCGGGCAGCCGCCCACCCTGCGCTGCCATGCCTAGGCCGGATGCCCCTGCGACTGCTTTGCCCCGTCACAGATTTCATACCAGCCGGGTTTCTCGCCCACGAACTCATGAAAGCTGTTCGACACCTCCAGCACCCCGTCCAGCGCATTTGCGGCAATCGGGAAGCTTTCCTCCTCCGACAGGATCTCGCCCAGCGAGCTGCCGCAGATCCGGCAGAAACAGCGGCCGTATTTATAGGGCGGCGCAGGCTGATACAGCGCCACTTCCTCCTTGCCCGCCACCCAGTGCAAGTCCTCTTTCTTCACAAAGACAATAGTGCTGGCCCCGGCCTTGCGGCAGCGCGAGCAGTGGCAGGTGCCCATCAGCGCAGGCTGCGCCAGCAATTCAAACCTGACCGCGCCGCAGCAGCAGCTTCCCTCAATCATTCCGGCTATCCTCTCTAACATGAATTTAATGAGAACATTACAGGAACACCTGTTGCCAAACAAGCCGCCACAGGGCGTTGCGCAAACACTGTCAGCACCGCACGCCCCGCTTTCCGGTCCTTAACCGGACTATGCGACAGTCACCCCCGCTGCAGCACAAGGCGCGGGTCTGGCACCCCGTGCGAACAGGAGACCAGGATCCCCAAGACCACCTCTACAAAAGGTGCAGGGGCGTCAATGGTTGAAGCTTTTGACCGGACCCGGGGCGCGCTGGCGTTCCGGCCCTATCCTCCGCCCCCGTTGGCGGCGCCGCCATCTTTAACCACCCCTTGAAAGGCACGCAGACTGAAGAACAGCAAAACGGCAGCAGCCCGAAGCCCTTACACCTCGACCTTTACCCCGATCAGCCGCTCATGCAGCTGCAAGGCAAAGCGGTCGGTCATGCCGGCGATGTAATCCGAGACGATCCGCGCCAGCGCGGTGCGGTCCTGTGCGGCCGCAATCTCCGCGTGCCAGCGCTCCGGCATGTCCTGCGGATTGTCCAGAAAATAGGGAAACAGCGCCTCCACCACCTTGGCAACTTTGGCCCGCTTCTCCATCACAGAGGGCGCCCGGTACATGCGGGTGAACAGAAAGGCGCGGATCTCCTTCAGGTCGCGCCACAGCGGATCGGAGAATTTCACCACCGGGTGGCCCAGACCGCGCACCTCCTCGACGCTTTGCACGCCGGATTCCGCAAGCAAGTGCTGGGCCGTGCTGATCACATCCTCCACCATGAACCCAAAGAACCGCCGCAGCGCCTCATGCCGGCGGCGGTTGGGATCAAGGCCGGGGTATTTCCGGTCCACCGCACCATAAGCCCTGTCCAAGAGCGGCAGCCGCGCCAGATCATCGTCGGTGAACAGCCCGGCGCGCAGCGCATCGTGCAGGTCGTGGTTGTTATATGCGATGTCATCGGACAGCGCCGCCACCTGCGCCTCGGCGCTGGCATGGGTGTGCAGTTCCAGGTCGATGGCGGCATTGCATTCGGCCAGCGCCCAGGGCAGCTCCCCCACCACAGGGCCATTGTGTTTGGCAATCGCTTCAAGGGTTTCCCAGGTCAAGTTCAAGCCGTCAAACTCGGCGTAGTGGCGCTCCAGGCAGGTCACGATACGGATCGCCTGGGCATTGTGGTCAAAGCCGCCATAAGGCGCCATCAGCGCATGCAGCGCATCCTCGCCAGTGTGGCCGAACGGCGTGTGTCCCAGGTCATGCGCCAGCGCCACCGCCTCGGTCAGCTCCTGGTTCAGTCCCAGCGCGCCGGCAATGGTGCGGCCCACCTGCCCGACCTCGATCGAATGGGTCAGCCGCGTGCGGTAATTGTCGCCCTCATGCTCCACGAACACCTGGGTCTTGTGCTTCAGCCTGCGGAAGGCGCTGGCGTGGATAATCCGGTCGCGGTCGCGCTGGTAGGGGGAACGGAAGGAGCTCTCCTCCTCCGGCACCTGCCGCCCGCGGCTGCGGTCCGGCATCGTGGCATAAGGCGCATGCATATGAAATCTTTTCCCTTACAAATCTTGCCGCCTGAATTGCACCTTTCTATATAAAGCTTTGCGCTGCAACCTACGCCCGTGGAGAAAGCTGATGAACCTGCCCCCCAAAGTCACAGACCGCGCCTTTGCCCGGCTGGCCGAGATCGGCGCCGCGGACCAGGGCCAGGCGCTGCGTGTCGCGGTGGAAGGCGGCGGCTGCTCCGGCTTCCAGTACGAGATTGCTCTGGATGAGGCAAAGGACGACGATCTGGTGCTCGAAGGCCAGGGCGAAAAAGTTGTCGTCGACAGTGTTTCCCTGCCGTTCCTTGAAAACGCGGTGATCGACTTCACCGAGGAATTGATCGGCGCGCGGTTTACCATCGAGAATCCAAACGCCACCTCCAGCTGCGGCTGCGGGACCTCGTTCTCCATGTGACGGTAAATCTGAGCATTTCCCAGCCTTGCTCCTGCAAGGCCGCGCCCGCCCCCTGCTCAAGGGGCGGGCGCTTCGCCCCTTAAGGGGCTCAACAGGTGGTTTCCAGCGTTACGGATCCGTCCGCAACCGCCCCGCACCACGCAAACGCGGCATCGCAGGGGCGAACTGATCCCAGACCAGATAGAGACCCGAGGCGATCACGATGGCGCCCCCCAGATAGGTTGTGGCGGGCGGAAACTCCCCAAAGAACACTGCGCCGATCACTGCCATCCAGATGAACTGCAGATTCATCAGCGGCGTCACGGCGTAGGAGGCCAGCAGACGCAGCGCCACCACCAGGAGCCAGCGCGCACCGAACAGCAGGAACGCATAGGCTGCCGCCCAAGCAACATCCGCCAGCGGCATCGGCACCCAGACAAATGGCAGCGCCAGCAGCATCGCACCGCACAGCGTCAGGTTCGGATAAAACACCTGCGCCAGCGCGTTGCTTTCATAACGGCCGATAAACCGTGCAATGGTCATGGAAAACGTGCCGGACACCACCGCCGCGAAGGCCACGAAATGACCAGTTGCGGAATGGCTGCCGTCACCGCCGTGGGGCAGCAGGAACAGCACCCCGGCAAAGCCAGCCAGCAGCGCAATCCAGGCCGCCGGGCGCACCGGCTCCTTCAGCACAAGGCCGGACATCGCCCCCGCCAAAAGCGGCATCAGTCCGATGAAGACAAACACTTCGGCAAAGGGCAGCAGGCGGAACGCATAGAAGAAACAGACCGCGGCAATCAGCGTCGCCACCGAACGCAGTGCCATCGCCCGCGGGCAGCGGGTGCGGAAGCCGCCGCGCAGCCGGGGGAGCCGGTCCGCCAGCAGGCAGAATCCGACCACCATGGCTCCTGACAGCGCGTAAAGCTGCGCCGCCGCATACTGGCCCGCCAAAAGTTTCGTGATCCCGTCAGCAGAGGCGATCAGACCAGTATAGGCCACCACCAAAAGCGCCCCGCCCAGGGCCTGGTTGCGCGAACAGCCCATCACGCGGCCCCTGCACTGCCCGCCCGGGCAAATCCTTCAAAGAAATGGGCAAAGCCGGCGCAGCTGCGTTCCGCCGCGCTCAGCAGCCCGTGTTCTTCCTCGTTCAGCATGGCCTCGGTGCGCCGCTTGACGGCACTCCAGCCTGACTGGGCCATTCCGGCCTCGAATACTGCTTCTGAAAGGCTTCTCAAGATACTTCCTCCCCGCACAGCTGACACATGCACGCCCCCTGCGGGAACTGCCTGCCGGAAGGGTTTTCGCCCGGACAGGATCATGAGCCAGTTAACAACAAAATACTCGTGATAAGAATCATGAAGTCCAGAAAATTCTCGCTCTGATAGAGTAAAGGCGGATACATGCCTGTCAAGCCAGCCCTCCCAGGCAGCAGGCGGCTGCTGGCCGGCATAGCGTAGCGCGATGCAGATTTCGGCCAGCAGATCGGCGTTCTGGTCCAAGAAGGCCACCAGCCCCGCGAACTCAAGGCTGGTCAGCGCCGCCTGCGGCAGTTGCGGGTCGCGGCGGCCGTATTCCGACAGGTAAAAGACGATGTGGGTCAGCTCGTAAGCGGCTTTTTTGTTTGGAATGGCAAAGGTTTCCGGGCGCGAGATGAAAGCGCGCAGCCGGTCGTCCAACCCGTCGTCCTGCAGGATCTCACCGCGGCGCGCCAGCAGGCGGCGGGCTTCGGCGCGCTGCAGGTCGGACAGCTCTGCCTGCGCCAGCCCTTCGGCGCGGATCCATGCGGCCAGCTGCGCGCCGGTCTCCCCGGGATGACCCAAGTCTTCCAGATCCAAGCAGATCGACAGGATGAAGCGGTAATACTGGCGGAAGAAACTGATATGCCGCGCCGCACCGTCGTAGAACCCCTGCAAGGGCACCAGGGCCTCAGCGGCAACATCGGCTCTGGTGCATTCCAGAATATTCAACAGCTCGGCGTTTTCCTTGAGCCAGAACACGTCTTCCTGGGTGCGCCGCTGTGCGGCGAAACCGCCGATCAGCGCCGCATGCGCAGCCGCCCGGGACTGGCGGGCAGCAGGTGAGAAGAACGGGATGATCTGGGCCATGGAAACCTCCTGCGGGTATGTGCGGCGCGGCAAGGGCGGCCCCGGATACGGGACCGCCGATGGTCAGGGGCCGGGAGGGAGGCCGGCCCCGGTCCGGTCAGCTGCCGGAGGAAAACAGCCGGGTTGCGTCGCCATTGCTGGTGCGGGCCTCAGCCGCCGGAGCGGAGCCGGAGGAGAACAGATGCGTCCCCTCGCCCGCGCCCGCCTCTGCAGTGGCGGCCGGAGCGGAGCCGGAGGAGAACATTTCCACCCCCTCGCCCGCGCCGGTTCCGGCCTGTGCCGCGGGGGCCGAGCCTGACGAGAACATTTCCGTCAGATCGCCGGAGGCGGTTTCATTTCCCATTGCCGGGGCGGAGCCAGAAGAAAACAGTTCAGTCAAATTGCCGGAAGCAACCTCAGATTGATTTAAGGGTGCAGACCCGGAAGAAAACATCTGCACCAAATCCCCCGCTGAGGTGTCAGCGCGGGCGGCAGGGGCGGAGCCAGAGGAGAACATCTCCACCAGATCGCCAGCCGCGGTTTCGCTGCAGGCCGACGGCGCCGAACCGCTGGAGAACAGCCCGGTTTCCCCGCCTGCCCAGCTCTCTGCCGTCTGCGGCATGGAGCCCGAGGAGAACAGCGAAACGCCTTCCCCTGCTGACAGACCCGCATTGAGTTCAGGCGCGGAGCCGGAGGAGAACATCTCTGTTGCATCGCCCTCGAACAGGCTGGCGCCTGCGGCCGGGCGGGTGGCGCGGATGGTCTGGATTTTACGCTGAGCAGTCATTTTGGAACCCCATTCGTTAAGGACAAAAGGCTCCTTGACGCTGGCACGGGCGCCGCGCAGCGCAAACATAAAATGCAATTTCACATTGTATTTTGTAGTTTCATTTACTTTAACTTCAACCCGCTATTTTTTGCGCAATTTCAGTTATTTCAATTCATCCACAGGTTATTCACCGTGTTATTCACACGCATATTATTGCAAAATAAAGAAACTCAACCTGAGGGGTATTTTTCACCTGTGCAAAACGCCAGTGAGTCGCAGCGCCAAAGGTGATTCGCGAATCGCGCATCGGGCTTGCCCCGGGACGCTGATTCAGCGATAGATCGGCCCCGAATAAAGAATTCTGCGCCGGAGGCAAGCCATGAAAATCGCCACTTTTAACATCAATGGCATCAAGGCCCGGGCGCAGGCGCTGCCGGACTGGCTGGATGAGGCGCAGCCCGACGTGGTGCTGCTGCAGGAAATCAAGTCAGTGGATGAGGCCTTCCCGCGCGAGATCTTCGAGGAGCGCGGCTACAACGTCGAAACCCACGGCCAGAAGAGCTTCAATGGCGTGGCAATCCTGTCCAAGCTGCCGCTGGAGGATGTGAGCCGCGGCCTGCCCGGCGACGACAGCGACGAACAGGCGCGCTGGATCGAGGCCACCGTGGTGGGCAAGCAGGCGATCCGGATCTGCGGCCTGTATCTGCCGAATGGCAACCCGGTGGAGCTGGAGGCAGACGGCAGCCCGGTGGCGGGCGGCAAATACGCCTACAAGCTGGCCTGGATGGAGCGGCTGAAGACCCGCGCCGCGGCGCTGATGGCCGAAGAGATGCCCGCGCTGATGGCCGGGGACTACAATATCATCCCGCAGGCCGAGGACGCCAAGCGCCCGGAGGCCTGGCGCGAGGACGCTCTGCACCGTCCGGAAAGCCGTGCGGCGTTTCAGCGGATCGTCAACCTGGGCTTCACCGAGGCGTTCCGGGCGCGGCACCAGGGGCCGGGGCATTATTCCTTTTGGGATTACCAGGCCGGCGCCTGGAACCGCGACGACGGCATCCGCATCGACCATTTCCTGCTCACGCCGCAGGCCGCTGACCTGCTGCGGGACTGCCAGATCGACAAGGATGTGCGGGGCCGCGAAAAGCCGTCCGACCATGTTCCGGTCTGGGTCGACCTGGACATCTGAACACAACCCGCGCCGCGCGTCAGCGCGGCGCCACGCCCAACGGGAGCGGTTCATTTTCGATGAAACCGCGACGGGCGGGAGCCTCCCCCGCCCAGCCCCCGGCCTGATTCAGGCGGTGACGTCGTGGCGGTAGATCCAGTCGAACTGGCTGACCATGCGGTCCGGGGCAAAGCGGCCGCCCAGTTTCAGCACCTGGTGCGCAGGCCAGCTGAGCGGCGCGCGCAGATGGTATTTCCAGGCGTTGTTGCTGGCGGCCTGCACCACCTTCTCTGCCCGCGCGCGGCGGCGCTCCTGGTACATCATCAGGCCGGATTTCAGCCCCGCTGCCTCTTGCAGGGAACGTGCCAGCACCCAGGCATCCTCCAGCGCCAGATTGGCGCCTTGCGCCATAAAAGGCAGCGTCGGATGCGCGGCGTCGCCAAGAATGGCGGTGTTTTCGCCAAACCAGTGCTCTGCCACCGGATGGCGGAACAGCCCCCACAGCAGCACCTCCTCCACCGCCTCCAAGAGCGCCGCAGCATTGCCGCCGAAACCGCGGAAGGCGGCGCGCAGGTTGGCGGGGTCGTCCTTGAGGTTCCAGCCTTCCTCAGCCCAGGCCCGGCGCTCCTGCACCGCGACCAGGTTCATCAGGCTGCCATCGCGCAAAGGGTAAGCCACCAGGTGCCGCCCCGGCCCCATGAACACCTGCGCCTCCGGCGGCAGGTTCAGGTGGTTGGGCACCGTGGCGCGCCAGGCGACCTGGCCGGTGAAGGCGGGTTTGCGCTCGCCGTTCAAAGCCACCCGGGCTTTGGAATGCAGCCCGTCGGCCCCGACTACCAGATCGCCGCCGCACTGGGCACCGTTCACCAGGTGAACGGCCGGCTGCGGACCGGGTTCGATGCGCTCTGCCTTTTGCAGCAGCCGCACCTGCACGCCTTCGCGCCGGGCAGCACCGGCCAGGATGCCAATGAGGTCGGAGCGGTGTACGAAGTAATAGGGCAGCCCGGCGGCGTACTCGTCCAGATCCAGCCGCAGCACCTGCTTGCCGCGGCGGTGGCCGCGCAGTACCACGGCGCGCGCGCGCTGTGAGCACCAGGCCAGATCATCCGCCAGCCCCAGCGCCTTCAGCACCTGCACGCCATTGGGGGTGATCTGCAGGCCTGCGCCCACCTCGGAGATCGCCTCGGCCTGTTCCAGCACGGTGACGGACGCCCCGAAGCGGCGCAGCGACAGCGCTGCAGCCAGGCCGCCGATGCCGGCGCCGATGACGGTTATTTTCAGGCCTTTGAGGTCCATTGGGCTCCCGCAGATTCTCCGCCTGCCCCCAATGAAACAAAAAACGCCGGAGCAAAAGGCCCCGGCGTCAATGTTTGTCGCGTTGTTGCCGCCAAAATCAGCGGTTAATCGTCGCGGTGGACCTTTTCGCGGCGCTCGTGGCGCTCCTGCGCTTCCAGGCTCATGGTTGCAATCGGACGCGCATCCAGGCGTTTCAGCGAGATCGGATCGCCGGTCACTTCGCAGTAGCCGTATTCGCCCTCGTCGATGCGGCGCAGGGCCGAGTCGATCTTGGCGACCAGCTTGCGCTGGCGGTCGCGGGTGCGCAGCTCCAGCGCGCGGTCGGTCTCTTCGCTGGCGCGGTCGGCGACATCTGGAATATTGCGGGTGCTGTCCTGCAGCCCCTCAATCGTGTCGCGGCTGTCTGCCAGCAGATCCTGCTTCCATTCCAATAGTTTGCGTCGGAAATACTCAAGTTGCCGTTCGTTCATGAACGGCTCATCTTCGGCCGGTCGGTAGTCGTCCGGCAGAAACACTTCTTGCTTCATTTCGGCTCCTTCGGTCTGGCCCATCATGCTGGTCATAAACTATACCTCAACACTTTGGATCCCCCTCTGCCGCAGCGTTTATCCCTATCGGACAGGAATGTCACTACACAATAGTGGCGCTGTTTGGTTAAAACCGTGATAACAAGACGGCAACCACGGCTGAGACGGGAAAGATATGCGATTTCAGGGCACTAAGGAATATGTTGCAACCGACGACCTGAAGGTTGCGGTAAATGCGGCGGTGACGCTGGAGCGGCCGCTGCTGGTCAAGGGTGAACCCGGCACCGGCAAAACCGAGCTGGCCAAGCAGGTTGCAGAAGCGCTGGGGCTGCGGATGATCGAGTGGAACGTGAAGTCCACCACCCGTGCCCAGCAAGGCCTCTATGAATACGATGCCGTCAGCCGCCTGCGCGACAGCCAGCTGGGCGAAGAACGCGTGCATGACGTGAAGAACTACATCCGCAAGGGCAAGCTGTGGGAAGCGTTTGAGGCGGACGAGAAGGTCGTGCTGCTGATTGACGAAATCGACAAGGCTGACATCGAGTTTCCGAACGACCTCTTGCAGGAGCTCGACAAGATGGAGTTCCACGTCTACGAGACCGGCGAGACGATCAAGGCGAAGCACCGCCCGATCATGATCATCACCTCCAACAACGAGAAAGAGCTGCCCGACGCCTTCCTGCGCCGCTGTTTCTTCCACTACATCCGCTTCCCGGATGCGGAAACGATGAAGAAAATCGTCGAGGTGCATCACCCGGGCATCAAGGAGGCGCTGCTGACCGCGGCGCTGACGCAGTTCTATGAGATCCGCGAGACGCAAGGCTTGAAGAAGAAGCCCTCGACCTCTGAGGTGATCGACTGGCTGAAACTGCTGCTGGCCGAGGACCTGAGCCCGGAGGACATTGCGCGGGACGGCGCCAATGCCCTGCCCAAGCTGCACGGGGCGCTCTTGAAGAACGAGCAGGACGTGCATCTGTTCGAACGCCTGGCCTTTATGGCGCGCGGGCGGCGCTGAGGGCACGGCCTGATGCCACAGGCGGCGGGCGCTTTGCCCGGCGTCTGCCTGTTTCGCTTCAAATTGCTGATGCATTCCCCTATCAGAGGAAACAGGGCCGGGCTGAGACAGCCGGGCCAGCAGGAGACGCCTGAGTGCCCGCGGACGCAACTATCAAGCCGGAAACGAAGCCCCGCAGCGGCGGGCGCAGCCTTATGAAGGCGGCTGCAGGTGTTCTGGCGGCGCTTGCCCTTGCCGCCTGCACGGCCCCCGTGCCCCGTGTCGAGGCCCCGACCCGCGCCGCTGCCGCGACGCTGGCGCTGCCGCCGGTCAAGGTGTTCACCACACCGCGCCCGCAAGCTCCGCAGCGCGCCAACGCGGAAATCGCCCGCGACTTCCTGGATTTGCATTTCCAGCTGGAGGGCGGCAGCACCCTGCCCCAGTTCACCCGGTTCGAGACCCAGATCACCCTGCGCGTGACCGGCACGCCATCCCCCGGCTTCAGCCGCGAGCTGAACGCGTTGCTGGCCAGATTGCGCACAGAGGCCGGAATTCCCATCCGCCGGGTCGCTGGCGAGACGGCCAGCATCACCATTCAGATGGTGTCCCGGAACGAGATCCGCCGGGCGCTGCCCAAGGCGGCCTGTTTCGTGGTGCCCAATGTCTCCTCGCTGGCGGAATACCGGCGCAACCGGCGCAGCCCGCGCACCAACTGGGCCTTGCTGCGCGAGCGGGACCGGCTGGCGGTGTTCATTCCGAATGACACCAGCCCGCAGGAAGTGCGCGACTGCCTGCATGAGGAGCTCGCCCAGGCGATCGGGCCGCTGAATGACCTCTACCGGCTGCCGGATTCGGTTTTCAACGACGACAACATGCACGCGGTGCTGACCGGGTTCGATATGCTGATCCTGCGGGCGACCTACGCGCCGGAGCTGAAAACCGGCATGAGCCGGGAGCAGGTTGCCGCCCGGCTGCCCGCCATCCTGGCCCGGCTGAACCCGCGCGGTGCACGGGCCGCTGCGCCCGGTTTGCCGGACACGCCGCGGGCCTGGGCCGCAGCTTATGAACAGGCACTGGGGCCGCAGGCGTCCCTGCGGGAGCGGCTGCGCGCCGCCAACAGGGCGGCAGAGATTGCCCGCGACCTGGGCTGGAGCGACCACCGCCGGGCGCTGAGCCACTATACGCTGGGCCGGATGCTGCACATCCGCGAGCCTGAGCTGGCACTGCAGCATTTCCTGACCGCGCAGGATTTCCTTAAGCGGCTGCCCGGCACCGGCATCCACCAGGCCAAGGTCGCGGTACAGCTGGCGGCCTATGACATTGCCACCGGCAACGGCGCCTCGGCCTTGGCCCGGCTGAAACCTGCCGCAGCTGCCGCGGCCGCGCATGAAAACGCTGCCCTGCTGTCGACGCTGCTGATGCTGCAAGCGGAGGCGCTGGAGCTGGAGGGCCGCCAGGTTGAGGCGCGCCGGGTCAGGCTGGACAGCCTGGGATGGGCGCGATACGGCTTTGGCCCGGACTGGGTGGTCGAGGCCCGGCTGGAGGAAGTCGCCGCGCTGCGCCCCACCGGCTCCTGATACGGCCCGCAAGAAACTGACCCTGAAAGACAACAGACGGATAGAACCATGATCGTAATCATCGGCGTTCTGCTGGGCGGCCTGATTGGCGCCCTGAAGGCCCGCAAACGTGGCGGCAACACCCTGGACATGCTGCAATACGGGGCTGTCTATGCCATTATCTTTGGTATTCTGGGGCTGCTGGCAACCATCCTGACCCACCGGGTGCTGGCGTAACTGCTGACAGAGGCCCGCGATGTTCCAGCCCTTCTTTGAAAACCTGCGCAAGGCGTCCATTCCGGTTTCCCTGCGCGAGTACCTTACCTTCCTGGAAGGCATGAAGGCGGGGCTTGCGACCTATGACATCGAGGCGTTCTACTTCCTCGCCCGCGCGGCGATGGTGAAGGATGAGCGCAACATCGACAAATTCGACCGCGCCTTTGCCGCCACCTTTGAAGGCTTGGAGGCGATCCCTGCTGATGCCGTGATGGAGGCGGTGGACATTCCCGAGGAATGGCTGCGCAAGATGGCCGAGAAGCATCTGAGCGCGGAGGAAAAGGCCGAGATCGAAGCGCTTGGCGGCTTCGACAAGCTGATGGAGACGCTGAAGGAGCGGCTGAAGGAACAGCAGGGCCGCCATCAGGGCGGCAACAAGTGGATCGGGACAGCGGGCACCTCGCCCTTTGGCGCCTATGGCTACAACCCCGAAGGCGTGCGCATCGGCCAGGACAAGAGCCGCCATCAGCGCGCGGTCAAGGTCTGGGACAAGCGCGAGTTCAAGAACCTCGACGGCGATGTGGAACTGGGCACCCGCAACATCAAGGTCGCCCTGAAGCGGCTGCGCCGCTGGGTGCGTGAGGGCGCGCAGGAGGAACTGGATCTGGACGGCACCATCCGTTCCACTGCTGAGCACGGCTATCTGGACGTGAAAACCCGGCCTGAGCGGCACAATGCGGTGAAGGTCTTGCTGTTTCTTGACGTGGGCGGCTCGATGGATCCGCATATCCAGGTGGTGGAGGAGCTGTTCTCTGCCGCCCGCGCCGAGTTCAAGCACCTGGAATACTACTACTTCCACAATTGCCTCTATGAGGGCGTCTGGCGCGATAACAAGCGCCGCTGGAACGAGAAGACCCCGACCCATGAGGTGCTGCGCACCTACGGGCCGGATTACAAATGCATCTTCGTCGGCGATGCCTCGATGTCGCCTTACGAGATCGCCTATCCCGGCGGCGCCAATGAGCATTGGAACGAGGAAGCGGGCCAGGTCTGGCTGCAGCGCGCGCGGGAGGCCTGGACGTCGAACCTGTGGATCAACCCGGTGCCGGAGAAATACTGGGACTACACCCATTCGATCGGCATGATCCGTGAGATTTTCGAAAACCGGATGGTGCCGATGACCCTGGACGGCCTGGAACGCGGCATGCGGGAGCTGAGCCGCTAGGTCATTTCCCCAAACCCGGCAGCCCTCCCGCGCCTGCAGATGCTGCGGCTGATGCCGCACCCCCTTGCAGCCTTGGGTATGGCATCCTGCCCTGCGGGCAGGATGCGCGCCGGAGCCGCGGCTCCGGCGCCGGGCCCAACCGGGCGGCGGGCATGCCGCATGCACGCTGGACGGGCGGGAGGGCCGCCCTGGTGTTTAACCTGGCGCTAACCGCCCGCCAGCCCCCAAGCGCCCAGAGCGGCCACAGGCACAAACAGCCACCCTTGCGGCAGCAGGCCATAACCCGCCCGGCGCAGCGGCGGCAGCAGCAGGCCAACCACCGCCATCATCGCGGCCATTGCAGTTCCGGCCAGCGCCAGCCCGTCATATCCGCGGGCGCCGAGGAACAGGAACAGCGCCATCAGTGCCAGGCAGCCGGTGACCAGATGCCAGCACAAGAGCGTGGTCTCACGCACCACATCCGGCAGCTGCCGGTCCTGCGCCAGGGGACGGGCGCATTCACGGCCTCCCACAAAGGCATGAACAATCATCCACAGGGCGGCCAGAAGGGCGGCGGCCAGAAAACTCCATTGCATGTCAAATCTCCTGAAAAATCCGCGCCTTCGGGCGGGCCGGAGGCGGCTGGGCAATATGGGGGCAGTCAGACCACACCCGCCCAGGAAGCGCCACCGGCAATTCTGCCGCAGACCCGGACGACCCCACAAAGTCATGCCGCCAGCGGTTGATTGCGCCGCCGCCCGCACCTAGGTGCTGTGACGGCATGAGCAGCAGCACCCGTACAACAGGCCCGATAACAGGCCCGGCAACAGGCCGAATAACCGGCCCGATCCTGATCCTTGATGATCTGCGCGATGGCCGGATGCATCTGGCCGCCTTGTTCATCGCGCCCAAAGGCGCGGCTCTGCCGCCTGTTCAGCTGGACCGCGGAGAAGCGCAGCCCGCAACGCTGGCGGAGTACAGCACCCGTACGGTGCTGCGGGCGCGGTTCAGCCTGCCGGCGGACTGCCCTTCCGCCTACCAGTGGAACGGCACGCGCTATGAGCTGGCAGGCGGTTTTGGCGGCGATCTGCGGATCGCCTATGCCGCCTGCAACGGCGAGGAGCATGGTGACCTGGACCGCGACGGGGCCGAGCGCAACGCCATGTGGGCGCGGATGGGCGCGGAGCATGCGGAACACCCCTTCTCGCTGCTGCTGCATGGCGGTGACCAAGTCTATGCGGATGAGGTGACAGACGGCCATCCCTTGAGCCAAGATTGGCCGGACCGCATTCCCCGCGATCCCGCGCGCGCGGACCTGGCGAATCTGATGCACCACCTGCGCGAGCGTTTCCTGCAGCGCTACTTGGCAGTCTACACCGCACCGGAGTTTGCCTGGATCGCAGCGCGAGTGCCGTCGCTGATGCAGTGGGACGATCATGACATCTGCGACGGCTGGGGGTCCTTGCGCCGTTCGCGCACCTATTCCCCTGTCGGCCAGACGCTGTTTTCCGCTGCACGGGAGGCGGCGCTGCTGTTTCAGCACGGCTGCTGCGATGGGGACCTGCCTGCCCGTTTTGCCGATCCCGAAGGCAGCCATCTGGGCTGGTGCATCGAAGCGCCGGGGCTGCGGCTGCTGGCGCCCGATCTGCGCTCCGAACGCAGCCGGCGGCGGGTGATGGCGCGGAGCGGCTGGCGGTTGATGAAAGCAGCGGCAGAGAAACGCTTTGCCGGGCGCAGCCTGATCCTGTCCAGCGTGCCGCTGCTGGGGCCGCGGTTGTCGCTGCTGGAATTCCTGATGGTGCTGATCCCGCGGATGCAGAAATACGAGGACGACCTGCGCGACCAGTGGCAAAGCCGGGCGCACCGGGCCTCATGGCGGCGGATGCTGCGGATGCTGCGGGACATGGCAGCGCAAGAAGGGCACGAGGTCACGGCCGTTTCCGGCGAGATCCACCTGGCCGCACGGGGCGAGATGGCGCTTGGCGGCGGCAAGGTTTTGCACCAGCTGGTGGCCTCCGGCATTTCCCACCGGGCACCGCCCAAGGCCTGGGCGAAGGCGCTGGGGCTGCTCTCGTGGCTGGGCGATGCGCCCCTGCCCGGCCACCCGATCCGCATCCGCAGAATCCCCGGTCAGGCCGGGCGGTATGCGGCGGAGCGCAACTATCTGGTGCTGGAACGCCGGGGCGCAGACTGGTCCGCCAGCTGGGAGCTGGAGACCTCGGGCCGGTCCTCACCGCTGGCCCTGTAGACCCGGACAGCGGCAGCTGGCGGCAGCGGGAACGGCAACCCTTTTCTGCTCAACCGCAGATGGATCGCCTGCGGAAATCCGCCGCTCCGGCACAGCGCAGGCGCTTGTCCGCCGAACCCGCCCTGCCATGGTTGAACGGCGTATCCCGCAAGGGCTACCCAAGAGAAAAAGGCGCGGCAGCAAAACCCGCCAATCCCCGAGCAGGAGCATCGCGTGAGCGTGCCGCATCAAGACATAAAACCCCGTGGCAGCGCGCCTGCCGCCAGCGTGAAGCCGTTCCAGATCCGCGGGCGCTATTTTACTGCTGTTGCCCTGCGCCCCGAGGACGGGCCGCTGGATCAGGCGTTTTATGCCGCCTTGGACGCGCAGCTGCGCTGGAGCCCGCATTTCTTTGACGGTGCACCGCTGATTCTGGATCTGGCGCAGGCGCCGGGGCTGAACCGGCCTGCTGAACTGCGGGCGCTGGCTGACAGCCTGCGCAGCCGCGACCTGGCGGTGTTCGGGGTGCAGAACGCCACCCCCGCCCAGGCCGCTGCTGCAGAGGACGCCGGGCTGATCACGCTGGCCAGCGGCAAGGATGCGCCGCTGAACACTGGCCCCGGCACCCGCCGTGAAATCCCCAAGAAACTGCGCCCGCCGGAAAATGTAGTGATCACCCGGCCGGTGCGTTCCGGCCAGACGGTGGTGGCCGAGGGCGGCGATCTGGTGGTGGTTGGCCCCGTCAGCTCCGGCGCGGAACTGATCGCGCGCGGCAATATCCATGTCTACGGCCTGCTTCGGGGCCGCGCCATGGCCGGAGCCGAAGGCGATGAGAGCGCCCGCATCTTCTGCCAGCGGCTGGACGCGGAGCTGCTGGCGGTGGCGGGCCTTTACCGGACGAACGAGAATTTGGAGCCGGAGCTATTGAACCGCGCAGCACAGGTTTTCCTGCGCGATGGCCGGCTGTGTGTGGAGGCACTGTAATGAGCAAGGACCTGACATTGGAAGAACCGCTGGGCAAGGTGATCGTTGTCACCTCGGGCAAGGGCGGCGTCGGCAAGACCACAACCTCGGCGGCGGTGGGCGCAGAGCTGGCGCGGCGCGGGCATAAGACTGTGGTGATCGATTTCGACGTGGGCTTGCGCAACCTGGACATGATCATGGGCTGCGAGCGCCGGGTGGTGTTCGACTTCATCAATGTCATTCAGGGCGACGCCAAGCTGAAGCAGGCGCTGATCCGCGACCGGCGCCTGGAGAACCTGGCGGTGCTGCCGACCTCGCAAACCCGCGACAAGGACGCGCTGACCAAGGCGGGCGTCGAGACCGTTCTGGATGAACTGCGCAAGGAGTTCGACTACATCATCTGCGACAGCCCGGCAGGGATCGAGCGCGGCGCCCAGATGGCGATGCATTTCGCCGATGAGGCCATTGTGGTGACCAACCCCGAAGTGTCCTCGGTTCGCGACAGCGACCGGGTGCTGGGGCTCCTGAACAGCATCACCGAGCGGGCCGGCAAGACCGGCGCCGAGCCGGTGAAGGCGCAGGTGCTGATCACCCGCCATGACAAGGCCCGTGTCGACAGCGGCGAGATGATGACGGTGGAAGACGTGCTGGAAGTTCTGGCGGTGCCGCTGCTGGGAATCATTCCTGAAAGCAAGGCGGTGCTGCGCGCCTCCAACCTGGGCGTGCCGGTGGTGCTGGATGATCCGTCTGCGGCAGCGGCCGCATATGAGGATGCGGTGGGCCGGCTGATCGGCGAGCAGATCGAGATGCGGATTGCCGCCGACCCGCGCCGCGGGCTGCTGCAGCGGCTGTTCCGGCGGGCGGTGTAAGAATGTTCGGATTTTCCCTCCGCCCCCGCAAGGCCTCGGCCAGCACCGCCAAGGAACGGCTGCAGATCCTGCTGGCGCATGAGCGCAGCGGCAGCGGCGGCGCCCGCCCCGACTGCCTGCCGCAATTGCAGCGCGAGATCCTGGACGTGATCCGCCGCCACATGCAGATCGGCGACGAGGCGATCGACATCCGCATGGAGCGCGGTGACGAGTTGTCGAGTCTGGAGATCAACATAGAGTTCCCGGGAAAACTGGGTGTGAACTAGGGCCGGGGCCCCTGGGGCGGTGCTGCCCGCCCCGGAAATCCTGGCAAGGGCGGCCTTCCTGCGGCCCTCAAAATCAGAACATGGGGCTGCCTATCCGGCGGCCCTGGAAATTTTACGAAAATCCGGCGCAGAATCCCCACCCCTATCCTGCGCCGGGTCAGGGCAGGTTAACCCTGCCCGTGTTGTCATGGGCCTTCCGCACTTGCCCTGCAGAAGGCCCATGACACATTACACTTCTCCCTACAGTCCCGGTCAGGCCGGCACCGCCGCGCCGCAGGACATCCTGCGGCTTGGTGAACTGCTGGGCGCGCTCAGCCATGCGCTGGACCTGACAGAAGGCCAGCCCAAGGGCCATTGCGTGCGCTGCTGCTGGATCGGCATGCAGGTGGCGGCAGAGCTGGGGCTGGCGCCGCAAGCGCGCTCCGATCTCTATTTCACCCTCTTGATGAAGGATCTGGGCTGCAGTTCCAACGCCGCCCGCATCTGCCAGCTGTATATGGCCGATGATCTTTCCTTCAAACGCAGCTTCAAGACCGTCAGCGGTGTACGCCAGGGGCTGGCGTTCCTTTGGCGCAATACTGCGGCCAATGCGGCGCCCTGGACCCGGCTGAAGACGCTGAAGCAAGTGCTGGCAAAGAACACTGAAATTGCCGGAGAGCTGATTGAGACCCGCTGCAACCGCGGTGCGGCGATTGCCCGGCAGATGCGGTTCTCGGAGGATGTGGCGGAGGGTATCGCCTGCCTGGATGAGCATTGGGACGGCGGCGGTCAGCCGCTGGGCCTGAAGGGCGAGGCGATCCCGCTGTTCGCGCGCATTGCGCTGATGGCGCAGGTGGCGGATGTCTTTGCCACCGATCTGGGGGCGGAGGCCGCCGCGGAGGAGCTGGAGCGGCGCGCAGGCAGCTGGTTCGACCCGGATCTGGTGCCGGTCTTCACCGCTGTGCTCCGGCGGCCGCGGTTCCTGCCTGACCTGCAGGACCCCGGGCTGGAGGCCGAAGTCTTTGCCACCCCGCAGGCGCAGCACATCCATGCCGTTGACGAGGAGTACCTGGATGAGATCGCCCGCGCGTTCTCGCTGGTGATCGACGCCAAGAGCCCCTTTACCCACGGCCATTCGCAGCGGGTGGCGCGCTATACCGGCATGATCTGTGACCAGCTGGGATACACGCCGGAACGGCGCCGCTGGATGGTGCGCGGGGCGCTGTTGCATGACATCGGCAAGCTGGGGATCTCCAACACCATTCTGGACAAGCCCGGCAAGATGACGGACGAGGAATTTGCCCTGATGAAGCGGCACCCGGTGCTGGGACATGAGGTACTGAGCCGGATACATGCCTTCCGCGAATTGGCGGATGTGAGCGCGGCGCATCACGAGCGGCTGGACGGCAAGGGTTACCCCTATGGCCTGGACGCCAGCCGCCTGACCCAGGAAATGCGGGTGATGGCGGTGGCCGATATCTTTGATGCGCTGACCGCCGACCGCCCCTACCGCGCGGCACTGCCGCTGGAGAAGACCTATGCCATCATGGATGACTTGGCAGGCCCCGGCATCGATCCCGACTGTTACGCTGCGCTGCAGGATGCGGTGACCGCCAGCGGCTGGCCCTCAGCCTCTGACGCGCCCCTGACTGGCGGTGAATGGGAACTGCCGGCGGCTGAGCGCAGCGCCTAGCTGGCGAGGTTGCGGTTCTTCTGTGAATAAAGCGCCAGTGCCGTCACCTGCCCCGCCACGATGGCGGAGAACATCAGAAGCGCCGACAGGCCGATGCTGGCATCCGCCATCAGGGTTTCGTTGAACAGCGACTGGGTGGCGCTCATCAGCACCCGGCTGCCGGGAACCAGAATGAGGATGCCCTGCACGATGTAGATGGCGCCGGTCAGGTTCAGCGTCTTAGCGAGCCAGGTGCCGTAAAGGGTGATGCACATGGCGGTGACCCAGGTGCCGACGATCCAGCCGCCGCCGAAGCCCAGGTAGAGCGGCCCCCACATGCCCAGCACGGTGACCGGCAGCGCCCGCAGGATGTCGGCCAGCCGGGCGTTGAAGATCACCCCGATTGAGAACGACAGCGCCGGCAGCGCCAGAAAGGGCATCCACCACAGGACTTCGTTCACGTTCGCCACCTGGGGCGTTGTTCCCCACAGCGCCGCACCGATACTGACGCCGATGTAGATGCCGATAAACAGCTTCATCAGCACAAAGATCGACTGTGCAAACAGGCTGGAGCCGGAAATCACGTCGTTGAAGGCAAGGCATTCCAAGGAGTTGGCAATCGACAGCCCCGGCACGAACAGCACAATGGCGGCGATGCAAGTGCCCCAGACCGGCACCTCCACCCCCATGCTGCTGACCAGCGACACGGTGAGGCCCGCGACCAGCGCCGACAGGAACTCCACCAGGATTACCCGGTCGCCGCGGCAGAACAGCTGGCAGAGCCAGACCAGCAAGCCGAGCACCGCTGACAGGGCAATGGTGGTCAGTGCGCTGCCGATCAGGGTCAGGAAGGCGGGCGGGATGGCGATATTGGCCAGCATGATCAGCCAGCCGGGATAGCGGCCCGGCTCCTCGATCCCCGGGTCCTCAACCGCGTTGATGCGGATGATGGTGCGCGCCAGCAGGCTGAGGTTGATCTGGGCGGGCTCCAGCCGGCGGATGATGAACTGGTTGTCCTCGTCCGGGAACTGGCAGGAAATAGAGGTGGGGGTCGCCTGCACGATCACGTTGATGCCCTGTTTGCGGGCATAGAACTGCAGGTACTTCTCGATCTTGTAGGGCGCACAGCCGCTGCGGTGCAGGGTCTCGCCGGTGTCGGCGATATTGCGGAGCTGAGAGAGCGGTGCCATGTGCCGGAAGCCGTTGTTATCTGGTGTCTTTGGGAACGCACCCCATACTGGATGCGGGGCGGTGCAGCGAGTGCGGTTTTTGCATGGCTGCTATCACTGGACGTCAGGGCTGGCGGCAGGCTCCGCTGCGCCAGTGCTGAGGCCAAATTCGCGGGCCACATCCAGCAGCGCGGCGCTGACGAAGCCGGTGCCGGCCTGGCTTTCCTCCCCTGCCCGCTGCAGCAGCGCGATGTCGCGGCTGGCGCCTTCGGCCGCCAGCGGGCGGAAGATCACCTCGCTGTGGCCCTTCGGCTGGCGCAGGGTGTAAAGCTCCGGCAGCACCGCAATGCCCGCGCCGGAGGCCGCCATCAGGCGGATCGAATCGAGGCTGGTGCCCTCGTAGTCGTCGGCCACCACCCCGCCAAAACCCGAGGCCAGCGCATAAACGATACGCGACAGCCGGTGGCCGCTGTCCAGGGTCAGAAAATTGCGACCCCGCAGGGACTTGCCATCAACAGGACCAGCCTGCTCCGCCAGCGGATCGTCCAGTGCGGCAGCGATCCACAGGCGTTCGTTGAACAGCCTGACTTGGTGGGTGTTGGGGTGATCCTCCGGCGTGGAGATGATCATGTCGAAGCGTCCCGCCTTCAGCCCCTGCTCCAGGTCGCGGGTGTTTTCCTCGCGCACGATGACACGCAGGCTGGGCTGGGTGCGGTGGATGGCGCTGACCGCTTTGGGCAGCAGATAGGGTCCGATCGAGGGCAAGACCCCCAGCCGCAGCCGCCCGCCGAACGGCACGCCGCCGGTAACGGCCGCACGCAGGTCGTCGACCTCTCCCAGTATCCGCTGCGACCGGCGGATCACCTCTGCCCCCATTGCGGTGGGCTGGGCGCCGGCGCGGCCGCGTTTGAACAGCCGGGTGCCCAGATCCTCCTCCACCGCGGAAATCTGCGCCGAAAGGCTGGGCTGGCTGACGTTCAGCGCCTCCGCGGCCAGGCCGAACTGGCCGAGCCGGGCCACGGCGACAATGTACTCGAGCTGACGCAGGGTTGGGCGCATAATATAGCCTGATCCTATGTGAAACTTAGAAACAATATATTGGAACTATGCTGCAGTGCAATTCATGAGGGCAAAAAACGGAATGGAGAGACAGATGCCCACCGCCCTCGAAACGCTGGCCAGCAGTTTGCTGGTGCCCACGATCCTGTTCTTTGCCCTTGGCCTGATTGCAGCCTTTGCCCGCAGCGACCTTTCGATCCCCGAAGGCGCAGCCAAGTTCATGTCGCTTTACCTGCTGCTGGCGATCGGCTTCAAGGGCGGCGCCAGCCTGGCCGAGCACGGGCTGAGCCCGGATCTGTTTGCCACCATCCTGGCGGGGGTGGCGCTGTCGTTCCTTCTGCCGTTCCTTGCCTTTGCGCTGCTTAAGGTCTTGACCCGGCTCGACCCGCTGAACGCGGCGGCGGTGGCCGGGCATTACGGCTCGATCTCCATCGTGACCTTTGTCACCGCAACCAGCCTCTTGGAGCTGACCGGGGTGGTCTATGACGGCTACATGGTGGCGGTGGCCGCGGCGATGGAGGTGCCTGCGATCCTGTCGGCGCTGTGGCTGGCACATAGCACCGGCAGCAACGGCGAGCGGCCGGAAGGGTTCTGGCGCGAGCTGCTGGCCAATGGCTCGGTTGTGCTGCTTTTGGGTGCCTTTGCGATCGGTGCGATCACCGGCGGCAAGGGGATGGAGCTGATTGCCCCCTTCATCGTCACCCCTTTTACCGGCATCCTGTGCCTGTTCCTGCTGGACATGGGCCTGTCGGCGGGCCGCAGCCTGATCAAGAACCGGGAGATGCTGTCGCCGGGGCTGTTTGTCTTTGGTGCGGCGATGCCGGTCATTGGCGCGCTGCTGGCCTATGGCGCGGGCTGGGTGGTCGGACTGGGAAGCGGCAGCCTGTTCCTCTTGATGGTGCTGGCGGCCTCGGCCTCATACATCGCGGTGCCTGCGGCGATGAAGATCGCCCTGCCCAAGGCGGAATCGGGCATTTACCTGACGCTGTCGCTGGGGGTGACCTTCCCGTTCAACATCACGGTTGGGCTGCCGCTGTACTACTGGCTGGCGTCCTGAAGCTTCGGGCGGGCGGCACGCCTTGCGCTGCCGCCCGTTCCGGCCCATATCTGAGGCATGCTGCGCCTCTTGCCCATACTGCTGGCCGTTGCCTATGGCCTTGTGATGTACCGGATTTCGATCTGGCGCACCCACCGGGAGCTGGACCAGCGCTCAACCGAGCTGGCTGACCCCAAGCTGAAGCAGCTGACCGACCGGCTGGCGGCGGCTCTGAACGTGGCCCGCATCCCGGTGCATATCTACGAGGTCGACCCGGTGAACGGGCTGGCAGCGCCGGACGGGCGGATCTTCATCACCCGCGGGTTTTACCGCAAGTACCAGAACGGTGATGTCAGCGCCGAGGAGATGGCCTCCGTCATTGCCCATGAGCTGGGCCATGTGGCGCTGGGGCACGCGAAGAAGCGGATGATCGACTTCTCCGGCCAGAATGCGCTGCGCACTGCGCTGATGATGATCCTGGGCCGCTATATCCCCTTTATCGGGCCGTGGATTGCCGGGATGCTGACCGGACTGCTGGCGGCGCGGCTGTCGCGCGGGGATGAGTATGAGGCCGATGAATACGCCGCGGCGCTGCTGACCAAGGCGGGCATTGGCCTGGAACCCCAGAAAAGCCTGTTTGCGAAGCTTGAGGAACTGACCCAGCAACGCGCCGGCATGGCGCCTGCCTGGCTGATGAGCCACCCCAAAACCGAAGAGCGCATCGCGGCGCTGGAGCGGTTGGAAGACAAATGGGCCAAGGGCTGAGGCCGCAGCGGATTTGAGGGGCCGGCCCCTCAAACTCCCCGGAGTATTTCAGAAAAGATGAAACGGCGATACTGAACGTCGTATTCCTGCTTGAACCCTTCGAGCGTGCCGCCTGCCACCAGGTGATCCAGGAAAATCTGCCGCTGATATCCATAGAGCGCGTTCAGGAAGGCCGCTTCCTCCGGCGTCATTTCCCGGCGGGTATAGCCTTGTGCCTCCAGGCATTTGTCCACCGCGCGCCGGGCGCCGTTGGCGCGGATGTGATCCTCGTTCGAGGCGACGATCACCGGGCCGATAATCAGCCCGCCCAACAGCACGCCGGCCACATAACTGCCGGTAACCGCATTCTTACCGCCCTTGGGGGCAACGGGAGCGCACTGGCGGACGGCCTCATGCGCTTCGGAGATCGACTTGCCCGGCTGAGCAGGGACAGAAGGCACCGGCGTCTTGGCGCAGGCGGACAGCCCAAGCACCGCCGCCATGGCCAGTCCGGAGAGGGCACGGGACGGAGAACGGGGGGGCAGTGCGGTGCGGCAAGGTTTGGCTGGCATTTCTGGTCCCTGAAAAATGTTTTAAATAACAGGCTTTTCCGTTTGATAAACGGGAACCGCAGCAGCGGCCAAGCGGAAAGCTGGAAGAATGCCGTGCAAATTTGCAGGCTGTGGTTCTGTTACCGCGCCAGCGCCTTGGCCAGCCGCGGCAGACGGGCTTTTTTCAGGAGCGGGCGGATCTCCCAGCTGCCGCCGGACAGCCGGTTGGCTTCGGCCAGCACCTGGGTTCCCAGCGCCTCCATGCCGATGCTGTCCTGCAGCCAGAAGCGGTAAAGGAGTTCGTCGGGGCCGAGGCGGTCCAGGCCCTCTTCTGCCAAGGTGTGGCGGGGGAAGTCCTTGTTATTGACCGTGACGATGGCGTCGGCGTGGCCTGCTATGGCAGCGGCCAGCACATGGGTGTCAGCGCTGTCGGGCAGCCAGAGACGCGCCTCAACCCCTGGTGCCGGAGCGACCTCCGCCTTGGGCCAGCCCGCGCGGATCAGGGCAATCTCTGCCTTGGCCTGGGCCGCGCCTGCGGGGCCGAGTTTAAGCGCCGCGCGCTCCCACTCCCCCAGGATGCGGGCAGACCAGAGCGGGGTGAAATGGCCGAGGCGCGCCGCCCCCAGCAGCATCTCCCGCATCACCGTGGGATACAGGACGCAAGTGTCGAGGAGCAGCTTCACCCGCGTCAGTCCAGCCGGAAGAAGACGGCCTTCAGATAGCCGCTTTCGGCCAGCTGCGGCAATTGCGGGTGGTCGGGGCCTGCATATCCGGTATGGATGAGCGCCGCCCGGCGGCCTCCCTTGCCGATGCCGCGGGCCGAGGCGTTGCGAAAGCGGGTGAGGTCGGCGGCGTGCGAGCAGGAACAGAGGCCCAGATAGCCGCCGGGTTTCACCAAGGGTGCTGCCAGTTTGGCGACGCGCTCATAGGCGCGCAGACCGGCCTCAAGCGCCTGTTTCGAGGGTGCAAAAGCGGGCGGGTCGCAGATGACGACGTCGAAGGTTTCGCCCTCCTGCCCCAGCGCCGTCAGCACGTCGAAAGCATCGCCCTGGCGGGCAGTGAACTTGTCCTTGAAACCGCCGGCCTCGGCCCCCTGCGCGGCCAGTTCCAGCGCGGCGGCGGAACCGTCGACGCAAGTGGCCTGCCCTGCCCCGCCTGCCAGCATCGCCAGGCCAAAGCCGCCGACGTGGGAAAACACATCCAGCACCTTGGCGCCGGGCGCAGTGAGGCGGGCGGCAAAGGCGTGGTTTTCGCGCTGATCAAAGAACAGCCCGGTTTTCTGGCCGCCAGTGAGGTCGGCCATATAGGTGGCGCCGTTCATCTGCACCGGCACCGGCGCGGCGGGGGCCGCGCCCAGCAGGGTCTGGTTCACGTCATCCAGACCTTCCAGCCCGCGGGTGCGGCCGGAGGCGTTTTTCAGGATCACTTCGGCGCCGGTCACTTCTGCGAGGGCAGCGGTGAGCATATCCAGATGCGCTTCTGCCCAGGCGGCGTTGGGCTGCACCACGCAAGCCGCGCCGAAGCGGTCGATCACCACGCCGGGCAGGCCATCGGATTCGGCATGCACCAGCCGGTAGAAGGGCGCATCATAGAGCCGTTGGCGCATCTCCAGCGCACGGGTGAGGCGAGCGGCGAACCACGCCTGGTCAATTTCCGCCTCCGGGTCGCGGTCGAGCATCCGGGCGATGATCTTGCTTTCAGGATTGACCGAGACCAGCCCCAGCGGGCGCTGCGCCTCATCCTCCAGCACCGCCAGGGTGCCGGGAACCAGCTTGCGGGTGCGGCGGTCGGTCACCAGTTCATTGGCATAAACCCAGGGAAACCCGTGCCGGATGGCGCGGGCGTTGGACTTGGGCTTCATTTTAACGCGGGGGCGCTGGAGCGCATCGGAGGAGGCTGTCATAGGGCTCTCTTATCCCTTAGCCCCGAACAGGAAAAGGGGCCGCGTGGCCCCTCTCCTCAGAACTTTCGCTCGTCGCGCCGGCGTTACTGCAGGGCCTGCAGCAGGCCCAGGCGGGGATTCTTGTAGCTGCCGGGTTTGATCAGCTCCTGGCGGATCACGTTGGACAAATGGCCGGTGATGCGGACCTTCTGGGTTTGGCCGCGCGCCATGGCTTCCAGTGCGCGGGCGCCGCCAAAGGCCTTGAGGTCAGCCTCGATCACCTTTTCAGGCCGCAGCAGGGCGCCGGTGGCCGGGTCCGTCAGCCGCATCTTGAAGGTGATGGCGTGAATGCCGCCAGTGGTATAGCGCGCCTTCTGCGTCAGCGCGTGGAAGCGTTGCACCTCGACACTGAGGTGCGCCTTGATCGGGCCGTTCATGGTGGTGGTGCCGCGTTCCATCGCGGCCTGCACGATCGCCTGCACCTGTGTGTAGCGGTCGCCATGAGGATCCTCGCGCCATACGATGTCGCCCTTGGGCAGATAGCTGTTGGATTCCGAGACCTTGAGACTGCGCGGCACCGACACGGTAACACGGCTGACGCGCAGAGCCGGAACCGGGTCCGCCTGCGGCAGTGTCTCATACCCGTCAGGCACGCTGATTGCGGCGTCGGGCATAGGCTCAAACGGGAGGTTCCGGGATGGCAGATCCACCTGTGCACAGGCAGAAACCGCCAGCCCGAGGGCACCAAGTGCAAGACTGCGAATGATCTTCATGGGTCAGCTCCTTGCCGTATAAAGCCGCCGCCGGGTGAGGGTCCGGAGGGCGGGGTCAATGGCAAGGTGCCGGTCAATCCGGGCAGAATTGGGACAATTTACGTCCAATTTAGCGAAAAATTAACGAATGTTGACGCTCCGTTTACTGTCGGCATCAGCAAGGCAGAAACCCGATGTGCGCCCAGCCGCTGCTGCCGGTTCGGTGCGGCCCGAAGCTGTGGTATGCTTGAGGGCCGGAGGCTACCATGACTCTATCTGCAAGACTTCTAATCGGCACGACAAAAGGCGCCTTTGTTCTGACACCGGACGGCAAGGGCTGGAGCGTCTCCGGCCCGCACTGCGACGGCTGGTGCATCAATCATGTGATCGGTGATCCGGACAGCGGCATGGTGTGGGCGGGCGGCGGCGGCGACTGGCCCGGTGCCGGGGTCTGGCGCTCTGCAGATGGCGAGGCCTGGGAGCTGAGCAAACTGTCCAATGGCCAGATTGATGAGTGGGCGGCCTCGGACCCGGAAACAGCGGCGTTTTTCAATTGGGAGCCAGTGGAGGTGCCTTTTGAGGATCTCAAGGCCGTGTGGTCGCTGCACCACGCGCATGGGGTTTTATACGCAGGCACCAATCCGGCCACGCTTCTATCCAGCAGGGATGGCGGCAAAACGTGGGAAAGGAATGCGGCGCTCGACGGCCATCCGTCGCGCGAGAGCTGGAACCCCGGTGCGGCGGGGCTGGTTTTGCACACGTTGCTGAGCGATCCGGGCCATGCGGCCAAGCTGTGGCTTGGCATCTCAGCCGCCGGGGTCTTTGCCACAGAGGATGGCGGCAACAGCTGGGAGCGGCGCAACCGCCTGTCCAACGACACGCTCTGCACGGAACATCATCACCCGGCAGCACCGCGCAACGGCGAGACCGGCCATTGCGTGCACAATTTGCAGCGCGGCCCGGGCGATCTGCTCTATCAGCAGAACCATCACGGCACCTACCGCAGCACCGATGGCGGCCGCACCTGGAGCGATATCACCGCCGGTCTGCCCTCCACCTTCGGTTTTCCCATTGCGGTGCATCCGCAGGATCCGGATACCATCTGGGTGCTGCCGCTGAACGGTGATGCCGCCGGGCGGTTTCCGCCGGATGCCTCGGCGGCGGTTTGGAAGTCCACCGATGGCGGCGAGACCTGGAAGGCCAAACGTGACGGGCTGCCGCAGGGCGCGTGTTTCTTTACCGTGCTGCGCCAGGCGATGGCGACCGATGCAGCGGCGGGCGTCTATTTCGGAACCAACTCGGGCTCAGTCTTTGCCAGTTTTGACGAGGGCGAAAGCTGGTCGGAAATCGCCCGGCACCTGCCCACGATTCTGTCTGTTGAGACACTGAGCCTCTGGTAGCCGTCTGCCCTAGCGCTCGCGCGAGCGCCAGCCGCCGCGGCGGCGCGGTTTTTCCGCACCTTGCAGCCCGTCACGCAGCACCGCGGTCATTGGATGCTCCGGATGCGCATTGCCATAGAGATCCAGCAGCGCCTGAATATCCGTGCGGCTGTCGCGGGCAGCGTCCATGCCCAGCGCCCAGTCAAAGAAGATGCTGCGGCATTGGGAATCGCTGATGCCCTCGATCCGGTAGGCCTCGTAGATCAGACCGCGCGGGTCCTGTTCAGTGCTGCCCTTCTTCATCCGCCGCTTCCCTTTCCAAGGTTTCGCCAATCAGCGCAGCGCAGCGGCTGTAGCGGTCTTGCAGTTCCTGTTCCAGCGCCTCCAGATGGTCAAATCCGGTGGTGCGGCAGAGGAACTGCGCCCCGCCCTCCCCCATGGTTTCGGCATCAATAGCCTTGCCGGAGAGCAGCCGCGCTGCGCATTGCACGGCCCAGAATAGACGGTAACCATCAGCAAGGTATTCTGCATCCGCGTCATTCAGCCATCCGGCAGCGACAGCGCCGCGAAGACCGGAGGCCACATCGCGGGCAGCGAAGGCGGAGGTGAGCGTGCCGGCCTGTGACAGCAATTCGATATCCATCATCCGCCCCGGCCCGTTCTTGGCGTCCCAGACGCCAGCGGGAGTCTTGGCCGCAGCGAGGCGTTCGCGCATCTGCGCCACTTCGCGCAGGACCTTGCCGCTGTCGCGCGGTTCCGACAGGAAGCTGGTGCGGAAGTCCTCTATTTCGGTGGTCAGGGTGCGGTCGCCGGCGATGGTCCGGGCGCGGGTCAGGGCCAGATGCTCCCACACCCAGGCTTCGTTCTGCTGATACTGAGTGAAGCTTGCAAAGCTGACCGCGACGGGGCCCTGGGTGCCCGACGGACGCAGGCGCATGTCGACCTCGTAAAGGCGGCCCTGCGCCATCGGTGCCGACAGCGCGGTGACAAAGGCCTGCGTGAGGCGCGCGAAATAGGGTCGCGTGGCCAGCGGGCGCTTGCCGTCGGACATCTCCACGCCCTGGGGATCGTAGATCACGATCAGGTCGAGGTCGGACTGCGAGTTGATCTGCCCTGCCCCCATCGAGCCCATCGCCAGCACGGCGGCGCCACGGCCCGGCTGGGGACCGTGTTTTTTGGAGAAATGCGCCAGCACTTCCGGTGCGATGCCTGCAATCACCACCTCTGCCAGCTCGGCATACTGGGCGCCTGCCTGCTGGCCATCGATCAGCCCGCGCAGATGATGCACGCCGATGCGGAAGTGCCATTCCTTGCACCAGCGCCGGGTGGCGTCGAGCCGGGTTTCATAATCGTCTTCCTGCTCCAGCCGCGTCCTTAGCTCTGACTGCAGCCTCTCTGCGCCCGGCCAAGGGTCAAAGAAGGAGCCGCCGATCACCGCGTCAAAAACGCCGGAGTTGCGCGACAGGAAGGAGGCCAGATCACGCGACGTGCCGGCGATGTCGATCAGCAGGTCAATGAGCTGCGGATTTGCCCCGAACAGCGAGAACAGCTGCACACCGGCAGGCAGCCCGGCCAGAAATCCGTCCAGCGCCAGCAGGGTTTCAGCGGGCTTGGCGGTCTTGGCAACGCGGGACAGAAGTTCCGGCTTCAGGCTTTCAAAGATGCGCGCACCGCGTGAGGAGCGCAGCGCCGGATAAGTCGGCCAGCGGGCGATAATGGCGCCGTCCAGTTCCGCGGTATCTTCCGGTATGACAGCAGGCGGTTGAGGCGCCGCACCGGGGGAGAAAAAGCCCTCGGTCAGCTCATGCACCTCTTCCAGCCGTGTCCTGGTTTCGGACTGCAGTTCCGCCGGGTCGCGGTCCATCAGGCAGGCAATACGGGCAATGCCATCCTCGGATTTCGGCATCCGGTGAGTCTGGGCGTCGTGCACCATCTGGATGCGGTGCTCGACTTCCCGATGGGCGCGGTAGTGGGCGGTCAGAGTTTCGGCCACTTCGGGCGGCACCCAGCCCTTGCCGGCCAGTGCCGCCAGACCCTCGACGGTGCCGCGCAGGCGCAGGTCCTCGTCGCGCCCGCCGGCGATCAGCTGGCGGGTCTGAGTGAAAAACTCAATCTCGCGGATACCGCCGCGGCCCAGTTTCATATCGTGGCCCGGCACGTTCAGGGCGCCGCCTGTGCCCTTGTTCTCGCGGATGCGCAGGCGGATGTCGTGGGCGTCCTGGATCGCGGCAAAGTCGAGGTGCCGCCGCCAGACGAAGGGGCGGAGGGTATTCAGGAACCGCTCCCCCGCCGCAATGTCGCCGGCGCAGGGGCGCGCCTTGATATAGGCGGCGCGCTCCCAGGTGCGGCCCAGGCTTTCGTAATAGCGTTCCGCCGCCTCCATCGCCAGGCACACGGGGGTCACCGCCGGGTCCGGGCGCAGCCGCAGGTCGGTGCGGAACACATAGCCATCACCCGTGCGGTCGCTGAGCGCGGCGCACATGTTCTTAGTCGCGCGCACCATGCCCTGGCGCGCCTCGTAGAAATCATCCGGGTCGAAGCGGGTTTCGTCGAACAGGCAGATGAGGTCGATGTCGGAGCTGTAGTTCAGCTCATGCGCGCCCATCTTGCCCATGGCCAGGATACTCAGGCCGCCGGCGGTTTCCACGTCATCCTGCGTGAGGCCGGGCAGCTTCTTGCGGCGGATCAGATTGGCAATCTCCGCCTTGATCGCAACGTCTGCACACAGCGCCCCGAAATCGGTGAGCGCCCCGGTTACCTGCTCGAGGCTCCAGCCGCCCGAGAGGTCGCAAAGCGCAGTCAGCAGCGCCAGCCGCCGCTTGGCCTGGCGCAGCCCCGGTTTCAGCTGCGCAGCTTCCAGCGCGCGGCAATCCGCAAAAACCTGCTGTACTGCGGCTTCCGGATCGTGCAGCGCCTGTGGCAGCCAGCCTGCCTCCCGGTCCGTCAGCTCCTTCAGGTACGGGCTGGACCCGCAGGCCCCGGCGACCAGGTCTGCCAAATCGCCTGAAAGCGCGGGTACCAGCGCGCGCGCCTCGGCGCCAAGCTCCGGATCGTAAGGGCGGGGAATGCGGAAAATCGTCAGCTCAGTCGTCATGGAAACGACACTGTTCCGCAGGCAGGATGCCGTCAATGGGTGAATTGCCGCGCTGCCGCATAGGTTTACCTTGGGTCAGGAATACCCGAATAGGTTAAAATCGAATTTTAAGGTAATGTTAACGTTACGGTTATGCTCCCGTTGCGGAGCCGTTTCGAAGTAAAGAGTGTTTTGTTCCCTGGGGATGCCCGGATTGGTCTGACGGTTTTTGGACAGGTTCCGCCAGCAGCAGTTTCTTAGGCGCAGTTTCCCTTGACCTGGTATCGCAACCGGAGTGTAACCGCGCATCTTCCCCAACAATGTTTGCGCGCGCGGCCGGGTCGCGCCCCTCTTCACTGTAGCAATTGCAGGCCTCTGCCTTCTGCCTCCGAAAAATGTGAAAAAGATTTACATGAGGGCTTGAAAGCCCGCTGGTGGCTTCCGATATGCAATCATGTGAAAGGGATTTACATTCACCGAAACCTGGAGGACCCCGATGACGAGTTTCACCCCGACCGCCCCTGCCGCCCCGATACAGGGCTGGTTTTCCCGCAGCGAAGCCTGGCTGGACAGCAAGGGCAAAGGCGCCTGGATCGCCGCCATGGTCCTGGGTTTCGTGTTTTTCTGGCCCGTTGGCCTGGCCCTTCTCTTCTACATGATCTGGAGCAAACGCATGTTCAGCAAATCCTCCTGCCGCCACCGAAAGTCCTGGGCACGTCACGGTTACTCGGCGATGAAACCCTCCGGCAACAGCGCCTTTGACGCCTACAAGGCCGACACGCTGCGCCGCCTGGAACAGGAACAGCATGATTTTGAGGCCTTCCTGCAGCGCTTGCGCGAAGCCAAGGACAAGGCAGAGTTCGACGAATTCATGGACGAACGCGCCCGCACCGCCGCCAGCGAGGACCTGGAGGACGAGGATGAAGACCGGGGCGAGCCCAAGCGCCACTGATCCAAGCCCCCTCCGGCTGCCCCGCCCACCCGTCTGGGCGGGGCTTCCTAGTGACCATTCAGCAAAGGACCCATGTATGACCGCCCTGCCCGATCCTGACTACCAGGCAGAATTCTATGCGTCTGTTCCCGCCAAGCGGCTGATCGCCTGGATCGTCGACAGCATCCTGATTTTTGCACTCAGCGCCGGTGCCGTGGTGCTGACCGCCTTCACCGGGCTCTTCATCTGGCCGCTTCTGTATCTGGCCGTTGGTTTTGCCTACCGCACCGTGACCATCGCCAACGGGTCCGCCACCTGGGGCATGCGTTTTGCGGGTATAGAGCTGCGCGACGGCGAAGGCCGCCGCATGGACAGCGGCATGGCTGCGCTGCACACCGCGGGCTACACTCTGTCGCTGGCGCTGCCGGTGCTGCAGGTGATCTCGGTGATCCTGATGCTGACCTCCACGCGCGGCCAAGGCCTGACCGACCATTTCCTCGGCACCGTGATGCTGAACCGTCGGGTTTGAATGAAACCGGCAAGACAGCGTTAAACCATTTTCCACAAGACCGCTTGGCGCACCGGAACCGCGTTGCTATCATCCTTGGGACCGCAGGCGATCTGTTCCGCCTGTTCCGCGAAACTGCTGACGGGTTCCGATGCGCCATACTCTTCCGATTGCCCCGCAGTTCTATGTGACTGCGCCGCAGCCCTGCCCCTATCTGGAGGGCCGGATGGAGCGCAAGCTGTTCACCGCGCTGCAGGGCGACGGGGTGGATCAACTGAACAACAGCCTCAGCCAGCAAGGGTTCCGCCGCTCGCAGAATGTGCTGTACCGGCCGTCCTGTTCGGAATGCTCGGCCTGCCTGTCGGCCCGGATCGACGTTGCAGCCTTCAGCCCCAGCCGCAGCCAGAAGCGCACCCTGAAGCGCAATGCGCATCTTGAACGGCGCGCCACCTCACCCTGGGCGACCGAGGATCAGTTTGCCCTGTTCCGCAGCTATCTTGACAGCCGCCACGCCGATGGCGGCATGGCTGATATGGACGTCTTTGAGTACGCCGCAATGATCGAGGAAACCCCGGTGCGCAGCCGGGTGGTGGAATATGCGGCACCCGGCAGCAGCGAACTGACCGCGGTGTCGCTGACCGATGTGCTGGAGGACGGGCTGAGCATGGTCTATTCCTTCTACGCCCCGGACCGGCCTCAGGACTCGCTCGGCACCTTCATGATCCTGGATCACATCAAGATCGCGCAGGAGGCGGGGCTGCCCTATGTGTACTTGGGCTACTGGGTGCCCGGCAGCCAGAAGATGGGCTACAAGGCCAAGTTCTCCGGTCTGGAGATCTATCACCAGAGCGAATGGAAAAAGATGAGTGACCCGACGCAGTTCGAGACGGCCAGCCACCCGCTGTCGACCGATCCGATTGCCGAGCAGGTTGCAAATATCCAGCTGCCTGAACAGCCGATTCACAAGAAACGCTGATGCAATTCCTCCATGCCGTTTCGCTGGTGGTGGCGGATTACGACGCCGCCATCGCCTTTTACTGCACCCAGCTGGGCTGGCAGCTGGCAGAGGATATTGACCAGGGCCGCAAGCGCTGGGTCCGCATCCTGCCGCCTGGGGCCGAACAGGGAAGCCTGATTTTGGCCCGCGCTGAAGGGGCTGAGCAGGAGGCCGTGATCGGCAACCAGTTCGGCGGCCGCGTCGGGCTGTTCCTGGCGACGGATGATTTTGCCCGCGACCATGCCGCGATGCTGGCCAAGGGGGTGATCTTCGAGGAAGAGCCGCGGCATGAGCCCTATGGCACCGTCGCCGTGTGGCGCGATCCCTTCGGCAACCGCTGGGACCTGATCCAGTTCTCCTGAGGCCCCGTGCTGCCTCCTTTTTCATCTTTCCGCAAATACTCCGGGGTGAATGCGCGCCGCGCGCGCAGAGGGGGGCAGCGCCCCTGCCCGTTCCGAACATGCAAAAGGGGCCCGCTCGGGGCCCCTTTTCCGTTTCTTGCCTGCCGCCCGGATCAGTTCGGGATCAGCGCCGGTACGATGGTCACGATCGACGGGAACATCCACAGGATTCCGATGCCCACCACCTGGATCAGCACGAAAGGCACGATCCCGCGGTAGATATGGGCCGTTGTAACCTCTTTCGGCGCCACCCCGCGCAGGTAGAACAGCGCAAAGCCGAAGGGTGGTGTCAGGAACGACGTCTGCAGGTTCACCGCCACCATAATGGTCACCCACTTGGGGTCGAACGAGCCGCCGTAGATCACCGGACCGACGATCGGGATCACGATGTAGATGATCTCCAGGAAGTCCAGCACGAAGCCCAGGAAGAACAAGACCAGCATCACGATCAGGAAGACCGTCATCTCGTTGTCGAAGCTCTTCAGGAACTGCTGGATGTAGTGTTCGCCGCCAAAGGAGATCACCACCAGGTTCAAGAGTTGAGAGCCGATCAGGATGGTGAAGACCATGGAGGTCACCTTGGCGGTTTCCCGCACCACCGGGGTCAGCACGCCGGAGCGGAACAGAACCCAGCAGCCATAGAGCAGGCCGAACAGCGCATAGAGATACATCGCATAGGCTGCAAAAAAGGCGATCCAGCTCTCGACTGAGACACCGCCCTGGTTGACGCGCAGGTCGAAGTTCATGCCGATCAGGATGCACAGCATGACGGCAAAGGTCGACCAGATGATGATCTTGCCCGATTTGCCCTCATCCTGCAGCTTGCGGTAGGCCGCCAGCATAATGGCACCGCCTGCCCCCAGCGCCGCAGCGGGCGTCGGGTTGGTGATGCCGCCCAGGATCGACCCAAGCACCGCAACGATCAGCACCAGCGGCGGGAATACCACCCGGATCAGATCGTTTTTGGCGCAGCGGGCCGCGGCCTCGCGGCAGCCGTAGAGCGCCAGCAACAGCGGCAGCGCGATCCACAGCACCGTCACCCCGGCAGAGGTGGTGGGCGCTATCGCCAACAGATCCACCAGTGCAATCAGCAGGATGCCGATGGAACCCAGGATCAGCGGCTTGGCGTCGCGCGACGGCGCCACGCCGCGGCCAAAGGCCAGCACCAGACCCAGCAGAACCATGATCACGGTGATGCCGGTGCCGATCGGCGCGGCGGACGCGATCTTGGCGTCGCGGGCGGCGGTGATTTCCTCTTCGCTCAGCCGCTTGGCCAGGGCCACGCCGCCAGCCTCGTTGATGGCCTTCTGCTCTTCGACAGCTGCATCCCATGCTTCCTGCCCGTGCAGCTCAATCATAGACGCCTTGCATTCCGCGCCGACATTGGTGCGCAGCGAAGCTGTTTCACCAGCATCCGAGAAGGTGGACACGACAATGTTCTGGCTGCCGATCACGTTGAAGCTGTTCAGCAGGATCGCGCCGCCGATCAGAGCCGCAGGCACGCCCAGGAACCAGATCAGCCCTTCATTGCGGGTGATCACCTCACCGGTGCCGCCCTCAATGTTCACCGCAGGCGCCTTATGCGGGTTCAGCAGCGCATAGCCGAAGGCGTAGGTGGCATAGAGGATCGCCAGCAGGATGCCCGGCAGCAGCGCCGCCTGGAACAATGTGCCGACCGAGACCACCGCCGGCTCGCCCAGGTATGTGAGCGCGTCGGAACAGCCAGCCTCCATCGCGCGGGTCTCCTGCGCAGTGGAGTAGAGGTCGCCTGCCAGGGTACCAAGAAGAACGATCACGATGGACGGCGGAATGATCTGGCCCAGGGTGCCTGAAGCAGCAATCACACCGGTTGCCAGTTCTGGCGAGTAATTGTTGCGCAGCATGGTGGGCAGGGCCAATAGGCCCATGGTCACCACAGTAGCGCCAACGATGCCGGTGGAAGCCGCCAGGAACGCACCCACGACAACAATCGACACCGCCAGGCCGCCGGGCAGCGGCCCGAAGACGCGCGCCATGGTGGTCAGCAGGTCGTTGGCGATCTTGGAGCGTTCCAGCGTGATACCCATCAGAACGAACATCAGCACCGCTAGCAGGGTTTCAATCGACGCTCCCGCCAAAACCCGCTCATTCATCCGGTTGACGATGAAGGAGACGTTGCGGTCCAGCGCCACTTCCCAGCCCTGGGTGAAAACCGGTTCGGCCAGCCTGGGCAAATCCGGGTAGCGGAAAACGGATATCTTATCGGGCCTGATGCCCGATCCCACCAGATCCCGGTAGGCCTGCGACGAGGTGTCGATGGCCTGGTGGATCAGGATGCCGGCGCTGTCCAGCGCAGCGATGATCCCGAAGGAGATGATCCCGGCACCGCCGATGGCAAAAGCCACCGGGAAGCCGGAGAGAATGCCCCCGAAGAGGCAGAAGAATACGATGAGCAGGCCGATCTCGACGCCATCAAGTCCAAATAGCATGTTTCCGACGTCCCTTTAGTGCGTGCCTTCGTAGGCTTCTTCACCCTCTCCAAGGCTGTCCTTGTCGAGGTATTTGTTTTCGCTGCCCTGCCCTTCGACGAACTCCAGGAAGGAGCGGTAGAAGAAGGCGATGGCGTGCAGGAACACCAGGCCTGCAAACAGCACCAGCAGGATCTTGAACAGGAAGTAGGCGTTGAACCCGTTAGGGCTGAAGCCGATGGTCTCCACGTTCCAGCGCAAGGCGCGGGACTTCATCACCAGCCTGTCCAGACTGTCCGAGGCCGAAGGCTTCGGCACGATCAGGTGCCGCCAGAGGAAAAACCAGCCGTACATCCAGGTCAGCACTGCGGCGGGCATCATGAACAAAAGCGAGCCGAGCATGTCGACGACCTTCTTGGCGCGGAAGCTGATGCCGGAATAGATCAGGTCCACCCGCACATGACCGCCCTGCACGAAGGTGTAGGTCACACAAAGGCAGACCACCAAGGCATTGTAGAACTTCAACTCTTCGGCAAACCAGCTGATGTCCTGGCTGAACGGAATGCCAAAGCCAAAGCTGATGTCGGGCCGCGCAAACACCCGCTGCATGAAGACGATGATGATCTGTTGAAGCACCATCAGGAGGCCCGCCCAGGCAAAGAAGCGGCCGACGGTGTTGGCCAGCCCCTCCAGCCCGCGGACCATGCCCCACATGAAGCCGCGGAAGTAAATTCCGATGGCGGTCAGCACAAGGAAGGCGGTGAAGACGACAAAGAAAAACTCGACCGAACCGCCATAGTAGACGAAGCGCATGATCGAGGCCTTGTCGGACCAGTCGAGCCAGAGCTGCGGATGGGTGATGGCATAGCCGAAATTGTAAAAGGCGCCGGCGATATTCTGGACCAGCCAGAGCAATCCGCCCGCTATGGCGCCGAAGAAGGTGAGGCCACTCTCTTCCTGCATGTTTCCCCCGGGGGTCTTTGCTGCGGCGGGTCAGGCGCGCGGCCGTTTGGCCGGCCAAAGTCCCGCGTCACGCAACTGGAAAAGGATCCCCCGCCGCAGGCGGAGGATCCGGTTGATGCCGGTCAGGCGGATCAGCCCAGGACGCGGTCGCGCTGAACGCGGTAGGCGCCTTCGGATTTGGTAATCCAGCCGGAGGAGGCTTTCATCGAAGCTTCAACGCTGTTGCGGATTTTTGCAAACAGCTCGTCGCCCATGAACTCGTCCAGGGTTTCCTTGGTCGCGGAGCCGAAGGCATCCCAGACGCTGTCGGGGAATTCCAGCGTCTTCACGCCGCCGGACTGCAGGCGCTGCAGCGCTGCACCGTTGTTGTTCATGAATTGCGCCAGGCTCCACTGGTGGCCGGCAGCCGATGCCATCTCGATGATCTTCTGATGCGCAGGCGACAGGCCTTCGAACACTTCGCGGTTGGTGGCAACCGACAGCGCCGCGCCCGGCTCGTGGAAGCCGGCGGTGTAGTAGGTCTTGGTGATTTCCTGGAAACCAGCCTTTTCGTCTGCCCAGGGGCCGATCCACTCGGTGCCGTCGATCGCGCCGGAGGACAGCGCCTGATACACTTCGGAGCCCGGGATGTTCTGCACGGATGCGCCCAGTTTGCCCAGCGCCTTGCCGCCCAGGCCTGGCATCCGGAACTTGAGGCCGTTGAAGTCCTCGGGGCCTTTGATTTCCTTGTTGAACCAACCGCCGGCCTGCGGGCCGGTGTTGCCGCCGATGAAGGACTTGAGGCCGAAGATCTGGCCCAGTTCGTCATGCAGCGCGTGGCCGTCGCCGTGGTAGTACCAGTTCACCAGTTCCTGCGGGGTCATGCCGAACGGCACGGCGGTGAAATAGGCATAGCCCGGATGCTGGCTGACGAAGTAATAATCAGCGGCGTGGTACATGTCGGCCTGGCCCGCGGTCACGGCGTCGAACACTTCGAACGCGCCAACCAGCTCGCCTGCGGCCTTGACGTCGATGGTCAGGCTGCCGTCGGACATGGCGGTGATGGTGTCGGCAACGTACTGCGCCGAGTCATGCACGCCTGCCAGACCGCGGCCCCAGGTGGTAACCATGGTCAGGGTGCGGTTGCCCTGGGCATAGGCCGGTGCCGCCAGGGTGCTGGCTGCTGCTGCGGACCCGCCCAGCGCGGATGTTTTCAAGAAAGAACGGCGATCCATTAATTATTCCTCCCATTATCAATTCGGATTGCCCCAGGTCCCCCCAAGGCGGATCGGTTCGAGTGCGGTCAGCCTAGCGGCGGTGAATTTTATGTGAATACCTAGTACTGCGTAGAACGGAACGTTTTTGCCGGTAATTGCAGCAAATCGCATGCATTTCATGCGCGATGTGAAAACTTGCCGCTCATCCATAAAGTGCAAACCACACCTGCCCCTTTGATTCCTCTGGGCGGCTGCGCAATGATTCGGTACACGATTCTGACCCATTCCAGCGGAGTGCTCATGCGCCTGTTCCGTTCTTTGCTGCGCCCCGACTATGCGCAGAAACTATCGCTGCTGATGACCCTGCCCCTGATCGTGGCAGGCACTGCGATTGCGCTGGTGGTGGGTTATCAGTCCCGTGCCCTGGCCGAACGCGAAATTCAGGCGCTGGAAATGCAGCTGCTGGAGGCCAAGAAGGCGGAACTGCGCAACTACGTGACCCAGGCCCGCAACGGCTTTGCCCATATCTACGGCCTGGCGGCGCCGGATGATGCGGCGGCCAAGGAGCAGGTCACCCAGATCCTGAGCGCGATGATCTATGGCAAGGACGGTTTTTTCTTCGTCTACGACTATGACGGCACCAACCTGGTGAGCCCGCGGCAGACCGAATACATCAACCGCAACTGGGCAGGCCTGACCGACAGCGCCGGCGTGCCGGTGGTGGACGAGTTCATCCGCCTCGCACGTGACGGGGCTGGCTGGCACAGTTTCACCTGGGAAAAGCCCTCCACCGGCGAAGAGGCGCAGATGATCGCCTATGTGCTGGGCCTGCAGGACTGGCAATGGGCAATCGGCACCGGCGTCTTCATCGACGATGTGCTGGCCTCGGTGGCCGCCTCGCGGGCGGAGGTGGAGGCCCGGGTGCGGCGCACCTTCTTGTATATCGGCGGCATCACCTTGGTGTCACTGGCGCTGGTCTTTGCCTCCGGCATGTTCCTGAACATCCGCGAGCGGCGGCTGGCGGATGCCAAGCTGAAGGAGCTGACCCAGCGGGTGTTCGACGCTCAGGAAGAAGAACGCGGCCGGGTCGCGCGGGAGCTGCATGATGGCATCAGCCAGCTGCTGGTGGGGGTGCGCTATGCGCTGGACAATACAAGCCGCCGCCTGTCTCGCGGCGACAGTGAGGCGGCCCAGGCACCGCTGGAAAAGGGCACCGACAACCTGCTGACGGCGATTACCGAGGTGCGCCGGATCAGCCGTGACCTGCGCCCGGGGGTGCTGGACGACCTTGGCCTGGGACCCGCGCTGAAGGCGCTGACAGACGATTTCGCTGCCCGCACGGGGATTGAGACCGAGTTTTCCACCGTGGTGTTCCGCAACCGCCTGGACCAGGATTCCAAGATTGCGCTCTACCGTATCGCGCAGGAAGCACTGACCAATATCGAACGCCACGCAGAGGCCACCAAGGTGAGCATCGACCTGCGCGGCCACACCCGCGGCGCCACCATGCGGATCTCTGACAACGGCCGCGGGCTGCCGCCGCGCGACGCCCGCACCGGACCAGGGATCGGCCTGCGCAACATGCAGGAACGGATCGAGCAGCTTGACGGCACCTTGCGCATTCTGTCATCACGGGGCACCCAGAGCGGCACCGTGATCGAGGCAAGCCTGCCCCTGAGCCACCTGCTGCCGCCGGGAGAGGAAGGCGCACCTGCGCAACTGCCGTGATCAGGGGAAGCAGCTGCGGCCTTGGGAAACATCAACAACTGTCGTTGGGGGGATGATGGCTGATCCGGTGAAAGTTCTGATCGTGGATGACCATCCGATGGTGGCCGAAGGCATCCAGTCGATCCTGGAAAGCTATGACGATATCGAAGTTGTCGGCTCCCTGACCGACGGGCGTGACGCCGTGGAGCAGATGGGCAGGCTGGCGCCTGACGTGGTGCTGATGGACCTCAACATGCCCAAGCTCGGCGGCCTGAGCGCCACCGAGATCATCCTGGAACAGCACCCCGGCACCCGGATCCTGATCCTGTCGATGCATGACAGCGCCGAATATATTTCCACCGCGCTCAGCCACGGCGCCATGGGGTACGTTCTGAAGGATGTTCCCACAGAGGAGATCAAGCAGGCGATCGACGCGGTGATGCAGGGCAAGACCTACCTCTGCACCGGCGCGGCCGGCTCGCTGAAACCCAAGGACGGCGATATCCGCGAGGCGCTGACCGGGCGCGAGCAGACGATCCTCTTGGAACTGGCACAGGGCAAGTCCAACAAGGAAGTCGCGCAAACGCTTGATATTTCTGTCAGAACCGTCGAGACTCACCGCAAGAACATCAAGCGCAAGCTGGGGATTTCCTCCACCGCCGGCCTTACCCGCTATGCGCTGGAGCATGGCGTGCTGCAGGGCACCGGCGCCGGGTTCTGAACGCCATCTAGAATTTCCTTTGTGATCCGCAGCCCCTGCCCTAGCCTTGCGCGTCAAGGAGCTGCGCCATGACCACAGACAAGCCCGCAATCCCCCCGCAGACCCAGGCCAAATGGCAGCGGGTGGTGGATCTGGTGGCGGAGCTGACCGATGTGCCTGCCGCGCTGATCATGGCAACGGTCGATCTGGACCACCGGGTCAAGGTTTCCAACACTTCAGAGAACAACCCCTATTATCCGGGCCGCAAATACCATCTGAACGAAAAGCTCTATTGCTTCGGCGTCTTTGAGAACGACGGCGAACTGGTGGTCGAGGACGCCCAGTGCGAACCGCGCTGGCAGGACAATGAGGACATGGAACACGCCATGTCCTTTTATATCGGCTATCCGATCAAATGGCCCGATGGCGAGGTTTACGGCACCATCTGCGTGCTGGACACCCGCCGCAACAAACGCGCGCTGATGTTCCGCAAAGGGCTGCAGGAGTTCTGCCGGGTGGTCGAGGGTGATCTGGCACTGCTGCTGGAGGTGGCCCAGCGAAAGCAGGCACAGGCGGAACTGCGCGAGACGGTGCGGGCGCGGGAGGACACCATCAAGCGCCGCACCAAAGCGCTGGAGGAAGCCAACACCGCACTGCGGGTACTGATCGACAACGTGGAGGCATCGCGCCACGAAAGCGAGCAGCAGATCGTGCAGCAAATCAAGGGAATGGTGCTGCCCTATGTGGCCAAACTCAGGCATCTGGATGCGGGCCGCGAACTGCAGAGCGCCTACCTGATGATGATCGAGGACAATCTGAAGAACATCACCTCCGCGCTCTCGCCCAAGCTGGCACAGACATTGGAGCAGCTGACGCCAGCGGAGACAGAGATCATGCAGCTGATCATGATGGGCCGCACCACCAAGGAGATCGCCACCACCCTGGGACGCGAGACCAGCACCATCGATTTCCACCGCAACAACATCCGCCAGAAACTGGGTCTCAGCCGGCGCGAGAACCTGCGCCAGCATCTGATTGCGCTGAGTTCGGCGGAGTAGCCGCTAGTTTAGACTGCTGAGCAGTGCCTGCGACGGGTCGCCGGTTGCCGGCAAGCCGCGGCTGGACTGGTAGGCGCTGATCGCTGCACGGCTTTTCGGCCCCAGCACCCCATCGGCGCCGCCGGTGTCAAAACCGCGCGCGGTCAGGCGTTTCTGCAGCAGGATGCGGTCATCCTTGGTCAGCCCGTATTTGTCCGGCGGGAAGCTGGCGCGCAGCGGGGCGCCGCCGGCAATGCGGTCGGCCAGATGGCCCACACCAATCGCATAGGCATCCGAATTGTTGTAGCGCTTGATCGCATTGAAGTTGCTGGTGACGGTGAACACCGGCCCGCCCGGTTGCGGCTGCAGGCTGCGGCCCGAAGGGGTGCCCGGCGCACCGGCCTCGCCGCCCCATTTCAGGCCGCGGGTCCAGCCGTTCCGTTGCAGATACGCGGCAGTGGAGGCAAGCGCGTCGGTCGGATCCTCCGACCAGATGTCGCGGCGGCCGTCGCCGGTGAAATCCACCGCAAAGGCCTGATAAGAGGTCGGAATGAACTGGGTATGCCCCATGGCTCCGGCCCAGCTGCCGGTCATGCGCGCAGGGGTGATGTCACCGTTCTGCAGGATCTTCAGCGCCGCCAGCAGCTGTTTTTCAAAGAACGCTCCGCGCCGCCCGTCATAGGCCAGCGTCGAGGTGGCGGAAATCACCGGAACGTTGCCGCGGCGCTCGCCAAAGAAGCTCTCCAGCCCCCAGATCGCACAAATAATTTCCGCATCGACGCCATAGCTGCGCTCCAGCGTGCGCAGCGTGGACTGGTGGCGGGCAAAGGCGGCGCGGCCCTTGGCAAGGCGCTCGTCCGAAACGGCGATGGAGAGGTAATCCTCCAGCGAGCGTTTGAATTCGGTCTGGTTGCGGTCGCGCTTGACCACGCCGGGCAGATACCCTGCCCCGCGGAAGGCGGCGCGCAGGGTGGATTGGGAAATGCCGCGGGCTTCTGCCCGTGTTCGAAAGGCGGCGACCCAAGCGTCATAACCCGCGTTTGGCACCGGCCGCAGGTCTGCAGGCAGGCCGGATGTGCCGCTGGGGCCGCTGCCTGCCGGTACCGTGCTGCTGCAGGCGCCCAGCCCCAAGGCTGCCAGGCCAAATCCGAAATGACGCCGTGTGATGTTCATGCTCTCTGCCCGCTCCAATAGGTGATTAGCTGCCCGGTTCCGTCCGGATCCTTTGAAAACAGGCTGCCAGAAACCAGCAGGTGCGCCAAGGCCCGGATTTCCTCCACAGCAAGGACCCGCCGCTGGTACATTTGCCCAAATTATGGGGATTGGCCCCATATTACCCCCACAATCTTCCGGGGCACCCCTTAGAGCCGTTGATGCCTAGCCTGTTTGCATCGCTGCGCCAAGGCGGCGGCCAGACAACAACAGGGAGACGGAACCAATGGATGAGCAAAAGAAGGACCTGAAACCGGCCAGGCTTGATGGCCGCAAGGATGATCTGGCGCCCGGTCTGTCCCGGCGCAGCTTCTTTGCAGCCGCAGGCGCAGCAGGCGTCGGAACGGCCGCCGGCCTGCTGGGCAGCACCAGCGCACAGGCGCAATCAACCGACTGGCTGCAGCCCGGCAACAACAACCACGTGATCGACCTGCAGAACATGTCCGCCTTTACGGATGGCGAGGTGAAGATCGATTTCTACGGCCATTGCGCCCTCAAGATCACCTCGCCCGGCGGCGCCTCCATCCTGTTCGATCCGTGGCGGGACGATCCCTCCGGTGCCTGGGGGCTTTGGTTCAAGCAGAAATTCCCGGAAACGCTGGTGGATATCACCATGTCCACCCACACCCATTTCGACCATGACGCCATCGACCGCCCGCAATCAACCATGGTGCTGGACCGGATGGTCGGCAGTTTCGAATTCGCGGACCTCAAGATCACTGGCTATGCCGACAAGCACGCCTGCGTCGCACCTGGCTGGTACCCCTGGACCGACGCCCTGGCGGAATTCGGGGTTGAGGCCTGCCCGCCCAACAACCCGGGCCACATGGACATGGTGACCTATGTGGTGGAGACCGGCGGCATCCGCACCCTGATTTGGGGCGATAACCGGCCCGACCCGGCAGACGGGTTCTGGGATGCCATCGGGCGCATCGACGTGCTGACCCTGCCGGTCGACGGTTCCGAGCACATCCTGTCCTATGAGCAGGCCAACGCGCTGGTGGAACGTATCCAGCCCAAGGTGGTGATCCCTACCCACTACCTGACGGAGACCACCACCTATACGTTGTCGACGCTGCAGCCCGCCGACACCTGGGTAAAGGACCAGAAAAGCTTCAAAATGCTGGACGGCGCCTCTCTGTCGCTGGCGGCGGCGGATGTGCAGGGGATGGACAAGGAGTTTCTGTATTTCGGGCATAACGCGCTGACGGAGTAATCCTCGGCATTGCCGCAACATTGTTGTGCCCGTCCGGGCGCCCTCTCCCCCGGGGCGCCCGTTTTTGTCAGTCCCGCAGCGCGTCTGCACGCAGTCCTTCGCGCTCGTAGTGGCGCGGCAGCACCCGGCCATAAAGCTGCCTGGTGCGCTCCACCCCGCCGCACATGCCCTCAGTCTCGACAAAGGAGAAGATGCCGACGTAGCGCCTGCGCGGGCCTTCGACCGGGGCTACCCTGTGCAATGAATAGCGGCCGCGGAAGATCTGCAGATCGCCCGGCTGCAGCACCAGCCTGCGCACCAGGGGCGAGCCGCCCGCCAGCACCCGCGCCACACCGTCGTAGTTCTCGTCCGTGGGCGTGCGCAGCATCGGCGCGTATTCGAAATCGCCACCCGCCTCGCCGTTCTGGATCGCCAGTGTCACCGTGTAGTTGTTGGTATCAAAATGCCAGGGGAAGCCGTCGCCCTCCTCAACCATGTTAATTATCACGTCCGCCAAAGGGTCGTCATAGCGGAAGAAACGGCCCTCCGGCTCGCCCAATGCCTCCCGGATGAAGGGCATGAAGCCGGGAAATTCATAGATTGTCCGCAGCGGACTGGCGGCGCCGAAATTGTCGGCGGGAATAAAGGCGTTGGAACGGTCATAGAACTGGCGCACCGGGTGGGTTTCCGGCAGCGACTTATCGTCCTTGGAGAAATATGCGTTGGTGCGGCTGAACGACTTATGCCCCTGATCCGCCACGTTATCTGCCTCTGCTGCCAGCCGGGCGATGCCGTCTTCATGCACAAATCCCGGCAGCACCGCGCAGCCGTCAGCCTCCAGCTCGCTTTGCACGTCCGCCATCATCCGCGCATAGGCAGGCGAGCCGGGCCGGTCGATGGGATACCGGCCCAGATCCACCAGTTCTGCAAGTTCAGCCATTGTATGTCCTTCCCTGTCGCCTCTTTTAAGGTGAGCTTGCCTGCTGCGGTTTGGCCGATCTGGCACAAACGGGACATCCCGGTGCCGGTTTTGAACGAATCCGCACGGAAAACCGCACCCGTTTTCGCGGAAATTTCGCCGCACCCCCGCCTGCAAGCAAGAAAATGTCCCTGAACCGGTGTTTTTTGACAGCTTTCGCGGTTGACGCCCCTGTCCGGCAGACATAATGTCGCCCGCAACGCAAGAAGGAGCCTGTGGCAGTGACCACCCTAGTCGTAATCGTAGGAACCAAGCGCATGGGCCGGTAACGGTAGACCATAATCGAACCCATGCGCCTCCGACCTGAAATCGGGGGCTTTTTTTATGCGTAACGGACGATGCCGCCAATTGGAGCAAAAAGCAGATGACACGTGAAATGACCGGCGCAAAGATGGTTGTCCAAGCCCTGAAGGATCAGGGTGTGGACGTAGTCTTCGGATACCCAGGCGGCGCCGTGCTGCCGATCTATGACGAGATCTTTCTGCAGAATGACATTCGTCACGTGCTGGTCCGCCATGAGCAAGGCGCGGTCCACGCCGCCGAAGGCTATGCCCGCTCCACCGGCAAGCCCGGCGTTGTGCTGGTGACGTCCGGTCCCGGTGCCACAAATGCGGTCACAGGTCTCACCGACGCTCTCCTGGACTCGATCCCGATCGTGGTTCTGACAGGCCAGGTCCCGACCTTCATGATCGGCTCCGACGCCTTTCAGGAGGCGGATACCGTCGGCATCACCCGCCCCTGCACCAAGCACAACTGGCTGGTCAAGGACACCGATGCGCTGGCCGGCACCCTGCACGAGGCATTCCACGTCGCCAAATCCGGCCGCCCCGGCCCGGTTCTGGTCGACATCCCCAAGGACGTGCAGTTCGCCAATGGCAAGTATCAGGGCCCGAAGCCGTCGGCCTCGCATTACCAGCCCCAGGTCAAAGGTGATATGGAAGAGATCACCGAGCTGGTCGAGGCCATCGAAAAGGCCAAGCGCCCGGTGTTCTATACCGGCGGCGGCGTCATCAACTCCGGCTCTGCAGCGAGCCAGTTGCTGCGTGAGCTGGTCGATGCCACCGGCATTCCAATCACCTCCACCCTGATGGGGCTGGGCGCTTATCCGGCCTCCGGCAAGAACTGGCTGGGGATGCTGGGCATGCACGGCCTTTACGAGGCCAACATGGCGATGCACGGCTGCGACCTGATGATCAACATCGGCGCCCGCTTCGACGACCGGATCACCGGCCGCATCGACGCCTTCAGCCCGAAGTCGAAGAAAGCCCATATCGACATCGACCCCTCCTCGATCAACAAGGTGATCCGGGTCGATATCCCGATTGTCGGCGATGTGGCCCATGTGCTGGAGGACCTGCTGAAGGTCTGGAAGTCGCGCGGCCGCAAGGTGAACCGCGAGGCGCTGGACAAGTGGCACAAGCAGATCAACGAATGGCGCGCGGTGAACTGCCTGTCCTTCAAGAACTCGGAAAAGACCATCAAGCCGCAATACGCGCTGCAGCGCCTGGAGGAGCTGACCAAAGGCCGTGACCGTTACGTCACCACCGAGGTCGGGCAGCACCAGATGTGGGCGGCGCAATACCTGGGCTTTGAGGATCCGAACCGCTGGATGACCTCAGGCGGGCTTGGCACCATGGGTTATGGCTTCCCGGCCTCGATCGGCGCCCAGATGGCGCATCCGGACGCGCTGGTGATCAACGTCGCGGGCGAGGCATCGTGGCTGATGAACATGCAGGAAATGGGCACCGCTGTGCAGTACCGCCTGCCGGTGAAGCAGTTCATCCTCAATAACGAGCGCCTGGGCATGGTGCGCCAGTGGCAGGAGCTGCTGCACGGCGAACGCTACAGCCACTCCTGGTCCGAGGCACTGCCTGATTTCGTGAAGCTCGCAGAGGCCTTCGGCGCCAAGGGCATCTGCGTCAGCGATCCCAAAGACCTGGATGATGCGATCATGGAAATGATCGATTATGACGGGCCGGTGATCTTCGACTGCCTGGTCGAGAAGCACGAGAACTGCTTCCCGATGATCCCGTCGGGCAAGGCGCATAACGAGATGCTCTTGGGCGAGGCTGAGACGCAGGGCGTCATCCAGGCCGGCGGCGCAGTGCTGGTGTAACCGCGGCGGCGCCGCAAATTTCTTCGAAGAAATTTGCCAGGAAATTCGAATTTCCTGGCACCGACATACGAGAGGAAGACCACGAATGTCTGCCCTGCATATCAAAAAAGGCTCCAACCGCCACTCCGCCTACAACCTGCGCCCGACGTTTTCGGACGTGCAGGAGCGCCACACCATTGCGGTGCTGGTGGAAAACGAACCCGGCGTTCTGGCCCGGGTGATCGGCCTGTTTTCGGGCCGCGGCTACAACATTGAAAGCCTCACCGTGGCCGAGGTGGACCATACCGGCCACCTATCGCGCATCACCATTGTCACCACCGGCACCCCGCAGGTGATCGAGCAGATCAAGGCACAGCTAGGCCGGATCGTGTCGGTCCGCGACGTGCATGACCTGACGGTCGAAGGCGCCGCAGTGGAGCGCGAACTGGCAATCCTGAAAGTGGCAGGCGAAGGCGACAAACGCGTCGAGGCGCTGCGGCTGGCGGATATCTTCCGCGCCAACGTGGTCGACAGTACCCTGAACAGCTTTGTCTTTGAAATCACCGGTGCGCCGGAAAAGATCGATGCCTTTGCCGATCTGATGCGCCCTCTGGGTCTGGCCGAGATTGCCCGCACCGGCGTTGCCGCCCTTCTGCGCGGCAACTGACCCTGTCCCCGGCCCGTTAAGGGCCGGCGTTATCCTTGAACGTTGCGAAGCGGTGCGGAAACGCGCCGCTTTTCTGCTGCCTGCAGCGGGAAGGGAACAACCTTCTGCTCCTGGCAATCGGGCTCCGCCTTCTCACCGCATTCCGCTGTTGCGCTCAGCCGGTCGGCCAAATCAGGGCTGCCCTGCTCCACGACAACAGACAGATTTTCTGCAATTCGAATATTACCACTCAGGATTATGTCAAACTCAACCCAATCACCCGGGTTCAGCTCTGGAAAGCCTGCGTCAGCCTTGTTTGTGAAAAAAGCAAGGTCCCCTTGATCGTCGCACCATATAACGGCTTTGGTCAGGGGGGCGTCACTCCATAAAATGACTCCAATCATACCAGTCCTCGTATTGCCGCCCCCCAATTCTGAACCAATTAAGCTGACGCCAACATGACAAAAATCGGGTTGGGCTATTGCATTTTGTGTCAGTTCAATTAGCCTTCTGACGTGAATTAGCGACACCCCTGACGCAGGTAGGCGGCACAGACCGGTCCGGTGATGCCGAAAACTGGCATAAGCCTTCGGTAAAAGGGGAAAATTCTACGTAAAAGCCGGACAGTCAGGACCCCGAATGAACAGCCAGAACCGCTCTCCAGCTGACTTAAGGAACATGTTTGGCGCCAACTTGCGTCAACTGGCGCGGCAATACCGGTCGATTTCTGAATTGTCGCGGCAGCTGGGGATCAACCGCACCCAATTCAACCGGTACCTGTCCGGTGAAAGTTTCCCGCGCCCTGATGTTCTGGACCGAATTTGCCGTTTCTTTGAGGTTGACGCCCGCATTCTGCTTGACCCTGTCGAAACTCTTTCCAAGGCTGGCCAGGTTGTAAATGGCGCCTTTCTGGCTGACTTTCTGGGCCACGGCGTACAGCAGCTGACTGAAGAGTTTTTCCCTTCCGGATTTTATCGCTTCACCCGCCGCAGCTTCATCAACGAAGAGAAGTTCGTGATCGGCTTGGTCTATGTGTTCCGCGAGGCCGGTGTCACCTATATCAAAGGGTTCGAAGCCAAAGAGGCAATGCTCAGCCAGGGCCTGCCGGCCAGCCCCGGCGTGCGGGAGTTCCGCGGCTACATCAGCGGCCACGAGGACGGCGTTGCCTTTGTCATCGCGCGGCGCAAGGCGATGACCTACTCCTTCAACTACCTGGCGCGGGTTGCCTCGCTGCAGAACAACTTCTGGTCAGGCTACGTCGCCCGCACCGTCCGCGAAAGCGGCACCGGCGAGCGGGTGACGCGGATGGTCTATGAGCATCTGGGCCGCGACACGGCCCAGGTTCTGGCCGCCGCCCGCAGCGCCGGATTTGCCGATGAAGACGCCCTGCTGCCCTTTCACCGGCGCCTTCTCAACACCACTCAACCTTTCCACTGACGCTAACTGGCGTCTGTCAGCCTGTAGATGTGCCAGGTGGCGTGGCCCAGCAGCGGCAACACCAGAAACAAACCCAGGAACCACGGCAGCAACGCCGCAAAGGTCAGAACCGCGATCATTCCGGCCCAGATCATCATCACCACAAAATTCTGCTGCACATACTGAAAGCTGGTAATCATCGCGGTGACGAAATCCACCTCGCGGTCCAGCAGCAGCGGCAGTGCAATCACCGTGATCATGTAAAGCAGCAATGCAAACAGCGCCCCGACTACAGTGCCGACGGCCAGCATGATCAGCCCGTTGGCAGTCAGGAACACTTCCGCTGAGGTGGAAATATTGGTCATGGTGGCAGTCCCCAGGAACAGGGCAAAGATCATATGGCCGAGAAAGAACCAGAACAGGAAAACCACCACGATGATGGCGCAGATCGACGGCAGCTGGCGGCGGCTTTGCTGCACCACGACACCCAAAATCCGGCCAACTGCGATTCCCCTGCCCTGTTCCAGCCGGTGCGACACCTCATAAAGGCCAACCGCGGCAAAGGGGCCGATCAGCGGGAACCCGATGGCTGCCAGCACCAGCCAGTATGTGGTGCCGGTACGCACGGTGATCCAGGCCATCAGCCAGCCAGCCAGCACATAGACCGAAGCAAAGAACAGCCCGTAAAGCGGCTTCCTTCGGAAATCCGCCCAGCCCCGGCGCAGCGCCTCAAACAGCATTTGCGTCGTGACCGGCTGCAGCGGCGGCACACCAAAGGGTTTTTCGGGTGTCATCGCGGTACTCCTCCCCTCCGGCAGGCCCTGTTTTCTGTCCGGTCGCGGATGGCCTGCGTCCTTTTCAAAAGCGGCGTCAAAAATGCTTCATTTAAGCCTAGCCGCGAAATCCGCAGAATAAAATGCCTTGCAGATGCATGATTTAGCGGCACCTGCCCGAAGCAGAAACTGCACAAAGAAAAAGGGCAGCCCATGCAGGCTGCCCCTTGAAAACTGTCAGATGCCCCGGCCAGACATCGCCGGGATCAGTCCTCAGCCTGCGCGTCCGCGCGGCTTTTACCGGCAACATTCAGCGCCAGGGTGGCAGCCATGAAGCCGTCCAGATCGCCGTCCAGAACCCCCTTGGTGTCAGAGGTCTCATGCTGGGTGCGCAGATCCTTTACCATCTGGTAGGGCTGCAGCACGTAAGACCGGATCTGGTTGCCCCAGCCGGCATCGCCCTTGGCCTCATGCGCCTCGTTAATGGCGGCGTTGCGGCGGTCCAGCTCCTGCTGGTAGAGGCGCGATTTCAGCGCCTTCATGGCGATGTCACGGTTCTGGTGCTGGGATTTCTCAGACGAGGTCACCACGATGCCGGTCGGGATGTGAGTGATCCGAACCGCCGAGTCGGTGGTGTTGACGTGCTGGCCGCCGGCACCGGACGAGCGGTAGGTGTCAACGCGGATATCAGAAGGGTTCACCTCGATCTCGATATTGTCGTCCACCACCGGGTAGACCCAGACGGAGCTGAACGATGTGTGCCGCTTGGCCGCCGAGTCATAGGGCGAAATCCGCACCAGCCGGTGCACGCCGCTTTCGGATTTCAGCCAGCCATAGGCGTTGTGGCCGGAAATCTTGTAGGCGGCGGATTTGATGCCCGCCTCGTCGCCCGCGCTTTCGGACTGAAGCTCGACCTTGTAGCCCTTCTTCTCGGCCCAGCGCACATACATCCGCGCCAGCATCGAGGCCCAGTCGCAGCTTTCGGTGCCGCCTGCACCCGCGTTGATTTCCAGGAAAGTGTCGTTGGCATCCGCCTCGCCGTCCAGCAGCGCTTCCAGCTCTTTCTCGGCAGCCTTGCCCTTGAGCGCCGCCAGAGCTTCCTCAGCGTCCTTGACGACATCAGCATCGTCTTCCATCTCGCCCAGTTCAATCAGCTCGATGTTGTCGGACAAATCCTGCTGGATGCCCTTGTAGGTCGCGATGGAATCCACCAGCGCCTGGCGCTCGCGCATCAGCTTCTGCGCGGCTTCGGGATCATCCCACAGGTTCGGATCCTCAACACGCGCATTGAACTCCTCCAGCCGGTATTCGGCGGTTTCCCAGTTCATCCGCTGGGCCAAGAGCTCCAGCGATTTCTCGATGTCTGCGACGATGTTCTGGGTTTCCGCGCGCATGGGAGGTCCTTGCAATCTGAGATCAGGACTGCGTGATAAACCACCCTTGCGCCGCGGGCAAGCGGCGAGGCCACACAGGCATTCCCCGGCCGTTGCGGAAAATTCAGATAAAATGCTGCACGTTATCTGCCTTCCGAAATACCCGGCATTAACAGGGTCTGCTTGACAGTGGGCTTTCGAACGCGCGTGCCGCCGGCTCGCGGTGTATTTGGGGAATTGGGGCCATGCCCAGCGGATATCTTGTCCAGCTTGGAGACGGATCGCTTGATCACGGCGATACGATCACGTCCACCTATGCCTCTTTTACAACCGACCAAAACCTGGGAGCCGGCAACTGGAGCTGGACCGGCTCGCACGGCGGCACCCCTTACACCAACGAGCTGGAGCCAGGTGTTTATTATCTGGCCACAGACGGAAACGTCTACTTCGTTCCGGACTACGGCCCGCCAGACACATTCAGCTCAGCCTCGGCCGACAACCCGCCCGCCTATTCTGACACTGACGGCGCGGTGGAGGGCACCAGTGGCGCAGACACCATCGACAGCAGCTACACCGATGCCGACGGCGACCAGATCGACAACGGCAATGGCGGCGGCGCCTCCGGCAACCAGGATACGGTCGAGGCCGGGGCTGGCGACGATACTGTGGATGCCGGCGCCGACAATGACATGGTGTTCGGCGGTGAAGGCGGCGACAGTCTGGCAGGCGGCAGCGGCGATGACACGATCTATGGCGACAGCAGCAGCGAAGCGGGCCTGACAGACTCCGACCAAAGCATCACCGACGCCAATGTCACCGACACCAGCAGCGGTTTCACCGTCACGGCTAAGACCGTTGCAGGCAACACCAGTGCTGCCAACATCGACTACTACGATGGCGGCTATGGCGTGGCCGGTGCGATTTCCGACTCTGACAGCGGGGTTGACGCCCAGATCGGATATGACAAAGCCTCAGGCGTGTCAGAGGAACTGATCGTCGACTTCGACCAGGATACCGACGATGTCAGCGTCACCTTTAAGCATCTTTATTCCCAGTCGAACGGCGAAGAGGGCCACTGGGCCATCTACAAGGACGGCGTTCTGGTCGCCCAAGGGGATTTCACTGAGGATGTTGCGGGCTCTGGCACCGGCACCATCGACATCAGTGGCTATGGCGACTTCGACCAACTGGTGCTGTCCGCCAACCTGCAGACCGATGGCACCGACGGCTCCGACTACATGGTCACCGACATCACCTTTGCGGTGCCCCCGGAAGTGCCCGCGGACGGGGATGACAGCATCGACGGCGGCGACGGCGATGACGTGATTTATGGCCAGGGCGGCGATGACACGATATCCGGTGGTAGCGGTGCCGATACGCTGGACGGCGGCGCGGGCGACGACAGCATAATTGCTGGCGAAGGGGATTCTGCCAGCGGCGGCGCAGGTGACGACTATTTCACAATCGTGTCCGACGAAGCCTTCGTCACCGGCGACATCACCATAACTGGCGGCAATGACGGCGAAACCACTGGCGACACGCTGGACTTCAATGGCCAGCTGGACAAGGGCACGCTGGTCATTACTGATGACACCGGCGGCAGCAAGACCGGCAGCGCCACCTTGCTGGACGGCAGTACCGTCTACTTTTCCGGCATCGAAAACATCATCTGCTTTACCGCAGGCACCCGTATCGCCACGTCTGGGGGCCTGCGCGCCATCGAAACCCTGCGTCCCGGCGATCTGGTGATGACCCGCGACAACGGCCTGCAGCCAGTGCGCTGGATCAGCCAGTCAACGGTGCCCGCGACGGGCAACTTGGCTCCGATCCGCATCAAGGCGGGCCAGTTCGGGGCGGAGCGCGACCTGCTGGTCTCACCGCAGCACCGGATGCTGTTCAGCGGGTCCCAGGCCAGCCTGCTGTTTGGTGAGAGCGAGGTGCTGGTCTCTGCCGTGCATATGCTCAATGACCGCACCATCCGGCGGGAGCCAGGCGGCACCGTGACCTATGTGCATGTGCTGTTTGGCCAGCACGAGATCATCTATGCCGAGGGCGCCGCCTCCGAGAGCTTCCACCCGGGTATTCAGGCGGTCTCAGCGCTGGAAGAACCGGTGCGCGAGGAACTGTTCCGCATCATGCCCGACCTGCGCTGGCACAGCGGCGAAGGCGGGCGCACCGCCCGCCTCTGTGCCTCACGCCAGGAGGCCGCGCTGCTGCTACCGCGCGCGCCGCAGGATCAGTAAAGCCCGCCGGAACTGACCGTGCCGAAGGTCGCCTTGGGTCCCAGCACCGCAGTGCCGCCGCTGGAGGTGGTGACCTGGCGGCCGGATTGCTGAACTTCCTCGATCAGCGGCAGGTTCGACCCCATCGCAAAGCCGCCGTCATAGGTCAGGCCGAAGATCGGTTCAGCCCCGTCGCGGAAATACTCCGCCACCACATAGGCACCAGAGGCGCCGTCAGGCAGCCGCGCGCCAGTGTAGCGGTCGATCTTGATGAAATGGCCGCCTTCCGGCACCTCGAACGGGCCGCCGCCGAATTTTTCGGTCGCCTTCTTCATGAACTGCTGGAACACCGGGCCGCACATGGTGCCGCCATAGGCGCCGCGTCCCATCGGGCGGGGCTGGTCAAAGCCCATGTAGCAGCCAGCCACGATGTTGGATGTGAAGCCGACAAACCAGACATCACGGGAATCGTTGGTGGTGCCGGTCTTGCCCGCGGTGGGCACCGGAAGGTTGATCACGCTCGATGCGGTGCCGCGGTCAACCACGCCCTTCATCATCGAGGTGAGCTGATAGGCGGTGATCGGGTCCATCACCTGTTCGCGGTCGGTGACAATGCGCGGGGCCTGACCGGGCGCCAGCGTGGGATCGGAGCAGTCGACGCAGTCACGGTCATCGTGACGGTAGATGGTCTTGCCGAAACGGTCCTGCACCCGGTCCACCAGCGTCGGCTGCACCCGCTCGCCGCCGTTGGCGAACATCGCATAGGCCGCCACCATCTTATAAAGCGTGGTTTCCTCCGCCCCGAGAGAGTTGGCCAGGAACGGCCCCATATTGTCATAGACGCCAAAGCGTTCTGCATAGCCCGCCACAACCGGCATCCCGACCTCCTGCGCCAGGCGGATAGTCATCAGGTTCCGGCTCATCTCGATGCCGGTGCGCAAGGGCGTCGGACCGTAGAACTTGTTGGTGGAGTTCTTCGGCCGCCACAGGCCCTGCGGCGTGTTGATCTCGATCGGGGCGTCGACGACGATGGTCGCCGGGCTGTAGCCGCTGTCCAGTGCCGCGGCATAGACAAAGGGTTTGAAGCTGGAACCGGGCTGGCGCATCGCCTGGGTGGCACGGTTGAACACCGAATGCTGGTAAGAGAAGCCGCCCTGCATCGCCAGAACCCGGCCGGAGTTCACGTCCATCGCAACAAAGCCGCCCTGGACCTCAGGCACCTGCCGCAGCGACCAGTGGCTGAAGGCATCGTCCTTCTTCTCGGCGCGGACCAGCACAACGTCGCCGCGGGTGAAATTGTCGGCAAAGCTGCCTTTCATCCACTTGATGTCAGAGCGCGGGACAGAACCTGTGCCTTCACTGTGTTCGACACCAACGGTCAGGGACTTGTCGCCGACCTCCAGCACCACTGCCGGATACCAGCGCCCACCCAGCACAATATCGCGGGAGACATCGGCGTTTGCCAGCGCTGCACGCCAAGTGGGTTCATCCTTTAGCTGTTCCTCTTCCAGCTTGATACCGGTGCCGCGCCAGATGCCGCGGGAGCGGTCGTATTTCTCCAGGCCGCCGCGCATCGCGAGCGCCGCCTCGGCCTGCATGTCATGGTCGATAGTCGCGCGCACGGTGAAGCCGCCGGTGAAAAACTCGCCCTCGCCGAAGTCCTCTGTCAGCTGGCGGCGGATTTCATCGGTGAAATAGTCGCGCGGCGGCAGCGTGGTGCGGAAGCCCTCGAAATCGCCGTTCTGGACAGAGCGCAGAGGCTGCGCCACCTCGACCTCATAGACGTCCTTGGAGATATAGCCGTTCTCGCGCATTTCCCGCAGCACATAGTTGCGCCGCGCCAGCAGGCGCTCCTTCTGGCGCACCGGGTGATAATCCGACGGCGCCTTGGGCATCGAGGCCAGCGTCGCCGCCTCATGCGGCTCCAGTTCACTCAGGGTCTTGTTGAAATAGGTCTGCGCCGCCGCGGTCACGCCATAGGAGTTCTGACCGAGGAAAATCTCGTTCAGGTACAGCTCCAGAATGCGTTCCTTGTCGAGCGTTTCCTCCAGCCGGGTGGCGAGGATGATCTCCTTGATCTTGCGCTCGGCCCGGCGATCGCCGGACAACAGGAAGTTCTTCATCACCTGCTGGGTAATGGTGGAGGCACCGCGCACGTTCTGCCCGCGCGAGCGCACCGCCTCGATCGCCGCTGCGGCGATACCGCGGGCGTCATAACCGGAATGGCTGTAGAAGTTCTTGTCTTCCGCCGAGATAAAGGCCTGTTTCACCAGATCCGGGATCTCATGCGACGGGGTGAACAGGCGGCGTTCCTTGGCGAATTCGTCAATCAGGTGCCCCTCGCCCGAATAGATCCGGCTGATCGTCGGCGGCTGGTACTGGGCCAGCGATTCATGGCTCGGCAGGTCGCGCCCATAGATCCAGAACACCGCCCCAATGGTCAGCGCCACCATCGCCACGCCAAGGGTGATGGTGCTGAAGATGGAGCCGAAGAAAGAGAATATGAACCTGAGCACGGATGTTGGCCTTTCACGCGGGGTGCCGCCTATATAGGGACGGCAAGCGTCCACGTCAAAACGGGAAACAGGGGATAGGCGCCGGGGAAGGTGGGAAAATCCTAGCAGATTTCACCGCACCCGGCCCCGTTTTGCGGATGGTCCGCTGATTCCGGCGCAAATATGCCTACTGCCGCACCAGCGCCCGGCGGGCATCATCTTCGATGCGCCAGGCAATCAGCCCGTTCAGAATACCGCGGGCTGCATTGGCACGCCATTCCGCGTCCACCAGATTCTTCAGGTCGCGCTTGCTGGACAAAAAGCCGATCTCGACCAGGACGGAGGGGATGTCAGCAGATTTCAGCACCGAAAACCCGGCAGAGCGCAACGGCCGGTTGTTGATCGGCTGGCCCTGCGCCCGCAGCCCGTCAATCAGCGCCGCCGCCAGCGCGTCGCTGCGCGGCTGGGTTTCCTGCCGGGCCAAATCCAGCATCACAGCCGTCACGCCGTCGTCCGCTTGGCTAAGGTCGGTGCCGGACAAGAGATCACCACGCAGATGCCGCTCCGCCAGTTTGGCTGAAGCCGCGTCCGAGGCCTCCTTGGACAGGGTATAAACGGTCGAGCCGTGGGCGCGGCCCTCGGAAATCGTATCCGCATGCAGCGAAATGAACACGTCCGCGCCCGCCTGATGCGCCATTGCGATGCGGCGCTCCAGCGAGACAAAATAATCGTCATCGCGGGTCAACAACACGGTGAACTGGCCGGACCGCACCAGCGCCTCGCCCAGCTCCCGGGCAAATTGCAGCATCAGGTGCTTTTCTACGACAACCTCTGTCTCAGCACCTGGATCAATACCGCCGTGGCCCGGATCCAGCATCACCAGCAACGGCGCGTTCTCATCCCGCGCCGCCTTCGCCTCCATGGGTTCCGGTGCGGGCAGGTCCCAGCGCGGGTCCTGCGGTGCCCCGGCGCTGGCGGCAAACTCCTCCGCTGTGACCTGTTCCAGCGCAACTGTCAGTGTTGCGGCCGCTGTCACCTGATCAACCGACAAAGCGGCAGAGGCCACCCTCATCGGTCCCGCCAGTTGCAGCACCAGACGCGACCAGCCGGGAACATAAGTGCCGAATTGCGCCGCGGTGACCTGATCCCCCTGCAGCAGCTTCTCTGCCGTCAACCCGGTCCAGTCGACCTCTTGGAAATCCAGAACCAAACGCGGCGGTTCCGTCAGGGTGAAAAGCCGGTACGGCACCCCCTGGCTGAGACCCAGCGTGATCTCTGCCCCCGGCCCGGCATCGCGCACCTGGCTGGCCCCGGCATCAATGCGCGCCAGCCCGCTGAAGCCGCTGCCGCCTTGCGCCCAGGCGCCTGCTGCCAGTGCCCAGATCAACGCGGTGAGTGTGATCAGTCTGCCCATATCTGCCTCATGCCTGGCCCTCCGGCCTTTTGGCCGGCAGACTAGGCAATTTGCGCGTGATTGGAAATCCGCCTTCTGCGTCTATCCGCGGCTTAATCCCGCGACGCCATGAACAGCGCCAGCCTTGCCAGGCCTTCCTCGATATCCGCGGTGGAGCGCGCATAGGAGAACCGCAGCGTGGTGGCGCCGCGGACGGGATCGAAATCCAGACCCGGGGTCACAGCAACACCCGCCTTTTCAAGGATTTCCGCGGCAAAGCTGCGGCTGTCATCGGTTAGGTCCGACACATCGGCATAGACATAAAACGCCCCGTCCGGCGGCGCGATTTTGGTGAAACCGGCCTTCGGCAGCCCGTCCAGCATCAACTGGCGGTTCTTGGCGTAGACGGCCAGGTTTTCCCGCATCTCGTCTTCGCAATCGAGTGCGGCCAGCGCCGCCACCTGGCTGGCGTGCGGCGCGCAGATGAACATGTTCTGGGCGATCCGTTCGACCACGCGCACATGATCCTCCGGCACCACCATCCAGCCGACCCGCCAACCGGTCATCGAAAAGAACTTGGAGAAGGAATTGATGACATAACACTCGTCGGTCAGCTCCAGCGCCGTGACTGCCTTCGCCTCGTATTCCAGCCCGTGATAGATCTCGTCGGAGATAAAGCTGGCGCCTTCTTCCCTGGCCGCATCGATCAGCGCCCCCATCGCCGCACGGTCCAGCATGGTGCCGGTCGGATTGGCGGGCGACGCCACCATCAGGCCGGACAGCTTTTGCCCCTTGAGGTCCGCCGCCACCGGCTGCAGCCGGTTTTCCGGTGCGGTCTGGATGTCCACCGGCACCAGCCCCAGCGCCTTCAGAATCTGCCTGTAGGAGGGATAGCCCGGCGCGCCGATGCCCACGCGGTCGCCGCTGTCGAACAAAGCGGTGAAGCTGAGCAGAAAAGCGCCGGAGGAACCCGGCGTCACGATCACCCGCTCTGGGTTCAGATCGACATTGTACCACTCCCCATAGAGCTGCGCGATCCGCTTGCGCAGGGCTGGCAGGCCCAGAGCAACCGTGTAGCCCAAGGCATTGTTTTCCAACGCATTCCTCAGCGCCTTCAGCGCCCCCGAGGGCGCCCCGGTCGACGGCTGGCCCACCTCCATGTGGATGATGTGGCGGCCTGCCTCCTCAGCCTTGCGGGCAGCCTCCATCACATCCATCACAATGAAGGGATCGACCTCGGACCGGGTTGAGTTTCGCATGCTAATCTCCCAATGTGCGCGCATGAGTTTTGACCGTTTCTTCCGGCTGGCGTCAATCCCGGCTCTTCTGGTTTGCACGCTTGTCCAATTTGCAGCGGCGGCGCAGGCGGCGTCTATCTCGCTGCTGCGCGATCCGGATATCGAATACGGGCTGAACCGGCTGGCGGCCCCGGTTCTGCGCGCCGCGGGTTTGAACGCAAACCGGGTTCGCATCCTGCTGGTCAACGACTCGTCCTTCAACGCATTCGTCCTGGATTCTCGAACGATATTTGTGAATTACGGGCTGATCCTCAAGGTCACCTCACCGGAAATGCTGCAAGCCGTGCTAGCCCATGAGGCGGCCCATATCACCAACGGCCACCTGTCACGGCGAATGCAGAACTTGCGCTCTGCCAACAGTGCTGCCGGTCTTGGCCTGGCACTGGCCGCGCTGGCTGCGGCGGCAGGCGGCGGGGATGCGGCGGCGGGCATTGCCATCGGCACCCAAAGCTCGGCCTTCCGCAGCTTCCTGGCCCACACACGGGCAGAGGAAAGCAGCGCCGACCGTTCCGCCGCTGACTACCTGAACCGGGCAGGCATCAGCCCGCAGGGACTGGTCGATCTGCACCGCGCCTTTGCAGGCCAGGAAGTGCTGAGTGCAGGTACCCAGGATCCCTACACCCGCTCCCACCCCCTCAGCCGCGACCGTATGCGGGCCGCGCAGGCCTATCTGGCCGCCTATGGCGACAAGGGCCAGACCAGCCCGGACGCGCAATACTGGTTCGCCCGGGTCCGCGGCAAGCTGTCGGCCTTTACCCGCGCGCCGAAATGGACCCTGCGCCGAGTGCGCGAGGAGCAGTACAAGGACGTCCGCCTGATGCGCGAGGCCGCCGCCTATCACCGGCAGAGAAACCTGAAAAAGTCGCTGAAGGCGGTAAACGGCGCGCTGGCTGCACGGCCTTCCGATCCATTCTATTACGAACTCAAGGGCCAGATCCTGATCGAGAACCGCCAGTGGTCCGCGGCACTAGCCGCCTATGGCAAGGCCGTCAGCCTTGCCCCCAAGGACCCGCTGATCCTGACCGGCTACGGCCGCGCACAGCTGGCCGCGGGCCAGCCCAAAGCGGCACTGAAATCCATGGAACGCGCCCGCGCCATCGACTTCCGCAATACAGTGCTGCTGCGCGACATGTCGCTGGCCTATGCCAAAACCGGACAAAACGGCATGGCCGCCCTGGTCACTGCCGAACGCTATGCCTTGCAAGGGCGTCTGAATGACGCCGGCATTCACGCCAAACGGGCCACCGCCCTGCTGCCAGCCGGATCCCCCGCCGCCCGGCGGGCGCAGGATGTGCTGGTGGCCTATGAACAAGCTCAGAAGAGAAAGAGACGCAAATGACCCTTTTCACCCGCACCGCCACAGCCGCGGCTACTGCCCTGGCCCTCCTGGGCGCGCCGGCGCAGGCCTTTGACATCAGCTCAATGTCGGAGACGGAACGCGAGGCCTTCGGCAAGGAAGTTCGCGAATACATCCTGGCAAACCCGGAACTGATCCTGGAGGCCGTCGACCTTCTGGAGCAGCGCCAGCAGCAGGCCGAAGCCGCCCGCGATGACACGCTGGTTGCCGACAATCTGGCGGAGCTGCAAAACGACGGCTACTCTTGGGTTGGCGGCAACCCTGACGGCGACATTACCCTGGTCGAATTCATGGACTACCGCTGCGGCTACTGCCGCAAGGCCGCCCCGGAAGTGGCCAAGCTGCTGGAAAGCGATGGTAATATCCGCCTGGTGATCAAGGAACTGCCGATCCTGGGCGACGCTTCCGTTCTGTCCGCACGCTTTGCCGTCGCAACCAAACAGGTGGCAGGCGATGATGCCTACAAGGATGTGCATGACGCGCTGATCGAATTCGGAGGTGAGCCGAACGAGGTCGCCCTGCGCCGCCTGGCAGACGGCCTGTCGCTGGATGCTGAGGCAATTTTTGCCAAGATGGACAGCGCAGAGGTGACCGCAGAGCTGCGCCAGACCCGTGCGCTGGCACAGAAGATGGCAATCTCCGGCACCCCGACCTTTGTGCTGGGCACCGAGCTTCTGCGCGGCTACCTGCCCGCCGATCAGATGGAGCTGATGGTGGCGGAAATCCGCGAGCAGCAGAGCTGACAGGTTAAGTTGAACCGGCTGGTCCGGGGCTCTGCCCCGGACCCCGGAGTATTATTGCAAAGAAGAAGCATAGCTGGCGTTTGAAACGCCCTACTCCGCCGCCTCTTGAGTCGCCTCGATCTGGGCAGCCTTTTTCTCGACCTCTTCGACGATGTGGTCGACCATCTGCTCGTTGGACATCTTGTGGCTGGCCTTGCCCGCCAAATAGACCATTCCGGAGCCCGCGCCGCCGCCGGTGAAACCAACGTCGGTCATCAGCGCTTCGCCCGGGCCGTTCACCACGCATCCGATGATCGACAGGCTCATCGGGGTATGGATATGGGCCAGCCGCTCCTCTAGCGTCTCCACCGTCTTGATCACGTCAAACCCCTGCCGCGCGCAGCTGGGGCAAGAGATGATGTTGACGCCGCGATGGCGCAGGCCGAGAGACTTGAGGATCTCGAAACCTACCTTCACCTCCTCCACCGGATCGGCAGAGAGGCTGACGCGCAGGGTGTCGCCGATGCCCATCCAAAGAAGCTGGCCCAGGCCGATCGCCGATTTGATGGTGCCGGAGACAAAACCGCCGGCCTCAGTCACGCCAAGATGAATGGGCGCGTCGGTGGCTTCCGCCAGCTGCTGGTAGGCGGCGGCGGTCATGAAGACGTCGGAGGCTTTCACCGAGATCTTGAACTCATGGAAGTCATGATCCTGCAGGATGCGAATATGGTCGAGACCGCTCTCCACCATCGCCTCAGGGCAAGGCTCGCCATATTTGTCAAGCAAGTGCTTTTCCAGAGACCCAGCATTCACCCCGATGCGGATCGAGCAATTGTGGTCGCGCGCCGCCTTGATCACCTCGGCCACGCGCTTCTCGTCACCGATATTGCCCGGGTTGATGCGCAGGCAGGCAGCCCCGGCCTCGGCGGCCTCAATACCGCGCTTGTAGTGGAAATGGATGTCAGCGACGATCGGCACCGGGCTTTCGCGCACGATCTCCTTCAGCGCCTTGGACGAGGCCTCATCCGGCACCGAGATCCGCACCAGATCAGCGCCCGCCTCTGCCGCCGCCTGAACCTGTGCGACCGTTGCGGCCACATCGGTGGTCAGCGTATTGGTCATAGTCTGCACCGCAATCGGGGCGTCGCCGCCGACGGGCACGTTGCCCACATGGATCTGGCGGCTCTTGCGGCGCTCGATATGGCGCCAGGGGCGGATGTGATTGATCGACATTGCGGCTGGTGTCCCGGCTGGATCCTGTTGCGGTCTAGATACGTGCAGACGCCCGGCGCTGCAATGGCAGCACCGGGCGTCTTTTGCGAATTCCTGCGCGGGCGTTATTCTTGCGGAAGCTGTTCGGCCTGCAGTTGCGCAACCAGAGTGGCCAACGCCTCATTGCTGCCGTCCTGCAGATCCGCCAGTTCAAACCGGCCGGTGATCGCGTCCATCGACAGCTCGACATTCTTGGTGACCTGGCCGCGCTCGCCGACCGGGCCGAAATGCTGGCCATTGACGGCAAAGTAGATCGCGCTGCTTTCACCGGTGCGCAGTTTTGGCGCATCCTCGGTCACCGGCACCTGGAACCGCTGGCCCGCGTCCATGATGGTTTCCAGGATCACGCTGCCGTCCGCCGCGGTGACCTGCACCCAGGAGGGGCGCACCGCAACCATTTCGACACCCGGCGAAACTGCGGCCAGAACCTGCGGCACCTGCGGCCCCTGCTCGCCCTGCTGCAGCGGCCCGGCGCCGTCAAACGGCAGGCTGGCCTCCGCCAGGCTGATCGTGGGCACATCCGGCGCCGCAAAATTGCCCAGCGTCGACGGGTCAATGGTGGAAATCGGTGCGTCACGCGCCACCAGCACCGGCACATCCAGCGCCTGCGGACGGTACAGCCGGTCCAACGCCTCAGCCGCGGGGTCCTGGCTGCCCTCGGCAACCTCCAGCACCGCACTGCTGAGCGGGTCGAGATCCGCCAGCACTGCCGGGGTCTGATCCACCGGTGCAAACTGTACCTGCTGCACCTCTTTCAGGACGGCCCAGCCGCCATATGTAATGCCGCCAATCAGGCCGGCCAGCACCATCAGCGAGCCAACGGCACGCAGCTCAATCTGGCTGAGGATGCTGCTGGGCGCGGGAATGAACGGAGTATTCGGCGAGGCAAAGGCATCGCCGCCCAGGCCCTTGGACGCAGGCGCCGGCGCTTTGCCGGACTTGCTGCGGCTGGAGGCCTCTGCCGACATGCCATGGGCTACAGAAAAGCCGCTTTCCTTGCAGAAATCCTGGAACGCCTGCTCGGCATCCATGTTCAGATAGCGCGCATAGGACCGTACATAACCGGCGATGAAGCCGGGCGTGTCAAACGCGGAAGGATCGGAGTTTTCGATGGCAGCGATATAGGAGGCCTTGATCCGCAACTCGCGCTGGACGTCGAGCAGCGATTTGCCCATCGTCGCCCGCTCGCCGCGCATCACGTCGCCAAGCCTCAGCTCGAAATCGTCAAAACCCTTCGGCTCTGCCGTTCCGCCATGCTCATCTTGCTTGCGCTGGGTGAAGCGCCCGATCATGCCTGCCGTCCCATAATATGCCTGCCGCCATCGTTTCTGTACGGTGAAAGAATCACATTTGCGACTCAGATCCGTTCATTGATTAGCAACAGCGTAACACACTCGGCGTTAATTTACACTGATCAGTAGGTTACCCGGCAAGTTCGGCACGATTCAGCGCACAATGCGACCACAATGCGTCCATTGCATGGACCAGCGCATCGATCTCCTTGGGGCCGTGCACCGGCGACGGCGTGAAGCGCAGCCGTTCGGTGCCGCGCGGCACGGTGGGGAAGTTGATCGGCTGCACGTAGATGCCGTAATCCTCCAGCAGGTGATCGGACAGCACCTTGGTATGGACCGGGTTGCCGACAATCACCGGCACGATGTGGCTGCCGTGGTCGATGATCGGCAGGCCCAGGCCTTTCAGCCGCAATTTCAGCACCTTGGCCTGATCCTGATGCTTGTCACGCAGGTCCTGCGCGCCCTTCAGATAGGCGACGGAAGCGGCCGCCCCTGCTGCAACAGAAGGCGCCAGCGAGGTGGTGAAGATAAAGCCCGGCGCATAGGAGCGGATGGCATCGCACATCTTGGCCGAGGCGGCGATATAGCCGCCCATCACGCCATAGGCCTTGGCCAGGGTGCCGTTGATAATGTCGATGCGGTGGGCCAGGCGGTCGCGCTCTGTGACGCCGCCGCCGCGCGGGCCGTACATGCCAACCGCGTGCACCTCGTCGATGTAGGTCAGCGCGCCGAATTCATCCGCCAGATCGCAGATTTCGGCAATCGGGCCAAAGTCGCCGTCCATCGAATAGACCGATTCGAAAGCGATCAGCTTGGGCGCCTTGGGGTCGTCGGCCTCCAGCAGTTCGCGCAGGTGGGCCACATCGTTGTGGCGGAAGATGCGCTTGGCGCCGCCATTGCGGCGCACGCCTTCGATCATGGAGGCGTGGTTCAGCGCATCCGAATAGATGATCAGCCCCGGGAACAGTTTGGGCAGAGTGCTCAGCGTCGCGTCATTCGCGATATAGGCCGAGGTGAACAGCAGCGAGGCTTCCTTGCCATGCAGGTCGGCCAGTTCGGCCTCCAGCTGCTTGTGATAGACTGTGGTGCCGGAGATGTTGCGGGTCCCGCCAGAGCCTGCACCGGTGGCGTCGATGGCATCATGCATCGCATCCAGCACCACCGGGTTCTGGCCCATGCCCAGATAATCGTTGCCGCACCAGACGGTGATGTCCTGCTTGCTGCCATCGGGCCGGTTCCACACCGCGTGCGGGAAATGGCCCTTCTTACGCTCGATGTCGATGAAGGTCCGGTAACGGCCCTCTTCGTGAAGGCTGGCAATCGCTGCGTCCAGTTTCGCGGTATAGTCCACCGGCATCTCCATAGCTAATTGTGCTCTTGCGGAGCACGCGGGCTGTGTAAAGGGCACGGGTCTTCTGACGATTAGGCCACAATCACGTTCGCGACTGGTTACCTGAGGCAGTCCCTTCGATCAACTGAATACGCGCCGCCACGGGTGCGCAACATTGATGCAGGTCAAATAGAACTTAAACAATAACCAGGCAAGGACAGCTGCGGCCAACCTTTGGCCGTTTGCGTCGTATCTGTTTCCCATTTTTCCATATAATGCACCGGATCGGAAACCTCAGCAGCAGAAAATGCCCTGAAAATCCAGCGCTGAGGCCTCTGGCCCCTCCCCAGCCGCGCTGCTAGGGTCCGCGGCAAATTGGCCCAAATTCCAGGGCCTGCCCGGACAAACAGGAGAGCAATTGATGGCACTGAACGACGTTCTGGACCGGATCGACGCAGAGCTGGACGCCGCAACCGAACGGCTGATGGAGCTGTTGCGGATCCAGTCGATTTCCACCGACCCGGCCTACAAGGCGGAATGCGACAAGGCTGCCGACTGGCTGGTCGCCGATCTGAACTCCATCGGCATCAAGGCGGAAAAACGCGCGACCCCGGGCCACCCGATGGTGGTCGGCCATGTGGGCGAGGAAAACACCGACGCCCCGCATGTGCTGTTCTACGGCCATTATGATGTGCAGCCGGTCGACCCGCTGAACCTCTGGAACACGCCGCCGTTTGAGCCGCAGCTGGAGGAAACCCCGAACGGCACCGTGATCCGCGGCCGTGGCTCCTCGGACGACAAGGGCCAGCTGATGACCTTTGTCGAGGCCTGCCGCGCCTGGAAGGCCGTCAACGGCTCCCTGCCCTGCCGCATTACTTTCTTTTTCGAAGGTGAAGAGGAAAGCGGCTCCCCCTCGCTCATTCCCTTCATGGAAGCAAACGCTGAAGAGCTGAAGGCCGACATCGCGCTGATCTGCGACACTTCGATGGTGTCGCGCGGGGTGCCGTCGATCTCCTCCCAGCTGCGCGGCATGCTCAAGGATGAGTTCACTCTCGTTGGCCCGCGCATCGACCTGCACTCCGGCCACTACGGAGGCCCCGGCCTGAACCCCCTGCGCGAGCTCAGCCGCATCGTTGCCTCCTTCTATGACGAGGAGACCGGCAAGGTGGCGGTCGACGGCTTCTATGAAGGTGTGCATGAGGTGCCCGAGGACCAACTGCGCCAGTGGGAAGGCTGCGGCTTTGACGAAAAGGACTACCTCGACAACGCCGGCTACACCCAGGCGCACGGCGAAAAGGACCGCTCGGTGCTGGAACAGCAATGGGCCCGCCCGACGCTGGAGGTGAACGGCCTCTGGGGCGGCTACAATGGCGCCGGCTCCAAGACCGTGATCCCGTCGGAGGCACATTGCAAGATCACCTGCCGCCTGGTCGGCGACATGGACCCGGACGCACTGCGGGTGAAAATCCGCAAACATGTGGAGGCGCAGCTGAAACCCGACTGCAAGGTGGTCTGGGACAACGATCTCGAAGGCTCCAAGGCGTCAGTCATGGACATCACCCGTCCCGAATTCACCGCCGCCCGCGCCGCCCTGTCGGACGAATGGCAGCGCGAAGCGGTGTTCTGCGGCATGGGCGGCTCGATCCCGATCGCGGGTTTCTTCAAGTCGATCCTGGGCATGGAATCGATGCTGGCCGGTTTCGCCAATGACGACGACGCCATCCACTCGCCCAACGAGAAGTATGACCTGAAAAGCTTCCACAAGGGCATCCGCTCCTGGGCCCGCATCCTGGACGCGCTGACGCAGAAATAAGCAGCCGCAGGGCGGGCAAATCGTCCGCCCCGCCACCGGCCCCGCAAGGAGGGGCATTCTCCCGCCCGTCACCGGTGCTCTGACGAGCGCTTCTTCGATGCCGCGCCAAGGCGCGGGAGCCCTCCCCTTTCTCCCGAACGCAGCGGCAGGCTTGATCTGGAACGCTGCTCTGGCTCCAATGCGCGTGCGCCCGTCAGCCAAGGGAGAGAGCCATGCCAGCCGCTATCGAGACCGGCACACGTCAGGTGAACGGCCAGCAGATCGCCTATACAAGACGCGGCAATGGCCCGCCGCTTCTGCTGCTGCACGGTTTCCCGCAAACCAAAGAAATGTGGGAACATACCATCCCCGGCCTTGCCCGCAATTACACCGTGGTGACCGCCGACCTGCGCGGCTATGGCGCCAGCTCCAAGCCTGAAGGCGTGGAAGCGATGAGCTTCCGCAACATGGCCGCTGACCAGCTGGCGCTGATGCAGGCGCTGGGATATCCGCGCTTTCACCTGGCGGGCCACGACCGCGGCGGCCGAACTGCCCACCGGCTGGCGCTGGACGCCCCCGAAGCCGTCGCAAGCCTCACCGTGATGGACATTATCCCGACACACCTGCTGCTGGATCAGCTGACTCAGCAGGTCGCCCGCGCCTATTACCACTGGTTCTTCCTGGCCCAGCCCGCGCCGCTGCCGGAACGGATGATCGGCGCCGACCCGCAGGCCTATTTCGAAAGCTGCCTTTTGGGCTGGGGCGGTGCATCGCTATCGGACTTCCCGCCTGATGCATTGGCCGCCTACCGCCGTGCCTGGGCAGATCCGGCCTGCGTCCATGCCATGTGCAACGACTACCGCGCCGCGATCGAGTTGGATTTCCATGACGATGCCCGCGATCTGGACCGCCAGGTTCAATGTCCGGCGCTGGTGCTTTCCGGCGCCGACGGCGCCATGGCGCGAGCCTATGACGTCGCCGCCACTTGGGCGCCCCGGCTGCAGAACATGGCGGCCCGCGGTGTACCCGGCGGGCACTTCTTCATCGACAGCGCCCCGGCTGAGACCGCCGCTGCGCTGCTCAGCTTTCTCAGCCCGCTGCCACCGCCTTGACCCGTTAGAAAATCCGCCACTGCCAGCGGCTTTGATGTTCGTTTTACGCACCAGGTTAAGACTTGCTTATCGCTCTTGCCCTAACCTTGCGGAAACACCTGATCGAATTGCACACGGAGGCAGAGATGACACAAAGCAGGTTCAACCGCCCGCCGGGGTTCGAGGGCAACCAGACCGACCCGGAGGAAAGCTACCGTGCCGGTTATCAGCACGGAACAAGGGTGCTGCTGCGCTATCTGGAATCCAATCCCAAGCCCGATCTTGACCGGCTCAAGAAATGGGTCGATGCGGAGCTGACCGGCTGGCGCCACGACACAGAGGCGGCACCGAACCCGCCTGCTATCTGACAGCTCCGCCGCCATACCGCTTGCCCGCCCCGCTTCCGGCGGTCAGGCTGGTTTCATGACACAAACGATTCTGACCGGCGGCCCGCGGCTGGCCGAGTTCGTCGCCTTGGAAACCAAGGTCTGGGAGGCGCTGGTTGCCGGTGACCCCGAGGCCGATGGGCAGATGCTGACCGAGGACTTCCTGGGCGTCTACCCCAGTGGCTTCTCGGACAAATCAGGCCACTGCGATCAGCTGCAAAACGGACCGGTGATGGCGGACTACCGCCTCAGCGATGCACAACTGCGCATCATCAGCCCGGATGCCGTGCTGCTCAGCTACCGAGCGGCCTATCTCCCCGCCGGCACCACGGCATGGAAATCGATGCTGATTTCGTCCCTGTGGGAAAAAAGCGCAGCAGGCTGGCGCAACAGCTTCAGCCAGGACACCCCCGAAGTCACAGCGGCCCCGGGAAGCCCACCGGAACACGGATGACACACGCTGGACGCGTCTCTAATTCCTTAAAACTGAGGAAGAAAGTGGCGCGGTTGACGGGGCTCGAACCCGCGACCCCCGGCGTGACAGGCCGGTACTCTAACCAACTGAGCTACAACCGCGCATGGGCCTTTCGGCTATGATCCCCTCCGGGGCGGACCCTGATACGCCAGGGCGGCGGGCGAAAGTGGCGCGGTTGACGGGGCTCGAACCCGCGACCCCCGGCGTGACAGGCCGGTACTCTAACCAACTGAGCTACAACCGCATTTTCGCCTTGCGGCGGATCGTCTCCGATCCAGTCCCCTCCGGGGCGGTCCCTGTTCGGCCCCGGGACGGGGCGCAGCAGTGGCGCGGTTGACGGGGCTCGAACCCGCGACCCCCGGCGTGACAGGCCGGTACTCTAACCAACTGAGCTACAACCGCCCGCTGCACATCCAGCATCGCTGCCGAATGTTGGGCTGTAATATTCTCCGCCCGGTGACCCGTCAAGCGGTGTTTTGCCTTTTTCAGAACTTTCCCGGAAAAAAATGGCAACCCCCGGATACCACACTGAAACATCATGAAAAACTCAACCGCAGCAAACACTTGCGCGGGAGATTTCTTTATCTTCGGAGGAGGAGAATGGTGGGTCGTGAGAGGCTCGAACTCCCGACATCTTCGGTGTAAACGAAGCGCTCTACCAACTGAGCTAACGACCCGTTGAGCGGGGATTTAGACAATGGCGCGGGACTGCGCAAGGGGGCGGGCAGAAGTTTTTTCACTTTGCGGCGCCATCTGTCCCGGACGATGCAGGGCAGCAGGGCAACACTTCACCGCAGCCAGAGGGCAGCAGGTTCAAGCCATTTGCCAAGCGGCGGCGCGAAGGGATAGCAATCTGCGCAACCGGCCCGGAAAAAGCAGAGGCCGGAAGCGATTACACGACCGGAGCAGTATCCATGAAACGCCTTTTCAGCGCAGCCTGCGCAGCCGCAGCCCTGGCCGGCAGCCTGCAAGCCGCGGAAATCACCGGCGGCAGCTTTGACCTGTCCACCTCGGCCTTTGCCGATGACACCGATTATGCCCGCACCGCCGTTGGCGGCGCCGTGGAACTGGGCTTCTCCCGCAGCTTCTCCACCCAGCTCGACTTGTTTTACGCCGATTTCAACCTGACGGACCTGGAAGGCGCAAATGCCACCCTGCACGGCATCGCCCATGTCAGCAGCACCACCTCGCTGGGCCTGTTCTACGGTATCGAGGAAACCGGCCGGGATGAGTATGACTTCTACGGCATCGAGGCCGGGCATGAATTCGGGTTTGCCGATGCCGAGTTCTACCTGGGTGAAGGCGACGACGGCGCGATTTCCGGCACCATCGCCGGTGTTGCCTTCCGCAGGGATGTGAACAGCCAGTTCACCGTCGGCGCAGGCCTCGACCACCTGGATCTGGGCAATATCGAACTCACCAGGATCGCCGCCAGCGCGCAGTATGACGTCGGCAAAGGTGCCAAGTTCTACGGCGAACTTGGCTCATTGAATGCCGAAGCGCAGAACCTGTCCGGCAACGAGGCCTTTGTCGGCATCGGCCTCAAGTGGGATTTCGGCGCCAACCGCGGCACCACCTTCGGCCGCCGCGGCCTGGTGAACAAGCTGCCGGGTCTCTGACCCGGCAAGGGCGGCCGCCCAACCGGCCGCCCAACCGGCCGCCCTACTCCAGGACCGTTTCCGTCCCGTTTTCCAGCACATAGACGCAGCCCTGCCCGTTCGGCAGCGCCGCCATCCGGTCGCGCGTCAGGCCGCAAACAATACCGCGCATCACCTGCCCCAAGAGCCCATGCGCCACCACCACCGACGGGCCGGTCAGCGACTGCATGAAATCAAGGATGCGAGCATGGAAACTGCCGTATCCCTCACCGCCCGGCGCTTCGCAGAACAGATCCAGATTGCGCGGATTGGCGCCATGGATGCCCGGATATTCTGCCGCCACTTCCTCCAGCGTCATGCCCTGAAACGCCCCGGCATATGCCTCGGCCAGCCGCGGGTCGGTTACAAAAGGCGCACCGCCGAGGGCAATATCCGCGGTTTGCTGCGCCCGTCCCAGCGGAGAGGCAAAACAGGCCGGATTCTGCGCCATAACCGGCGCCATCAGCACGGCTTGGCGGCGGGCGTGCTCCACTCCCAGGGCTGTCAGCGGTGATTCCAGCTGCCCCTGGATACGGCGCTCTGCATTCCATTCGGTCTGCCCGTGCCGCAGCAGCCAGATTTTCGGAAACTGCATGATATGCCCCCTGCCCGGTTTTTCAGGCAAAGTGGTAACGCCGCAAAGCCGCCAGTGAAACCCCGGAAAAGCAAAAGGCGCTCAACCATTTCAGGGAGCGCCTTTCAAAATGATGGTGGGTGATAAGAGATTTGAACTCCTGACATCTTCGATGTGAACGAAGCGCTCTACCACTGAGCTAATCACCCGTGAGGCGGCTTTTAGCCTTCCGCCGCAGGCTCTGCAAGAGGGTCATTGGAAGAATTTTCACCTCCCCCGGCATTTTCTTCAGGCGTGGCGGTTTGCGGTTCTGAGGCCGCCAAGGGCTGGCGCAGTTTGCAGACAAACACGGTGCCATTGCTGCGTTCCTGGCTGCGGTTGATGCGCAGTTTGCCAAAGGGCTTCAGGTTCAGCTCGCGCCCCTCGGCCACCGCCTCCCCCAGCAGCGCCAGAACCGCCTCAACCACAGGCTTGGCGTCCTTCTTCTTGACGCCGGACCGTTCGACCGCCTTTTCAATCAGTTCCTTTTTTGCCAGCTCAGGAGCAGACACCACCGGCGCGGCGGCCGCAACAACCACCGTTGGCGGCGCAGCCTGCGCCTCTGCTGCAGAAACTGCTTTCGGCTCCGGTGCCGTGCGGGACTGCGGTTCAGCAGCCGCCGGTTCCGCGCCGGAGACCTTTGCGGCTCTTGCCGTCAGCGTGCCCGTCTTGCGTGCCGCTGGTTTGCGCGTGCCGCTTTTGCGCGCGGATGTGCTGGTTTTTCTGGTTGCTCGTGCCATATGATGCCCCGTTTGCCTGTCTTTATCCGCCCGCTTTGCCTCTTTCCTGCGGCCCTGAGGAGCACAGCGGACGGGCAGACGGGCCTGTTTTGTGCCTTCACCCTAACACACCTGCCCCACAGCCGTGAACCGGTCAGCAGGACGGCAGCGCGTCGCGTTGTATCATTGTCCTGAGGGTAAAGCTGGACCGGGTGTTGCGGATGCCGGGCACCCGCATCAGCCGGTCCTCAAGAAAGCGGTCGAAATCCGGCAGATCCTCCGCCACCACCCGCAGCAGGATATCGCGGGTGCCGGTCATCAGGTAGCACTCCATCACCTGATCGAACTTGCGCACCGCCTTCTCAAAGGCCTGCAGCGCGTCGGTGGATTGCCGTTCTAGCTCCACCGCCACAAAAATCGTCACAGGCAGACCCAGCTTGGCCTGATCCACCCGCGCCGAATAGCCGCTGATCACGCCGCTTTCCTCCAGGTTGCCGACCCGGCGCGCGCAGGGGGTGGGCGACAGGCCAACCATCTCCGACAATTCTGATATCTTCAGCCGGCCGTTGCGCTGAAGCGCGGCGACAATCTTGCGGTCTATCGAATCCATAGGGGTTTCCTCTAATCCAGCCTCACATTTCAGAGTTTACCGCCAACTGCACCCGCCTTAACAGACCTCTTTTGGTGAAAACCGGCGCGCACGGGAGGATATGATTGGCGAAAGTTTTGCAGGAGCTATCCAGATGACAGTGACCGCCGTGGCCTCCGCCACCCATGAAGAGATTTACCGCGTCGAGGAGCCCTCGGTTGGCCTCCTGGGCTTTATCGCTGTGCATTCCACCCAGCTGGGCCCGGCGGCCGGCGGGCTGCGCATGCGCCCCTATGCCAGCGAAGACGAAGCCCTGACCGACGTCAAACGCCTGAGCGAAGGCATGACCTACAAGAACGCGGCGGCGGGCCTGACCCTGGGCGGCGGCAAGGCGGTGATCATCGGCGATCCGGCCAAGGACAAGTCGCCGGAGCTGCTGCGCGCCTTTGCCCGCGCCATCGAGGGCCTGGACGGCCGCTATATCACCGCCGAGGACATGGGCATGAGCCCGGCGGACATGGCCATCCTGGCAGAGGAAACCCGCTTCGTGGCTGGTCTGGCCGACGGCGAGTTCGCCAGCGGCGACCCCTCCCCGATCACCGCGCGCGGCATCTTCAATGCGATCCGCACCACCCGCGCCCACAAGCACGGCAGCCGCGATCTGGACGGCGTCATCGTGTCGGTGCAGGGCCTGGGCCACGTCGGCTGGTACCTCTGCCAGTTCCTGCACGAGGCAGGCGCCAAGCTGGTTGTCACCGACATCGACGAGTCCCGTGTCGAGCAGGCAATTGCCGACTTCGGTGCCAAGGCGGTGCCGCTGGCAGAGATCTATAGCGCCGAGGCAGACGTTTTTGCCCCCTGCGCCATCGGCGGCATCCTGAACGCTGAAACCATCCCGCAGCTTAAGGCGGACATCGTGGCAGGCGGCGCCAACAACCAGCTGGCCACGGCGGAAGACGGCGCCGCGCTGCACGCCCGCGGCATCCTCTATGCGCCCGATTTCGTGGCCAATGGCGGCGGCATCATCAACGTCGCGACCGAGATCCAGCGGATCAAGGACCGCGAGGGCTTTGTCGCCGAGAAGCTGCAGGCGCTGGATGAAACCATGGCGGCAATCCTGGCCCAGGCCAAGTCGGCGGACGTCAGCCCGGCAGAAATGGCCATTGCCACCGTCCAGGCCAAGATGGAACAGGCCAGCAAGGCCGCCTGAGCTTTTCTGTCAGCAGCCCTGCGGGCGCACTCCCGCAGCCGCAAAGCGTCCGGCCTGTAGCCGGGCACCATCCGGATTTTGGGCCCGGCGCCATGCCCAACCGCAGCGGCGGCGCTGAATGCGCTGCCGGCAGCGGGCGGGAGCACCTGCTCCACTCGCTGCCACACAGGACCATACGCCCCGGAAAGAAGGGCCAGAACGGAAGAGAAAACTAAAAAGGGCGGCCCCCTCGGACCGCCCTTTTCTTTTACTTACTTGCGTGAACCGCGGATCAGTGCGCCGTTGCGCCTGCCCCCTCGCCGGAGCCTTTCAGAGCCGCCTTGGCCGCAGCCGCCTCTTCGGCCTCCTCATCCCACTCAATGGGTTCGGGCTTGGAGACCAGCGCGTGTTCCAGAACCTCGGACACATGGGACACCGGAATGATTTCCAGCCCCTCCTTCACGTTGTCCGGGATCTCCGGCAGGTCTTTCTCGTTCTCCTGCGGGATCAGCACCGTCTTGATGCCGCCGCGCAGCGCCGCCAGCAGCTTCTCCTTGAGGCCGCCAATGGCGCTGGCATTGCCGCGCAGGGTGACCTCGCCAGTCATCGCAATGTCCTTGCGCACCGGGATGCCGGTCAGCACCGACACAATCGCGGTCACCATCGCCAGGCCGGCGCTCGGGCCATCCTTCGGCGTTGCGCCGTCCGGCACGTGCACGTGGATATCCAGCCGGTCGAACTGCGGCGGCTTGATCCCGATCTGCGGGCTGACCGAGCGCACATAGCTCGACGCCGCCTCAATCGATTCCTTCATCACATCGCCCAGCTTGCCGGTGGTCTTCATCCGGCCCTTACCGGGCAGCCGCAGCGCCTCGATCGACAGCAGCTCGCCGCCGACAGAAGTATAGGCGAGGCCGGTCACGACACCCACCTGGTCCTCCAGCTCAGCCAGACCATAGCGGAACTTTTTGACGCCCAGGAAGTCGTCCAGATTGTCCGCCGTAACGGTCACGCTTTCGGCTTCTTTCTTGACGATCTTGGTCAGCGACTTCCGTGCCACCTTGGCGATCTCGCGCTCCAGGTTCCGCACGCCGGCCTCGCGGGTGTAGGTGCGGATCATCTCGGTCACCGCGTCGTCGGTCAGCTCGAACTCCTTGGCCTTCAGGCCGTGGTTCTTCACCTGCTTGGAAATCAGGTGCTGCTTGGCGATCTCGCGCTTTTCGTCCTCGGTGTAACCCGACAGCGGGATGATCTCCATCCGGTCCAGCAGCGGCCCGGGCATGTTGTAGCTGTTCGAGGTGGTCAGGAACATCACGTTCGACAGGTCGTATTCCACCTCCAGGTAGTGATCCATGAAGGTGTTGTTCTGTTCCGGATCCAGCACCTCCAGCATGGCGCTCGCCGGGTCGCCGCGGAAATCCTGGCCCATCTTGTCAATCTCATCGAGCAGGATCAGCGGGTTGGTGGTCTTGGCCTTCTTCAGCGCCTGGATGATCTTGCCGGGCATCGAGCCGATGTACGTGCGGCGGTGGCCGCGGATCTCGGACTCGTCGCGCACACCGCCCAGCGAAATGCGGATGAACTCGCGCCCGGTCGCCTTGGCCACGGATTTACCCAGCGACGTTTTACCCACACCCGGAGGGCCGACGAGGCAGAGGATCGGCCCCTTCAGCTTGGCCGAGCGCTGCTGCACCGCCAGATACTCGACGATCCGCTCCTTGACCTTCTCCAGGCCATAGTGATCCGCATCCAGGATCTCCTGCGCCTTGTTCAGGTCTTTCTTGACGCGGGACTTGTTGCCCCACGGGATCGACAGCATCCAGTCGAGGTAGTTGCGCACCACGGTGGCTTCCGCCGACATCGGCGACATGTTCTTGAGCTTCTTCAGCTCCGCATCCGCCTTCTCGCGCGCCTCTTTCGACAGTTTGGTGGCGGCGATCTTCTCTTCCAGCTCGGCGATTTCGCCGGCACCTTCCTCACCGTCGCCCAGCTCCTTCTGAATGGCCTTCATCTGCTCATTCAGATAGTACTCGCGCTGGGTCTTCTCCATCTGGGATTTGACCCGGGTCTTGATCTTCTTCTCGACCTGCAGGACCGACATTTCGCCCTGCATCAGGCCATAGACCTTCTCCAGCCGCTCGCTGACAGAGAGCGTCTCCAGCAGTTCCTGTTTGCGGTCCACTTCGATGCCCAGATGGCCTGCCACCAGGTCGGCCAGCTTGGCCGGCTCCGCGGTTTCGCCGACGGCAGACAGCGCCTCTTCGGGGATGTTCTTGCGGACCTTGGCGTAACGCTCGAACTCGTCGCCCACGGTGCGCACCAGCGCCTCGGTGGTGGTGACGTCACCCGGGATCTCGCTCAGTTCCTCGGCCTTGGCCTCGAAGAAATTGTCGTTTTCCAGAAACTCGGTGATCTTCACACGGCTCTGCCCCTCGACCAGCACCTTGACGGTGCCATCGGGCAGCTTCAGCAGCTGCAGCACATTGGCCAGCACGCCGACGGTATAGATGCTATCGGTTTCGGGATCGTCCTCGGAGGGGTCGATCTGGCTCGACAGCAGGATCTGCTTGTCGTCGGCCATCACCTCTTCCAGGGCGCGCACCGATTTTTCCCGGCCCACGAACAGCGGCACGATCATGTGGGGGAAGACCACGATGTCGCGCAGCGGCAGGACTGGGTAGGAGGAATTGAGTGGCTCTTGCATACTCGGTCCTTTGGTTAGGCAAGACGGCCCGGCCCCGGTATTGGCAGCTTTGGCCCGTCTCCTCATTGGATGTCTTTACTTGGTGGGGCGGCTCTGGATTTTCAACCGCGCATCCTCAAGGCTGGGGCTCACCTTGCCCGCTGCGCGCCGGGACCACAAGGGCGCAAATGCAGGAAGGGTGAGCAAATGATGAAGGCCTTTCGAGGCTTCCCTGTGGATAACTCCGCAAGGGCCTGTCAGCGCCGCATCAATGTAATCAGACCGCGCTCCAGCCGCCCGCCCGGCCCGGTTTCCCGGTAGGTTCCGCTCATCCGGCCCTGGTCAATCAGAAACAGCCGGATGTCCTGCCGCAGCACCTCTCCGGTCCCACTGTCGTGTTCCGCCTGCAGGTTCAGCCGCAACAGCTGGTCCGCACCGCAGGGCAGCGCGCCCAGCGCCAGGTCATCGAGATAAACCTCCGTTCCGTCCGCCAGATCGCCGCGGCCCACGCTCTCAGCCCTGAGCCCCGTGCCCGGCTTCAATGGCGCCCGGTCCTCCACCCCGATGGGCAGGAACCCCAGGGTTGCAGACTCCGCCACCAGCCGCCCGCCCCGGAACCCAAGGCGCAAAACCTCACCCGTGCGCTGCGGCAGCGGCACCATTTCGATACGCCCGCCAGTGTTCAGAGAAATTTCGCCCGGCCCCTTCTGCACAACCCACTGCCCGCGCAGGGCTTGCGAGCCGCCCTTGATCAGATCTTCCAGTGAAATCCGGCAGCCATCCAGCGGCGGCGCCTTGAAAAAGCTGGAGGCCTCGGCCAGGGAACCTGGAGTTGTGCCGCCCGGTGCAGTTTGCGCCTCAGCCGCCGGAGCACCGCCCAGCAGGGCCGCAACAGCCAGCGCACGCCAGTTAGTCATCGCCATCCTCCGCGGTTTGGCGCGAGGATAGCGGATAAGGTCTTCATAACAGGTGAATGGGAAAACCGGAGGCGTTCGATCAATTCCCTCGGCTTAGCACCTCAGAACTCATCCGGCTTCTTGCCTCTTCGCAGCACATAAGGGATTGAGCCCGACGATAAATTGAATTCGTCACCAGCTATGGCGCCCGCCAATGCGCCCTCAAGAACGGCTAGCGGCTGGCACTCTTTCTGCCCGCCGGCAAAACCTGTCACAGGGTTGTAAGAGCTTTTCGGATAGGTGAAGCACAGGTAATACCCGCCTGCAACGACCTCCTGCACCCATTCACCGCGAAGCGCAGCCGTATTTCCAGGGTACCAAAGCCAGACATGCTTCTCGCCGAAATAGGTGACCTGGTAGCCATGCCCCTTGTCCCACTGGAGATAGGTTGTATCAACAGAAGGGTAGGTTGAACGATCTTCAGCAACCCGGTTTGCGACCGGGTTGGAATTGGCTCGTTGCTGCCCACCACATGCCACCAGCAAAATCGTGGCGAGGCAAGCTCCACTGCTCAGAAAACGCATTTCATCCGCAGCCAGGCCGAAGTGGTGCCGCTATACCCGTGAGTTTTGTAATGGAATTTGGGCACAGGCCGGGTTTTGCGGTTGACCAGGAAACCGATTCCAAGCCGCTCAATTTCGGCTTTCTTCATCCCGAGAATACGGTCCAAGTTTCCGCCCAGTGCTGTATTCACGCGGGCCTGCTCCGACGGCGTCAAAGGTTCCGCCTCGCGAATTGGCCGGTCATCCAGTTGTACCGTACCGGTTGTGCAAATCGTCTGGCGCGCAGCCGTTTTCGCCAGTTCCATTACCCGGCCCGAAGTCTTTTCAGCCATCAGGTCGTTATAAAGGGCGACCAATTCAGGCTTTGACAACCCAGCAAGAACACCGTCTGGCAAGCGGTCGCGAGGCTGGAAATCACTTTCCGATGTATCAACGGCAACCCTAAAATAGGCCGCGTTGCCTTTGATACCATCATGAGACGCGGCACTGCCCTGATGGAAGAGCACTGATGCAGAAACAGTTTTGGGCACCAGGCTTCCCTCGTAAAAAGATCTATGACCGCCGCGTTGGTACAGCCTCATCGCCGCAACTTCCTGAAAGCCCAATTGCGCCACTTGCCGGGATGAGGAACTGCTGCCCTCCATACAAGCGGACAGGCTCAATACTGCGCCCAAACAAAATGAGGCTGTCTTGGAAAATTTCATTACGTCTCTTCCTCTTCACGAGCTTTGCAAATTATTTGAAAGCCGCCACAGATGCGGCGGGGGAGCAGCCCTAAAGCCGCTCAATATCGCCCTGCGCGCGCAGGTCGTGGAAGTGCTTCTGCCAGGCCTCGAACGTGCCCGCCGCAATCGCCTCGCGCATTCCTCCCATAATCTCCTGGAAGTAATGCAGGTTGTGCCAGGTCAGCAGCATCCCCGAAATCATCTCGTTGGAGCGGAACACATGGTGCAGATAGGCGCGCGAATAATTGCGGCACGCCGGGCAGCCGCACTGCTCATCCAGCGGGCGCGGGTCGTCCTGGTGCCGGGCGTTCTTGATGTTCACGACACCATAGCGGGTAAACGCCTGCCCTGTGCGGCCCGACCGCGACGGCAGCACGCAGTCCATCATGTCGATACCGCGGGCCACCGCGCCGACGATGTCATCGGGCTTGCCCACCCCCATCAGATAGCGCGGCTTGTCCTCGGGCAGGAAACCGGGGGCGTAATCGAGGCACTCAAACATCGCCTCCTGCCCCTCGCCTACGGCCAGACCGCCAACCGCGTAGCCCTCAAAGCCGATCTTCTTCAGCGCCTCGGCGCTTTCCTCGCGCAGGTCCTGCTCCAGCCCGCCTTGCATGATGCCAAAGAGCGCATGGCCCGGACGGTCGCCAAAGGCCTCGCGGCTCCGCTCCGCCCAGCGCATCGACAGCCGCATCGACTCGGCAATCCGGTCACGTTCCGCAGGCAACGCCGGGCATTCGTCGAAACACATGACGATGTCCGATCCCAACAGGCGCTGGATCTCCATTGAGCGTTCCGGCGTCAGCTCATGCTTGGAACCGTCAACGTGGGATTTAAAGGTCACGCCCTTCTCGGTCAGCTTCCTGAGACCCGCCAGCGACATCACCTGGAACCCGCCTGAATCAGTCAGGATCGGGCGTTCCCAGTTCATGAACTTGTGCAAACCGCCCAGCCGGTCGATCCGCTCTGCCGTCGGGCGCAGCATCAGGTGGTAGGTATTGCCCAGCAGGATGTCGGCCCCGGTCGCACGCACGCTCTCCGGCATCATCGCCTTGACCGTTGCGGCAGTGCCAACCGGCATGAAAGCAGGCGTGCGGATTTCGCCGCGCGGCGTATTGATGACACCTGTGCGCGCCTTGCCGTCCGTTGCCTTCAGTTCAAAGTTGAAAAGCTCTGCCATCTCGTATTCCTGCCGTTACACTCAAACCGGCATCCCGGTGATTCACCCCTAATGCCAAGGAGCCAAGCTCATGTCCACAGCCGACCCTGCACCGCAACTGAAACTCGGCTGGGAGGAATGGGTCAGCCTGCCGGACCTCGGCCTGCCTGCCCTGCGGGTCAAGGTCGACACCGGCGCCCGCACCTCGTCGCTGCATGCCACCGGGATCGAAACCTTCGGCCCGGCAAGCGCCCCCAAGGTGCGCTTCATGGTGCACCCCATTCCCGGCCAGTACGATCTGGAAATCCCCTGCTCTGCCCTGATCAAGGACCGGCGCGAGGTGACATCGTCAAACGGCGAAAGCGAGATGCGCTTTGTGATCGAAACCCCGATGGAGATCGGCGGCGAGTCCTGGCCGGTGGAGCTGACGCTGACCGACCGGCGCGGCATGGCCAAGCACATGCTGCTGGGCCGCCAGGCGCTGACCGAAAACGTGACCGTGGTGCCCGGCGAACGCATGTGCCAGCCCGCACTGGACTATTCCGTCTACGCCTCTGCCAACATCCGCAAATCCGCGCCCAAGCGCGCCCTGCGCATCGCTGTTCTCAGCCGCGAGGACAACTATTCCACCCGCCGCCTGGTGGAAGAGGGCGAAAGCCGCGGCCACACGGTGGAGGTGATCAATACCACCCGCTGCTACATGGCGCTGAACGCGCTGGCACCGGAAATCCACTATGACGGCAAACGCCTGCCCCGCTATGACGCGGTGATCCCGCGCATCGGCGCTTCTGTCACCCAATACGGCACCGCGCTCCTGCGCCAGTTCGAAACGCTGGGCACCTTCTGCGTCAACGGCTCCGAAGGCATCACCGCCAGCCGCGACAAGCTGCACGCGCACCAGATCCTGGCCCGCCACAAGATCGGCATGCCCGCCACCGCATTCGCCGCCTCGCCCAAGGACACCGGCAGCCTGATCCAGATCGTCGGCGGCGCGCCCCTGATCGTGAAGCTGCTGGAAAGCACCCAAGGCAAAGGCGTGGTGCTGGCGGAAACCAAGAAAGCCGCCGAAAGCGTCATCACCGCATTCCGCGGGCTCAAGGCCAACTTCCTGGTGCAGCAGTTCGTCAAGGAAGCCGCGGGCGTCGACATCCGCTGCTTTGTTGTCGGCTCCAAGGTGGTCGCGTCGATGAAACGTTCGGGGGCTGAGGGCGACTTCCGCTCCAACCTGCACCTGGGCGGCAGCGCCGAAACGGTGCGCATCAGCAAGGAGGAACGCGCCACCGCCGTGCGCGCCGCCCGCGCCTTCGGCCTCAATGTGGCGGGCGTGGACCTGTTGCGTTCTGAGACCGGCCCCAAGGTGCTGGAGGTGAACTCCTCCCCCGGGCTGGAGGGGATCGAGAAGACCTCTTCCAAAAACATCGCCGCTCTCATCTACGGCGAAATCGAAGACCGGGTCCGCCCCACCCCGATGCGGCGGCTGAAACCGACCAGCAGCTGAAACCGCAAATAACCCGGCAACAGTCACCGGGCGGCAAGCCTGTCCGGGCTTGCCAGCCTGCGCCAGCCCGCGTCATATACGCCTGAAACTCTTGAAACCAGCGCTGTCAGAACCCATTTGTATACCATTGCACACAACGGGGCATATCATTGAACAAGGCCAAGACTTCCGGCGCACAGCCCCTGCCCGGCGGGCCGCCTGATCCGGCGGCGCAAACCGCGCCCGCCGCCCCTGCGGCCCCTGCTGAACAACCAAAGGAATTTTACATGAACGAAGACCTGATCCTCGACATCCTGTCCGGCAACCTGCTGTATCTGCTGGGTGCTATCCTGCTGATCATCGTGATCCTCAAAGGGGTCAAGATCGTGCCGCAGTCGGAGAAATACGTGGTCGAGCGGTTTGGCCGCCTGCACTCGGTGCTGGGGCCGGGCATCAACTTCATCGTCCCGTTTCTGGACGTCGCCCGCCACAAGATCTCGATCCTGGAACGCCAGCTGCCCAATGCCACCCAGGATGCGATCACCAAGGACAACGTGCTGGTGCAGATCGACACCTCGGTGTTCTACCGCATCCTGGAGCCGGAAAAGACCGTCTACCGGATCCGCGACGTCGATGGCGCCATTGCCACCACCGTGGCTGGCATCGTGCGCGCCGAGATCGGCAAGATGGACCTGGATGAGGTGCAGTCGAACCGGGCCCAACTGATCACCCGCATCCAGGAAGCGGTAGAGACCGCCGTGGATGATTGGGGCATCGAAGTGACCCGCGCCGAGATCCTCGACGTGAACCTGGATCAGGCCACCCGCGACGCCATGCTGCAGCAGTTGAACGCCGAACGCGCCCGCCGCGCCGAGGTCACCAAGGCCGAGGGCCAGAAACGCGCCGTGGAGCTGCAGGCCGACGCAGAGCTGTACGCGGCTGAACAAACCGCCAAGGCCCGCCGCATCCAAGCCGAGGCCGAGGCCTACGCGACCGAAGTTGTTGCCAAGGCGATTGCCGAAAACGGACTGGAGGCGGCGCAGTACCAGGTCGCCCTGAAACAGGTGGAGTCGCTGACCGCGCTCGGCAAGGGCGAAGGCAAGCAGACCATCGTGGTCCCTGCCCACGCGCTGGAGGCCTTTGGCAACGCCTTCAACCTGCTGAAAGGAGCCAAATGATGGACACACCCTTCTGGGCTTTGTGGTGGGTCTGGGGCGCCGGTGCGCTGGCGCTGGCGATCCTCGAGGTGCTGGCACCGGGCTTTGTCTTCCTGGGCTTTGCCATCGGCGCCGCGGTGGTGTCCCTATTGCTGCTGGCCGGTGCGGGCTTCGGCCTGCCGCCGCTGCTGTTGATCTTCGCCGTGCTGTCGCTGGCGGCCTGGCTGGTGATGCGCAAGTTCTTCGCCCTGCCCAAGGGCCAGGTGAAGACCTTCAACCACGATATCAACGATTAAACCTGTTGCCGGGGCGCCAAACGCGCGCCCCGCACCTGATCCGGGCTGTCAGAATCTGAACCCCACCCCCGCCAGCAGGCTGTGCGTCACCGCATCATGGCGGAAAAAGCCTGGGGTGCCGCGGGTGCCTTCCTGATACTCCACACCCAGCCCGCGGTACATGACGTAGATCGAGGCCCGGTCCCAGCGGTCGTAGATCACCCCGCCCATGGCTGACCAGCTTTCATCGGAACTGCCGCCGAAACCGATATCCCCCTCCAGCATCAGGCTGAGGTCATCCGACAGGCGGCGCTGCCAGCGAAAGCCTGCAACCGGATCGGTCCAGTCGGCGCCGCGCCGCACCATGCCGCCGGGCAGGCTGGCCGTCACATCCACATCCCAGTGGCGAACGCCGCCGAACAGTTCGAACTGGTCCAATCCGCGCTCGAACCGGTAGGTCATCACCGCCTCGCCCAGATTCTGATCATAACGCACCGATGCCGGTCCCATTGCAGTGGCCCCGTCCGCATCGGCATCCAGTATCGAATAGCGCAGCCGGAACCCGAAGTTGTTGCTGTGAAACCCCTCGAACTGCAGCATGCCCCCAGCACGCAGCTGGTCAAATGCATCACCGGCATCAATCTCCACATCGCCACCGGCGAGACCCAGTTCTGTGGTGCTGTCGATGGAGGGCGCCAGGACAAAGGGCGTCAGCTGCCACTGCCAGCTGCCCTCGGTCCGGGCAGGCGCGGCAGCAGCCAATACCGCAGCCGCCGCCAGCATAATGCGTGCGAAAACGCGGTGAAGTGCAGACAGCTCAGGCATGGCTCCTCCCCGGACCCGCCCAGACTGGATCACGACCGGCAATCGGATACCGGTCCGCTGCAGCCTGGCAGCCTTCACAAAAACATGATGGGGAACCACAACTTAGCGCGAATCCGGGTGCAAATCAAATATTCACATCGCAAGAGTCGCAGATCATCGGCGTCTTGGCGCCTGCCGCCTCTGGACGCCGGGGCGCTTATTTCCTATATAAACCGTCGGAATATAGAACCGGGATCCTCATGACCAACCCTGCCGAACCGCTCGAAGGCGCCCCGCTGATCGCGCCCTCCTCCGTCAGCCACCCGCTGTACGAGGCCATCGTCGACGCCTGCCGCACCGTCTATGACCCGGAAATCCCGGTGAACATCTACGAATTGGGCCTGATCTACACCATCGACATCACGGACGAGAATGACGTGAAGATCATCATGACCCTGACCGCGCCGGGCTGCCCGGTGGCAGGTGAGATGCCGGGCTGGCTGATTGATGCCGTCTCCCCGGTCGACGGCGTCAAGAGCGTTGATGTCGAACTCACCTGGGAACCGCCCTGGGGCATGGAGATGATGTCCGACGAGGCGCGCCTCGAACTGGGCTTCATGTAGCCCCGCTCCAGTTGTCATGGAAGTTTGATGCGCCCGTCATGCGGGCGCAATCCGGTTGTTACATATGCGCGGCACGCTCTGCGCAAATTTGACCAACCGGAGAAAAATTCATGCGCCTCGCCCTGACTTCGGCAGCCGCCCTGCTTGTGTCCACCGCCGCCCTGGCCGGCAATCCGCCAGTGGCAGCGGATGCGGGCCTCAGCTACGGCCCCCGCCCCGCCTATCTGATCTCCAAGCTGCCCGAGGGCGCGCTGAAAGAGAAGCTGCAGTCCTGCCTGGGCCAGACGCCGCAGCGCACGGATTTCTCCATCGGCCACCGCGGCGCACCGCTGATGTTCCCCGAACACACCGCCGAATCCAACATCGCCGCCGCGCAGATGGGTGCCGGCATCCTGGAATGCGATGTCACCTTCACCAAGGATCTGGAACTGGTCTGCCGCCACGCCCAGAACGACCTGCACACCACCACCAACATCCTGACCTCGGATCTAGCGGACACCTGCGTCACCGCCTTTACCCCGGCCGACGGCGAAACACCCGCCGCTGCCGAGTGCCGCACCTCCGAAACAACCCTGGCCGAATTCCGCAGCCTGCAGCCCAAGATGGACAGCGCTGACAAGACCGCGCTGACCGCCGCAGCCTACCAGGGCGGCACCGCAGACTGGCGCTCCACCCTGTTTGCCGGCGACGCCACCAGCATGACCCACGCGGAATCGATCGCCCTGTTCAAATCGCTCGGCGCCAAATTCACCCCGGAGCTGAAGAGCCCGGCGGTGGAGATGCCTTTCAACGGCTTCTCCCAGGCAGACTACGCCCAGAAACTGATCGACGAATACAAGTCCGCCGGCATCCCCGCTTCGGATGTCTGGGCGCAAAGCTTCAACCTGGACGACGTGCTCTACTGGATTGAAAACGAGCCTGAATTCGGCAAGCAGGCGGTGTTCCTCGACGCCAGCTACGACATCGAAGGCTTCGACCACAACAACCCTGCGACCTTCCCGCACGACTTTGCCGCGCTGCACGCCAAAGGCGTCAACTACATCGCCCCGCCGATGTGGATGCTGGTCACCTCTGAAGACGGCAAAATCGTCCCCTCCGCCTACGCCAAGGCCGCCAAGGCAGCCGGCCTCAAGCTGATCACCTGGACCCTGGAACGCTCCGGCCCGCTGGCCACGGGCGGCGGCTGGTACTTCCAATCGGTCTCTGACCTCACCACCGACGACAGCATGTACTACCAGCTGCTGGACGTGCTGGCCCAGAACGTGGGGGTTGAGGGCGTGTTCTCCGACTGGCCCGCCACCACCACCTACTACGCGAACTGCATGGGGCTCTGACGCCCGTCCCTCCCCAAAAGACGGACACCCCCATCACCGGCCGCCTCCCTGCCCAGGAGGCGGCCTCTTTTAATTCTGCGTAGCAGGTATATGTTATGGCTTCCCGGTCGCATCCGGGGTTGAGCCGCCCCGGCGGCCATCCTAGATAACTAGGGAAGCGCAAGGAGACATACATGTTCGGCATTCCCGGCAAACAGGCGGTGACCATGACGCCCAAGGCTGCGGCCCAGATCGCCAAGCTGATGGCAAAGGACGGCCATGCCGGCCTGCGCATCGGCGTCAAGAAGGGCGGCTGCGCGGGCATGGAATACACCATGGAATATGTCGACGCGCCCGACGCCAACGACGAGGTGGTCGAGCAGGACGGCGCCCGCATCCTGATCGCGCCGATGGCGCAGATGTTCCTGTTCGGCACCGAAATCGACTATGAGGTGACGCTCTTGGAAAGCGGCTTCAAGTTCAACAACCCCAATGTGTCCGAGGCCTGCGGCTGCGGCGAGTCGATCTCCTTCAAGGAAGTTCCCGGCACCTGATCCGGCACACATTGGCAGAAAACACCGGGCGGGGCTTTCCCCGCCCTTTGCTTTTCAGCCAGGCTCTCAAGCGAATTGCACCGCTCCGCCGCCGGTGCTACCAGTCACGCCCAAACAGGACATTCGGAGGCACCCCCATGCGGCGGAAACTGGCAGCAGGCAACTGGAAGATGAACGGCACCGGCGAAAACCTCGCTGAACTGGCGGCCCTGGCGGAAAGCCATGCCTCCCCTGCAGCCGATATCCTGATCTGCCCGCCTGCCACCCTCCTGTCGCGCGCCGCGGACACCGCCAACAGCAGCGCCGTCGCCATCGGCGGCCAGGACTGCCACGCAAACGCCTCCGGCGCCCACACCGGCGATCTGTCGGCGGCCATGCTCAAGGACGCAGGCGCCTCTGCCGTGATCCTCGGCCACTCCGAACGCCGCGCCGACCACGGCGAGAGCGACGCCCAGGTCTGCGCCAAGGCCGAGGCCGCCATCGCAGAAGGCCTCATCGCCATCATCTGCATCGGCGAAACCCTGGCAGAACGCGAAGCAGGCGATACGCTGAAAGTGGCCGGCACTCAGCTGGCAGGCTCCGTCCCGGCCAATGCCGCAGGCGAAAACACCGTGATCGCCTATGAGCCGGTCTGGGCCATCGGCACCGGCAAGGTGCCGACCCTGGAACAAATCGCCGAAGTGCATGATTTCCTGCGCGCCGAACTCACCGCCCGTTTCGGGGCTGAGACGGCAGACAGCATCCGCCTGCTCTACGGCGGCTCGGTGAAGCCGTCTAACGCTGCGGAAATCTTCGCCGTCTCCAACGTCGACGGCGCGCTGGTTGGCGGCGCCAGCCTCAAGGCCGCGGATTTCTCCCCGATCATCACCGCGCTTGAGGCAGCCTGAGCCAAGAAAATTCGAATTTTCTTGGCAAAATTCTTCCAAGAATTTTGCCAAGAACGCAAAACGGCGCCCGGAAATCCAGGCGTCGTTTTCTTTCGTCGGGTGCGGCCCTAGTTCGTTATGATCTCCGGCCCCATCACCGCGTTTGGCAGCACGGTCGACAGCCACGGCACATAGGTGATCAGGATCAGGAAGACGAACAAGACCGCCAGGAACGGAAGCGCGGCCCGCACCACCCCCATCATCGGCATGCCCGCCACGCCCGAGGTCACGAACAGGTTCAGGCCGACCGGCGGTGTGATCATGCCGATCTCCATGTTCACCACCATGATGATGCCCAGGTGGATCGGGTCGATGCCCAGCTCGATGGCAATCGGGAACACCAGCGGCGCCACGATGACCAGCAGGCCCGAGGGCTCCATGAACTGGCCGCCAATGAGCAGGATCACGTTGACGACGATCAGGAACATCACCCAGTCAAAGCCCGCCGACAGCATCGCATTGGCGATATGCTGCGGCACCTGCTCATCGGTCAGCACATGCTTCAGGATCAGCGCGTTGGCGATCACGAACAGCAGCGTCACGGTCAGCTTGCCCGCTTCGAACAGCGTGTGCTTGGTGTCGCTGTGGAAGAAGGCAGTGACCAGCGCATAGGGCTTCTTCATAAGCGGCGTCTTCGCTTCACCCTCGCCGTTCGACAGCGGCCCCATGTCCTTGTAGACGAACGAGGCGATCAGGAAGGCATAGACCGCCGCCACCGCTGCCGCCTCAGTCGGCGTGAAGATGCCGCCATAGATGCCGCCCAGGATGATCACGATCAGGAACAGGCCCCAGCCGGCCTCACGGCCAGAGGTGATGATCTCGCCCCAGCCCTTCCACTCGCCCTTCGGCAGGTTCTTGACCTTGGCCATCACATAGATGGTGACCATCAGGAACAGACCGGCCAGCAGGCCCGGAATGACACCGGCCAGGAACATCCGCCCCACGGAGACTTCCACGGCCGCCGCATAGACCACCATCACAATCGACGGCGGGATCAGGATGCCCAGGGTGCCTGCGTTACAGATCACACCGGCCGCGAACTCCTTGGTGTAGCCCACCTGCCGCATGCCAGCGATCACGATGGAGCCGATGGCCACCACGGTCGCCGGAGACGACCCGGACAGCGCAGCAAACAGCATACAGGCAAACACGCCCGCAATTGCCAGACCGCCGGGCAGGTGGCCGACGCAGGCGATGGAGAAGCGGATGATCCGCCGTGCCACGCCGCCCGTCGTCATGAAAGACGACGCCAGAATGAAGAACGGGATCGCCAGCAGCGTAAAATGCCCTTCAAAAGCTTCAAACAGCGTACCTGCGACCGAGGCCAGCGAACTGTCGGAGTAGATCAGCAAGAAGATAGTCGAGCTGAGGCCCAGGGACACCGCAATCGGCACCCCGATCAGCAGCAGGCCGATCACCATCGCAAAGAGGATTACCACTTCCATCAGTCATGCTCCCCGCGCTGCGCCTGCACTTCTGCAATTTCATCTTCGACTTCATGGCTGGCGACCAGCCGGTCAGCCTCGCCGCGGGCAATCTGGAACGCCGCCTGGATGAAGCGGAACACCAGCAGCAGCATCGACACCGGCAGCACCACGTAAGGCACCACCTTCGGCAGTTTCTCGTAAGAATCGCCGTAGTTGATCAGGTCCTCCAAGAACTTGAACACCGCCACCATCGGCACGTCCTGCACCTCATAGAAGCTCTGGCTGCGCGCCTTCATGTCCAGCCCGATCGGGAACCAGCGGCCCGAGGTGGGCGGAAGGTCGGCAAACACCGCCCAGTAGTCATAAGCCCCCTTCAGCAAGAGCAGCGAAAACACGATGCAGCAGCCAGCGGCAAACAGGCCAACCGCCTTGCGCGCGCCCGGCGACAGCATGTTGACGATGGCATCAACGCCCAGATGCGCGTGGGTCTTGACCGCGTAAGACGCGCCCAAGAGCACCAGCCAGGCAAACAGGAACACCGTCAGTTCCAGTGCCCATAAAATGTTGGAATTGAACACGAAGCGCGCGATCACATTGGCGAATGTAATCGCCGTCATCAGCCCCAGCAGAAGCGCGATCAGGGTTTCTTCGAGTGAATTGATAAGCCCGCTCGGGCCGGTTCTGGACCCCGCCATGGCTGCCTCCCAAGTTTTGCGGAAAGTAGGGGTGCAGGCGGCGGATCCCCGCGCCGCCTGCGGTCACGGGGCGCCCGCGCAGGGCACCCCGGAGATGGCCTTTAAAGGCCTGCGTTGATGGCTTGCGCCGCGTCGATCTTCTCCTGGCCGACGTCGCCTGCGAATTTCTCCCACACAGGCTTCATCGCTTCGACCCAGGCCGCGCGCTGCTCAGGGCTCAGCTCGCGCACCACGCCGCCGGCGTCGATGATCGCCTGGCGTGCTTCGCCGTTCACCTTGGTCGACTCGGCGTTCCGCACCGCGGTCACCTCGTTCAGGATGGTCAGGAACTGGTCGCGCACTGCCGGATCCAGGCTGTCCAGCCAGTCCACGGAGGTCACCACCAGGTAATCCAGCGCGCCATGGTTGGTCTCGGTGATGCCGTCCTGCACCTCAAAGAACTTCTTGCCGTAGATGTTGGACCAGGTGTTTTCCTGACCGTCGACAACACCCTGCTGCAGCGCGCCGTAAACTTCGGAGAACGCCATTTTCTGCGGGCTGCCGCCGATCGCTTCCATCTGCGCCACCAGCACGTCAGAGGACTGCACGCGGAACTTCAGCCCGTTGGCATCCGTGGGCTCGACCAGCGGCTTGTTGGCGGACATCTGCTTCATGCCGTTGTGCCAGTAGCCCAGCCCCTGCAGGCCGCGGCGCTGCATCGAGTTCAGCATCTCCTGCCCTGTCTCGGACGCCTGGAAGGCATCCACGGCTTCGATGTTCTTGAACATGAACGGCAGGTCGAACAGGCGGAACTGCTTGGTGAACTTCTCGAACTTCGAGAGGCTCGGCGCGGCCAGCTGCACATCGCCCTGCAGCATCGCTTCCAGCACCTTGTTGTCGTTATACAGCGTGGAGTTCGGATAGACCTCCATGCACATGGTGCCGTTCATCTCTTCGTTCACGCGCTTTTCCAGCAGCGCCGCAGCAATCCCCTTGGGGTGCTTGTCGGTGTTGGTGACGTGGCTGAACTTCACCACGATTTCGCCGTCATCACAGGCGGCGCTTGCGGCGCCTGCGGAAACAGCCAGAGCCAATGCGGTGGCGGCAGTTGTCAGGAATTTCATGGTTTTTCCTCCCAGAAAAATCGTCTGTAAATCCGATGGTGCACTCAGCGCAGGGCTGAGGCCTGGCAAAAGCATCCCAAGTTGCGGAAAACCGCTCAACAATTGATTCGAGAATCACCATTCCACAGAATTATCTGCGTCTTTGCATACACTTACGGGAGACATCAAAAGCGTATCAACAACGCCCGCAACAAGCTGTGCGAAATCCCGCACAGGGCTTTCAGGGCTTTGTGCGAAAAACCGCACAAATGTTAGCGCCAGACAAAACTGCAGGAATCACGAGCATGTTTGCAACTGATAGGTCTGCGCCTGCCTGGGCGGGCGCGAATGCGCCTGACCGTTTTGCCGGAGGCAAACCTGTGGTTTGACGGGCAGGCAGGCGCAGACCGGGCCGCAAGCGATCCGGTCTAAGAAGGGTGTTGCGCACCCACCGTACGCACCGCTTGCCGCTCTTTAACCCGGGCCTGCGATACTCTTTCCCGTCGCGACACCGGTGCGGACTGACACCCCGCACCACCAGGAGATCACAGGGCCCCCGAGACCACCTCTTCATTGGGTGCAGGGGCGTCCCGCACCGAAGGCTTCAGCGGACATGGGGGCTTGCGACCCCCGTCCTCCCTCCGCCCATGGCCCCAATGGGGCTTCCCGGCGGCGCCGCCTCCTTAAATACCCCGGCCACAGCGCCGGAAAAGACCAACCGCAAGGCCCCGGCCCCAGCGCCCTCAGCGGCGGTAATCCTCGGGCCGGATGCCATAGCGGGCCAGCTTGTCATAAAACGTCTTGCGCGGCAGCTTCAGGGCTTCGGCGGCCGCAGCCGCGCGCCCGTTTGCGCGGCCCAGCGCCGCAATCAGCAGTGAGCGCTCCACCTGCGCCATCTGCTCTGCCAGCCCCAGCCCGGCCGCCGCTGCGGCCTCTTCCGGCATTCCCAGCACAAACCGCATCGCCGCCGACATCAATGAGCGCGCATTGCCCGGCCAGTCCTGCGCCATCAGCGCCGCCAGATGGTCCTGCGAAACCTCCGGCGCCTCGATCCCCGCCTGCTCCGCCGCCTGTGCCACGTAATGGCGGAACAGCACCGGAATGTCGCCGGGCCGTTCCGCCAGCGAGGGGATCCGCACCCGCATCACATCCAGCCGGTAGAACAAATCGGCGCTGAACCCGCCCGCTTCCGCCTTGCCCGCCAGATCAGCGCTGGAGCCCGCGATGATCCGCACCCCGCCGCCCTGTTCCAGCTGCGCCAGCAGCGCATACTGCGCCGCCTCCGGCAGCGCCTGCACCTCGTCCAGGAACAATGAGCCGCCCGCCGCCTCCTGGCACAGCTCCGCCACAGTGTCCGCCGCCAGCCCTGCGGCCGGGCGTTTCACAAAGGGCCCCTGCGCGGCGGGCGACATCAGGTGGATAACCTCCGCCACCTTGGAAATGCCGCTGCCCGGCGCGCCGGTCACCAGCACCTCCGCGCCCGTCGGCGCCACCGCCCGCACCCGCTGGCGCATTTCCTTGGCCTGCGGCGAGGTCCCGAACAGCAGCCGCGCCGCAGGGTCGCCGGTCTCCAGCTGGTGCTTCAGCCGCCGGTTCTCGAGCACCAGCGCCCGGGTCTTCAGCGCGCGCTCCAGGACCGGCAGGAAGTCGGCGGGCGCGCAGGGTTTCTCAAGGAAATCAAACGCCCCCTGCGACATCGCCTTCACCGCCATCGGAATGTCACCCTCGCCGGTCAGCAGCACCACCGGCAGTTCCTCGTCGGCACCGCGGGCATAGTCCAGCAGGTGAAAACCGTCCCGCCCCGGCATCCGGATGTCCGAGACGATGATGCCATCGAACGCAGAGGTGATGTGATCCTTGGCAGCCACAAACGAGCCGCAGGCGACCACATCCAGGTCGTTCAGCTCCAGCGTCTGAGCCAGCGCTTCCCGCACCGCCGCGTCATCATCTACCAGCAGCACCTTGCGGGTCATGCCGCGTCTCCCTTTTCAGCACCTTCGCGCCACGGCTCCAGCTCCACCGTGAACACCGCGCCGCCGCCGGTGTTGGCACCGCGGATATTGCCGCCAAAGCTCTGCACCAGCCCATAGGAGATCGACAGCCCCAGCCCCATCCCCTCGGAACTGCCCACTGCCTTGGTGGAATAGAAGGGATCAAACATCTTTTCCGGCTCCTTGATGCCGGGACCGCTGTCCTGCACCCGCACCAGCAGCCGCGGGCCAGTGTCAACGCTGATCGAGATCACCTTCTCCACCTGTCCCTGCATCGCATCGGCGGCGTTGTTGATCAGATTCACAAACACCTGCGTCAGCCGCACCTCGCCGCCCCAGGCATGGACCGGCCCGCCGCAGGCAGCTGGGGTCCACCGCAGGTCGATGCGGTCGGCCTTCAGCCGCGGCATCGTCAGCTCCACTGCGGCGTCGATCACCTGCACCAGATCGACCTGCCCCATCGGCTCGCTTTCATTGCGGGCAAAGGCACGCAGGTTCTTGATGATCCGCGCCATCCGCGCCGCCATATCGGCAATCCGGCCCAGGTTTTCGCCGGTCCGCTCCGCCTTGCCGCGCTCCAGGAAGGCCGCGCCGTTCTCGGCATACTGCTGGATCGCCATCAGGGGCTGGTTCAGCTCGTGGCTGATGCCTGCTGACATCTGCCCCAGCGCCGACAGCTTGCCCGCCTGCACCAGCTCCTCCTGCGCGCGCTTCAGGGCCGCCTCGGCCTCCTCGCGCTCGCGCACCTCGCGGCGCAGCTGGGTGTTGGCCGCCGACAGATCACGGGTGCGCTGCTCGACCCGGCTCTCCAGCACCGCGTTGGCCTCCGCCAGGGTGCGGCGGCGCTCCATCACGATAAACAGCATCGCACCCAGCGCCAGGCACACTGCCGCCAGCGCCGCCGCCTGCAGCAGCGCAATCTGCCGGGCCGGCGCCACGTCCACCAGGATCTCCCCGGTCATGCCGATGACCGGCAGGCCAACTGTCAGATGCAGCGCCTGGGCAGGCAGGTAAGGGCTGCCCTCCAGGCTCCAGATCTCATGCCCGGCAAAATAGTCGCGTCCCGTCACGCTCGGGTTCTGCCCGTCAGCGCCGCGCTGCCAGAACAGCAGCTCCGTGCGGTTGGCAATGAACACCTCTCCGCGCTCATCGGTAAAGAACACCGCGGGCAAGGAGCCGCGCCAGGTCTGCTCCACGTCCCCCACATCTGCGACCACAACCAGCGCGCCCCGCACCCGGCCCTCACCGGAAAAGGCGGGGGCTGCATAGAAATAGGCGCGTTTGCCCTCCGCGGGCAGCACGCCATGGCCTGTGCCCAGCGCGCCCTGCGTGGCCCGGATGAAATAATCCTCCGCTGCCACGCTGGCACCTGTCACCCCCTCGGCAGCCGCCAGCACCCGCCCGTCCGCGGCAGCAAAGAACACATCCAGCGCTGCCGTCTTGTCGGCGACCGCGCGCAGCAGCTCCGCCGCCTCGTCTTGCGCTGCCGGCGTCGAGAGGTCTGCCAGCGCCGGATGCTCCGCCGTCAGCACCGCCAGTTCCTGATAGACCTGAAGCTGGGTGCTGACGCGGTCAGACGCCAGCGCCAGATCCGCGGCGCTGCGCTCTGCCAGGCCGTTCAGAGCCTGGCGGTATCCATAAGACCAGACCGCAAGCGCCAGTGCCGCCACGGCCACAAGGAACCCGGCAGGCAGGCTCCAGCGAAGATAGTGCTGTGTTTTCATTGCGGCACGTTATCAAAGCGGCCCTTGCATTGACCAGACGCAACAGCAACAACCGGTATATGAAGACTTTAATCCAATCCCCCACCGATCCCGCCTTCGTGCAGGACCCCTATTCTTTTTATGCCGAAGCCCGGAAACATGGGCAGCTGTACCACTGGCAGGACTACGGCATGGTTGCCGCCTTCGGCCATTCCGCGGTGCATATGCTGCTGCGCGACCGCCGCTTCGGCCGCGAAGTCCCGGAAGAACTGCGCAAGCCCGGCCCAGCCCATCTTGCCCCTTTCCTGGCGGTGGAAGCGCATTCGATGCTGGATGCCGAGCCGCCCCGCCACACCCGCCTGCGCCGCCTGGTGCTGCGCGCCTTCACCTCGCGCGAGATCGCGGCGCTGGAGCCGGGCATCAAGGATCTGTGCCACCAGCTGATCGACAGCTTCCCGGACCAGCCCTTTGACCTCTTGGACGCCTATTGCACCCAAGTGCCGGTGATCACCATCTGCCGCCTCCTGGGCGTGCCGGAGGCGATGGCGCCGCAGCTTCTGGACTGGTCGCACAAGATGGTTGCGATGTATCAGGCGTCGCGCACGGAAGACACTGAACACGCCGCGGCCAAGGCCTCGCAGGAGTTCACCGAGTTTCTGCGCGGCTACATCGCCGAGCGCCGCAATGATCCCCGCGACGACCTGATCACCCGGCTGATCGCGGCGGAGGAGGAAGGCGACAAGCTGTCAACGGACGAGCTGATCGGCACCTGTGTCCTGCTGCTGAACGCGGGCCATGAGGCCACCGTGCATTCCCTGGGCAACGGCGTGAAGACCATGCTGCAGCAGGGCTGGCAGCCGGAGTGGCTGGCGCCGGAGGGGATCGAGGGGCTGGTGGAGGAAATCCTGCGCTTCGACCCGCCCCTGCACATGTTCACTCGCTACGCCTATGAGGAGGCAGAGGTTTTCGGCCACACCTTCCAGCGCGGCGACCAAGTGGCGCTGCTGCTGGGCGCCGCCAACCGCGATCCTGCGGCGCTGGACGATCCGCACCGATTTGATCCGACCCGCCCGCCGAAAGTGAACAAGAGCTTCGGCGGGGGCCTGCATTTCTGCGTCGGCGCGCCGCTGGCCCGGCTGGAGATGCAGATTGCCCTGCCCATCTTGTTCGAGCGCTGCCCGGACCTGAAACTGGCGGCAGAGGTGGAATATTCCAACACATACCACTTCCACGGCCTCACGCGGCTGATGGTCACCCGCAGCTGAGGACCGGGGCGCTCCCGCCCGCGCCGCAGGGATCACAAATCCCCTTGCACAGTTGGGCCAGGCGCCGCTGACGCCGCGCGGCGCCCCTCTTTCACCTTTGGCAAAATACTCCGGGGGTGAGGCGCCCCGGCGCCGAGGGGGCAGCGCCCCCTCCCGCCCTCCTGCCCTCCTGCCGCGCCCGGCCCGGATGTCACTTCGGCAAGGCTGGCAGGGCCGCCATGCCGGGACTGTTCAGCAGCCACTCCCGGAAGGCGGCCACCTTGGGGTCGTTCCATTTCTGCCGTTCGCCGATCAGCGCATAAGATCCTTGCGGGGTGGTGCAGGCCATGTCCGGGAAGGGCAGCACCAGATCCCCCCTTTCCAATTCATCGCGGCACAGCACCAAATCGGCCATCACCACGCCGGTCCCGATCACAGCGGCACGGGTGGCCATGTCGAGGTTCGGGAAAACTTCGCCGCTGTCCGGGTCCACCGCCTCCACCCCGAAATGCTGCAGCCAAGTGTGCCAGTCCTGGCGGCGCGGGGTTTCGTGCAGCAGCCTCAGACCCGCCAGCGCCGCAGGACCGTCCGCAAGCGCAGGCAGCAGCGATGGCGCGCAGGCCGGCGAGAGGATCATGCCGAACAGCGGCATGACCTCGATATCCGCAGGCCGTCCCGGAATGTTTTCCAGCGAAATGCCAAGATCGTACTCCGACCGTTCAAACCCCTTGCTGCCATAGAAGTCGGTGGCCAGCCGCAGCGTGATCTCCGGATGCGCGATGCGGAACTGCTCCAGCTGCGGCAGCAGCCAGCGCAGCGACAGGGTCGGCGGGCAGATCACCCGCAGCTCCGAGGCATCCGCCGCGATCCGCTCCACCTCCTGCAGCATCTTCGCGAAGGCCTCTGTCAGCACCGGATAAAGCCGCCGCCCTGCCTCCGTCAGTGCCACCCCGCGGGCATTGCGGTGAAACAACTGCACGCCGATGTGGTCCTCCAGGATCTTCACCTGCCGGCTGATGGCACCGCGGGTCACGAACAGCTCCTCCGCCGCAGCGATAAAGCCTTCGTGGCGGGCAGCGGCCTCGAAGGCGCGCAGGGAATTCAGGGGCGGCAGGCGCATCAAATCACCATGGGTCAGTTTTCCTGATCCATGGTGGAGATTAACTGGTTTGCGCGCAAGCCCCCTCCGCCCCTATCTGTCAGAGGCCAGAACGGAGGAACAGCCATGACCTCAAATTGTGAAACAGCAGACATCCGGCACCATGCGGGTCCGGCCCGCAGCGTGTTTGATTGGATTGCAGCCCTGATAGGGCTGAGAAAAGCTGAGCCTTTTACAAACACGTCCCGGAAAACGGTCCACGTGCCGCGCCGCGACATGGAGCGGCTGTCGGAAATCTCTCCGCACCTGCTGGCCGATATTGGCGTAGTGCCGCAAGCATCCGCCGAAGACACATCACCCTGGCGGCTGCAAGATGGGCGCCACCTGCTGCTGCGCCCGCCTCTGTGACGATCAGCTGCGGCCAGCCGGCCGCCCTACCCTCTAGCTGCCCAGCGGCAGCATGGTGGTCGACTTGATCTCTTCCATCGACAAAAGCGCGGTCACATTGTGCACTTTCACCTCTGAGATCAGCGCCTGATAGAACACATCATAGGCACGGGCGTTCTGCACCCGCACTTTCAGGATATAGTCGATATCGCCCGCCAGCCGGTGCGCCTCCTGCACCTCAGGGCGTTCCTGCAGCGCCTTCAGGAACTTGGCCTGCCATTCCGCCTCATGCTCCGAGGTGCGGATGAGGACAAAGAAACAGGCCTCAAACCCCAGGGAATCCGCATCCAGCAGCACCGTCTGCTGGCCGATCACCCCGGCCTCCTTCAGCTTGCGGATGCGATTCCACACCGGGGTCTTGGAAGACCCCACCCGGCGGGCTATTTCATCCAGCGACTGGCTGGCGTCGCGCTGCAGTTCAGCCAGAATTTTCCGGTCCGTGCCGTCGATCCGCACCGTCATTCCTGTTTTCTCCTTTTGTGAGGACCAATCGGCCCGATGTCCCGCCGCGGCAAAACCATTGTTCTTATTTATCCGCCCATATAGCGCAATACCGGGAATATTTCCTATATCTAACCCCAAGTCAAACACACTCAGAGGGTACAGGAATGTCCGCACCATCGACACATGCTGCCAATGCCGCCACTCACGTCCGTGGCAGCATGGACTGTATGGTTGCGGGCCAGGTGTGCTTTGCGGGCTCCGGCCCCGGCGATGCAGAGCTGCTGACCCTGAAAGCCCTGCGCGCGCTGCAAGCCGCCGACGTGATCCTGCATGACCGTCTGGTGAGCGCAGAGATCCTTGAACTGGCCGGCCCGCAGGCGGTGCTGGAAGACGCAGGCAAGGAAGGCTTTGGCGCTCAGGTTTCTCAGGCGGACATCAACGCCCGGCTGGTGGAGCTGGCCAAGCAGGGCAAGAAGGTTCTGCGGCTGAAGGGCGGCGATCCTGCGATCTTTGCCCGCCTCGATGAAGAGCTGACCGCCTGCGAGGAAGCGGGCATCGCCTACAGCATCATCCCCGGCATCACCGCCGCCTCCGCTGCCGTGGCCGCCATCGGCCAGAGCCTGACGCAGCGTGGCCGCAACACCTCGGTCCGGTTCCTGACCGGCCATGCAATGACCGGCTTTGCCGATCACGACTGGGCCGCACTGGCGCGCCCGGGCGAGGTTGCCGCCGTGTACATGGGCAAGAAATCCGCCCGCTTCGTGCAGGGCCGCCTGATCATGCATGGCGCCGACCGCGCAACGCCGGTGACCATCATCGAAAACGCCTCGCGCCCCGAACAGCGGGTGCTGGAAACAACGCTGGACCGCCTGCCCGCCGACCTGGATGCGGCTGGTTTCGACGGCCCTGCCCTCACATTCCTGGGTCTTGCCCCGCGCCAGGCGGCGGCAGCCCTGAACGATCTCAAAACGGAGCTTGCATAATGGCCCGCGCCTTTACACCCAAAGTCATCACCGCCAACGACCTGCTCGAGGGCGACGTGATCTACTTCACCGCCCAGGACACCTGGACCCGCGACCTGTCCGAAGCTGAGCTGATCACGGACGAGGCAGACGCCCAGCTGCGCCTGATCGAGGCGGAGAAGCAGAACATCAAGATCGTCGGCGCCTATCTGGCCGATGCCAAGGCAGGCCCGAACGGCCCCGAACCGACCCACTTCCGCGAGGAATTCCGCCGCACCGGACCCTCGAACTACTTCCACGGCAAACAGGAGGCTGAAGCCAATGTATAAGTACAATGAATTCGACGAAGCCTTCCTGGCCGAACGCAACGCCCAGTTCCGCGCCCAGGTCGAGCGCCGCATCGACGGCTCCCTCACCGAGGAAGAATTCCGCCCGCTGCGCCTGATGAACGGCGTCTATCTGCAGCTGCACGCCTATATGCTGCGGGTTGCGATCCCCTATGGCACCCTGAACCCCAACCAGATGCGCGCCCTGGCGCTGCTGGCGGAGAAGTGGGACAAGGGCTATGGCCATTTCACCACCCGCCAGAACATCCAGTACAACTGGCCGAAACTGCGCGACCTGCCGGACATGCTGGACGCGCTGGGTGAGGTCGGTCTGCACGCGATCCAAACCTCGGGCAACACCATCCGCAACACCACCGCCGACCATTTCGCCGGTGCCGCCGCGGATGAGCTGACCGATCCCCGCCCCTATGCCGAGCTGATCCGCCAGTGGTCCACCGACCACCCGGAATTCCAGTTCCTGGGCCGCAAGTTCAAGATCGCCATCACTGGCAGCGACACCGACCGCGCCGTGATCCGCGCCCATGACGTGGGCCTGCAGGTGGTCGAGAAGGACGGCAAGCTGGGCTTCAAGGTTATCGTTGGCGGCGGCCTCGGCCGCACCCCGATGATCGGCCAGGTGCTGCGCGAGTTCCTGCCGCAGGCGGATCTGCTGCCCTATCTGGAGGCGGTTCTGACCGTCTACAACGTGCTGGGCCGCCGCGACAACAAGTACAAGGCGCGCATCAAGATCACTGTCTCCGAGAACGGCATCGACACCTACCGCGCGATGACCGAGGAAGCCTTCCTGACCATCCGCGGCCAGTACGACGGCACCGACCAGGAGCTGCTGGAAGAGATCAAAGCGCATTTCCAGGCGCCGGAGTTCCGCTCTGCCTCGACCGATGCGTTCGACACAGCTTATGCCAACGACCCGGTGTTCCGCGCCTGGGCCGACACCAACCTGCACGCGCACCGCGCCGAGGGCCACGCCATCGCCACCATCTCGATCAAGGCGCATGGGGCGACCCCGGGCGACGCATCCGCCGAGCAGATCCGCGTGATGGCGGACCTGGCAGAGCAGTACGGCTATGGCGAGCTGCGCATCAGCCACCAGCAGAACGTGATCCTGCCGCATGTCCACAAATCGGACCTGCCGGCAATCCACGCCAAGCTGAAAGAGCACGGGCTGGCCACCGCAAACCTCGGCCTGATCTCGGACATCATCGCCTGCCCGGGCATGGACTACTGCAACCTGGCCACCGCCCGCTCGATCCCGGTCGCGCAGGAGATTGCCACCCGCTTTGACGAGCTGAAGCTGGAGCATGACATCGGCCACCTGCAGATCAAGATCTCGGGCTGCATCAACGCCTGCGGCCACCACCATGTGGGCCACATCGGCATCCTGGGCCTGGACCGTGCAGGGGTGGAGAACTACCAGATCACCCTGGGCGGCGACGCGTCGGAAAATGCCGCCATCGGCACCCGTACCGGTCCCGGTTTCGCCTATGACGAAATCGTGCCTGCGGTGGAACGGATCGTGGAGACTTACCTGTCGGTGCGCGAAAACGCCGAGGAGACCTTCATCGAAACCTACCGCCGGGTTGGCATGGATCCCTTCAAGGCCGCGCTTTACCCCGAGGCTCAGAAAAAGGTCGCCTGATCTGATGTTCCATACAGCCGGAAACAAGCCCGCCGGAGAGGAAGACCTCATCCGGGACCGGGAGCTGGCCGCCAAGGCGGAGGCGCTCAATGCGCGCTTCCGCCACCATTCGGCCACCTCGGTGATGGAGGGCGCATTGCGGGATGCAGGGCACATCGCCCTGGTCTCCTCTTTCGGCGCGGAATCCGTGGTGCTGCTTCACATGGCCGCGATCATCGACCCGATGACGCCGGTTGTGTTCGTGGACACCGAACTGCTGTTCACCGAAACGCTGATCTATCAGCAGGAGGTGAGCGAGCGGCTTGGCTTGCGCAATGTGCGCATCATCCGCGCCGATGACATCGCCGAGAAGGACCCCTACGGGGCCCTCAAGTTCAGCGACAAGGACGCTTGCTGCACGCTGCGCAAAACCGTGCCGCTGCAAAAGGCGCTGGCGGACTACGACGGCTGGATCACCGGCCGCAAGCGGTTCCAGTCCGGCACCCGTGCGGCGCTGGAGTTCTTCGAGGTCGAAGAAGGCACCGGGCGGCTCAAGATCAACCCGCTGGCCCACTGGGCGCCCGAGGACGTGCGCGCCTATATGGATGAGAACCGCCTGCCCCGCCATCCGCTGGTGGCCAAAGGCTATCCCTCGATCGGCTGCGCGCCCTGCACCAGCCCGGTCAAGGAAGGCGAAGACCCGCGCGCCGGACGGTGGCGCGGGGAGAACAAAGAAGAATGCGGCATCCACGTGGTGGACGGCCAAATGGTACGCACAGGAGCGTGAGTGAGATGACTGTTATCGTGACCGACACCGGCTTTGCCGCCGATGACTGGACCGGCGGCTTTGAGGGCAGCAACGTGCTGGAGCTGGCCTCGGACGCCAATCTGAACGACGTATCGCTGGACGGCGTGGAGCTGGTGCGGGTGCAATTCCCCAGCTTTGCCGACGGCCGCGGCTTCACCCTGGCCCGCCAGCTGCGGCTGAAGGGCTTTGAGGGCCGCCTGCGCGCCTTCGGCCATGTGATCGCCGACCAGTACGCCATGGCCCGCCGCTCCGGCTTTGACGAGGTTGAGCTGACCGACGAGCTGGCCGCCCGCCAGCCCGAAGACCAGTGGCTCGCCCGCGCCAACTGGAAAGACCACAGCTATCAGGCCCGCCTGCGCGGCAGCACCGCTGCCCGCTAAGCCAGCCCTTAACCCGGGACACTCCCTGAAACCGGCTCCGTTGCGTCAGACGCGGGGCCGGTTTCGCAAAACAGGGGGTTTTCCTGACCTGTATCAAAGACTAATCAGAGGTGCCGGCTACTCCTCCGGCAGTGGAACCGATGAATGAGATGACACCCGTGACCGACACTGCAACCGACCCGAAACCGGCCAAAGCCGTGCCGGCCCTGCCCGACGCCCAGACCGTGACCCAGGTGAAACACTGGACCGACCGGCTGTTCTCCTTCCGCTGCACCCGGCCTGCCTCCCTGCGCTTCCGCTCCGGCGAATTTGTGATGATCGGCCTGATGAACGATCCCGATCCCAAGACTGGTAAGGTGAAGCCCCTGCTGCGCGCCTATTCCATCGCCTCCCCCTCCTGGGACGAGGAAATGGAATTCTACTCGATCAAGGTGCAGGACGGCCCGCTGACCTCCAAGCTGCAGCACATCAAGGAAGGCGACGAGATCATCCTGCGCCCGAAGCCCGTCGGCACCCTGGTGCATGACGCGCTGGTTCCGGGCAAGCGGATCTGGTTCTTTGCCACCGGCACCGGCTTTGCCCCCTTCGCCTCGCTGCTGCGCGAGCCGGAAACCTATGAGAAATTCGACGAGGTGATCATCACCCACACCTGCCGTGAAGCAGGCGAGCTGACCTATGGTGCTGAGCTGATCGAGAGCCTGAAGGACGACGAACTGCTGAATGAGGTGATCGGCGAAGGCTTCTGGAAGAAGATCAAGTATTACCCGACCACCACCCGCGAAGAGAGCCCCAAGATGGGCCGCATCACCGACCTGATGCGTTCCGGCGAGGCCTTTGCCGATCTCGGCGTGCCGCCGCTGAACCCGGAAAGCGACCGGGCGATGATCTGCGGCAACCTGGCCTTCAACCTGGAGCTCAAGGACCTCTTTGAGAACACTTACGGCCTCGAGGAAGGCGCCAACTCCAAGCCCGCACATTTCGTGGTCGAAAAGGCATTCCTGGACTGATCCGGCGCTGGCCCGCCCCTGCGGGCTGCCCGAATTTTGACACGGATTTGACGGGAGGCTGCCGCCTCCCGTTTATCTTTTGTTGGGGATGAATCGGTAATTCTGCTGCTGAGATCCAGAATGGAGCAACAGCAGATGCATAACGAAACGGCCCCCGGGCAGGCGCCCGTCTTCCAGTCCGTCAGAACCGAAGCAGGCAAGGCCCGCGTCCGCGCCGCGCTGTCCGGCTTCCAGAACCGCCCCGACCCGGTGCAGCCGCCGCTGCAGGACAGGATTGCCGCCATCAAGGCCCGTTTCGACCTGCGCGCCATGACACCGCAGGACATCGACCTGATGTTCGACGCGCTGGTGCAGGAAGGCCAGCCGATGACCGCGCCGATGCTGCTTTTGAATTCGATGGGCGACCGTTTCCGCAGCCATCTGGCCGGCCTCACCGGCAAGGACTACGACGGCGGCAAGGCGCTGGACCTGATCGCGGTGGCGCAGCTGCAGATCCAGCGCGCCCGCAAGCAAGGCGGCGCCAGCGGCGGCTGGGAGAGCTTCCTGACGTTCCTGGTGCCTCAATCGCCCTCTGAACAGCCCGCAGCCCAAGCACCGCTGGAGCATATGGCGCGCCTTGCCCAGCAGGCGCAGGCGCGGCCGCACTGACCGGCGGCCGCCGCGGCGCGGTTCAACCGGACAATCAAAAAAGGCGGCCGGGGTTCCCCAGCCGCCTGTTTTTTCCCGCCTTGGCGGAGGCTATCAGTCGCTGCCGGTTGCCGTGGTGTCAGCCGCACCGGTTTCGCCAGCGCCGGACTGGTTCAGCAGTTCCTCAGCGGCAGTGTTTGCGCTGTCCAACGCCCCGGTGGCAGTGTCCTGTGCCGCCTCAGCAGCATCTGCAGCCGCGTCCGCCGCGCTGTCTGCCGCGCCTGTTGCAGTTTCGGCAGCGCTGTCAACCGCTGTGGCCGCCGCATCCGCTGCGGTGCCGGTGGCCTCGCCAGCCGCATCGGACGCGCTGTCCAGCGCATCGCCGACGGTTTCCGTCACCGCGCTGGCGGCCTCGTTCACCGCATCCTGCGCCGCTTCAACCGCGTCGCCTGCTGCCTCGGCGCCAGACTCGACGGCTTCTTCCACTGCCTCAGCCGCGTCCTGGGCGGCGTCTTCTGCCGCTGCCGCCGGTTCTTCCGAAGTTACCGGATCGGTGCTGCTTTGCTCTTCCTGCACCGCGGGTGCTTCAGCCGGGGCGGGCTCCTGCGCGTCCTGGCCGCTCACCAGCAGATAGGCAACCACCGCTGCGGCACCCAGGCCCAGCACGATCAACAACTGTTTCATAGGTCTCTCCTCACTCCTGCCGGCCCGTCCAGGGCCGGGCCGCGCCACGCGCGGCATCTGCCTGCCAGATGGCAATGCACGGGGCACAGCTCAAGGGGGAAGTTTGGCACATATGCATCACGGGCGGCGCCGCGCCGCCCGGCCGCGCCAAACTGGCGGAACCCCGCCGCAATTGCGGTTTTTCAGACGGTTGCGCCGCCCGCTTCACCTGCGCTGCAGACCAGTTTCGCTTCTGTTTTCCGGGCCTTTTGCAACATGCGGCCTTGAAATGCGGCTTTCCTGCCGCCATACCGCCCATAACGCTTGAATCACAGACGCGGGGGCAGTAGCGTTCCCGCACTTTTTGCAATGACAGAAGGATCGCAGTCATAGCCCGCAGACCTCATAACGCGCCGCCGCAACGAGACACCGGCCCGCGCGTCAACGAAAAAATCCGCGCCCCCGAAATCCGCCTGATCGGCGCCGATGGCGAAAACGTCGGGGTTGTGCACCCGGCAAAAGCCATGGACATGGCGGCAGAGGCCGGACTTGATCTGGTTGAAATCTCGCCCAACGCCAATCCGCCCGTGTGCAAGATCATGGACTTTGGCAAGTTCAAATACGAACAGCAGAAGCGCGAGAGCGAAGCCCGCAAGAAGCAGAAGATCATCGAGGTCAAAGAGGTCAAGTTCCGTCCCAACACGGATACCCATGACTACGATGTGAAGATGCGCAATGTCGTGAAGTTCCTGGAGAACGGCGACAAGGTTAAAGTCACCCTGCGTTTCCGCGGCCGCGAAATGGCGCACCAGAATCTTGGCCGCGAGCTTCTGGAGCGGGTTGCCGAGGACACCAAGGAGATCGGCAAGGTCGAGAACTTCCCCAAGATGGAAGGCCGCCAGATGATCATGCTGATCGGGCCGCTCGCCAAGAAATAAGCCGGTGCACCGCTGGTGCCAGGCACAGCCCCGCAGGCCGCCGCCTGCGGGGCTTTTTTTGTCTGCTTCGGTTAGCGCTGCCTTAACGCCTGCCCGCTATACAGGTGCCATCTCCAGTGAAGGCAGACGCATGACCAGCTTGACCGACGTTCAGAACACCGCCTTCATGGCCATTGGCCCCAGCCGGATTGCCGCGCTGTCGCTGCTGGCGCTGGCGCAGGCGCCGGAGGGTGCGGACAGCTCCAATGCAGAGGATGTGCTGGACCTGTCGGTGCGGCGTATCTGCGCCGCTTGCGATATGCTCGGCGGCGGGCTGGATGCCCTGCTGGCGGACTGCGCCTATACCCTCCCGGCGGAGCTTGAGGGCAAGCGCCAGTCCTGCCTGGAGTTGCTGGAACCGCTCCACAGTGCGGCCGGCCAGGCTGACGGCGCCGTACTGGCGCACGTTCGCAATGTGCCGGATCTGGCCGCCCTTTGCCTTTACCGGCTGGAACCGGCGGTCTCGGACTTTCTCAAGGACATGGTGCAGACCCTGCGCGAGGCGCAGCAGCAGCGCGAGGAAGAGCGTGACGCACAGATGCGCGCGACCATCGCCACTGCCGAAGGGGTTGGCAAGAACATCAAGTTCATCTCCTTCAACGCCTCGATCGAGGCGGCGCGGATCGGCGAAATGGGCAAGGGCTTTGCCGTCATTGCCACCGAGATCCGCGAACTGTCCGGCAAGACTCAGAACCTGCTGGAAGAAATGTCCGGCTATCTGAAGCACTGACACGGGAACAGGCACCGGTAACCGGCGCCTGCGCATGTCTTTAGCTTGCGGCGGTTCAGCCCGCTGCGGCCACCGCGCGTTTTGCCATCACCCCAACCAGATGGGCGCGGTATTCCTTGGTGCCATGCAGATCACCGATCATGCCGCCGGCATCCACACTCAGCCCGTCCAGCGCGTCCGGTGCGAAATTGGCATCCAGCGCCGCCTCGGCCTCATGCCAGCGGAACACGCCCTCCTCTGACGCTCCGGTGACAGCCACCCGCACGCCCGCCGCATATTTCGCCGCAAAGACGCCCACCAGGGCAAACCGCGATGCGGGCTGCAGGAACTTCTGGTAATTGGCCTTTTCCGGCACCGGGAATCGCACTGCGGTGATGATCTCGCCTTCTTCCAGCGCAGTCTCGAACAGGCCGCGGAAATAGTCATCGGCAGTGATCTCGCGGGCGTTGGTGACGATGGTCGCACCGCTGCCCAGCGCCGCCGCCGGATAACAGGCCGCCGGGTCGTTGTTGGCCAGCGAACCGCCGATGGTGCCGCGGTTCCTGACCGCCGGGTCCCCAATATGGCTGGCCAGTTCCGCCAGCGCCGGATAGCTGTCCGCCGCGGCAGCGGCCACTTCTGCATGGGTGACTGCGCCGCCAATGGTCAGCATGCCGCCATTGTCACTCAGCTCCTTCAGCTGCGGAATGCCGCTGAGGGAGACCAGTTTCGACGGCATCGCCAGCCGCTGTTTCAGCGTCGGGATCAGCGTCTGCCCGCCGCCCAGCGCCTGCGCGTCCTCATCCGCCAGCGCGGCAACCGCTTCAGCAACGGTTGAGGGCTTCTCGAATTCGAATTCATACATTTCGTATCCTTTCTGAAAACCGGCCCGCCGGCTTTCATCTTTCCGAAAATACTCCGGGGGTATGGGGGCAGCGCCCCCATGAGCCCTTACCCGTTCATCGCCGCCCAGACCCGCGCAGGCGACAGCGGCATGTCAATGTGGGCCACGTTCTTGCCGCCCGACTGCAGCGCGTCGATCACCGCATTGACCACCGCCGGCGGCGAGCCGATGGCGCCGGCCTCACCGCAGCCCTTCACGCCCAATGGGTTATGGGTGCAGGGGGTCTGGCAGGAATGGTCCACCTGGTAGAACGGCACGTCATCGGCCCGGGGCATCGCGTAGTCCATGAAGGAGGCCGACAAGAGCTGGCCGTCCTCGTCATAGGCGGCGTTCTCCAGCAGCGCCTGGCCAATGCCCTGCCCCAGCCCGCCATGGACCTGACCGTCAACGATCATCGGGTTGATAATATTGCCGAAATCGTCCGCCGCCGCGAACCGTTCGATGCTGACCTTGCCGGTGTCGGGGTCCACCTCCACCTCGCAGGCATAGGCGCCAGCCGGATAGGTGAAGTTCGCCGGGTCATAGAACGCGGTCTCCTCCAGCCCCGGTTCCAGCTCCTCCAGCGGGTAGTTGTGAGGGACATAGGCGGTCAGGCAGACATCGCCCCAGGCCACCGACTTGTCGGTGCCCGCAACGGTGAACTGGCCGTCCTTCAGCTCGATATCGGCGTCCGAGGCCTCCATCAGATGGGCGGCAATCTTCTTGGCCTTACTGATGATCTTCTCGGTCGCCCGCACCATGGCCGAGCCGCAAACCGCAATGGAGCGCGAGCCGTAGGTGCCCATGCCGAACGGCACCCGGCCGGTGTCGCCATGCACGATATCGACCATGCTCTCATCAATGCCGATCATGTCGGCGACTACTTGCGGGAAGGAGGTTTCATGCCCCTGCCCGTGGGAATGCGCGCCGACCATCACGCTGATGGAGCCGGTGGCGTTCACCCGCACCGTCGCCGCGTCATACAGCCCCGCCCGGGCGCCCAGCATGCCGACGATGTTGGACGGTGCGATGCCGCAGGCCTCAATATAGCAGTTGATGCCAAAGCCGCGCAGCTTGCCGTTTTTCTCGCTTTCGGCGCGGCGGGCGGCGAAGCCTGCCACATCGGCGACCTGCTCCAGCTTGTCCATCGTCGCCGCGTAATCGCCGGTGTCGTAGGTCAGCGCCACCGGGGTTTCATAGGGGAACTCGGTGATAAAGTTCTGGCGGCGCAGGGCAATCGGGTCGGCGCCCAGCTCGCGCGCGGCCTTGTCGATCACCCGCTCCAGCTGATAAGTCGCCTCCGGCCGGCCGGCACCGCGGTAGGCATCCACCGGCACCGTGTTTGTGAAGACCGTTTTCACGTTCACCTGCACGATGGGCGTCTTGTAGTTTCCGGCCATCAGGGTGCCATGCAGGTAGCTGGGCACCGAGGTGGAGAAGGTCGAGAGATACGCGCCCATATTGGCCATCGTGTTGGTGCGCAGCGCGGTGAAGTTGTTGTCTGCATCCAGCGCCAGCTCAATCTTCGTCACATGGTCGCGGCCATGGGCGTCGGAGATGAACGCCTCTGCCCGGGTCGAGGTCCATTTCACTGCCCGGCCGCAGGCCTTGGCGGCGAAGGTGCAGAAGGCTTCCTCGGCGTAGTGGAAGATCTTGGAGCCGAAGCCGCCGCCCACATCCGGCGCGATCACCCGCACCTTGTGCTCCGGCAGGCCCAGCACAAAGGCGCACATCAGCAGGCGGATCACATGCGGGTTCTGGCTGGTGGTATAGAGCGTGTGCTCATCCGTGGCGCGGCTGTAATCGCCGATGGCCACGCGCGGCTCCATCGGGTTGGCGACCAGGCGGTTGTTGACAAGCTCCAGCGTTGTCACATGGGCGGCGCTGTCAAAGGCCGCCTGCACCGCGTCGTCGTCGGGATTGCCGAACACCCAGTCATAACAGAGGTTTGAGGTCAGATCCTCATGCACTTTTGGGCTGCTGTCTGCCAGAGCGGCCCCCATGTTGACCACCGCGGGCTTGTCGCTGAGGCTTAGCTCAATCGCTTCCACCGCATCGCGGGCCTGTTCCAGCGTGTCCGCAACCACGGCAGCGACGATCTCGCCCACGTGGCGGATCGTATCATGCGCGATGATCGGGTGGCGCGGCTCCTGCTGCGGGTTGCCGTGGCGGTCGGTCACGCCCCAGCCGCAGGGGATGCCGCCCACCTCGGCGAAATCGGCGCCGGTGAAGATCTTCACCACGCCGGGCATCGCCTCAGCCGCGGATGTGTCGATGGAATTGATGGTCGCATGGGCCACATCGGCGCGCAGGAAATGCACATGGGCCTGGCCGTTCACGTTAATGTCGTCGGTATAGTTTCCGGCTCCTGTCAGGAACCGCACGTCCTCGCGCCGCTTGGGGCTGGCGCCGATGCCGTTATCCTTGGGCATGTCTGGTCTTCCTCCCTGGAGGGTGCTGCCGTGGCGCACCTCTTTGTCAGTCACTCCTTGTTCAGCTCAGGCCGGATGCCGGCCTGGGGTCGTCCGGTTATTCCGCCGCTATGCTGGATACATCCTGTCCCGAGGCCGCCATGATCGCCTTGACGATATTATGGTAGCCGGTGCAGCGGCACAGGTTGCCTTCCAAGTAGTCGCGGATCTCCGCCTCTGTGGGCTTGGGGTTGTCCTTCAGGAGCGCTGCTGCCGACATCACCATGCCCGGCGTGCAGAAACCGCATTGCAGGCCGTGATGGTCCTGGAACGCCTGCTGGATCGTGTTCAAAGAGCCGTCGGCATTGGCCTGCCCTTCGATGGTGGCAACCTCGGCGCCTTCGGCCTCTTGCGCCAGCATGGTGCAGGCTTTCACCGCCTTGCCATCCACATGCACCACGCAGGCGCCGCACTGGCTGGTGTCGCAGCCCACGTGGGTGCCCGTGAGCCCCAGCTGCTCGCGCAGGAATGATGACAGCAGCGTGCGCCCTTCAACGTCGCCGCTGGCAGCCTTGCCGTTCACGGTCATGGAGACCTTGGCCATAGTACCCTCCCTTTAGCTTGTTTTTGTCTGGCTGGGGGGAGTTAAGCACGCCGCCAGCCTTCCGCGAAGTGTTTTCCGGCGGGGATGCAGCGCAAATTCGCGTCAGAGCCGCTTACCCATGGTTGTGACCTTGCGTCACAAATCCCGCGCTGCAGCGCCGCATTCAGCCTTCTGCATCGCGGCGCGGCATCGGGCGGGTGGGAATTTCCTTGAGCAGCCCGCCGACGCCCATGGCGGCAATATCGGCGGAGCTGACAGGCAGACCGCAGATCACCCGCTCCAGCACCCAGTCGGCGCCATTGAGGGCCGGAGAGCGGGCGCAGCCGGGCAGGCCGATCACCACCCTGTCCTGGTGCTTGCCCAGGAACAGCAGGTTGCCGGGGTCCACGGGCATGCCGAAACGAGTCACCGTGCCGCCTGCCTGCCTCAGCCCCTGCGGCGCGACGTCGTGAGGGTCGGAGGTGGCGGAGCCGGTGAGGATCAGCAGCAGCTGCCCCGGCGCGTTAGCAATGGCCTCAGCCAGTTCCGCCTCGCGGTGCGGCACCACCACCCGCGGCGACAGGGTGATCCCCAGCCGGTGCAGCCGCCCCGCCATCGCGGCACGGCCCTTGTCCGGGGGGGTGTCTTCCGTGACTGCCGTTTCGATCAGCGTGGCGGAAGAGAGGACCGGCGGCAGCACCCGGATCGCATCCCCTGCCCCCTCGCTGGCACGGCGGATGGCATCGGCCGGCACGCCATAAGAAATGATCTTGATCGTGGCCAGCATGCCGCGCGCATCGGCCCGGTGATAGTCCGGCACGGTGGCGACGGTGATCATCGGATCGACCGCGTTCACCGCCGCCAGCCTGTCCCGGTCCAGCCGCACCAGCCCGGCGCCGGTGGCATAGAGGTTCACCCGTCCGGTGCCGGCGCCGGAAATCCGGATGCCCTGCGCGGACGGGTCCGGCACCAGTGCGTTTGCCAGCGCCTCTGCTGCCGCATCCTCGTGCAGGTCGGCAGGGTCGAGCCGGGCAACGGTCAGCGTGTCATGGCCCGCGGCAGAAAGGTCCGCGAGGTCGTCTGCGCTCAGCACCGTGCCCTTGGCGATCTTGCCGCTGGCGCCCTGCAGGGAATGCGCGAGGATGGCGCCCTGCGCGTCATCCAAGGGGACCGGGCCAAACCTCATGGCTGCTTGCCGCGCAGGACGGCGGTCATTTCCGACAGGATCGAAACGGCAATTTCCGCCGGGCTGGCGGCGCCGATGTCGAGGCCGATGGGGCCATGAATGCGGTTGATCTGGTCTTCATTGAACCCGGCCTCCTGCATCCGCGCCACACGGGCGGCATGGGTCTTCTTGCTGCCCAGCGCACCGATATAGAACACATCAGCGCTGAGAGCTGCCTCCAGCGCCGAGTCGTCCAGTTTCGGGTCGTGGGTCAGGAGCACCAGCGCGGTGCGGGTATCCAGCCCCAGCTTTGCGACCGCCTCATCCGGCCAGTCGTCCATCAGGGTTTCGCCGGGGAAACGCTCAGGAGAAGCGAAGGCCGCGCGGGGGTCGATGATAACCGGATCATAACCTGCAATCCGCGCCATCGGCACCAGCGCCTGGGTGATGTGGACTGCGCCCACTGCCACCAGCCGCAGGGGCGGGTTGTGGACCGCCACGAAGGTCTCGCCGTCGTCTTCCAGCCCGGAGCGGTCCATGCGCATGCGGTCCGGGTATTCTGTGCGGGTGAGATGGCGGGCGCCGGTGGCGAGGTTCACCTCATAGGCAACAGGGGTGCGGCTGGCGCGGGCCGCCACCAGCTCCTCCAGAATTTCCACCGGCAGGGCAGAGCCCACCGGCTCCACCAGCACCTTGATGGTGCCGCCGCAGGCGAGGCCGACGGCAAAGGCGTCCTCGTCGCTGACGCCGAATTCCAAGAGCCGGTGCTGGCCGTCCTGCAGCGCCTCCAGCGCCTCGCCCACCACCGCGCCTTCGACGCAGCCGCCGGAGACCGAGCCCTCGATCTGCCCCTCCCCGGACACAACCAGCTGCGACCCGGTGCGGCGCGGGGCGGAGCCCCAGGTCTGCACCACGGTGGCCAGCGCAGCGCCGGTGCCGGAACGGTGCCAGTCCAGCGCGGTTTCCGGGGCGTGCTCAAAGGGGGTCATGATCTGCATCGGCGGGCCTTCCGGTGTCGGGTGGGTTTGCGTTCAAACATCGGCGCTTACGGCGCTGGTTTCAAGCGGCATGCGTCTCAGAGCAGCGCCATCAGCCGTGCCTTCTCGCCCGCGTCCGACGGGCTGGAAATCACCTGTGCCAGGTCCTGCAGCGAAGCGATGGAATGGCCGGCGCGGAAGCTGTCCGTGTAGGGCAGCATCGCACGGATGCCCTGCGCCTTGGGGGCAAAGCCGTCCCAGCGCAGCAAAGGGTTCAGCCAGATCAGGCGGCGCGACGACAGCTGCAGGCGCTGCATTTCGCGTGAAAGGCCCTCGGGGTCGCCGCGGTCCAGCCCGTCGGTGATCAGCAGCACCACTGCGCCCTGCCCCATGACGCGCCGCGACCAGTCGCGGTTGAAGGCGTGCAGGCAGTCGCCGATCCGGGTGCCGCCCTCCCAGTCCTGCGCCTCTGCCCCCGCTGCGGCCAGCGCCGCGTCCACATCGCGCTGCTGCAGATGCCGGGTGATGTTGGTCAGGCGGGTGCCGAAGGTGAAGCCGTGTACCCGTGCCCAGCCCTGCCCCTTTGCATTTGCCGCGGCGTGCAGGAAATGCAGGATGATGCGGCTGTACTGGCTCATCGAGCCGGAGATGTCGCAGAGCACCACCAGATTGGGCCAGCGGATGCGGCGCTTGGCGCGGGCGATCTGCTGCAGATCGCCGCCCTGACGCGCCGCATTGCGTAAGGTGCGGCGCCAGTCGGCCCGCTGCCCGCGCGGCGCGGCCATCAGGCGGCGGGACTGGATCGGCGTCACCGGCAATTTCAGCTGCGCCAGAATGCGCTTGGCCGCGGCAATCTCTGCCGTGCTCATCTGTTCGAAGTCCAGCGTCCTGAGGCGTTCCTCCGCCGACATGGTGCGGGAGGCGTCGATCTCGATCTCCGTTCCTTCCGGCTCCGCTTCCGGAACCTCCGGCTGCTCCAGCATGCCGTCCAGCAGTGCCTCTGCCGCGCGTTTCTCGGCGGGCTTGGCGGGGCGCTCCTCCTGCACGCCGCGGATCGCGGGCAGCATCGCGGCCATCATCTGCTCCAGATACCGCGGATCACGCCAGAACAGGCGGAAGACCTGGGCAAACACCACCCGCTGTTCCGGCTTGGTGACGAAACAGGCGTGCAAGGCCCAGTAGAAGTCCTGCCGGCTGGTAAAGCCCGCAGCCGCCACCGCGCGCACCGCATCCAGCACCCGGCCCGGGCCGATGGGCAGCCCTGCCTTGCGCAGAGCGCGGGCAAAATGGGTGATGTTGCGGAGCAGCTTGGGGTCGTCCGGCAGGGTGAGCGGCGGGTAGTCAGGCACTAGCGCTCATGGGGGCGCTGCCCCCATACCCCCGGAGTATTTCCAGAAAGATGAAGCATCAGGCCGCGTCCAGGCTGGCCTTGGCCTGGTCGAGGATGCGCTTGGCCTCGGAACCGTGCAGGCGGGTGATGTCGTCCTGGTATTTCAGAATCGCGCCAAGGGTGTCGGCGATCACCTCGGGGCTGAGGGCGATGACATCGAGTGCCAAGAGGCAGTTGGCCCAGTCGATGGTTTCCGCAACGCCCGGTTTCTTGAACAGATCCTCGGTGCGCAAGGACTGCACGAAGGCGACGATCTCGCGGCTGAGCTGTTCGCTGGCCTGGGGCGCGCGGGCGTACAGGATGTCAAGCTCGCGCTGGAAATCGGGGTAGTCGACCCAATGGTAGAGGCAGCGGCGTTTGAGGGCGTCATGCACCTCGCGCGTGCGGTTTGAGGTGAGGATGACAATCGGCGGCTCCGGCGCCTGGATGGTGCCGAGTTCCGGGATAGTAACCTGAAAGTCGCTGAGCGCCTCCAGAAGGAAAGCCTCGAACGGTTCGTCAGTGCGGTCCAGCTCGTCGATCAGCAGGACGGGGGCGCCGTGTTCGTCCGGGCGCATCGCCTGCAACAGCGGGCGTTCGATCAGGTAGTCGGCGGAGAACAACTCATTCTGAAGCGCGGCGCGGTCGGCGCTGCCAGCGGCCTCGGCGGTGCGGATGGCGACCATCTGGGCGGCGAAGTTCCATTCATAGACGGCGCTGGCGGCATCCAGACCTTCGTAGCATTGCAGGCGGATCAGACGGCGGCCGAGGCTGGCGGCCAGCGCCTTGGCGATCTCGGTCTTGCCGGTGCCGGCCTCACCCTCCAGGAACAGCGGGCGGCCCAGTTTCAGCGACAGGAACACAACGGTGGCCAGCGCCCGGCCGCAGACGTAGCCCTGCTGCGACAGCAGCTCTTGCACCTGTTCGATGGATTGTGCCTGCATGCGGAGCCTCCCCTAACCCCGCCCAACAGGCCATGGGCGGGCGCATCGGTCAAGCGGCGGCTGGCCGCGACGCTGCGGCCCTGCAGTGGCACGCAAAGGTTTGTATCGCTGCCGCCTTCGGGTAAGACTGGCGGCAAAGCAAAGAAGGCTGAGGCATGAGCAAGACCCCCTACATGCGGTTTCAACCGGCAGCGCTGCGCTGCGGGCGGGTGTGACGATGCGGGTGCTGGCGGTCCTTTGCGTGCGCAACGAGGGTGCGTTTCTGCTGGAATGGCTTGCCCATTACCGCGCCGCCGGCTTCACCGATTTCCTGGTGTTTTCCAACGATTGCCAGGACGGCACGGATCACATGCTGGACCGTCTGGAGGCAATGGGTCAGCTGGCGCATGTGCGCAACGACGGGCCATATGGCAGCGAGGGTATTCAATTCACCGCGCTGAAGGTGGCCGACAAGCATCCGCTGATGAAAGCCGCGGATTGGGTGCTGGTCGCGGATATTGACGAGTTTCCCTGCATCAAGACCGGCGATGGCACGGTGGCGGACCTGCTGGCGGCGCTGCCGGATGCGGATGCCATCACCCTCACGTGGCGGCTGTTCGGCAATGGCGGTGTGGTGCAGTTCGAGGACCGACCGGTGACGGAGCAGTTCACGTGCTGCGCACCCGAGGTGATCCACTGGCCCTGGCGGGCGGTGATGTTCAAGACGCTGTACCGCAACAACGGCACTTATGGGAAATGCGGTGTGCACCGGCCCCGCAGCATCCGCGACAAGGCGCGGCTGGAGCGCTATCGCTGGTTCGATTGCGAAGGGCGCGAGCTGGGCGGGGACTTCAAGACCAAGCGGCTGTTTTCCGATTACGGCCAGCCGAATTACCGCCTGGCGCAGCTGAACCATTACCCTTTGGGTGCGATGGAGAGTTATGTGCTGAAGGCGGACCGCGGCCGGGTGAACCGGCAGGCGCGGCTGGGCATGGATTACTGGGTGGAGCGCAACTATGCGGCCTGTGAAGACCGCTCGATAGCCCGTTGTGCGCCCGCACGCGCGGCACTGCAGGCGGAGCTGATGGCAGACGCGGACCTGGCCCGGTTGCACGGCGCTGCGGTGGCCTGGCGCAAGGCCCGGTTCAAGGAACTGATGCTGGCGGAGGAAAACCGGGCGCTGTTTGCCCGCCTGCTGATGACACCGCCTGCGCGGGTGCTGACGGCGGCGGAGGGCGCGGAGATGCGCCGCTTTGCGATGCTGGGGCTGGCGGCGGAAAGCGGAAAACTGCAGGATTGAGGGCGCAGTTACGGGCCAGGCAAGCGGGCAGATGCCCGCCGATAGCCCGGTCCCAGACAGCAAAGCGGCCCTAGTTTTTCCAATTTTAGCCTTATTTGTCACCTAACCGTAAATTAACAAATCCGCCGTTAGGCGTACCGGGGGTATCAAAGGTGGCTGTAATGCAGGACGGACTCGAAAATCTGGATGAGGACCTCTCCGGTCTGAAACCGCCGCAATGGAAGGCCCGGATGGCGGCGCTGGCGGAAGAGCATGGCATGTATCAGCCGCTGGGCGACAAGCATTTCGCCACCTTCATCGACCAGGGCAACACCCTTCTGGTGACGTTTGAGACCATGCAGGGCATCCACAACCTGTCGGATCAGGCGCAGCCCTTGGGCTTTGATCTGGTGAAGAACCTGGGCTGGTCGCATATGTGCGTGGTCTCTGACGGCGACACCTGGTTCCGCGAGGGGCGCATTTACGGCTTTTTCGACCAGCTGATCGACGACGGGTTCTTTGATGAATTCGACAATGTGATCTTCTACGGCGCAGGCCCCTGCGGCTATGCGGCGGCGGCCTATTCGGTGGCTTCGCCCGGTGCCACCGTGGTGGCGGTTCAGCCGCAGGCGACGCTGGATCCGCGGATGACCGAATGGGACGACCGTTTCACCGAGAACCGGCGGCTGTCCTTCACCGACCGCTACGGCTATGCGCCGGACATGCTGGATGCGGCGGGCCAGGCCTTTGTGATCTATGACCCATATGAGCGGCTGGACGCGATGCATGGGGCGCTGTTTGCCCGCAAGAACGTGACCCGGCTGCGGGCCACCAATATGGGCGGCGCGGTGCAGACCCGGCTGATCGAGATGGAGATGCTTTATCACATCCTGTCGCTGGCGGGCAGCGGCAAGCTGACGGGCGCCGCTTTCTACAAGCTGTTCAGAAGCCGCCGCAACAACTCCTTCTTCCTGCGCAACCTCCTGGGGCGGCTGGAGCGGGAGGACCGCGGGGTGCTGATGGCGCTGCTGTGCCGCAATGTGACGGAGCGGATGCGGGCACCGCGGTTCCGCCGCCGCCTGGAAGAGATGAAGAAGCGCGCCGAGAGCGGTGAATTCAGGATCCCGGAAAAACGCTGAGCGGGCGGCGGGCGGGCGCATTCAGCCGCTTTGTTTCCCCGCCGCCATGTGCTAACGCACGCGCATGACCCAGACGCTGACCATCCCCCGCCCCGATGACTGGCACCTGCACCTGCGCGACGGCGCCATGCTGCAGGCCGTGCTGCCCGAAACCGCCCGCCATTTCGGCCGCGCGATCATCATGCCGAATCTGGTGCCGCCGGTGGTGACCGGGGCGCAGGCCGCGGCCTACCGCGACCGCATTCTGGCGGCACTGCCGGAGGGAATGGCGTTTGAGCCGCTGATGACGCTGTACCTGACCGAGGACACCGACCCGGCGGATGTCGCCGCGGCCCACGCCAGCGGTCTGGTCAAAGCGGTGAAGCTGTACCCGGCGGGCGCCACCACCAATTCGGCCTCCGGCGTGACCAATTTCGACAACGTCCGCGCGGTGCTGGAGAAGATGGCCGAGATCGGCCTGCCGCTGTGCACCCACGGCGAGGTGACCGACCACGACATCGACATCTTCGACCGCGAGGCGGTGTTCATCGACCGGGTGCTGGACCCGATCCGCACCTCCACCCCCGGCCTGCGCGTGGTGATGGAGCATATCACCACCAAGAACGCTGCTGATTACGTGGCAAGCCAGGACAAGGACCTGGGCGCGACGATCACCACGCACCACCTGATCATCAACCGCAACCACATCCTGGTGGGCGGCATCAAGCCGCATTACTACTGTCTGCCGGTGGCCAAGCGCGAGGAGCACCGTTTGGCGCTGCGGGCCGCTGCGACCTCGGGCGACAAACGCTATTTCCTCGGCACCGACTCGGCGCCGCACACCGACCCCAACAAGGAAAGCGCCTGCGGCTGTGCCGGCTGTTTCACCGCCACCAACACCATGTCCCTCTTGGCGCATGTGTTCGAGGAAGAGGGCGCGCTGGACAAGCTGGCGGGCTTTGCCTCGGAAAACGGTCCGGCGTTCTATGGCCTGCCGGTGAGCGGCGAGACGCTGACGCTGACCAAGGGTGAGGCGCCGGTGGCTTTCCCGGAGAAAATCGAGAGCGGCGACGGGCCGGTTACGGTGTTTGATCCGGGCTTCCCGGTCTATTGGACCGCCGGCGGCTGAGCCGTAAATTTCTTCGAAGAAATTTGCTAGGAAAATTCGAATTTTCCTGGCGCCTGAAAGGACCCGACCATGATCCCCACCTCATACCCCTCCCGTGAAGAAATCGCTCGCCTGTCAGCCCGGATGCTGCTGGAAATCGGCGCGGTGAACTTCAATACGGATGAGCCTTACACGCTGGCCTCCGGCCTGCCCTCGCCCAGCTACATTGACTGCCGCAAGCTGATCTCCTTTCCGCGCATCCGCACCACGCTGATGGATTTCCTCACCGTGACCGTGATGCGCAACGCAGGGTTCGAGGCGTTTGACAATATTGCGGGCGGCGAAACCGCCGGCATCCCCTTTGGCGCGCTGGTGGCCGAGCGCATGGCGCTGCCGATGACCTATGTCCGCAAAAAGCCCAAGGGCTACGGCCGCAATGCCCGCATCGAAGGGGTGATGACCGAGGATCAGCGCGTGCTGCTGGTGGAGGACATGACCACCGACGGCGGTTCCAAACTGTCCTTTGTCGATGCGATCCGCGAAACCGGCGCCTCCTGCGGCCATACCGCGGTGATTTTCTATTACGACATCTTCCCCGAAACCACCAAACGCCTGGGCGACCACGGTGTTGAACTGCACTACCTGTGCACCTGGTGGGATGTTCTGGCCGAAGCCAAGGCGCAGAAGAGCTTCAGCGAGGAGACGCTGGCCGAAGTGGAGAAGTTCTTGAAAGACCCGCGCGCCTGGCAGGAAGCCCATAAAGCGTAAAGCAGATCAACGGCTTCGGTGGGCGGGCAGTTTGCCCTGCATTCCGAGGCCGGATGCCGTACAGGCGGACAATCGCCTTACGCGAGGGAAAGCGTTACAGGCCGGGCTGTGGACAAGCCCGGCACGAATCGCTTCCCGCGCAGGTTGAAGCGCAGATCTTGGGGCCTTCCCAGGCAGCACCGCATCATGTAGCCTGGATAGGACAGGCTTACTGGCCTTTTATGGTAAACGGCCCACAAACCCTGCGGCTTTATCCACAGGGAATCCACAGAGATTCCCAGATAGGAGAACCCCGCGCGGCACCGTATAAGCGGGCCGAGTGACGAGAGCAGTGATGAACGAGATTACCCCTTTCGACGGCGATATGCCGCCCCCCGCCCCGATGCCGGAGCATCTGCCGGCCCCCGCGCAAGCGGACCAGGCGATGCCGGACAACGAGCTGCCGCATTCGGTGGAGGCGGAACAGCAGCTCTTGGGCGCGATCCTGACCAACAACGAGGTCTACGACAAGATCGCACTGATCATCGACTCGTCGCACTTCTATGACCCGGTCCATGCCCGCATCTATGAGGTTGCGGCGGCGCGGATCTCCAAGAACGCGCTGGCTTCGCCAGTGACGCTGAAAGCGTTTCTGGAGGACCACGAGGGGCTGAAGGAACTGGGCGGGCCGGCCTATCTGGCCAAGCTCGCGGGCGCGTCGATCTCTGCCTTTGCGGTGCGGGATTACGCGCAGATGATTTACGACCTGGCGATCCGGCGCGAGCTGATTGCCCTGGGTCAGTCGATTGCAGAAAAGGCGCGCCGCGTTGACGTGGCATCAGAACCTAAAGAGCAGATCGTTGAGGCAGAGCAGTCGCTTTACCAGCTGGCAGAGCAGGGCCAGACGGAAAGTGGTTTCAAGTCATTCCTGAAGGCCGTCACAGAAGCGGTCAATGTGACCAACGAGGCGTATCAGCGGGGTGGCGGAATGGCCGGCATCTCGACGGGCCTGATGGACCTCGATAAGCAACTTGGCGGCCTGCATCCCTCGGACCTTCTTATCCTCGCAGGCCGCCCCTCTATGGGGAAAACGTCGCTGGCGACCAACATCGCCTTCAACGTTGCCAAGGCCTATAAACGCGGGGTGAAACCCGACGGATCGGAAGGCGCGCTGGACGGCGGCGTGGTGGGGTTCTTCAGCCTCGAGATGAGCGCCGAGCAGCTGGCGGGGCGTATTCTGGCGGAAGCGTCAGAGATTTCCTCGCACAAGATCCGCCAGGGCGACATGACCGAAAGCGAATTCCGCCGCTTCGTGCAGGCGGCAAAGGATCTGGAAAGCTGCCCGCTGTTCATTGATGACACGCCCGCGATCCCGATCTCGCAGCTGGCCGCGCGCGCCCGCCGCCTGAAGCGGACCCACGGGCTGGACCTTCTGGTGATCGACTATCTGCAGCTCTGCCGCGGCATGTCGGACAACCGGGTGAACGAAATTGCCGAAATCTCGATGGGGATGAAGGCGATTGCCAAGGAATTGAACATCCCGGTGATCGCGCTGTCGCAGCTGTCGCGTCAGGTGGAAAACCGCGAAGACAAACGCCCGCAGCTGTCGGACCTGCGGGAATCCGGCTCGATCGAACAGGACGCCGACGTGGTGATGTTCGTGTTCCGCGAGGAATACTACAAGGAACGGGAAAAGCCCGGCGACCACGAGCTGGAAAAGATGGAAGAGTGGAAGCAGGCGATGGAGCGGCTGCACGCCAAGGCCGAGGTCATCGTCGGCAAGCAGCGTCACGGTCCTATCGGCACGGTGGAGCTGTCGTTTGAGGCGCAGTTCACCCGCTTCGGCAACCTCGCCAAGGCCTGGCAGCAGGGGCATGAGGACGGCGGCTATTAACCGCCGCCGGTTTCTGGCCGGTTCAATGGCCGGTGCCGCGGGCGCCGGCGCGCTGTCCATTGCGGGAGGTCCGGGCATGGCACAGGACGGGTTCCGGGTGCCGCCCGAGGAGGCACCGCATCAGCTGACCTTCATGCAATGGCCGGTGACGACTGAGGTCTATGGCACCGGGCGCTACCGCAAGCAGGTGCAAAACCAGATTGCGCGGATTGCCAACACGGTGGCGGCGTTTGAGCCGGTGGTGATGCTGGCCGCGCCGGGGGAACACGCCCGCGCCCGGCGCAAGCTGTCCGGCAAGGTCGAGCTTTGGGACATCCCTGCGGATGATCTGTGGTGCCGCGACTCCGGGCCGCTGTTCGCGCGCGACGGGCGCGGGCAGCTCTCTTTGCGGCAGCTGAATTTCAACGGCTGGGGCCGCTACCATCTGCCCAATGACGAACGCATCGCTGCACGGGTGGCGGAACGGCTGGGCTTGCCGCTGTTTGACAGCGGCATCAGGGGCGAGGCCGGCGGGGCGGAGGCGGACGGCCATGGCCTGTTGATGGCGAACGAAAGCAGCTGGGTGAACAAGAACCGCAATCCCGGTCTGAGCCGCGATCAGATCGAACGGGCGCTGCTGGCCGCCTATGGCGCCGACCGGATGATCTGGGGCAAGGGCGTCAAGGGCCAGGATGTGACCGATGACCACATCGACGGACTGGCCCGCTTTTCCGGCGGGGGCCGCGTGCTGATGATGCTGGCAGAGGCACCTGTGCCGGATGATCCCTTTGATGCCTCGGCCCGGCAGTTGCAGCAGCGCTTGCAGGAGGCGGGCCTTCAGGTGGACACCCTGCCCTGGCCCGAGGCCGGGCGGATCAGGGACGTGAACAGCCAGTGCAGTTACGTGAACTATTACGTCTGCAACGGCGGGCTGATCGCGCCTGAAAGCGGCGACAAACGCACCGATGCACTGGCCGCGGAGGCGCTGCGCCGCCATTATCCCGGGCGTGAGCTGGTGATGCTGGACACCGATCTGCTGGCAGAGCTGGGCGGCGGTATCCATTGCGCCACCCAGCAGATGCCTGCCTGAAATCCGCGGCGCACAGCCGTGTGATCCGGCGATTGCGGCATGCAGCTGCCGGTTCGCCGCTTTCCTGCGGTTTTCCCCCTTGACGTGCGCCCCTCCCATGTCATGAACACCGCATGAGCACGGCAAAACTGACAATCAACCTGGATGCGCTGGTCACCAACTGGCGGAATCTGGATGCGCTGACGGGCTGCGAGACCGCAGCCGTGGTGAAGGCGAACGGGTACGGCCTGGATGCAGGCCGGGTGGGCAAGGCGCTGGCCAAGGCGGGCGCCCGCAACTTCTTTGTGGCGGCAGCCGAGGAAGGCGGCGCGCTGCGCCGTGCGCTGGGGCCTGGCCCCGGCATCTCGGTGTTCTCTGGCCACATGGAGGGCGATGCGAAGCTGCTCAAAGATTTCCAGCTGACGCCGATGCTGAACTCGCTGGATCAGATGCTGCGCCATTTCGAGACGCTGCCGGGCCATCCCTTTGGCGTGCAGCTGGACAGCGGCATGAACCGGCTGGGGATGGAGCATGGCGAATGGGCTGCGGTGGCAGAGATCGCCCTGGGCCAGAGCCCGGTGCTGTTGATGTCGCATCTGGCCTGCGCCGATGAGCCTTCGCACGAGATGAACGCGCAGCAGCTCAAAGCCTTCCGCGAGATGACCGACGGGCTGGAGGTGCCGCGCTCGCTGGCCGCCACCGGCGGTATGCTGCTCGGCAAGGACTATCACTTTGACCTCTGCCGCCCCGGAGTCGGGCTTTATGGCGGGCTGCCGTTCACCGACGCGGTGCCGGTGGTTCAGCTGGACCTGCCGGTCATTCAGGTGCGCGATATGGAAGTGGGCGAAAGCGCCGGCTACGGCAATGCCTGGGTCGCCCGGCGCCCCAGCCGCATCGCCACAGTTGCCGCCGGCTATGCCGATGGCTTGCACCGGGCGATGGGCCAGGGCGGCATCCAGGTCTACGCAGGCGAGACCCCCTGCCCCGTTGTCGGCCGTGTCTCGATGGATCTGATCACCGTGGATGTCACCGATCTGGGTGAAGTGCCCCAGATGCTGGCGATCCTGAACGAGCGCCAGACCGTGGACATGCTGGCCGATGCGGCGGGCACCATCGGCTATGAGATCCTGACCTCTTCCGGCCACCGTTCGGCGAGGACTTACCTGGGATGAATCCAATAGCACTCCTGGCCCGGCTGGGCCGCACCGCTTTGGCCGGGATGTCGGCGGTTGGCCGCGCGGCACTGTTTGCGCTTTCGGCCTTCAGCCACATGATCCGCCCGCCCTATTACCCGCGCGAGTTCTTTCAGGCGCTCTTGAACGTCGGCTGGCTGTCACTGCCGGTTGTGGGCCTGACCGCGATTTTCACCGGCGGCGCGCTGGCGCTGCAGATTTACGCGGGCGGCGCCCGTTTCAATGCTGAGGCCGTGGTGCCGCAGATCGTCGCCATCGGCATGGTGCGCGAGCTTGGCCCAGTACTGGTCGGGCTGATGATCGCAGCACGGGTGACCTCCTCCATCGCCGCCGAGATCGCCACTATGAAGGTGACCGAGCAGATTGACGCGCTGGTGACGCTCTCCACCCATCCGATGAAATACCTTGTGGCCCCCCGTGTGCTGGCCGCGCTGATCACGGTGCCGGTGCTGGTCGGTGTCGGCGACATCATCGGCATCATGGGCGGCTACACCGTGGCGGTGCAGAACCTCGGCTTCAACCCGGCGGCCTACCTCAAGAACACGGTCGACTTCCTGGAAGCGCTCGACATCATCTCCTCGCTGGTCAAGGGCGCCGCCTTTGGCACCATCGCGGCGATGATGGGCTGCTATTACGGCATGCAGTCAGGCCGCGGCGCCCAAGGCGTGGGCCGCGCCACCAAGGGGTCGGTGGAATCCGCTGCCGTCCTGATCCTGGCCGCCAACTTTGTCCTCACAGGGGTGTTCTTCTCGCTATGATCCGCATGGAAAACGTCCACAAGGCCTTTGGCGACAACCGCGTGCTGAACGGCATGAACCTGGAGATTGCCAAGGGCACCTCGATGGTGATCATCGGCGGCTCCGGCACCGGCAAATCGGTGGCGCTGAAGAGCATCCTGGGGCTGATCCAGCCGGACTCGGGCCAGATTTATGTCGATGGCAAGCCCGCCGGATCGGGCGACCGCGACAAGTTCCTGGCGCGCTTCGGCATGCTGTTTCAGGGCGGCGCGCTGTTTGACAGCTTGCCGGTCTGGCAGAACGTCGCCTTCCGCCTGTTGCGCGGTGCGCTGAAGCGCCCGCAGGAGGAAGCCCGCGAGATCGCCATCGAGAAGCTGCGCCGGGTGGGTCTGCGCGCCGCAGTGGCCGACCTCTTCCCATCGGAGCTGTCGGGCGGCATGCAGAAACGCGTGGGCCTCGCCCGCGCAATTGCGGCAGAGCCGGAGATCATCTTTTTCGATGAGCCGACCACCGGCCTCGACCCGATCATGTCGGGCGTCATCAACGACCTGATCCGAGAGATCGTGGTGGAGATGGGTGCAACGGCCATGACCATCACCCACGATATGACCTCTGTCCGCGCCATTGCCGACAACGTGGCGATGCTGCACGGCGGGGTGATCCAGTGGACCGGGCCGGTGAGCCAGATGGATGCCTCCGGCGATCCCTATATGGAGCAATTCATCCACGGCCGCGCGGAGGGGCCGATCGAGGCGGTGCGGTGATTTACTAGGAGCAGAGTATTGAACGACGACTTGCTTAATGAATTTGAAGCCAGTGTAGAACAGCTAGCGACGGGGGAATTATCTGTCCGGAGACTGACTGCTCTGCAAGCTTACAGCTTCATGTTTGACGACGATCTCAACGATATCTTTGACGAATGCACGTCGAAGCTGTCCTCCTCGCGAGCAATAACAACACGGTCTTTTCACCTCCAAAAACTCTTAGGAGTTGGTGATGCGCAACGTATCAGGAACAAACGTGAGAACGTTGCTAAGGATGTTCTGCAGACTTTCGAACTTGAACAAGACGACAAGTCGAGAATGTTGTCACTGTGCAGCGAAATGCGGGAACTTAACAATTCGACACCAGAGCTAGACGATAAGACCAAGAACCGAATTGCAAAGCGCCTTACCGCGATAGAAGCGCAAGTAAGATCTGGTCTCGGCATTTTGGATGTAGTTCTCGGAGGTGTGGCAGAAGTCGGTGAGGCAGCAGGTAAATTTGGAAACGATGTGAAGCCCCTGGTTGACCGAATGCGCGAAGTCGCACAACTGGCGAGATCAGGCAGCAACGATCCAGACGCACTTCCTGCACCTGAAGAAGTAAAAAAGCTGCCCAAACCAGAGGACGAAGACAAAGAGGCACCCTGAGCAACTCCCCTTTTGTTCATATGCTCGCTTCCACATCAGGCCTGCGCCCGCCCATGAGGGCGGACGTGCGCTGGCCGGGCCGCACGCGTCCCAGCCGGTGTAAGCCGCCTCCGTTTTCCCCCTTTCAATCCAACGGGAAAAAGCCCACGTCTTGGCAGACCATCCAAAACGAGCCGCCATGACTCTCCGCCTTCTCACCCTGTCGCTCCTGATCCTCTACCCTGTCGCCTGGTTTGCGCCCCTGATGCGGGCGGGGCTGCTGCCCATTTTCGGCCTCAGCGAGATCTCGGTGATCACCGGCCTGCAAAGCCTTTGGGGCAGCGACGCGGTGCTGGCGCTGATCGTCACCTTCTTTGCGATCTTCGCCCCCTACCTCAAGACTATCGGCACCGCGCTGGTGCAGTGGCAGCTGATGGACGCGCGGGTGCAGAAGGTGCTGCACGTGCTGGGCAAGCTGGCGATGGCCGATATCTTCCTGATCGCGCTTTACATCACCCTGGCCAAGGGCATTGGCCTGGCGACCATCGAGACCGCCTGGGGGCTTTACATGTTCACCGCCTGTATCCTGGCCTCGATCGTGCTGGGGCTGCTGACAGAGCGTGCCGCCAAGGGGCAGCAAGCCGGGTAAGCGCTTGATCCGGCGGCAAACCGCACCATTTCATAAAGCCGGATAAGTGAAACCATTTCGATGGGACCGGCACGCTGCGCCCTGACCGGGCATTCCCCCTGCCCCGCCGGCCCCGCGTCTGCACGTGTATCTGCTGGAGGGGGCCAATGGCCGGCATTCAATCCATCCTGTTCACCGCACAGACCGCCTTGATGCGGCTTTCGTTCCTGATGATCTGCCTGGGGGCCGCGGCGGCGCTGACGGCCACGGTACTGGCCGCTCTGGGCATATGGCCCTGGCTGTCGCTGCAGGCGGGCCTCGGCGCGGACATCCACCCGCAGGCCGGCATGATGGCGCAGATCGCGCTGACCGCACTGGCGGTGATGCTGGTGTTCTTTCTGCCCGCCAACGGGCGGGTCCTGGCGCTGGAGCACTCGCACCGGCGCTTTGCCCTGAATATGGAGGACGTCAAGCAGGCCTATCAGCTGGCCCACGCGGGCGACCGTGCCGGGGTGTTCACCCTGGCCTCCGAATTTGACGCGGTGAAGGAACGGCTGGCGTTTCTGCGCGACCACCCGGATCTGCAGGGGCTGGAGCCGGATGTGCTGGAGACAGCCGCGCAGATGAGCCAGGTGAGCCGCGAACTGGCAGAGACCTATTCCGATGCCAAGGTGGCCCGCGCCCGCATGTTCCTGAAACAGCGGCAGGAGGAGCTGGAAACCTTCAAGGCGCGGCTGGAGGATGCCCAGATCATCATGCATGAGCTGCGCCAGTGGACCCGCGACGTGGAGATCGAGGAAAGCATCGCCAAGTCGCATCTGGGCCGGCTGCGCGGCGAGCTGTTCGAACTGCTGCCGGAACTGTCGGCGCAATTGCAGGGGCAGCCCGACGGATCGGATCCCGAAGGCGGCAGCGTGGTGCCGATCCAGCCGCCGCGGCGTGCCGATTGACGCGCCGCTAAGGGCGCTGCCCGCGGTGTATACTGGGCCAGAAAGAAACCGCTTCTTTCTGGTTGCAAATACCCCGGAGCGCGAGGCTGCGCCTCGCATCCTGCCAGAGCCACGCGCGTCACCTCTTGAACAAAAGGGAAACATCTGCCACTGGTCAGAGCATGGCAAAAACATCTTTCTCCTGCTCCGCCTGCGGGGCCAGTTTTTCGAAATGGTCGGGCCGCTGCGAGGGCTGCGGCGAGTGGAACACCATCAGCGAGGATCAGGGACTGTCCTCCGGCCCCGCCAAGAAGTCGCTGGGCGTCAAGCGCGGCCGCACCATCCAGCTGACCGATCTGTCCACCCGGGAAACCCCGCCGCCGCGCGCCTGCTGCGGCGTCGGTGAGCTGGACCGGGTGCTGGGCGGCGGGCTGGTTGCGGCCTCGGCCATTCTGGTGGGCGGCGATCCGGGCATCGGCAAATCCACCCTGTTGCTGCAGGCCGCGGCGCGGTTTGCCCAGGCCGGCGTCAAAACCGTCTATGTCAGCGGCGAGGAGGCCTCTGCCCAGGTGCGGATGCGGGCGCAGCGGCTGGGGCTGGCGGATGCGCCGGTGCAGCTGGCGGCGGAAACCAACCTGCGCGACATCCTCACCACGCTGGAAGCGGAAAGGCCGCAGCTGGCCATTATCGATTCCATCCAGACCATGTGGGCGGATCATGTGGACAGCGCGCCGGGTTCGGTCAGCCAGGTGCGCGCCGCCGCGCATGAGCTGACAACCTTTGCCAAGCGGCACGGGATTTCCATTATCATGGTTGGCCATGTCACCAAGGAGGGCCAGATCGCAGGCCCCCGGGTGGTCGAGCATATGGTCGACACGGTGCTGTATTTCGAGGGTGAGCGCGGCCATCAGTTCCGCATCCTGCGGGCGGTCAAGAACCGCTTTGGCCCGGCGGATGAAATCGGCGTCTTCGAGATGACCGGCAGCGGTCTCAGCGAGGTGATCAACCCCTCTGCCCTGTTCCTTTCGGAACGCGGCGAGCCCTCGCCCGGGTCGGTGGTCTTTGCGGGGATCGAAGGAACCCGGCCCGTTCTGGTCGAGATGCAGGCGCTGATTGCGCCCTCGCCGCATTCGCAGCCGCGCCGTGCAGTGGTCGGCTGGGATTCATCGCGGCTGGCGATGATCCTGGCGGTACTGGAGGCGCGCTGCGGCATCCCCTTTGCCGGGCTGGACGTCTATCTGAACGTGGCGGGCGGCATGAAGATCTCGGAACCCGCCGCCGACCTTGCGGTGGCGGCAGCGCTGCTGAGTGCGCGGGAAGACGTCGCCCTGCCCGCCGATACGGTGGTTTTCGGAGAAATTTCGCTATCCGGCGCCCTTCGCCCGGCGCCGCAGACCGAAAACAGGTTGAAAGAGGCGCAAAAACTTGGTTTCACGGCGGCGATTGCCCCCGGCGGCAGCAAAACCGTGTCCGTGAACGGCCTTTCCTTGCGAAAGTCGGGCGATCTGGCAGGTTTTGTTGGCGAATTCTTCGGGGCCGGTTAAAGATGCAAAAAATTTGAGATCGCAGGCAAACGGGCGAGGGACATGGAAGGTTTCACAATTATCGACGGGGTCGTGGCCCTGGTCATCGTGGTATCGGCGCTGCTGGCCTATTCGCGCGGCTTCGTGCGCGAGGCGATGGCGATTGCCGGCTGGATCGCCGCGGGTGTGCTGGCCTTCATCTTTGCGCCGCAGGTCGAGCCGCTGATGGCAGAGATCCCGGTGGTGGGCGAATTCATCGCCGACAGCTGCGAATTGTCGATCATCGCCGCCTTTGCCGCCGTGTTCGCACTGGCGCTGATCGTGGTCTCCTTCTTCACGCCGCTGTTTTCCACCCTGGTGCAGCGGTCGGCGCTTGGCGGGTTGGACCAGGGCGCTGGCTTCTTCTTTGGCGTCCTGCGCGGCATTCTTCTGATCGCAATTGCCTTCTTCCTCTATGACGTGGTGATGACCGGGCAGTCCTTTACCATTGTTGACGAAAGCCGCTCTGCCGAGGTGTTCGCGCGCATGACCGGCAAGATCGAGGAGCGCAATCCGGAGCAGGCTCTGGGCTGGGTGACCGAGCAATATGAAGCGCTGATCGGTACTTGCGGCCAGTAATTCCAAGGGATTACCACCTTCAGGCAGAAGCACGGGCGTCCATGGGGCGCCCGTTTTGCTTGAATTTCAATGCGTTCACACAGTTATCCACAGGATGACGGGTTCAGCTGTTAACACCGCAAATTCACATTAACACTTTGTTAACCAAAGAGAATCGGGCGCCGGGGGTCGTTTGAGCGCGTCTCAAAAATTGCGTCAAACCTTAATAAATCCTCAGCCCCCACCGTTAAAAGGTTAACAATACCCCTGAAAAAGCGGGTTTTGTCCCCAAAAAATCGCGCCATCCCGAAATGCGACGCAAGCCTGCCCCAATTTGGTCCCAATTCGGGGGCCACATGGCTTCAACGGCAAAACGCCGGGACGAAGACGCTCAGAAGGGACACCAAAATGCAGCTGGATCACACCACAGATTTCGCCGACTACCTGCCGGTTGATGTTCTGCTGCTGACCAATCCCCTGCCGCAGTCCGTGAAGCCGGCGCCCAAGCGCGCCCGCATCCGCAGCGGCGGCTTCCTGCCTGATACGCTTGTGGAGACCGAAGAGGGCTTCAAGCAGGCCCGCGACGTCAAGCCTGGCGACATGGTGTTCACCTTTGACGGCGGCGCCCAGGAAGTGAAAGCGGTGAAGCACGCGGTGCCGCGCCTGACCACCCTGATGCATATCCCGGCTGGCGCCCTGGGCAATGACACCGACCTGATGCTGCCTTCGGACCAGAAAGTGGCGCTGGAGATGGACACCGCGGAACGCCTGTTCGGCCTGCCGGTTGTCGTCGCCAAGCTGATCGCCCTGGCCGGCTACAAGGGTATTACCGCAGCCGCGCCGGAACGCCTGGGCCGCATCCATTTCGAATTCGCAGAAGAAGAGCTGGTCTGGGCCGAAAGCGGCATGCTGCTGCCCGCCGGTGACGCCGCTGAGGACTCCGCCTTCCACCAGCTGTCGCTGACCGAGACCCGCCAGGTGCTGGCCAGCGATGACGGCCGCGCGCTGTCGCAGACCGGCATGGGCGAGATTGACGCCCGCCTGCCCAGCCCGCTGGACAACCTTCTGGACCGCATCCTCGCGGCCTGATCACACCCAACGATATTCCTCCCCCCCTCGGGCCCGCCATCGTGCGGGCCTATTCTTTGGTTTCGGATTGGGGCTGGAACTGCCGCATATGCTCCGTCTAGTCCACGCAGCACATGCTACTTGAAAGAATTTTCCCTACCCGTCCCGTCCCGGTTCGTCCGGGTTGCTGGAGAACAAAGCGATCTTGTTGCCTTGAGGGTCGCGAAGATAGCCGACATAGAAACGAGGCCCATAGGAGGCGCGAAAGCCCGGCTGGCCCTCGTCGGAGCCGCCAGCGGCAAGCGCGGCGGCGTGAAGCTTGCGGACCTGGTTCTGACTGCGGGCTTCAAAGGCGACCATGGATCCGTTGCCGGCTGAGGCCGGACGCCCATCGAAGGGCGGTTTGACGTAGTAATCAGGTTGGGCCGGGGGCCGGCCCGGCTTTGCTGGCAGCGTGTAGCTCAGCCCGGCAGGCCCCTCCTCCAGCGCGTAGCCAAGGGCTGGCAGGATGGCCGAATAAAACTCTTTCGCGCGCGCGATGTCATCCGCGCCAACTGTGACATAAGCAATCATGACTTGAGTGTCCTTCGGGAAACCGGTCCATTCAAGCAGTATTCCCGCCGTGTTGCCGCCCGCCTTTGATCCGGCGCGATGAATTGCCTTGTGCTCACCCGGCAGCCGCAACTCCCCATTGGCAACAGCCTTCAAGGCGAGCCGCCGCGCCATTTGTGATCCTGTGATGACAGCAGCCGCGAAAGCCTCTATGTGAGGGCGCGAACAGGAAACGGATTCGGAGCCACACCGCCTTGCCGCTGCTGCAGACGCTGCCCGCCTGCCCTTGTGGACCTGACCCGATGCGCGCGGCGCTGGGGAGCAGGGCTGCAACCGGCCATCAGGCTCCGGACGTTTTGCCGGCAAGCTGCTTTGGTGTCTCCGGAATGGCGCGGGCGCGGAAAAATGCGCTAGACTGCCGGCCAAGCCGCTTCCATCAGCCATCGGACTAATCGGGATTGGAGCCAGCCAATGTGCGGGATTTTGGGGATCGCAAGCCGGGACACAGAAGTCTTTGCAGAGATATATGACGGGCTTCTGATGCTGCAGCACCGCGGCCAGGACGCCTCGGGCATCGTGACCTACACCGGCGAGTTCTTCCGCGAGCGCAAGGCAAACGGTCTGGTCAAGGATGTGTTCGGGCCGTCGGATGCGGAAACCCTGACCGGCCGGGTCGGCATGGGCCATGTGCGCTACCCCACTGCGGGCTCTCTCAGCGCCGCCGAGGCGCAGCCGTTCTTCGTGAACGCGCCTTATGGCATCTACCTGGTCCACAACGGCAATATCACCAACACCGCCGAGCAGCGCGAGAAGGTGACCGGCAAGTACAGCCGCCATCTGCGCACCACCTCCGATTCCGAAATCCTCCTGAACGTGCTGGCCGACAAGGTCGCCGATGCGATCAAGGTCAACGGCAACGCCGAGCCGATCCGCAACATCTTTGCCGGCGTGAAGATGACCATGGAGCGGGTGCAGGGTGCCTATTCGGTGCTGTGCATGATTGCCGGTGTCGGCATGCTGGCCTTCCGCGATCCGCATGGCATCCGGCCGCTGTCGCTGGGCAAGCGCCCCGCGCAGGGTGACGGCGACGACTATTGCATCGCGTCTGAGGACGTGGCGTTCGGCATCAACGGCTTTGAGAAGGTCCGCGACGTGAAAGCCGGCGAGGCGGTGCTGATCGACCTCGATGGCAACCTCCACACCTTCCAGGCGGTCGAGGGCAAGCTGACCCCCTGCATCTTTGAATATGTCTACCTGGCGCGTCCGGACTCGATGATGGACGGCGTCTCGGTCTACAAGACCCAGCTGCGCATGGGCCAGGCGCTGGCCAAGCAGATCCAGGAAGCGGGGCTGGAAATCGACAGCATCATTCCGGTGCCTGATTCGGCACGGCCCGTGGCGCTGGAAGTCGCCAACTCCACCGGCATCCGCTACCGCGAGGGCCTGGTGAAGAACCGCTACGTCGGCCGCACCTTCATCATGCCGGGCCAGGCGGAGCGGCAGAAATCGGTGCGCCGCAAGCTGAACGCGATCCCACTGGAGTTCAAGGACCGCAACGTGCTGCTGATCGACGATTCCATCGTGCGCGGCAATACCATCAAGAAGATCGTGCAGATGTGCCGCGAGGCCGGCGCCAAGAAGGTCTATATCGCCTCCGCCTCGCCGCCGGTGGTTTACCCGAACGTCTATGGCATCGACATGCCAACCAAGCATGAGCTGATCGCAAACGGCCTCAGCATCGAGGAAATCCGTGAGGAGCTGGGGGCGGACGCGCTGTTCTACCAGAAGCTTGAGGACCTGATCTGGGCGGCGCAGGAAGGCAACCCGGACATCCAGGGCTTTGACTGCTCCTGCTTTGACGGCAACTACATCACCGGCGTCACCGACGAATATCTGGACGCGCTGGAAGGCAGCAGCCGGGTCAGTGCCAAGATCAAGGACATGCCCGCACCGGGCGCGTCGTGGAACGCCTCCAAGCTGGCCACCGGCTGAGGCGGGCGCCCTGCCCCACCAGGGGTTTGAACTTTGGCCCGCATGCGTCTATGAGGGCCCCGAACTTTGCATGGGGAGGCGCTGGCCGTGACGGCCCGCGCCTTTTCCTATGCTCCTGACGAAAGGCCGCCCCTTGGACGCGCATCTTGCCCGCATGCTGACCTCCCCGCGCCAGTGCCGCTGCTGCGGCGCGACGTTTGCGCAGCTGCTCAGCCTCAGCTGCGACCGGCCCGACATCTGTTCCGAGGATCTGGAGGTGGAGGACAACTCTGCCGTCCTCGCCACCCGCGGCGATATCCTGACCGAGGATTTCTGCCGCCTTGGCGATCTGCGCTTTGTCCGCGCAGTGCTGGCAATCCCGCTGTCCGGCACAAGGGGCGAGGAGTTCATCCTGGGCACCTGGGCCAGCATCAGCCGCGATGACTTTGACGCCTATCTCGACCTTTTTGAGATGCGCGAGACCGACAAGCTGGGCGACCGGCCGGCCTGGCTGGCCAATGCGATCCCGCCGGATATGCCGATGCCCGCGGGCTGCATGCTGGAAATGCGCCCCGGTGGCCAGTACCCGGAACTGAAGGTCACCGAACAGAACCACCCGCTCTACCCGCTGCAGAAGGACGGCGCAGAGCTGGAGGAGCTGCTGGAGCTGCTCTATGCCTACGGGCACGACCTGCCGTCGCTGGTTTATGACGCCTGAGGCATGACGAAGGGGCCGCTGCAAGCAGCCTGACGCGGGGTCATCGGCGGTCCTCCTCTCAGCCGGCTGCAGCTTTCCGCCGAGGACCGTTTTGCCTGCTTGAAACACCTGCGCCGGCACGCCAGATGCCATCCGGATCAACGAAGGACAGACAAAATGGCGAACGAGCAGACCTCCGCCAAAGTGGCGGGGCTGGCAACCCAGCCCAATGCGGTGAACCGCAGCAACCTGAGCCTGCTGGGCGTTTACGGACCCGAAAACAGCATGAGCGCGCTGATCCGCCTGCCCTCTGGCCGCACCCGCGAAGTCAAGCGCGGCACCAAGCTGTCGCAGGGCCAGATCATTGCCATCGACGCCCACGGCCTGGTGCTGAACCAGCGCGGCGAAACCAGGCGCCTGGTGATGCCGGGCAGCTGAGCCGCCGGGCTGCGGCGCAAATTTCTTCAAAGAAATTTGCCAAGGATTTTCGAAAATCCTTGGCGTTGCCTTCCGCCTCTTGACCTGCCCGCGCGGGCGGCCCAAGAAGGCGGCCATGACAGACAAAATCGCTCTCATCACCGGTGCATCGCGCGGCCTGGGCAATGCCCTGGCCGAGGCGCTTGCGCCCACCCATCACATTGTTGCCGTCGCCCGCACCACCGGCGCGCTGGAAGAACTGGACGACCGCATCAAGGCGGCCGGCGGCTCTGCCACCCTGGCGCCGATGGACATCACGGTGCCGGAGGCGATGGCGACGCTCTGCCGCGGCATTCATGACCGCTGGGGCAAGCTGGACCTGTGGCTGCACACCGCGATCCATGCCACCGCCCTGTGCCCGGCGCCTTCCGTGGCGGCTAAGGACTGGACCAAGGCGGTGGCGATCAATGCGACTGCCACCTCGGTACTGATCCCCTATGTGGCGCCGCTCCTGGGCCAGACGGGCCGTGCGGTGTTCTTTGACGACCCTAAGGCGGGCGAGAAGTTCTACGGCACCTACGGCGCCACCAAGGCGGCGCAGATGGCGCTGGCCCGCAGCTGGCAGGCCGAGACGGAGCGCACCGGCCCCAAGGTCAAGATCCTGGAGCCGCAGCCGATGGCCACAGCCCTGCGCGCCCGTTTCCACCCGGGCGAAGACCGCGACGCGCTGAGCACGATTCAGGACGAAGCCGCACGCCTGCTGCCGCAAATCCTGGCGGACTGACCTCCGAGACCGGCCCGCGCCGCGCACCCGCGCGGCGCTTGGCCCAAGGCTTTGCACGGCATCTTTGATGCAGCCCAAGGGCGCAGGAGCCCGCCGAGCCCCGCCCGGCCATCCCGCCTGTTGCCTCCCTGCCCCGCTTTGCCGCGGATCCGGCTTCTCCCTGCGAAAACCTTGCTCCGTTCGGATGCAGGTCCTATTCAATCGAAAACCCGGTTGAAGACGGCAGGCAGGCTTTTCATGCGCATTCTGATCACCAACGACGACGGCATCAGCGCCGAGGGGCTCAAGGTTCTGGACGCCATTGCCCATGAGGTCGCAGGCCCCGAAGGCGAGGTCTGGACCGTGGCGCCCGCGTTTGAACAGTCCGGCGTCGGCCATTGCATCAGCTATACCCGCCCCACCATGCTGAGCCAGCTGGGCGCGCGCCGCTTTGCCGCCGAAGGCTCGCCCGCCGACTGCGTGCTGGCGGGCATTCATGTGGCGATGCAGGGGGCAAGGCCGGATCTGGTGCTGTCAGGCGTGAACCGCGGCAACAACTCCGCTGAAAACGCGCTGTATTCCGGCACTTTGGGCGGCGCGATGGAAGCGGCGCTGCAGGGTATCCCGGCGATGGCGCTGTCGCAGTATTACGGCCCCGCCAACCGCGAGACGGACAATCCGTTTGAGGCCTCTGCCGTGCATGGCGCTGCATTGGTGAAAAAGATTCTGGCGGCCCAGCCGCAGGACAATCAGGATTACCGGCTGTTTTACAACATCAACTTCCCGCCGGTGCCGGCCGCGGACGTGAAGGGCGCCCGCGTCGCACCGCAGGGGGTCCGCCCTGGTACCCATTTCTCCGCCGAGGAGCAGCTGTCGCCCACCGGGCGGCGGTACCTGTGGATCCGCGGCGGCAACCAGCATGTGGAGACCGCACCCGGCTCTGATGCGGCAGTGAACCTGTACGGCTACATCTCCGTCACTCCGATGCGCGCCGATCTGACCGCGCGGGACGCTATGGAGGCGCTGAAAGCGATCGAGGGCCCCGGCGCATGAGCGGGCCCGACGCGCAAACCAAGATGCAGTTCGTCTACTCCGTGCGCTCGCGCGGGGTGACCGACCAGAAGGTGCTGGAGGCGATCGAACAGATCGACCGCGGGCTTTTCGTGCGCGGCATCTTCTCGGAACGCGCCTATGAGGACGTGCCGCTGCCGATTGCCTGCGGCCAGACCATTTCGCAGCCCTCGGTGGTGGGCATGATGACCCAGGCGCTGCAGATCTCCCCCCGCGACACCGTGCTGGAGGTCGGCACCGGTTCCGGCTACCAGGCCGCAATCCTGTCGAAACTGGCGCGCCGGGTCTATACCATCGACCGCCACGCCCGGCTTGTGCGCGAAGCGCGGGCGGTGTTTGAGCAGCTGCAGCTGGCCAATGTGACCTCGCTGGTGGGCGACGGCAGCCACGGGCTCAGCGAACAGGCGCCCTTTGACCGCATCATCGTGACGGCGGCTGCCGAAGATCCGCCCGGACCGCTTCTGGCGCAGCTCAAGACGGGCGGCATCATGGTGCTGCCGGTGGGCCAGTCTGACCACGTCCAGACCCTGATCCGGGTGCGCAAGACCGAGGACGGGCTGGAGTATGACGAATTGCGCCCGGTGCGCTTTGTTCCGCTGCTTGAGGGCCTGGGGAAAGACACGTAAACTGGCGGCGGATTTCAGCCGAGCCGCAAATGGCATCGGCTATAGTGATTGACGCGAGAGAATCCCCGCGAAAAAGGGGATGCGTGTTTTGAGGAGAGCGAAATGACCCGGATCCCCCCCGCCCGGACCATGTTCCGCGGCCTGTCCCATACGGTACTGCCCCGGGCCCGGATGCTGGCCCTGCTGCCGCTGGCCGGTGTACTGGCGGCCTGCCAGAGCCCGCTGGACTACGACCTGCGCGGCCAGATCGGTGCTTTCAACACCGCAGGTGCCGCGCAATCAGCCACGGCGAACCGCCCCGCGCCCGACTCCCGCGGGCTGATCTCCTACCCGTCTTACCAGGTGGCCGTCGCCCAGCGCGGCGACACTGTGGGGGATGTGGCTGCCCGCATCGGCCTGCCTGCCGACGAGGTTGCACGCTTTAACGGCATGGAGACTGGCGACAAGATGCGCCAGGGCGAGGTTCTGGCGCTGCCGCGCCGCGCGCCGGGCAGCGTGCCGGGAAATGCCACGCCGGGTTCGGTCGATATCGCCAGCCTTGCAGGCCAGGCCATCGACACCGCGCCGCTGACCTCCCCCAATGCAGGCTCGGTGACCACCACCGAAATCCAGCCCGCCCCCAAACCGCAGCCCGCCGCGGTGCAGGCCGGCCCGGAACCGGTGCGCCACAAGGTGAAGCGCGGCGAAACCGCTTATACCATTTCGCGGCTCTATCAGGTGCCGGTGAAGTCGCTGGCGGAGTGGAACGGCCTCGGCAGCGATTTTGCAGTGCGTGAGGGCCAGTACCTGCTGATCCCCCTGAAAGAGCAGCCCGCCGCCGAGGTGACGCCTGCCGCTGCAGCAGCCCCCGTGGTGGTGACTGAGCCGGGCGCCGGATCGGAGACTCCGGTACCGCCCAGCGCCAGCAAGCCGCTGCCGGAGGAAAAGGTCGAGCCCGCCGCAGTGAAGCCCGCCGCGGAAACCCTGCCCAAGCCGGAACTGCCTGAACCGACCCGCAGCAGCAGCGCGGCGATGGCCTATCCGGTGCAGGGCAAGATCATCAAGACCTATTCCAAGGGCCGCAATGACGGCATCGACATTGCGGCCGCCGCTGGTGCGCCAGTCAACGCGGCCGAGGCCGGCACGGTGGCGGCGATCACCAAGGATTCCAACAATGTGCCGATCGTGGTTATCCGCCACAGCCAGAAGCTGCTGACGGTCTATCAGAACGTCGGCAACATCACCGTCAAGAAAGGTGACAGTGTGGTCCGCGGCCAGCGCATCGCCTCGCTGCGCGGCGGCGATGATGCCTATGTGCATTTCGAAGTGCGTGACGGGTTCGAAAGCATCGACCCGCTGAGCTACCTGAACTAACGCCATCAACACATTGTTAACAAACAAAAGCCCGGCTGTTTTGCCGGGCTTTTCCGATTTCAGGCTTGCGCTGCCTCAATGCAGCGCCACCCCGTGCCGCCCGGCCAGATCGGTGAAGAACTGCCAGGCCACCCGGCCCGAGCGCGCGCCGCGGGTTGCCTGCCATTCAACCGCCTCGGCACGCAACTCCTCTGCATCCACGGTGACGCCATAGGCGGCGCAGTAGCCTTCGATCATCGCCAGGTATTCGTCCTGATCGCAGGGGTGGAAACCCAGCCACAACCCGAACCGGTCCGACAGCGAGACCTTCTCCTCCACCGCTTCCGACGGGTTGATGGCGCTGGAGCGCTCGTTTTCGATCATGTCCCGCGGCATCAGGTGGCGGCGGTTGGAGGTGGCATAGAACACCACGTTTTCCGGCCGCCCCTCGATGCCGCCGTCCAGCACCGCCTTGAGGCTCTTGTAGTGCTGGTCATCATGGCTGAACGACAAGTCATCGCAGAACAGGATGAACCGGTGCTCCGAGCCGCGCAGGTGCCCCAGCAGCCGCGCGACCGAAGGCAGATCCTCGCGCTGCAGCTCCACCAGTTTCAGCTGCGGGTGGTCCGCCGCCAGCGCCCCGTGCACGGCTTTCACCAGGCTCGACTTGCCCATCCCCCGCGCGCCCCACAGCAACGCGTTGTTGGCGGCAAAGCCTTGCGCAAACCGGCGTGTGTTCTCCAAGAGCGTATCGCGGGAGCGGTTGATGCCGATCAGCAGGTTCAGATCAACCCGGTTCACCGTCTCCACCGGCTCCAGCCGCTCCGGCTCCACATGCCAGACAAAGGCGGCGGCCGCGTTGAAATCAGGGGTTTCCAACGGCGCGGGCGACATCCGCTCCAGCGCCTCGGCAATGCGGGTCAATGCGATCTGGTCCATGTGGTGCCTCCCTTCGTCATCGGGCCGTCTTTGCCGGATTTCAAAGCATGTTCAGGGGCAAGCGGCAAGGGGAAGCCAGCACCTGTTCTGCTGCGAGCCTTAAGTATACCCTGTCCCTATGGACGCCATGGACGCTCTCTCCCGCTGGATGATGACCGAAGGCCGCTGTTGCGGCGATCCGGTCAAGGTTGTCTCGCACTTCTGCACAACGCTGATCGAGGCCGGGGTGCCGCTGTGGCGGGTCAACATCGGCCAGCGCTTCGCTAACCCGCTGCTGATTGCCTGGGGCGTTGTCTGGACGCCAGACAGCACGGAGAGCTACGACGTCACCCATGATGTGATGCTGACGGACAGCTATGTCGGCAGCTCCTTTGAGTACATTCTGGCTCATCGCCGCCCGCTGCACAAAAGCCTGCGCGGCCTAGACCCTGAGGCCGACCACATTTCCTATCATGAGTTCGCGGAGGCTGGCGGCACCGACTACTATGCCACGCTCTTGTATTACGGCGACGGGTCTATGCACGGCTGCACCTTTGTCACTCAGGCTGACAGCGGCTTCACGGCGGAGAACCTGGCAATGATCGAGGCCTCCCTGCCCGGCCTCTCCTCAGCCCTGGAACCCGTCACCATGCGCAAGTCCTCGCGCAGCCTGCTGCGGACCTATCTCGGCGATGGGCCGTCGGACGCGGTCTGGAATGGTTCCATCAAGCGCGGCGAGCGCACGGCGCTGGACGCTGTTGTCATGTTCACCGATCTGCGCGGCTTCACGGCCCTCTCGGACAGTGCCAGCGAAGAGGACGTGTTCGACGCCCTGAACACCTATTTCGACGTGGTGGTGCAGGCGGTTGAGGACGCAGGCGGTGACGTGCTGAAGTTCATGGGCGACGGCATTCTGTCGATCTTCCCCGCCGCTGACGGAAGCAGCCACGCGGAACAGTGCCGTCAAGCCGCACAGGCCGCGCAAACGGCGCTCGCCGGGCTTGCCACGGTGAACACCTCCCGCACGGAAGCAGGCAAACCGCCGCTGGAAATCGGTATCGGCTTAAACGCGGGCCGCGTCAGCTATGGTAATATCGGCAGCCCCGGCAGGCTGGATTTCACCGTGCTCGGCGCTGCTGTGAACCTGGCGAGCCGGATCGAAGGTCTAACAAAATCCGCCGGGCATTCCGTTCTGGCATCTGCCTCTGTCGCCGCGGCTGCGCCCGATTTGTTTGCCAGCTGCGGCCGCCACAATGTGCGCGGAGTTTCCGCGCCGGTAGAGGTCTTTTTCCTGCGCGGTGCCGCCGCATAGAAAGGCGCGCCGGATCCGGCGCGCCTTTGCGGTTCCAGCGCTCTCAAGTCAGCGCGGCCTTGCCGCCTCAATCCGCCGCGAAGCAGTAGAAATAACCGTTGCCGCCGGTCCCGCGCAGGTCGTCAGCGCTGCAGCCGCGCGAATTATGCGCCGCGTTCCACGACGTATTGCCGCCGCCGTGGCGGTCGTGGTGGCCGACCGTGGCTGAGCCTTCACCGTTAGAGGTCCAGTTCGAACAGGTCTTGTCTCCCTCCTGCCAGGGGAAATAGGCGGTGCCGTCTTCCTGGGTGCCGGTCAGGATGTCATGCTCATTCGGATCATCGCCGCGGCCCTTGATGCGGTTGCCGTTCTCATCCACCGCGGTGCGGGCATAGATATTGGGCATGATGTGCAGCTGGTCCAGATCCACAGCGATCAGCTCGCCATTGGCGTTGTACCAGGGGCCGGTGCCGATACGGGAGCGGGCGGAGATGCCGCGTTTGCCCTCTTCCTGCGTGCTGAGATAGGCGCGCCAGGTCCGGCCAGTGGAGCCCGCCGCCTCAGCCAGGCTGGCACAATGGGCATCCGCCCCCTCCAGCCCGCCCAGATTGCCGCCGTCGCCAAGGCCAACGGATGTAACAAAGAACCCCATCGGCGGATCTTCGGCGTAGGACGCAGAGGCCAGCGCGCAGGCCGCAGAGCAGGTCAGGACAGCAAGAAACTTGTTCATGGAAACCTCCCTTATTCCAGGACTGGCCGCAGGATGCCTCATGGGGCGGGGCATGGATACGCCAGAGGGCGGGGTTTCACGAAAGAGTGTTGGGAATGTGGACGTCCTTCCTGCGGCTTGGCCTTACACTTATACGGAGATCGACTGAATAGCCTGAAACCGCGAAGGGCAATTGAGCGGGACGAAGTGTGAATTCGCTGCGGTTGTGCGAATGTCAGTTATGCGTTCCGACACCAGAACGAGGGATAGCAGTTTGCAGCGGTTCGTTGACCTGCAGTACGGCATAGTTCAGGAGTTGGAATCCGTTTCTTTGTTCTCAACATCTGGTGAGGCCGCAATGCGGACGATTTCAAATCGCCTCAGCAAACTCACACTAATGTAGATGGCAGCGCAGATCAGAAGAAAACCTACAAAGTTTGGTTCGTAGGCTTCCCTAGCTTCACGGTATATGTTCAATCCGTCGACATTTCTAAGAAGAGCAAATCCAAAGTTGCCGACTACAAGAAATGTCGGCGAATCCAGCAAGAAAAACCTCCTGAGACGCCGCTCGCCAGTCAAATAGAGCAGTGAGCCGCACCCACCGCACTTATGAAAATCAGTTCGATTGTGTCCGCGATAAGGGTTGGTTGAACCCATCTTTCTTGGAGACTGCGGGCGACCACATTCCGGGCATTTGATGCCGACAATTTTTGACCAAAGAGTTGGTAACTCACCAAGTCTCGGTTTGCTCACTTTGGGCGGGTTGCTAACACTTCGTGCCAATGGTCTAGAACGTGCCTTTCTGCAAAATCCGAAGGCTCAGCCAGTGTATCAGCAGCCGATGACTGTCGAGACTTATCCCATAAAGCGGCCCTTCGAACAATGCGCCGCATATGTGATTTTGGGCTCAATGCAGACCAGCACTTCCTATAAAAAAAGCGCGCCCTCTCAGGCGCGCTTTTCCATTTCAAACTCTCTCCGGCCCGTCAGCCCTTGCCGTCCTCGGCTTCGGCAGGCACCGGTTCATCCGGATGCGCCTCCATTTCCTCGTCGTCATAGTAGCCCTCCGCGCGCAGCTTCGCCTCGCGCTTGGCCTCTACCCGGCGGACCAGGAAAATCGAGATCTCATAGAGCCCGTAAACCACCACAAACAGGATGATCTGGGTGATCACATCCGGCGGCGTCACCAGCGCCGCCAGCACCAGGATCGCCACCACCGCGTATTTGCGGACAGAGCCAAGTCCCTCGGCGCTTACCAGACCGGCCTTGCCCATCAGCGTCAGCAGAACCGGCAGCTGGAAACACAGGCCAAAGGCCACGATGAACTTGATCGTCAGGTTCAGATACTCCTGGGCGGAGCCCTGGAACACCACGCTGAGGCCCTGATTGACCTGCTCGCCAACCACCGCCTCGCCGCCGGAACCGAACTGCTGGAACCCCAGGAAGAAGTCATAGGCCAGCGGCGTGACCACATAGAAGGCAAAGCTGGCGCCCAAGAGGAACATGAAGGGCGAGGCGATCAGGAAGGGCAGGAACGCCCCCTTCTCGGACTTATACAGCCCCGGCGCCACGAACCGCCACATCTGGAACCCAATATAGGGGAACGCCAGGATGAAGCCGCCCAGGAAGGAGATTTTGATTGCGACAAAGAAGCCTTCCTGCGGGCTGATGAAGATCAGCGCGCAGTCCTGGCCGCCCTCGGCCAGCACCTTGCACAGCGGTGCGGTCAGGAAGTTGAACACCGGCGTTGCCACGGTGAAACAGATCACCATGCCGACGATAAAGGCGGCGACCGAGTGGATCAGCCGGTTGCGCAGTTCGGCCAGATGCTCGATCAGCGGCGCGGTTGAGTCGTCGATCTCATCCGTCTTGCTCATGACTTGGCCTCTTCTTCCTTCGCTGCCGCAGGCTTCAGCGCCGCCTCGGCGGCTTCCGCCTTGGCCAGCGCTTCCTCGGCCTCGCGCGCCTTGCGCTCCGCCGCGGCGCGGGCGGTTGATGCCTGGATCTTCTTGGCATCCTCGGCGCGTTCCGCCGCCAGCTTGCCGGTCTCGCTGTTGGGGTCGTATTTGGTCGGGTCGATCGACGTCGCCATCTCCTGCGCCGCCTGCTTGACCCCGTCCATGGCGGTGCTCATCGGGTTCGACGCAGCCTTCAGCCCCTTGGCGACCTCATTGACCCCGGCCTCATCCGCCGCGTCATGCATCGCCCGGCTGAACTCGCGCGCCATCCCCTTGGCCTTGCCGACAAACCGCCCCACGTTGCGGAACAGCACCGGCAGGTCCTTGGGGCCGACGACGATCAGCGCGACAACGCCGATGACCAGCAGTTCGGTCCACCCAAGATCGAACATCCGCGCTTAGGCCTTGTCTTTTTCGGACTCGGGGGTCACGTCTTTGGCCACGTCCGCGGCGTCCTGCTCCAGTTCCTTGCTGCCTTCGTTGATGCCCTTCTTGAACGAGGTGATGCCCTTGCCGACCTCACCCATCAGCGAGGAAATCTTGCCGCGGCCGAACAGGACCAGCACCACGACAGCGATGAGCAGCAGGCCAGGCAGGCCGATGTTGTTGAGCATGTGAGTCTCTCCTTACTTGATCCGGCGCGGATTGGCGGCGCCGGTAGAATTGTTCGCTACGGGTTTAGCGCGGGCGCGGCTTTGAGCGAAAGCAACTCCGCACGCAGAAAGCGCCTGCAAGTGCAGGAATCGGAAGTTTTTGCCAGCCGCCCGCATCCAACTGACAGGTTTATGTCAGTTGGAGGGCGGTAAATCCAGCCCATCACATGAACAAAGGAGAAACGTGATGAGCAAACATGTCGCCGAAATCGTGACCTTCAAACTGGCCGATGGCGTGAGTCCCGCCGATTTCACCGCGCTGATGCAGCGCACCGAGGGCTTCGTGCGCGCGCAGGACGGTTTTGTCACCCGCCAGCTGAGCCAGGGCGAGGATGGCAGCTGGACCGACTATGTGGTCTGGAAGGACATGGCGACGGCGCAGAAAGTGGCGCAGGAATTCATGCAGCAGGACTTCACGCCGGAGGTGATGGCGGCCATTGCCCCGGACAGCGCCAGCATGCGCCATGAAGAGGTGCTGTGGCAGATGGCGCCCTAAGCACAACAGGCTGCGCCTGCGGGCCGGGCGCAGCCCTTGACCTCCTGACGCCACCGCGCAAAGGCTAGCCCCATGCGCCGCACCGACCGCCTTTTTGAAATCATCCAGATCCTGCGCGACGGGAAACTGCACCGCGCGCAGGACATCGCCGAACGGCTGGAGGTTTCCACCCGCACCATCTACCGCGACATGGACACGCTGGTGGCCTCCGGCGTGCCGGTGGAGGGGGAGCGCGGCGTCGGCTACATGGTGCGCGAGCAGATCAGCCTGCCGCCGCTGACATTGACGCCAGAGGAGCTGGAGGCGCTGAACCTCGGCATGGCCATTGTTGCTGAGGCCGCCGACCCGGACCTGAAGGCCGCCGCCCTGTCGCTGGCCGCCAAGGTCGACGCGGTGCTGCCGGAGCAGACCATCGCCGAGGCCGACGCCTGGAAATTCGCGGTCTACCCCTTCTCCGACGCCGCCCGCGCCCTGGCCCATATGCCCACGCTGCGCGCCGCCATCAAGGCGCGGCAGAAACTGCAGCTGACCTACCGCCGCATCGACGGCACCCTGACAGAGCGGAAGATCCGCCCGCTGCACATGGAATACTGGGGCCGGGTCTGGACCCTGACCGCCTGGTGCGAGACGCGCGGAGACTTCCGGGTGTTCCGCGTCGACCTCATCGAGGACACCTCCGCCCTGCCCGAGCTGTTCGTGGACGAACCCGGCAAGCGGCTGCAGGACTATGATCCCTACAGCTCCTGAGATCCTTCATTCATCTGGCTGAAAGTATCCCGGGGGAGGCCCGGCGGGCCGGGGTCAGCGCCCCCTACCCCAGTTCAAACGAGGTCACCCCGTAAATCAGGTCCGTCTCCAACTGCGGAGCAGGCCCGCGGTACATCCGGGCGGTTTCAAACACCGGCGCCAGCCCCAGCGAGCGCGCCACGTCAACCGCCGCAGCATGGGGCTCCGGCACATCCACAAACACCTCCTGTCCCGCAGGCAGGTCCTGCAGCAGCCGCGCCAGAACCGCCTCGGCAGCCACGCGGGAGACCGCAACCAGCGGCCCGATCTTGCAGCCGCTGCCGCAGGGCCGCAGAGTGCCGAAGCCAATCAGCTTGTCATCCTTGTAAGCGGCAAAGGAATGATGGCCCTCTGCCCCCAGCCACTGCTGCCAGAACCCCCGGCGCGGCGCCGGAAAGACGCGGGCATCCATCGCTTCCAGCTCCGCCGTTGGGGCAGTCACCTGTTGCAGATTGAACTCGGTGGAAACCTCCAGCCCGGCCGACGGCACCCCGCCAAAGCGGATGTTGCGGTACGCCAGTTCAAATCCCGAGCGGCGGTAGTTGTCCTGCTGGTCCACCACCCCGTCGAGGCCGACAACCCGGCTCCCGGCGTGTTCCAGCGCCCGCTGCCAAAGCGCATAGCCGAAGCCCTGCCCGCGAAATTCCGGCGCCACGATGTAAAAGCCGAGGAAGGCAAACGCCGCGCCGTAGTTCACCACCGAGATGCAGGCGATCATCTTCCCGTCCAGGAACCCGCCCCAGAAGCCTTTCGGATCAACGCTCGCAAAGCAGGCCGTATCCCGGTGGCCCGGGTTCCAGCCCTCACGCGCGGCCCAGTCCACAGCGGTCTGGATTTCCGCGAGCGTCAACGCCCGGATCTGATAGCTGCCCTGCATCTGCACCTCCGGATTCCTCAGTTGCAGAATGCCCGCTAACGCTCAGGCAGGAAAGACAAAACAGCGGTTGCGGCGCACTGTCAGCCACATCACGCGGCCCGCTTCCGGCAGGAACACGTTGGGCACCGTCGCCTTGAGCACCGAGCCGTCGAAATCCATCCGGAACTCCACCAGGCTCTCGCTGCCCAGGAAACGCGCCCGCTCAACAGTTGCGCGGGCCGGCACCCCGTCGCTGGGGGTCGGCAGCGGCCCCTGGCCGCCGCGGTCGAAGTCGATGCGCAGATGCTGCGGGCGGAACACGATTTCCACCGCGGTGCCATCCGCCACGCCGGGCGCCAGGAACTCGCCAAAGGCCGTCTTGGCCAGCGCGCCGTTCACCTCCGCCTTCAGCACGTTCACGTCACTGAAGAAGGAGACCGCGGCCTTGTCCGCCGGGTGGGTATAGACGTTGTAGGGCGCGCCCTGCTGCACGATCCGGCCGCCGCGCATCAGCGCGATCTCATCGGCCATCCGCATCGCCTCTTCCGGCTCATGGGTGACCAGCAGAACGGCGGTGTCTTCTTCTTTCAAGAGGCTCAGCGTCTCATCGCGGATGCCGTCGCGCAGCCGGTTGTCGAGGCCGGAGAACGGCTCATCCATCAGCATGATGCGCGGGCGCGGCGCAATCGCCCGGGCCAGCGCCACCCGCTGCTGCTCGCCGCCCGACAGCTGGTGCGGGTAGCCGTCGATGAAGCGCTTGAGCGAGACCCGGTTCAAAAGCTCCTCGACCCGTGCGCGTTTCTCGTCCTTGCTGCCCTTCAGGCCAAAGCCCACGTTGTCGGCGACGCTCAGGTGCGGGAACAGGGCGAAGTCCTGGAACATCAGCCCGATCTCGCGCCGTTCGGGGGGCACCCTGAACACGGTGTCGCAGATCAGCTTGCCATCGACATAGATCTCGCCGCTGTCCTGCATCTCCACGCCCGCGATCATCCGCAGGGTGGTGGATTTGCCGCAGCCCGAGGGACCCAGCAGGCAGGTCACCTGCCCCGCCTGGATCTGCAGCGAGACATCGTCGACCACCGCGCGCCCTTCGAAGAAGCGCCGGAGGTTGCGGATTTCCAGCCGCGGCGGGGCGATCGTTCGGCTGATGCCGGCGGGGGCAGTGTTCATGAGGCCTCGGGCTGTTTCCGATAAAAACGCTTGGGGTCTCGACGGGATAGCAACCCAGCGGCAGGGCCGCAAGCGGTCAGAAAAGCAGCGGTCGGCCATGAAATCGCGCTGAGGGCAACGTCCGTCCGAGGGCGGGTAAGCGAAGCGTCCGCCCGTGGGGGCGGACGGACGCTGCCCGGCGGCACCGCCGGGCGGTTGGATTCAGTGGCAAATTGACCGTGTTAACAGCACCCCGACGCCGCACCGTCCTGCTCCAGCCCGTTGAAGGGCGAACTGCCGCCGCAGCCGGCAAAGATCCCGTAGTGGGTCTCAAAATCGCCGATGAACTCGAAATGCGGGGCAAAGCGGCTGTCCTGCAGCATCATCCAGGTGTTGCCGCAGACCGGGAACACCTTGCCCGCTTCAATCACATGGTGGCCGTCCAGCATGAACCGGTGCGGCGCATGATCAATGGTGCCCTTGTAGATCACCGCTTGCCCGTAATCCTCGCATGCCGGCTCCAAGGCGGACAGCTTGAACAGCCGGTAAGTGGCCGACAGGAACTTCAGCGGCTGCACCCGCTTCTCCAGCACCGGGTTCTCAATGGTCAGGAGGCGTGAGGTCACCATCCGCGGGTCCTTGAAGCCCGACTCTTTCGCGATTGTCAGGAAGTCGTTCCAATAGAGCGCCCCGGACAGGCATTCGCCATAAAGCACCTCATCCTGCGCCATCTCTTCCGGCACCCGCCGGTCGGCGTAAACGTCGGAGAAATACATCTCCCCGCCCTCTTTCAGCAGATGATGCGCCCCGCGCAGCACCGCGCCCTTGTCGGTGGCCAGGTTGATCACGCAGTTGGAGACGATGATGTCAAAGGAGCCGGGCTCCAGGTCCAGTTCCTCCAGCGTCTCGATAAACCCGTGGTGAAACTCGACGTTGGACTTGGCATAGCCAAATGCCTCAGCATGGTAGTCCTGATGGCGGCGCGCCACCTCCAGCTGGGCAGGCGTCATGTCGACGCCGACGACCCTGCCGTGTTCGCCCACCAGTGCCGATAGCGCATAGACGTCACGGCCCGCACCGCAGCCGAGATCAAGGATGCGCGCGCCCTCCAGCGCCTCCGGCGCGATCAGGCCGCAGCCGTAGTAGCGGGTCAGCACCTCATCGTGAATCTTTGAAAGCACCGCCTTCACATGATCCGGCATGTCGTCCGGCGTGCAGCAGGCGTTGGTCTGGAGATCCTCGCTGCCCTGCAGCACCTCGCCGTAATACGCCTGCACGTTTTCATGTTTCATGGGAGCGCCTTTCCTTATGGTTCCGGACCATCGGGATAGCGCCCCTCAGGCACTCCGGCAATCGGGCCGGCGGGAGGCTTGACGCAACTGTGATGGCACGTGCGGACAAGTCACTGAGGGCAGCGCCCGTCCCGCCGGGGCAGGAAGCAAAGCGCCCGCCCCGGTGAGGGCGGGACGGGCGCTGCCCGGCCTTCGGCCAGGCGGAACGAACATTCAGTTGCTGGTGTAAATCTCACCCCTCCGGCAGCAGCTCAAACGCCGCCTCGGCCCGCACTCTGCCGTTCACCATCAGCTCAATCCGGTGCGGCCCCGGCACCAGTTTGAAGGTCGTGGCGTTGCCCTTCAGCTTGTGACGCTTGTCCAATTGCAACAATTTACTTGAAATTTTCGATTGCTTCAATTTGAACACCTTGGCGGACACCTTCCCGCCAGGCCGCTGGAAATGCAGGATATAATCGACCAGAACCGGCGACCCCGCCTGCCCCTGCAGCTGCGCGGAGAACTCCAGCGCGTCACCAATCCTTACATTTTGCGATTTCAGCACGATTTCGGCGCCCAGCTCCAGATCCGGATCATAGCCCAGCATCTTCATCGCCCTCGGGTGGCCCGCCTTGACCAATCCGCGCAGCGCGTGGGAGGTCATCCAGCCCAGTTCCTTGGCCGACTGCGCCCCGGCGGCCTGCCACGCCTCCAAACGGTCCATCACCAGATCCGGATCTTTCTTGGCGACGTCGTTCAGATGGTTGGCGATCGAGCGGGTGACATAGCGGGTCGGATCGGAATGCAGGCGGTCCAGCAGCGGCAGCGGCTCATCCAGCTGCAATCCCACCGCTTCGCCCCAGGGCAGCCGCGGCCGGGTGCCCTCGCTGACCAGACGGCGGACGTGATAGCTGGAGTGGCTGGCCCACACCTCCATCCGCGCCAGCACCTCCGTCGGCCACCGGTTCAGGAAAGGGCGGATCGCCCATTCCATGGAGAATCGCTGGGTGATTTCCTCCAGCAGGTCCAGCGACAGCTCCGGGTGCGCCTCGATGCCCCTGGCGGCCACATATTCCCCCAATGGCGCATAGATGAAGTCGCCGAAATCATCGTCGGTCTTGGACGGATCCAGCGGCGGCGGCAGCGCCTTCAACAGAACCGGCGCGGCGTCGGGCAGATCCGCCGGCAGATGGTCTGCCAGCACATCTGCAATCAGCGCCATCCGCTGCTTCAGCTCCAGCGCCGGCAGATCGGCCATAACCCGCGCCTCGAAGCCTTCGGCATCAAACCCGCCGTCCGCAGCCGCGAACAGGCCCGCCAGATGGCGAACCTTTTCCCGGTTAAACAACTGGTCTTTCAGGGAAAACCCGCCATCCATGCGCCCTGTCCCCTTACATCGTGGTATTGGTGGCGCCGCCGTCCAGCAGGATGTTCTGCCCGACGATGAAACCCGCGTGCTGCGAACACAGGAAGGCACAGGCGGCCCCGAATTCCTGACGGGTGCCGTAACGGCCTGCGGGAATGGTGGCAAACCGCTGCTTCTGCGCTTCTTCGGGGGTGATCCCCTGCGCCTTGGCCGCGCCGCCGTCCAGCGCCACGGCGCGGTCGGTGGCATGGATGCCCGGCTGCAGGTTGTTGATGGTAACCCCGTGGCCCGCCACCTGCCGCGAGGTGCCCGCGACATAGCCCGTCAGCCCCGCACGGGCCGAGTTTGACAGCCCCAGCACCGACACCGGCGATTTGACAGAGACCGAGGTGATGTTGACCACCCTGCCCCAGCCGCGCTCCATCATGCCGGGCAGCAGCGCCTTCATCAGCGCAATCGGCGCCAGCATGTTGGCATCCAGCGCCTTGATGAAATCCTCGCGGTCCCAGTCGGTCCACATGCCCGGCGGCGGCCCGCCCGCGTTGGTCACCAGGATATCGACGCCCTCCGCCGTATCCAGCACCTGCTTCTGCCCCTCCGGCGTCGCCACATCCGCAGCCACCGTCACCACATCGACCCCGTACTGATCGCGAATGGCCTGCGCCGAGGCCTCCAGCGCCTCAGCCCCGCGGGCGTTCATCACCAGGTTCACACCCGCCTCCGCCAGCGCCTCGGCGCAGCCAAGGCCCAGCCCCTTGCTGCTGGCGCAGACCAGCGCGCGCTTGCCCGAAATACCCAAGTCCATTGCTCATCTCCCTCCGGATTCTCCACCGTTTGCCGGAGCTTGCACCGCGTGGCTGGCAAAGACCAGCCCCGCCCGGCGGCTGACGCAATCGTGAAGCTGCCGGAAAAACAGCCCCGTTCCACCGCCTTTGTGCCACATTCCACGGGCATTTCTGTTGGACAGCGCCCCGCGCGCGCCCGCATTATGGACCAAGACAGACCCGCAGATGGGACAGACAGTGACCGCCAGCCTTTCCTCCGTTCAGGCCTACCCGGCCGAGCGTTTCCGCGTTGAATACGGCGCCAACGCGGGCGATCCGCTTGGCGTGCTCGAGGATCTGGTGCTCGATGACATCTACCTGCTCGACAGCCCGGCCCCGCCGCAGCGCCTCGGCATCGCTGCCCACCATGACGGCAGCTTCACCATTGCGGACGGCACCGCCATCGGCACCCCGGGCGCGGTGCTGCATCTGGATTGCCTGCTGACCCTGATGCCCGACCGCGGCCCCAACACCGAGATTCTGGTGATGGTGGAGGCAGACGCCGAGGGCTACATTGCCGCCATCTTCCTGGTGCCGCTGGCGCCCCTGCAGGTGCAAACCCCCTATACCTTGGTCAAGGCAGAGCGTGAGCCGGCCCGGCGCAAGCTGGCGCAATCGGCCTGTGTGTCCTTTACCCGCGGCACCCGCATCACGCTGTCGACCGGCGAACAGCGCGCGATTGAGGACATGCGCGCCGGCGACCGTGTGCTGACCCGCGACGACGGCATCCAGGAAGTGCGCTGGGTCGGCCAGTCCACCCTGCGGGCAGTGGGCGACATGGCCCCGATCCTGATCCGCAAAGGCGCCCTCAACAACTCAAACGACCTGATCGTCAGCCCCGGCCACCGGCTGATGGTCTACCAGCGCCGCGACGAGATCGGCGCCGGCGCGCCGGAACTGCTGGTACGCGCCCGCGATCTGGTCAACGGCAGCAGTGTGGTGGTGCTGGACGGCGGCTTTACCGACTACTTCCAGATCCTGTTCGACCAGCACCACATCATCTATGCCGAGGGCATTGCGGCTGAGAGCACCTTCCTCGACCCGGTCACCCGGCAGGTGCTGCCCGAGGATTTCTGGGCCTCCCACCCCGGCACCCTGCCCGACTCGCACCAGCGCGGCGCCCACGGGCTGGACGTGAGCCGCTCCCTGCTGGACCGGCCCGACGCGGTGCGGCTGCTGAAACGGTCCTCCCTGCGCTAAGCTGCGGGCCGAAGGCCGAACCGTTTTCCTTTGCTCTCAACCGGTTGCAGGGATGCGGGCAATTTGCTGCCAATTGCACCTGTATTTAGTGGTTTCAGACTGACTCCCACACCAGATCCTGCTATCTTGCTGCCAATAATAAGAGAGCAGCATGATCAGGCACATCTTCCTCACCTTGGGGCTTATGCTATTGGCATGGCCGGCCGCGGCGCAGAAAGCAGGCGTCGGTGCGTGGGAGAACTCCAGCCACAACATCCTGGCCTGGATCGAGGAAACCCCTGGCCTCGGCTGGTACTACAACTGGCGCCCGGATCAGATGTACCACAAGGGCCGCCAAAGCCGCTCTGTCGAATTTGTGCCGATGATCCATGGTGCCCGCGACGTGAACAAGCGCATCCGCTCGGACCAAAGGGTCACCGCGCTTCTGGGCTTTAACGAGCCGGACGGGCACACCGGCGGCCATCAGGCCGGGATGAGCGTGCAGCAAGCCATAAAACTTTGGCCGAAACTGGAACGCCACGGGCTGCGCCTGGGCAGCCCGGCCACCACCCAGCACGGCACCCTGGGGCCCGGCTCCTGGCTGCGCCGCTTCATGGATCAGGCCGAAGCCAAGGGTCTGCGTGTCGATTTCATGGCCGTCCACTATTATTCCACGGATGGCAACGTGAAGGAGTTTGAGCGCTGGCTGCGTGCCGTTCACCGCGAATACGGCCGCCCCGTCTGGGTGACGGAGTTCGCCCATATCGACTGGAACCGCCCGGCGGCTGCCAGCCACGCGCAGAATGCCGCCTTTGCCCGCAAGGCAATTGCGATGATGGAGCGCCTGCCCTTTGTCGAGCGCCACGCCTGGTTCGCCGCCAACCCCTACCCCTGGCAGGGCCGTGCGCCGCAGATCAATCTGCTGCGCGATGACCTGACCCCGACCCAGGCTGGGGACGCCTTTGCCCGCGCCGTCAGCCGCGCGGCCGGCCTGCAGGTGGCCAGCAACTGAAGCAGCGCTTCGGGTGCCGGACCGGCAAACCCGCTGCTTGGGAGCGCTTCCAGCACAGCAGGCGCACGGCCATGCCAGCCGCTCTTAAATGCGGGCAGCTGCCGCATTTCCCCTGCAGGCCAGTTCAAATTTGCCTCTGCTTCCCTAAAAAACAATCACAACCACAGGGAATGTTTATGTATTGTTAAGTCCATTAAAAGCAGAATGAAGCGAACGCGCAAAGGGTTGTGATTTCCATGCCGAATACATTGTCCAAACTGGAAAGCTGGCGCCGCTTCATTAAAGACAGCCACCTGTCCCTGATCCATGCCCTGGTGATTGCCCTGTCGCTGATGATGACCTTCGGCGCCTGGTACTATGCCAATGCGCAGACGGAAAACCGCATCGAAAACGCTTTCAAGGAAGCCCGCGATCAGGCCACCGGCCTGATTTCCGCACGGATGGCAAAATATGAGGATGCTTTGTGGGCCGGTGTTTCAGCCGTCCAGTCCCATGGCGGCGACATGACCTACCAGCAGTGGAAGGAATTTGCGCAGACCCTCCGGCTGGACAAACGCTACCCCGGCATCAACGGCATCGGCATCATCCACCATGTCGAGCCCGGCCAGTTCGGCGCCTACATGCAGGCCCGGCGCGGTGAACGGCCGGATTTTTCGGTCTACCCGGCGCATGATAACAGCATCCGCCTGCCGATCTCCTTCATCGAACCCGAACAGCTGAACGCTGCCGCCGTTGGCCTGGACGTTGCCCACGAAACCAACCGCCGCGAGGCCGCCCTGGCCAGCAGCGCATCCGGCGAGGCCCGGATCACCGGCCCGATCGTGCTGGTGCAGGATGAAAACAGCACCCCCGGTTTCCTGTTCTACGCGCCTTTTTACTCGGATGGCCGCAACGGTGCACAGACCGATGGCAAGCGGCACCTGGACGGCATGGTCTACGCGCCGTTTGTGGTCCGCAAGCTGATGGCAGGCCTGCTGTCCAAGGAGCTCCGGAATGTGCGTTTCAGCATCAGCGACAGCGGCGAAATGATCTATGACGAGCATGATCCGGCGGACCCCCAGTTCGACCCCTCCCCCAAGTTTGCAGAGACCGTCCAGCTGGACATCTACGGGCGCAACTGGACCATTGATTTCCGCACCAGCCTGGGCTTCCGGCAGGCGCATTCCTACTCGCAGCCGACACTCATTCTCATCGGCGGCCTGGTGATCGAGGCGCTGGTCATTTCGCTTCTGTTCTTCATGGCCCGCTCCAATCAGCGCGCCCGCGCCTACGCAGACAGGGTCACGGCAGACCTCAAGGCAGAAACCGCAAAGCTCGAAAAAGCCAACGAGGAGCTGGAACAGTTCGTCTATATCACCTCCCATGACCTCAAGACGCCGGTGCGCGGCATCGGCTCGCTGACGGAAATGATCCAGGAGGATCTTGAGGGCTACTTCAACTCAGCTGAGGCGGACCCGGAAGTGGCCGCCAACCTGCAGCGGATCGCGGAACGGGTGCGCCGGATGAATGACCTGACCCAGGGGGTGATGGAATACGCACGCACCGGCAACCATGCGGTCGAGGACAAGGTGATCAGCCTGCCGGACGTGATGGACACGCTCCGCTCCGACCTCGGCCTGTCCGCCAGCCAGCTGGAGCTGTGCGGGAATGTGACGCATATTGCTGCGGACACATTCAACTTTGTCCGGGTGCTGGAGAATCTGGCCGGCAATGCGGTCAAATACCATCCCGAGCCGGAGCGCCTGAGAATAACCGTCAGCGTGGTGGAGGCGGACGGCCGCTACGATGTCTCAGTCCGCGACAACGGCAACGGCATCGCGCCGGAGCACCACCGCCGGGTCTTCGACGTCTTTCAGACCCTGCGGCGCGCTGGCCAGCCGGAAAGCACCGGGATTGGCCTGGCCATCGTCAAGAAATCGGTGGAACGCCACGGATTTAAGGTGACCCTGCAATCAGAGGTTGGACAAGGCGCCGATTTCCGGTTTAGCTGGCCCGGCCAGGGGGCCGCCGCCGCCCGGCATCAAGACAAGGCCGCCTGACGTGGAGAAGACTGAATGAATATCCTTTTGGTTGAGGACAATGACGTGGACGCTCTCATTCTGGAGCGCACGCTGAAAAAGCATTCCCCGGCAGCCAGGATCGTGCGGGCCTGCGACGGCCTGGAAGCGCTTGACATCCTCACCACCGAACGCGCGCGGGATCTGCCGCGCCCTTTCTTCATTCTGCTGGACATCAACATGCCGCGCATGAACGGGCATGAGTTCCTCGATGCGTTGCGCGCCAAGGAAGAGATTTCCGGCAACATCGTCTTCATGTTCACCACCTCGGACAACCCCAAGGACATTGCCCGCGCCTACCACCGCAACGTCAGCGGCTACATCGTCAAGCCGAGCTCCTCCGCGGGCACCAAAAAAGTGCTGAGCGCGCTGCAGGACATGTGGGAGGTCTGCACCCCGCCGCTCTGCGCCAGCGCCTGACCCCGGCGCGGCCGCAGGGCCGCATCGCGCCTGAAACCGCACCTGAACAGACAGCGCGCTCCAGCGCCGCAAAGCGGCGGAACACGCCCAATCCGCCGCCAGCAGCCCCAATGCCCCCCCCCCCCGCTCGCAGGCACAGCCAGCCCGGACCAGCCGAAACCGATGCGGCATCCGTCCTCATTCCCGTGGTCTGCAAGACAAGGGTTTTGCAGCCATCCAGACAAAGGCTGCGGAAAATCAATTTGGGAAAAGCGGGGCTTTCCAGACTTTCGTCATCTTCCGGCTAACGGCCGATTTTTCTAAGCGAAGCTAATTTCAGGTGCAATGACCTGGCTGATCAGGCCACCAGTGTTCACCGCATAATAGATAGACCTCGGCGGGCGGGCGGCGCCATCTACGCTGCGGCACACCCAGCTTCTTGCCTCCATGGATTTCAATGATTGCGACAACGCCCGGTCTGTTATCGCCGGCAGGTTTCGCTTGATCTCGCTGAAATGGCTTGGTGTGTGGAGCGATGTCAGGATCGGCAATGTCCACGACCGGCGCAGCAACGGTTGATCTTCCTCTGCCGAAACATCGCGGATCTTATGGGCAATGGCCGCCGCTGCAATCCCCAACTGTGTAAGGCGGAACTCCGGGCGCAGCGGATGACCATACCCAGGATTTCGTTCAATCAATCCAATTTCAATCAGGTGATCCATGCTTTGGGCGAAGGCGGTTCTGCCTGCACCGGTCGCAGCCAACAGGGGCGCTTGCCGTCCGGCGACGCCCGAATGCAGGCACGAGAGTATGGGCAGCGCCCAAGCCTTTGATGTGATATTGACAAACGCCTCAATGTCCATAAAGTATAGTTAGTATATTTAAAGTCATAAGGAAAGCCCATGTCACTTGTCGCAGTCGATCAAACCATCACCATCGCAATGTCGGTCAGGGATCGCCATGCGAGCGCGAAGTGGTACGAAGCCATGCTGGGATTTGAGCTGCTCTATCATGCCGATGAGGCGGGCTGGTCCGAGATTCGGACGAACACGCCCGGTGTCGTCATTGGCCTTGGCGAGCACACCAAACCAGCACCCGGCAACTGCGTGCCAGTCTTTGGGATCGCTGATCTGGATTCAGCCCGGCAGAAACTGGAGCAGGCCAAAGTCAGATTTGACGGCGAGACGGATGTCGTCGAGGGCATGGTCAAAACCGCGACGTTCTACGACCCCGACGGCAATGCGCTGATGCTTGCGCAGGATTTGACCGGCGGGATTGAGTAACACGCGGATTTCTTGCGGCCACTGCAGCGTGTCTGCTTCTGGCAGGCACGGTTTCAGCTCCAGCTCACGGCACTTCTTCGGGGCTGCACGTTCAGCCGCAGCCGCCAAACATGTCCCCAAAGCGGCCGCCTAAAGCCTCCGCAGCATTAGCCGGAATGGGCTCTCAGCGGCCGAATGCCTTGATCGGTGTGGAACGTTGCTTCCCAACCGGAAGGCAAAATTCACAATGGGAGGTTTGCCAAACGCAGCCCCCCCTTCCTCCTCACCTCTTCTCCGTCCCGTCCGCGTTCCGGCCCATGGCGATGTAGCGTGCTTGCAGGCTCAGGCGCAGGATCGTGTTGTCCTTGTCATGAGCCTGGATGTAGCCCGCCATGAGCGCCATCCAGTAGGTTCGCAGCACAGAGTTGATCCGGCGGCTGTAGTTCGGGCCCAGCTTGCGGAACCATTTCACCATGTCCGCGTCCAGCCGGATTGTGACACGGGTCTTCGGCTTGTCGATCCGTTCCCAGCTGTCCATGCCGTCCCATTCGCGGGGCAGGCTCTTATCCAGCCAGTCGCGGCGCAGGTCCTGCTGCAGCGCGTCCAGCTCCAGCTGCATTTCATTGTCGTAGTATCGCTTGCTGGGCATCGTTCTCTCCCTTGGCGGCGGCGGTTGCGGTGCGCGGCGGCACTCCCGCGCTTTGCACCACCCTGCCCCAGTCCGGTTAATTCCGCGCCAGCGGTGCGTACGGTGCCCGCGCAACACCTCCGGGCACGCCCCTGGCCCCGCCGTCCGGCACCAGGGGGTGCACAGAGGGTGCACAGGGGGTGCACGCCTGGCACCCCCGGCTTCTGGGGCTTACTTTCCCTGCCGCAGGATCCTGGCCAGCAGCTCATTCTTGCGGAAGGGCTTGGCCAGAAAATCATTCATCCCGGCGGCCAGGCAGGCCTCGACATCGCTGGGCTGGGCATTGGCGGTCAGGGCGATGATCGGGCATTCCGGCAGCCCTGCCTCCCGTTCATGCGCACGGATCCGGCGGGTGGCGTCCAGCCCGCCCAGAACCGGCATCGACAGGTCCATCAGGATCAGATCGGCGCCTTCGGCGGTGAAAACCTCCTGCGCCATCAAGCCATTAGCCGCAAACCGCAAATCGGCGCCGGTGGATTTCAGCATCTTGCGGACCAGCAGCTGGTTGGTCCTGTTGTCTTCCGCCACCAGGATGCGCATGCCATTCAGCGCCTCCGGCGGCAGCTCCGGGACCGCCATCCCGGGCGGAGCGTTCAGCGCCCGCCTGCTGTCCTGAAACGGTGCCATGTCCGGGCCGTCCGGCGCAGCTTCTCGCGCCTGCGGCAGATCCAGGCCAACTGTGAACACCGACCCTTCGCCGGGCACCGAAGAGGCCGTGACCGTGCCCCCCATCCGCTCCACCAGGGCACGGGTGATGGCCAGTCCCAGACCGGTGCCCTCGATCACACGGACCGCCTGCCGGTCGACCTGCTCAAAGGCGGAGAAGATCCATTTCATTTGCGAGGGCTCGATCCCGATACCGGAATCCGAGACCTGAATGCGCAGGGGCAATTTGGCTGCCCGGGGGTCATAGGCGGCGCTAACGGTAACATGGCCGTCTTCGGTGAACTTGATCGCGTTTCCCAGCAGGTTCATCAGGATCTGGCGGATCTTGCTCGCATCGCCCACAAACTCATGCGGCACATCTTCGGGATATTCGGTGCGAAGGTCGATCCCCTTGTAGGCAGCCCTGGCCCACAGAAGAGTGCCCACGTCCTGAACCACGTCCCGCAGTGAAAACGGCGCATCGTGCAGGGAGATCTTGTCGGCCTGGATTTTGGAGAAATCGAGCACATCGTTGATGACTGTCAGCAGGGCGTTTGCGGAGTTGAAAATCGTGTCGGCAAACAGCTGCTGCTGTTCGTCCAGATCCGTCTCCTTGAGCAGCTCGCACATGCCGATGATGCCGTTCATCGGCGTCCTGATCTCGTGGCTCATGTTGGCTAGAAACCGTTCCTTGGCCTGGCTGGCCTCCTCGGCCTTGTCCAGCGCCATCCGGGTCAGTTCCAGCGCCTCATCGCGTTCCCGTTCCGTCGTGACGTCAGTCGAAGACCCGACGAGATAGGTCAGCCGCCCCTCTTCATTGAACACGGGGCGAAGCGTGGTGCTGAGGTATTTTTCCCTGTTCTGGGTAGGAAGGACAATATCGTAGGTGGCTTCCTTGCCGCTGCTGATGACCGCCAGATGGTGGTTCAAGGCACGGCGGCCGGTTGCCCCGCCATAGAGTTCAAGCGCAGTCTTGCCTGCATAATCACTGCGCTGGAACTTGGTGAACTCCCGCGACCTGGTGTTCATGGCGACGTAGCGCGGCAGGCCGTCGTCGCCCACCTTCAGAACGATCACCGCGATTTCGACTGCGTCGAGAACGCCAAAATGATCTGAGAATTCATCCTGCTGCACGTATCGTTCCTGAAACGGGTGGGCCATTGAAATCCTGTAACACACAGGTGCGGCGCAAGTGTTACAGGAAAAGCGTTAGCGAATTATAGGCAAAACATTCGATGTCTTTGCGGAATGCTGGTCCAGCGCGCCCTCCAGCCTCCGTTTTCCTTGCCTCTGACGCGGTTTGTGGATACAGCCACCCGCATGTTGGACACCGCTGCAAACCGCCCCGAACTGCCCGCCGAAATTGCGCGGCGCCGGACCTTTGCGATCATCTCGCACCCGGACGCCGGCAAGACCACGCTGACTGAAAAGTTCCTGCTCTATGGCGGTGCTATTCAGATGGCCGGCCAGGTGCGGGCCAAGGGTGAGGCGCGGCGCACGCGGTCGGACTTCATGCAGATGGAGAAGGATCGCGGGATCTCTGTCTCGGCGTCCGCAATGTCCTTTGACTTCAGCGGTTTCCGCTTCAACCTGGTGGACACGCCCGGCCACTCGGACTTCTCCGAGGACACCTACCGCACGCTGACGGCGGTGGATGCGGCGGTGATGGTCATCGACGGCGCCAAGGGTGTGGAAAGCCAGACGCAGAAGCTGTTTGAGGTCTGCCGCCTGCGCGACCTGCCGATCCTGACTTTCTGTAACAAGATGGACCGCGAAAGCCGCGACACCTTTGAGATCATCGACGAGATCCAGGAGATGCTGGCGATCGACGTGACGCCCGCCAGCTGGCCCATCGGCGTGGGCCGCGATTTCATCGGCTGCTATGACATGCTGCGCGACCGGCTGGAGCTGATGGACCGCGCCGACCGCAACAAGGTGGCGGAAAGCATTGCGATTGAGGGCCTGGACGACCCCAAGCTGGCCGAATATGTGCCGGCGCATCTGCTGGACAAGCTGCTGGAAGAGGTCGAGATGGCGCGCGAACTGCTGCCCGCCCTGGACCCGCAATCGGTGCTTGAGGGGCATATGACCCCGATCTGGTTCGGCTCCGCCATCAACTCCTTCGGCGTCAAGGAACTGATGGACGGCATTGGCGCATACGGCCCCGAGCCGCAGCCGCAGTCCGCTGAACCCCGCCAAGTCAGCCCGGAGGAAAAGAAAGTCTCGGGGTTTGTTTTCAAGGTTCAGGCAAACATGGACCCCAAGCACCGCGACCGGGTGGCCTTTGTGCGGATGGCCTCCGGCCACTTCAAACGCGGCATGAAGCTGACGCACGTGCGCACCAAGAAACCGATGGCAGTATCCAACCCGGTGCTGTTTCTGGCGTCCGACCGGGAGCTGGCGGAGGAAGCCTGGGCCGGTGACATCATCGGCATCCCAAACCACGGCCAGCTGCGCATCGGCGACACCTTGACCGAGGGCGAGGCGATCCGGGTGACCGGCATCCCATCCTTTGCCCCGGAACTGCTGCAGGGTGTGCGAGCGGGCGACCCGATGAAGGCCAAGCACCTGGAAAAGGCGCTGATGCAGTTTGCCGAGGAAGGTGCCGCCAAGGTCTTCAAACCCTCGATCGGCTCCGGTTTCATCGTCGGCGTCGTGGGCCAGCTGCAGTTCGAAGTTCTGGCCAGCCGGATCGAGATGGAATACGGCCTGCCGGTGCGGTTCGAGGCGAGCCAGTTCACCTCAGCCCGCTGGGTCAGCGGCGACAAGGCAGCGGTGGAGAAATTCACCAACGCCAACAAGCAGCACATCGCCCACGACCACGACGGCGACATCGTCTATCTGACCCGCCTGCAATGGGACATCGACCGGGTGGTGCGCGATTATCCGGACTTGAATCTGACCGCGACCAAGGAAATGATGGTGTAACCGAAACGCCCGGAACACCCCGGGCGTTTTTCTTTGCTGGGCTTGCACTTTTCCTTGTCCGCGGAAAAGGTTGTGAAAATCAGCAGCGCAAGAGGCAGGCAATGGCGGACCGGGATGTCAAATGGGGCATTGTCAGCACCATCAAGGCTGACACCAGGGCCATTCTGGATTTTGCCGCCTATCACCTCGACCTGGGCGCCCACCGGCTGCACATCTATCTGGATGAGCCGAACCCGGAGGCCTATACGCACCTGAAACAGCATCCCAAGGTCAGGGTCACCACCTGTGACGCCAGCCATTGGAAGCGGCTCAAGAAGCACCGTCCGGTCAAGCACCAGGTCCGCCAGACACTGAATGCAACCCACGCTTATGAGCGAATCCAGACGGAATGGATCGCACATATTGACGTGGATGAATTCCTGTGGCCGTCCTTCGATCTGGGGCAGATGCTGGCTGCACTGCCGCAGGGCGTCCTAAGCGCCCGGGTGCGTCCGCTGGAGGCCTTGGCGGGACGCGAGGGCGAATTCAAGGCGATGATCCCCAAGGGACCGGAGCGGGAGGCGGAAGTCCGGGCGGTTTACCCGGCCTTTGGCGGTTTTCTCAAAGGCGGTTTCCTGAGCCATACCGCGGGCAAGGTCATAGCAAGAACAGGCCTGCCCAACGCTGAACTGCGGATTCATAACCTGTTTCAGGAGGGTGGGACCCTTGCTGAAAGCCACGAACTGGTTCAGGCCGACCTGTGCCATTGCCATGCGGCCAGCTGGGAGCATTGGCAATCCGTCTACCGGTACCGCCTGGAACGCGGCTCCTACCGGCCAGAGCTTGGTCCGGGTTATGCCCGGATCATGGGCGGGCTCAACACGCATGAGCTGCTGTCGCTGATCGAGGAGGAACACGGTGAAAACGGCCTGCGCAGTTTCTTTGACGAAATCAGCGCCAAGGACCCGGCGGTCTACCGCAAGCTGCAGGAGCGCGGCCTTTTGAGGAATCGCCCCCTCGGCCTGGAGGAGAAACGGCAAAAACACTTCCCTGGTTTCGGCTGATTTGTTTCCATTTTGCCGATCCTGGCAACGAAAACCTTGCAAAATCCGGCATTAATTGACCTCAGCATGGGATTTTGCTATGCCCCGCCACGAGCCGGCAGCTGCCACACCGCATGACCTTTTGCGGAGCCGGCTGCAACACACACGCGCGGGCCAGGTCAGTGTCCGCAATGACGGATGCATATGACAAAATTCACCGATCTGAACCTTAATCCCAAGGTCCTCAAAGCTATTGAGGAAGCCGGGTACGAAACCCCCACCCCGATTCAGGCAGGGGCCATCCCGCCGGCGCTGGAGGGACGCGATGTTCTGGGAATCGCCCAGACCGGCACCGGCAAGACCGCGTCGTTCACGCTGCCGATGATCACGCTTCTGGCCCGCGGCCGCGCCCGCGCCCGGATGCCGCGCAGCCTGGTGCTGTGCCCCACCCGCGAGCTGGCTGCCCAGGTGGCGGAAAACTTCGACACCTATGCCAAGCATGTGAAGCTCACCAAGGCGCTGCTGATCGGCGGGGTCTCCTTCAAGGAGCAGGACGCGCTGATCGACAAGGGTGTCGACGTGCTGATCGCCACCCCGGGCCGTCTGCTGGACCATTTCGAGCGCGGCAAGCTGCTGCTCACCGGTGTGCAGATCATGGTGGTGGACGAGGCCGACCGGATGCTCGACATGGGCTTCATCCCGGATATCGAGCGCATCTTCTCGCTGACGCCGTTTACCCGCCAGACCCTGTTCTTCTCCGCCACCATGGCACCGGAGATCGAACGGATCACCAACACATTCCTGTCCGGTCCGGCCCGTATCGAAGTGGCCCGCCAGGCCACCGCGTCGGAAACCATCGAGCAGGCCGTGGTGCAGTTCAAGGCGTCGCGCCGTGACCGCGAGGGCAGCGAGAAACGCAAGGTGCTGCGCGCCCTGATCGACGCTGAGGGCGACAAGCTGACCAATGGCATCATCTTCTGCAACCGCAAGACGGATGTGGATATCTGCGCGAAATCGCTCAAGAAATACGGCTATGACGCGGCTGCCATCCACGGTGACCTGGATCAAAGCCAGCGCACCAAGACCTTGGACGCCTTCCGCGAAGGCAACCTGCGCATTCTGGTAGCCTCTGATGTGGCTGCACGCGGTCTGGACGTGCCGAGCGTCAGCCATGTGTTCAACTTTGACGTTCCTGGCCACGCAGAGGACTACGTCCATCGCATCGGCCGCACCGGCCGTGCCGGCCGCGAGGGCAAGGCGATCACCATCTGCATCCCGCGCGACGACAAGGCGCTGGCGGCAGTGGAAGGCCTGATCCAGAAGGAAATTCCGCGGCTGGAGAACCCGGTCAAGCCGGAGCCCAAGAAAGAAAAGCCTGCCCGCCCTGCCAAAGCAGAAAAGGCAGAAAAGGCAGACAAGGCAGACGCGGATACCCGCGAAAGCCGCAAGGACGAGAGCCGCGAGCGCCGCAGGGATGAAAAACCCGCGCAGAAGCAGGAGCGTTCCTCTGGCCGCGGCGGCAAACACGGCAAGCGTGACGACAAGGCTGTGGTTGGCATGGGCGACCACCTGCCGAGCTTTATCGCGCTCAGCTTTGCCGAGCGCCGCGCCAGCTGATACCTCAGCAGCAGGCAGAAAGATCAGGCCGCCCCCGGGGCGGCCTTTTTTTTTGGCATTCAGGCCTGCCCGCAATGCACCTGCAGCATGGTTACCTTTGCGCTTGCAGCATAACGGGTCTTCGATCTTGTGTGGCGTCAATCCGCTCAAACCGGCGTATTGCATCCATCAACACGAAACGCGCCATTGATGATGGGCTACGCCATGAAAACCAACGACACCAAAACTCTGACCATTTCCCAGTTCCAGGCCATTGAGGCCCGCGCGCATGAGCTGCGCGCGCAAGCCTTTGCCGCCATGGTGCGCCGCCTGTTCGGCGCCCTGTTCAGCGCTCCGCGCAAAGTGGTCTCCTGCCCCAGCTGCGCCCGTCCGCTGCACGGCTGAGGTTGTCACGGCTTCTTGCGAAGCTGCACCCTGAATTGAAAACGCCGCGTGCCCCAGGGGCCGCGGCGTTTCTGTTTTTTAAGCCTTACCAGCCCGCGCCCGCGCCGCAGGCCCGTCAGGGGCTGCGGTGCCAGGCCCAACGGGGCCTGCTGCATCCTTGATGCCGCATGGGCCGGGCGGGAGATCCGCCCTGCCCTGCCGGCAGAATCAGCGCATGCGGCTGACCACCACTGTCACCTCGGGTTTCTTGCCGATCTCGGCCTGCGCGGTCTGGCGGGTGATGCGGCGCAGCTCCTGCTCCAGCCTGTCGTCATCGCGCAGGGTCTTGGCGCCGGCGCGCATCAGGAACTGGTTCAGGTCCTCCTCCAGCACCTCGACCAGCGCCGCGTTGGAGGTGCCGGTCTCGGGCAGCCCCTTGAGATCGCACCAGGGCTCGCCCAGCGGTTCGTCTTCTTCATCGAGGATCACCGTCACCAGCACATGGCCATTCAGCGCCATGCGGATGCGGTCGCGCACGATGCCATCCAGCGCGCCGTATTTGACAGAACCGTCCAGATAGGTGCGGCCGGTCTCGATCCACTCGGTCACCTTGGGCGCATCGCCGGTCAGGTCCATCATCATGCCGTTCACCACCACGGCGCTGGCGATGCCCTTCTCCTCGCCCAGGCGGGCGTGCTGGCGCAGGTGGCGGTGCTCACCGTGCATCGGGATCAGCATCTTGGGCTTCAGCAGAGTGTGAACCGCCTCCAGGTCCGGACCGTTGGCGTGGCCGGAGACGTGGTAGAGGCCGGAGCTGTCATCGACCACATCCACACCCATTTCGGAGAACTGGTTGATGATGCGGATGACGCCCTTCTCGTTGCCCGGGATGGTCTTGGAGGAGAACAGGAACAGGTCGCCCTCTTTCAGCTCCAGCCCGCGGTACTTGCCGCGCGCCAGCTGCGCGGTGGCGGCACGGCGCTCGCCCTGGCTGCCGGTGGTGATCAGCATCAGGTTGTCGCGCGGCACGTTGGCGGCATCTTCTGGGCTGATCACCTTGGGGAAATCCACCAGCACGCCGGTTTCTACAGCCGCCTCGATCATCCGGCGCATGGCACGGCCCAGCAGCACCACGGAGCGGCCCGCTTTCACACCGGCTTCGGCCAGGGTTTTCACCCGCGCCACGTTGGAGGCGAATGTGGTGGCGGCGACCAGCCCCTTGGCCTCGGAGAACAGCTTGGTGATCTCTTCCGGAAGTTCAGATTCCGAACGGCCCGGATGCTGCGAGAACACATTGGTGGAATCGCAGACCAGCGCCTGGATGCCGTCCTTGGCGATATCCGCCCACATCTCCGGATCAAAGGGCTCGCCCACCAGCGGGTTTGCATCCAGCTTGAAGTCGCCGGTGTGCACCACCCGCCCCGCCGGGCTGTCGATCACCAGCGCGCCGCTTTCGGGGATTGAGTGGCTCATCGGCGCAACGCCGATGGTAAAGGGGCCAAGCTTGGTTGTCTCCGGCCAGGCCTGAACGGTGTGCACATTGGCCGGGTCGTGGCCTGCTTCTTCCATCTTGCGGCGCGCCAGGTTGGCGGTGAAGGCGCGGGCATAGACCGGCACATTCAGATGCGCGTAAAGATGGGCAATGGCGCCGATGTGGTCCTCGTGCCCGTGGGTGATGAAGATGCCTTCCAGCCGGTCGGCGCGCTCCTTCAGCCAGGTGATGTCGGGCATGATCAGGTCGACGCCCGGTGTGGTGTCCATGTCCGGGAATGTCACGCCCAGGTCGACCAGGATCAGCCGTTCCTTGCCCTGCGGGCCGTAGCCGTAAACATAGGCGTTCATGCCAATTTCACCCGCCCCGCCGAGGGGCAGGTAGATCAATCTATCACTGCTCATGCGTCAGTACCGTTTTCCTTGTTGTATTTATGGATGATCTGCAGCCCATGCATGGTGAGATCATCCTCATATGCGTCAAACAGATCGGCAGATTGCTGGAACAATGGCGCCAGCCCGCCGGTTGAGATTACTTTCATCGGCACCGCGCGTTCCGCCTTGATGCGTTCGCATATCTCGCGCACGAGGCCGACATAGCCCCAGAACACACCGGACTGCATACAGGCAACGGTATTGGTGCCGATCACATTCTGCGGCTTGGAAATATCCACATGGGGCAGCGCAGCTGCGGCCTGGTGCAGCGCCTCAAGGCTCAGGTTCACGCCGGGCGCGATCACCCCGCCGACATAGGCGCCGTCTTCTGCCACCACGTCAAAGGTGGTGGCGGTGCCAAAGTCCACCACGATCAGGTTGCCGCCATAGGTGTCAAACCCTGAAACCGTGTTGACCAGCCGGTCGGGGCCGACCGCGGTGCCCTCGTCCACCCGCACCGCAACGGGCAGCAAGCATTCGGGTTTGCCCACCACCAGGGGACGTGTGTTGAAATAGCGGTCCGCCAGCACACGCAGGTTGAACACCACCCGCGGCACGGTGGAGGAGATAATCATGTCGGTGATATCCGCCTCGATCCCCTGCAGCCGCATCAGCGTGCTGAGCCAGACGTAGTACTGGTCCGCCGTGCGCTGCCATTCGGTGGCGGTGCGCCACATACCGATGAACTTCTCGCCGTCATAGATCGAGAAGACGGTGTTGGTATTGCCGCAATCAACTGCCAGAAGCATTGCTGCTCCTTCCTAGAAATAGATGTCTGCCGCGGGAATGCTGACGCGGCCCTTGGCGGTGTTTAGGACAAGGTTGCCGCTGGCGTCCACCGTTTCAAAGGTGCCTTCGGTCTCTGACGACGCAGTCTTGGCCGTGATCACCTCGCCCAGCTTGGCCGCACGTGAGAGCCATTCCGTGCGGATCGGCTCGAACCCGTAGGTTGCGAACTGCTGCTCATAGCGGGCGAAGGCCTCGGCCACGGCCTCCAGGAATTCCTCCGGCGTGACCTGCACGCCGGTCTCCGACAACAGCGACACAGGCCAGACCGCGCCGGGTTCCAGCCATTCCTTCATCGGCGTTTCCACCAGGTTGACGCCGATGCCGACAAACAGGTGGTTCACGCCTTTGCCGTTGCCCGCGCTTTCCAGAAGGATCCCCGCCAGTTTGCCGCCCTTCAGCAGCACATCGTTCGGCCATTTCAGGGACAGGCCCTCACTGCGGCCAGTGACCGCGACACAGGCGTCATAGACCGCCAAGGCAGCGACAAAGCTGCGCAGCGCCGCCTGATCCGGGGCGCCTTCGGGGCGCATCACCAAGGTGGCTGCAAAGTTGCCCTTGGGATCCTTCCAGTCGCGGCCGCGGCGGCCCCGCCCTTGCGTCTGGCGCAGGGCCAGGATCCATTCAGGACCTGCCAGTTCCCCGGCGATGCGGGCGGCCTCGTTCAGGGTGCTGTCCACCTCATCAAGCACCCGTTTTCCATATCCTGCTGGCCAGCTCATGTGCGCTCCTTAGATGCGGAAAGGCCCGGTCGCAAGACCGGGCCTCTTTAGCCTGCCTGAAAAGCAGATCAATTTACAAGGGTTGCTGCGGCAGCAGCGGCAGCGCCGTCGATGCCGAACTGGTAGACCACGCCCACCAGCATCAGCGCCGCAGAAGCCATCAGCGCCACGCCCAGAACCGGAGAGCCCTTCGCTTCCACATCATCTTCGCCAGTGCCGAAGTACATGTAGAAGACGATGCGCAGGTAGTAGAAAGCACCGATGACGGAAGCGACGGCAGAGGCGATGACCAGCGTCATCAGGCCCGCATCAACACCCGCCTGCCACACGCCGAACTTGGCAAAGAAGCCCAGCATCGGCGGCACGCCTGCCAGGGAGAACATCAGGATCAGCACCGCCAGCGCCTTGCCCGGCTCGCGTGCAGCGAACTGGTTCAGGGCCAGGATGTCAGTGACCGGCTTGCCGTCCTTCTCCAGCATCAGGATGAAGGAGAAGGTGCCGATGTTCATGGTGACGTAGATCGCCAGGTAAACCAGCATCGCGGTGATGCCCTGTTCGGTGCCTGCTGCCAGACCGATCATCGCATAGCCCATGTGGGCGATGGAGGAGAAGGCCATCAGCCGTTTGATGTCGCGCTGGCCGATTGCCGCAATGGCGCCCAGGAACATCGACAGCACCGACAGCACCACGATGATCTGCTGCCAGTCAGCGATTGCGCCGCCGAAGGCGTCAAACAGCACCCGGGCAAAGAGGCCCATGGCCGCAACTTTCGGCGCAGTGGCAAAGAAGGCAGTCACAGGCGTCGGCGAGCCCTCATAGACATCCGGGGTCCACATGTGGAATGGAACCGCCGAAACCTTGAACGCAAGCCCCGAGATCATGAAGACCAGGCCGAACAGCATGCCGATGGACATATGGCCCTGCTCTGCCACCTGGATGATGCCCGCGAACTGGGTGGTGCCGGCAAAGCCGTAGACCAGCGAGGCGCCATAAAGCAGCAGGCCGGAGGACAATGCGCCCAGCACGAAGTACTTGAGGCCCGCCTCGGTCGACCTGACGCTGTCGCGGCGCATGGCGGCCACGACGTAGAGCGACAGCGACTGCAGCTCAAGCCCCATGTAGAGGGACATCAGGTCGCCTGCGGAGACCATCATCATCATGCCGACAGCGGCCAGCGCCACCAGGACCGGGTATTCAAACCGCAGGATGCCACGGCGCGCCATGTACTCCTGGCCGATCAGCAGCACGGCGGAGGCGCCCAAGAGCAGCGCCACTTTGGCAAAGCGCGAGAAGCCGTCGTCGATGAACATGCCGTTGAACGCGGTCTGGGTGCCTTCCGGGCTGGAAGCAATCCAGAAGGCGACCAGCGCCAGCAAAGCCGCCGTGGCCCAGACCATCGGCACCGCCAGCTTGTCCTTGCCGGTGTAGACGGCGCCGATCAGCGCCGCCATGGCGTAAAGCGCCAGAACGATCTCTGGCAGGATTACAGTAAGATCAGCTTGGATCATCTGCCTGATGCTCCCTTAGTGCGAAGCAATCTGGGTCGCGGCGGGCGCAGTGTCCGCAGCAGCCAGAGACTGGTTGAAGTTTGCAATCAGCGCCTCGGTCGAGGGGCTGATGATGTCGGTGACCAGCGACGGATAGACACCCAGCAGCAGGGTCATGACGACCAGCGGCGCAAAGACGAAACGCTCGCGTGCGGACATGTCCTTGATGCCCATCAGGCTACCCTTGATCAGGTCGCCGAACACCACGCGGCGGTAGAGCCACAATGCGTAGCCGGCCGAGAAGATCACGCCGGTTGCCGCCACGGCGGTCACCCAGGTGTTCTTCTGGAAGGTGCCCATCAGGGTCAGGAACTCGCCGACAAAGCCCGAGGTGCCCGGCAGGCCAACGTTGCCCATAGTAAAGAACATGAAGACCAGCGCATAAGCCGGCATCCGGATCACCAATCCGCCGTAGGCGTCTATGTCGCGGGTGTGCATGCGGTCATAGATCACGCCCACGCAAAGGAAGAGCGCGGCGGAGATGAACCCGTGCGACAGCATCTGGAAGATGGCGCCGTCGACGCCCTGCTGGTTGGCGGCAAAGATGCCCATGGTGACAAAGCCCATGTGCGCAACCGAAGAATAGGCGATCAGCTTCTTCATGTCCTCCTGCACCATCGCCACCAGCGAGGTGTAGACCACCGCAATCGCGGACATCCACAGGACCACATCGGTCATCACGTCCGCGCCCACCGGGAACATCGGCAGGGAGAAGCGCAGGAAACCGTAGCCGCCCATCTTCAACAGAATCGCCGCCAGCACCACGGAACCCGCGGTCGGCGCCTGCACGTGGGCGTCCGGCAGCCAGGTGTGCACCGGCCACATCGGCATCTTCACCGCGAAGGAGGCAAAGAAGGCGAGGAACATCAGTGTCTGGGCGCCGCCCAGCACATGGATGCCCAAGACGTCGAACGATGCCGCCGAGAAGCTGTGGGTCAGCAGGGTTTCGATATCGGTGGTGCCCGCATCCACATACATAAACACCATCGCCACCAGCATCAGCACCGAGCCGAAGAAGGTGTAGAGGAAGAATTTGAAGGACGCGTAGATCCGCTCCTTGCCGCCCCAGATGCCGATGATCAGGAACATCGGAATGAGGCCCGCCTCGAAGAACAGGTAGAACAGCACCAGGTCCAGCGCCATGAAGACGCCCAGCATCAGGGTCTCCAGCAGCAGGAAGGCGATCATGTATTCCTTCACCCGGTCGGTGACCGACCAGCTGGCCAGGATGGTCAGCGGCATGATGAAGGTGGTCAGCATCACGAACAGAACCGAGATGCCGTCAACACCCATCTTGTACTTGAGCCCGAAGATCCAGGCCCGGTCCTCGACGAACTGGAATCCGGTGTTGGCCGGGTCGAACTGGGAATAGATCCCAAGGCTCACCAGGAAAGTGATCGTGGTGGCAAAGAGCGCAACAAACTTGGCGTTGCGCTGCGCCGCCTTATCCTCGCCGCGCAGGAACAGGGCCAGGATGGCCGCCGCAAGCGCCGGGATGAAGGTGACAATAGAAAGGAGATTGTCCATCAGTGCGCTCCTCCGCCGATCGACATCCAGGTGACCAGGGCTGCAATGCCCAGCACCATCCAGAAGGCATAAGTGAAGATGTAACCAGACTGTGCGCGTCCAGCGAGACGGGTGAAGAAGGGCACAACGCCCATGGCCAGACCGTTCAGGAAACCGTCGATAGTGTTGCCATCGCCGCGCTTCCAGAAGAAGCGGCCGAGCGCGACGGCCGGCTTGACGAAGATCACGTTGTAGATCTCGTCAAAGTACCATTTGTTCAGCAGGAACAGGTACAGCGGGCGCTGCTGCTTGGCCAGGCGTGCGGGCAGCGACGGGTTCCAGATGTAGAACCACAGCGCCAGCACCAGGCCGCCCAGCATTGCGACGAAGGGGGACAGTTTCACCCATTTCGGTGCCGCGTGGGCATCCTCCAGGATGTGGTTGTCCTTGCCGATATACAGCGCGCCCTCGCCCGGCTTGCCGGCAAACACATAGTGGTGCTCACCGCCGTGTGCGGCGTCTTCGCCATGGGCAGCCTCTTCACCGTGCGCAGCGTCGTCGCCATGCGCGGCCTCTTCGCCGTGGCCGGCTTCTTCACCATGCGCGGCAGCAGACGCTTCCGCCACCGGGATGCCATAGAACTTGCCGACTTGATCAGCGTGGCCGAAGAAGCTGCTGTACCACAGCATGCCCGAGAAGATCGCGCCGAGGGCCAGCACGCCCAGCGGCACTAGCATGGTCCAGGGGCTTTCGTGGGCGTGATCATGGGTGTGCTTGTCGCCGCGTGCCTCGCCATAGAAGGTCATGAAGATCAGGCGCCAGGAGTAGAAGGAGGTCATGAAGGCCGCGATCACCAGCGCCCAGAAGCCGAACATCGAGCCGCCCGCATAGGCGCTTTCGATAATCGCATCCTTGGAGACAAAGCCGGCAAAGCCAACCCAGCCGCTCAGCGGAATGCCAACGCCGGTGATGGCCAGCGTGCCGATCATCATCGCCCAGAAGGTATAGGGGATCTTCTTGCGCAGCGCGCCATAGTTCCGCATGTCCTGCTCGTGATGCATGGCATGGATCACCGAACCGGCGCCAAGGAACAGCATCGCCTTGAAGAAAGCGTGGGTGAACAGGTGGAACATCGCCGCCGAGTACATGCCAACGCCGGCAGCCACGAACATGTAGCCCAGCTGAGAGCAGGTCGAATAGGCGATCACGCGTTTGATGTCGTTCTGAACCAGACCGACCGTGGCCGCAAAGAAGGCAGTTGCCGCACCAAGAGCGGTGATGAAGGCCGCGGCCTCAGGCGCGAACTCGATCAGCGGCGACATGCGGCAGACCAGGAACACGCCCGCGGTCACCATGGTTGCGGCGTGGATCAGCGCCGACACCGGGGTCGGGCCTTCCATCGCGTCCGGCAGCCAGGTGTGCAGGATCAGCTGCGCCGATTTGCCCATCGCGCCGACAAACAGCAGGAAGGCCAGCAGGTTGGCCGCGTTCCACTCGGTCCACAGGAAGGAGACCTGGGTCTCCGCCAGCGTGGGCGCAGATGCAAAGATGTCAGACAGGTTGATGCTGTCGGTCAGGAAGAACAGGCCGAAGATCCCCAGCGCAAAGCCGAAGTCGCCGACCCGGTTGACGATGAAGGCCTTCATCGCCGCCGCATTGGCCGACGGTTTGCGGTAGTAGAAGCCGATCAGCAGGTAGGAAGCCACGCCGACGCCTTCCCAGCCGAAGAACATCTGCACCAGGTTGTCGGAGGTCACCAGCATCAGCATCGCAAAGGTGAAGAACGACAGGTAGGCAAAGAAGCGCGGCTTGTAGCTTTCGCCCTCTTTCCACTGCGGGTCATGGTCCATGTAGCCGAAGGAATAGAGGTGCACGAGCGAGGAGACCGTGGTGATCACGATCAGCATGATCGCGGTCAGCCGGTCCAGGCGGATCGCCCAGGAGGTCGACAGCGAGCCGCTTTCGATCCAGCGGAAAATCTCGATGTTCTGGGTCACCCCGTCAAACGACAGGTAGGTGATCCAGCTCAGCAGCGCCGCCAGGAACAGCAGCGCCGTGGCGGTCACGGTGGCGGCTTTCTCGCCGATCATCTTGTGGCCGAAGCCGCAGATGATGGCGCCAACCAGCGGGGCAAAGAGAAGGATGGTTTCCATGTGTCTTTAGCCCTTCATCACGTTGACGTCTTCGACGGCGATGGTGCCGCGGTTGCGGAAGAAGCAGACCAGGATCGCCAGGCCGATGGCGGCCTCAGCCGCGGCCACGGTCAGCACGAACAGGGTAAAGACCTGCCCCACCAGATCGCCCAGGAAGCTGGAGAAGGCGACCAGGTTGATGTTCACCGCCAAGAGCATCAGTTCGATGCTCATCAAAAGGATGATCACGTTCTTGCGGTTCAGGAAGAGCCCGAAGATGCCGATGACGAACAGCGTCGCCGCGACGGTCAGATAATGTTCAAGTCCGATCATTGGATCACAGCCCCTGCCCCGGTTTCACGTCCTTGAGTTCCATCGCAGTGGCCGGGTCGCGCATCATCTGGGCAACCACGTCCTGGCGCTTGACGTCGGTGCGGTGGCGCAGGGTCAGCACGATCGCGCCGATCATCGCCACCAGCAGGATCAGGCCCGCCAGCTGGAACAGAAGGAAATATTGATCATAGATGATGAGGCCGAGCGCCTCGGTGTTGTGGCGGTCCGCAGGCACCGGATTGGCCAGCAGCTCAGGCGCCTTGTGGGCGGTTTCCCAGACGCCGAAGGCCATCACGAATTGCATCAGGATGACTAGGCCGATCAGCAGCGCCAACGGCATGTAGCGCGCCATCTCCGCCTTCAGCTCGGCAAAGTCCACATCCAGCATCATCACCACAAACAGGAACAGCACCGCGACTGCGCCCACGTAGACGATGACCAGCAGCATGGCGACGAATTCCGCCCCCAGAAGCACAAACAGCCCGGCCGAGGAAAGGAAGGCCAGGATCAGCCACAGCACCGAATGCACCGGCTGGCGGCTGATCACGGTGAACAGCCCGCCGGTGATGGCGCTGATGGCGAAGAGGTAGAAGGCAAAAACGCTCATGTCTCATCGTCCCTTTTGTCGTCCATGACTCCTTGCGCCAGATCCAGCGCCCGGTTCATGGCCGGAATGCCGGCAAACACCGACATCTGTCCGATCGTTTCCACGATCTCTTGTTTCTTGGCGCCGGCCGCGAGGGCGTGGCGCACGGTCTGGCGTACGGCTGAATCAGCCTGCGCGCCCTGCATTGTCAGCCCGGCCAAAGTCAGCAGCAGCCGGGTTTTGGCATCCAGCCCGTCCTTGTTGACGGTGTTGCCGAACATCATTTCCATGACCTCTTTGGGCATGGTGGGCCACAGCGCCTCGAACTCCTTGAACGCCTCGGAGGGCGAGAAGTTCTCCAGCGCCGGGTTGAACGCCTTGGCCATCTGCTGGGCCTGAGCCTGCATCTGTTCCATCATGGCCTCGAAAGGGTTCTTGGGATCGGTCACTGTTCTTTCCAGTCCAAGCTTGGCCAATTAGAGTTCGCGAAAACCCAAATAACGACGATATTCACAACTGGCACCGCCATTAGTATCCCAACCCAAGGCGAGTGGCCGCTACGCTTCGCGATTTTCATCGACGGAATTCCGTAGGCGACAAACCCAATTGCAAAGAAGATCAGAAGCGCTGGCAGGCCAGTAACTTGGTACTGCATTTGTACCGCTTCGGAAGCATTATCCATTTGATGTCTCCCTTATCGGTACGGCGCGTCGATTTCCAGGTTGCGGGCGATCTCGGCTTCCCAGCGCTCCCCGTTCGAAAGCAGCTTCTCCTTGTCGTAGAACAGCTCCTCGCGGGTTTCGGTGGCGAACTCGAAGTTCGGGCCTTCGACAATCGCATCCACCGGGCAGGCTTCCTGGCAGAAACCGCAGTAGATGCATTTGGTCATGTCGATGTCATAGCGCGTAGTGCGGCGGCTGCCGTCCTCGCGCGGTTCCGCGTCGATGGTGATCGCCTGCGCCGGGCAGACCGCCTCGCAGAGCTTGCAGGCAATGCAGCGCTCCTCGCCGTTGGGGTAGCGGCGCAGCGCGTGCTCGCCGCGGAAGCGGGGCGACAGCGGGCCTTTCTCGTGCGGGTAGTTCAGGGTGGCCTTGGGGGCGAAGAAGTACTTCAGCCCCAATTTGAAGCCGACCCAGAAGTCCTGCAGCAGGAAGTATTTGGCGGCGCGGGTGTAGTCGATGTTCGCCATCAGTTAGCCTCCCACGGTCCAGCGGGCGAAGATGCCCCAGAACCAGTCAAATTTTGCAGCAAAGGACACGAAGACCACCCAGGCCAGCGAGAACGGCAGGAACACCTTCCAGCCCAGGCGCATCAGCTGGTCGTAGCGGTAGCGCGGGGTGATCGCCTTTACCATTGCGAAGAGGAAGAAGAAGAACGCCATCTTGCCGACCATCCACAGCACGCCATCGGGCAGGCCCGGAATCGGGGACAGCCAGCCGCCGAAGAACAGCAGGGTGGTCAGCGCGCACATCAGGAAGATGGCGATGTATTCGCCGGCCATGAACAGCAGGAACGGGGTCGCCGAGTACTCCACCTGGTAGCCCGCGACCAGTTCGGACTCCGCTTCCGGCAGGTCGAACGGCGGCCGGTTGGTTTCTGCCAGCGCCGAGATGAAAAACAGGAAGACCATCGGGAAATGCGGGATCCAGTACCAGTTCAAGAGACCCAGATCGCCATCCTGCGCGCGCACGATGTCGCCGAAATTCATGGAACCGGTGGAGATGATCACGCCGATGATGATCAGGCCGATGGAAACCTCGTAGGAGATCATCTGCGCGGCAGAGCGCAAGCTCCCAAGGAACGGGTATTTCGAGTTCGACGCCCAGCCGCCCATGATCACGCCGTAAACCTCAAGCGAGGAGACTGCGAAGACATAGAGGATGGCGACGTTGATATCGCTCAGGACCCAGCCGTCGTTGAAGGGGATCACCGCCCAGGCGATCATCGCCAGCACGAAAGAGGTCATCGGCGCCAGGATAAAGACGGTGCGGTCGGCACCCGCCGGGATCACCACTTCCTTGACCACGTATTTCAGTGCGTCGGCCACTGACTGCAGCAGGCCATAGACGCCCACCACGTTCGGGCCCCGGCGCATCTGGACCGCCGCCCAGATCTTGCGGTCCCCGTAGACGAGGAACAGGAGCGAGATCATCACAAAGGCAACAACTGCAAGCACTTGCGCCAGGATCAGAACAGCGATGCCGCCTGGAGTGTTAAAGAAATCAGCCATAGGTCCTCACACCGTGGGTATTCCGTTCGCCGCGCAATCCGCGACCACGACTTCGGCGTCGATGGTGCGCAATCCGCGCGGCAGAGAGGGCGAAATCAGGTAGACCGCGTCCGCGGTCCGGCTGCCCCCTGCCTGTTTCGTTGTTGTGCGCACATGGCGCGCGAACCCGTAGTCCCGGATCAGCGCATATTGCGCGGCGGCGCATTCCGCATAATTGTCGAGATCTCCGGGCACGGCCGCGCCGCGCATGGAGACCTGAAATTGCACCAGATCGCCCTCCAGCAGGCTGGTTTCCACCCCTTCGTACACCGGGGCGGGCCGCTCTCCTTCGCTGCCGGGCGCCATTGCGCAGGCGGCCAGCAGGAAGGGGGTTATGAGGGCGAAGCGGATCATTCGGCGGCCATTGCCTCGTTTCCGCGGGCCTTCACACCTGCCGACAGCTCTGCCATCAGCTGCGATGCGCGGGCAATCGGGTTGGTCAGGTAGAAATCCTTGATCGCGGGCAGGAAGTCGGCGTTGCCGAGTTTGTCCTGCTCCAGCGGCTCGCCGTCTTTGTCGGCCACTTCGTCGATCTGCGCCAGGTGCGGTACTTCCGCGACCAGGGCCTGACGCAGCTGCGCCAGCGAGTCATAGCCCAGCTTGGCATCTGCTTCGGCGCTGAGCGCGCGCAGAATGGCCCAGTTTTCCTTGGCCTCACCCGGCGCAAATGCAGCACGCATAGCCAATTGCGGCCGGCCTTCGGTGTTCACGAACAAGCCGTTTTCTTCGGTATAGGCGGCGCCCGGCAGGATCACATCAGCGCGGTGCGCGCCGCGGTCGCCGTGGCTGCCCTGGTAGATCACGAATGCACCGGCGTCGATTTCCACCTCATCAGCACCGAGGTTGTAGATCACCTCTGCCCCGTCGATGGCAGCTGCCATGCCGCCTTCGGTTACCGCACCGATGTCCATCGCGCCAACGCGGGAGGCAGCGGTGTGCAGCACCATCAGCTTGGAACCGGACAGTTCCGCCATCTTCTGGGCCGCCGCCATCACCGCCAGCCCATCGGCCTCTCGCAGGGCGCCCTGCCCCACAATGATCACGGTTTTCTTGTTGTCGCGGGTCTCTTCCGAAACCCCCTTGGCGATCATGTCGCTGAGGGCGTCGCGACCGGTGCCAGCGTGGTAGTAGTCATAAGTCAGATCCGCCGCCGGACCGATCAGCGCCACTTCGGCGCCGTTGGCCCAGGCCTTGCGGATGCGGGCATTCAGCACCGGCGCCTCGTCGCGCGGGTTGGTGCCGATCAGCAGGATCATTTCCGCGTCATCGAGGTCTTCGATGGTGGCGGTGCCGGCATAGCCCGCGCGGTTGCCGATCGGCAGGCGGGCATTATCAGTGCGGCATTCGACCTTGCCGCCCAGCCCCTCAACCAGCTGCTTCAGCGCAAAGGCTGCCTCAACCGGGGCCAGATCGCCAATCAGGCCTGCAACCTTCTTACCCTTCATGGCCGTAGCGGCGGCAGACAGAGCCTCGGCCCAGGTGGCGGGCTTCAGTTTGCCATCGACGCGCACATAAGGGCGGTCAAGGCGCTGGCGGCGCAACCCGTCCCAGACAAAGCGGGTCTTGTCGCTGATCCACTCCTCGTTCACACCGTCGTGGTTGCGCGGCAGGATGCGCATCACTTCGCGGCCCTTGGTGTCAACCCGGATGTTCGAGCCAAGCGCATCCATCACGTCGATGGTTTCGGTCTTGGTCAGCTCCCATGGGCGGGCGGTGAACGCATATGGCTTCGAGGTCAGCGCGCCCACCGGGCACAGGTCGATGATGTTGCCCTGCAAGTTCGATTGAAGCGTCTGGTTCAGGTAGGAGGTGATCTCCGCATCCTCGCCGCGGCCGGTCTGGCCCATCTGGGTGATGCCCGCGACCTCAGTGGTGAAGCGCACGCAGCGGGTGCAGCTGATGCAGCGGGTCATGGTGGTGGCAACCAGCGGGCCGAGGTCCAGATCGTCCACCGCGCGCTTGGCTTCCTTGAAGCGGCTTCCCGACAGGCCGTAGGCCATTGCCTGGTCCTGCAGGTCGCATTCGCCGCCCTGGTCGCAGATCGGGCAGTCCAGCGGGTGGTTGATCAGCATGAATTCCATCACGCCTTCGCGGGCCTTCTTGACCATCGGCGAATTGGTCTTCACCTGCGGTGCTTGACCCTCGGGACCGGGGCGCAGGTCGCGCACCTGCATCGCGCAGGAGGCAGCGGGCTTGGGCGGGCCGCCGACAACCTCAACCAGGCACATGCGGCAGTTGCCGGCAATCGACAGCCGCTCATGGTAGCAGAAGCGCGGGATCTCGACGCCGGCCTCCTCACAGGCCTGGATCAGGGTCATTGCCCCATCCACCTCGATCTCGGTTCCGTCAATGTTGATCTTGCGGAGGTCAGACATGGTCTATTTCGCCCTCAGTAACACGCCGATCGCGCTGTTTTTCTCAATCTCTGCGCGGCCATAGGCGCAGAATGTTTCAGGTTTGCCGTAGTCAACGCCGTTCTGCGCCAGGAGCTTCTCTCCCTTGGCGCGCATCCGGGCCTTTTCGGCATCAGATTCGATGTAATCGCGGATTTCCGCGTCCGTGTACCCCAGCGCATTGGCCCGCGCTTTGAGCCGGCGCAACTCGCCCAGCCCTTTCAGGTAGCGCGGGGAAATATCGCCGCAGATGTCCGAGACTTCCTTGGCGACGGCAACCGCAAACAGCGGGTCCTCGATTTCCTGCACGTCGCGCAGCGACGGTTTCGCTAGCGCGGCGGCAGGCATGGCAAGTAAGGCGGACAGAACAGCGGCAATCAGGGCACGCATGGCAGGGGACTCCTTCAGTTTCGAAGCCCCCATGCGCAGGCGCGCGCTGCTGCTATGCAATAGCAGCCGGGCCGCAAGGCCCTGATATGCCGGAAATCCGCTCACGGGGTGCAAGTCCCCTGGAACACAGCGCGGCCATCGGTGATGGTCAGCGGAACGTCCTCATTGCGCGGATCATTAGCCCATTCGATGTCAGACGAGCCATAGGTGGTCACGCAGTATTTGGTGCCGCTGTGGGCCGCCGCTTCGCGCGCGCCTTTGACGGACCGGTCAACACCCTTGATGTCGATCTGGAACACTGCGGGGTTGGTTTTCTTGTCGATCGGCTTGGCCTTCGCCTTGAAGGGCACGCCGTCATACAATTCGCGGTTCTTGTTGGTGACGGAGGTGCCGCAGGCCGAAACCAGCGCCAGAGCCGCCAGGCAAGCCGCAGGCACGGCCATCCGGTATGTCTTCATCATGCTCAAAATACTGCCGCCAATGCCAGGATCGCCAGACCCGCCATGCAGGCCCAGCCGAGAACGTAGAAAACAGAGCGCGGGCCGCTGTGCGGTTTGCCGATGCCCTGCAGGTGAATGAAAATCATGATGACCCGGGACACCACCGCCAGCGAGGCCAGCAGGTTCACCCAGAACGGCGCCGCGCCCGTCAGGATTGCCACCAGTGTCACAGTCAGAAAGGCCGGCAGCGTCTCGCAGCCGTTCAGATAGGCCCGGTTCAGCCGGTAGGCCTTTTCCGCATAGTCCTCCCGCGGCGTGGCCCCCGGTGCGAGACCCGCCTTTTGTTTGGCCAGCGCCGAAAACGGCGATAGCGCCAGGGTGATCAGGGTAAAGATCACCAGCGCGGCCAGAGCGTGGGAATATGCGGCAAAGGCGTCCATCAGTTATTCCGCCGCCATCGCGCCCATGCGCCCGGTCTTCTGGGCCCGGATGCGGTCCTCGATTTCCTCGCGGAAGTTCTTGATCAGACCCTGGATCGGCCAGGCCGCCGCGTCGCCAAGGGCGCAGATGGTGTGGCCCTCGACCTGTTTGGTCACGTCCCACAGCATGTCGATTTCTTCCAGCTCGGCCTCGCCCTTCACCAGGCGGTCCATGACGCGCATCATCCAGCCGGTGCCTTCCCGGCAGGGGGTGCACTGGCCGCAGCTTTCGTGCTTGTAGAACTTGGACAGGCGCCAGATCGCCTTGATGATGTCGGTTTGCTTGTCCATCACGATGACCGCCGCGGTGCCAAGGCCCGAGCCCAGCTCGCCGCGCAGGTAGTCGAAGTCCATGATTGCGTCGCGCATGTTCTCGCCACGCACACAAGGAACAGAGGAGCCGCCGGGGATCACTGCCAGCAGGTTGTCCCAGCCGCCGCGGATGCCGCCGCAATGCTTCTCGATCAGTTCCTCGAACCCGATCGACATCGCCTCTTCAACCACGCAGGGGTTGTTGACGTGACCGGAGATCGCAAACAGCTTGGTGCCGGCGTTGTTCTGGCGCCCGAAGGAGGCAAACCAGTCGGCGCCGCGGCGCAGGATGGTTGGCACAACCGCGATGGATTCCACGTTGTTCACGGTGGTCGGGCAGCCATAGAGGCCCGCGCCCGCCGGGAACGGCGGCTTCATCCGGGGCATGCCCTTCTTGCCTTCAAGGCTTTCGATCAGGGCGGTTTCCTCGCCGCAGATATAGGCCCCTGCCCCGTGGTGCAGGAAAACGTCGAAGTCCCAGCCGGAGCCAGCGGCGTTCTTGCCCAACAGGCCCTTGTCATAGCATTCGTCAATCGCCGCCTGCAGCGCCTCGCGCTCGCGGATGTATTCGCCGCGCAGGTAGATGTAGCAGGTATGCGCGTTCATCGCGAAGGAGGCGATCAGCGCGCCCTCGATCAGCGTGTGCGGATCGTGGCGCATAATCTCGCGGTCTTTGCAGGTGCCGGGCTCGGATTCATCGGCGTTGATCACCAGATATGCCGGGCGGCCGTCGCTTTCCTTGGGCATGAAGGACCACTTGAGGCCGGTCGGGAAGCCAGCGCCGCCGCGGCCGCGCAAACCGCTGTCCTTCATGGTCTGAACGATCCAGTCGCGGCCCTTTTCGATGATGCCGGCCGTGCCGTCCCAATGGCCGCGCGCCTTGGCGCCCGCCAGGTTGCGGTCGTGCATCCCGTAAAGGTTGGTAAAGATCCGGTCCTGATCCTTCAGCATGTGTGCCTACCTTTGGCTGTCCCGGCGCATGCGCCAGAGTTGAAATATGTTGACCAGGGCATAGATCATGCCCGCCAGCGCGGCGAAGTCGAACAAGAGCGCGTAGCGCCCCGGCAGCCCCAGCATGGGGCCAATGAACAGCGAGACCACGATCCACAGCGAAATCGTCCCGGCGATCACCAATGCGATGTGCCGACCCTTTGCTGCAATGGCCTGGTCCTGTTCCTTGCTCATCTGTTCCCTATCGCCAGGAAGCGGCCCCGCCGGGCCGCCGCCCGTTACTCGTCGTCTTTGTAGATGCCTTCCGCCTTGGCGCGTTTGGCAAATTCAGTCTCATCGCCCACCTGCAGCCGCTTGGCCTGTTCGATCCAGCCGTCGCGGGTGATGCGGCCCTTGAACTTGAGCCGCGCATCAACCCAGGCGACTTCAGCCTCGGTCCAGTCGGCGATCTGCTCGAAGTGGAAGAACCCAAGGCTGTTGAGCTTCTCTTCCAGCTTGGGGCCAACACCCTTCAGCAGCTTCAAGTCATCCGGAAGGCCGCCCAGGGCTTCTTTCAAGACCAGAGGCTTGGTTTCCTCTCCCGCAGCGTCTTCAGACTTTGCCGCAGCACCTTCCGGCGAAGCGGGCTCAGCCGCGGCGGACTTCTTCGGCGCGGCCTTGGCGGCTTCCTCCGCCTGCTTCACGGCGGGCTTCGGCGCTTCCGGTGCTTTCGGCGGCTGGCCTTCGGCGGCGCGGCCGGCAACGACGCCGTCCTTGCCGACCCACGGCGTCAGCAGCGGCACTTCATCGCCCTGGATGCGCTTGACGCCATCCTTGATATCCATCGCCAGCTGCGCGCTTGCGTTGTACTGCGTCTTGCCGCTGTCGAACTCGGTCAGCGAGGTGAGGCCGGATTTCGGCTCAGCTGCATAGCGGCCGTTCTGCGGGCCCGGTGCAACCACCTTGCCTGCGGCCAGATCGTCCAGCAGCCTGGTAAAGCTCTCGACGGTCAGGTCCTCGTAGTAATCCTTGCCGATCTGCGCCATCGGGGCGTTGGTGCAGGCGCCAAGGCACTCGACCTCTTCCCAGGTGAACTTGCCGTCCGCCGACAGAGTGTGCGGCTTCTCGGCAATCTTTTCCTTGCAGACCGCAACCAGGTCCTCGGCGCCGCAGATCATGCAGGACGTGGTGCCACAGATCTGGATATTGGCAACGGAACCGGTCGGTTGCAGCTGGAACATGAAGTAGAAGGAGGCAACCTCCAGCACCCGGATATAAGCCATGCCGAGCATATCTGCCACGGCTTCAATCGCGGGTTTGGTGACCCAGCCTTCCTGCTCCTGCGCACGCCACAAAAGCGGAATAACCGCAGAAGCCTGGCGGCCCTCAGGGTATTTTGTGATCTGCGCCTCAGCCCAGGCCTGGTTGGCCGGGGTGAAGGCAAAGCTGTCGGGTTGTTCGGAATGCAGACGGCGAAGCATTAGCGGTCAATCTCTCCAAATACGACGTCCATGGTGCCGATGATGGCGGCGACGTCGGCCAGCTGGTGGCCCTTGGCAACGTGGTCCATCGCCTGCAGGTGCAAAAAGCCCGGCGCGCGGATCTTGGAGCGGTAGGGTTTGTTGGACCCGTCCGCCACCAGATAGACGCCGAACTCGCCCTTGGGCGCTTCGACGGCGGCGTAAACCTCGCCTGCTGGGACGTGGAAACCTTCAGTGTACAGCTTGAAATGGTGGATCAGGCTTTCCATCGAGGTCTTCATGTCGCCGCGCTTGGGCGGGGTCAGCTTGCCGCGGGCCAGCACGTCGCCGGTGGCTTCGCGCAGCTTGGCAATCGCCTGGCGGATGATCGAGGTCGACTGGCGCATCTCTTCCATCCGGCAGAGATAACGGTCGTAGCAGTCGCCGTTCTTGCCGACCGGCACCTGAAACTCGAACTCGTCATAGCATTCATAGGGCTGCGCGCGGCGCAGATCCCAGGCGAGGCCGGAGCCGCGCACCATGACGCCGGAGAACCCGTATTCCTGGATGTCCTTCTCGGTCACCACACCAATGTCGCAGTTGCGCTGCTTGAAGATGCGGTTTTCGGTCAGCAGGCCGTCGATATCGTCCAGCACCTTGGGGAATTCCATCGCCCAAAGGTCGATATCGTCCAGCAGCTCGTCCGGCAGATCCTGATGCACACCGCCGGGGCGGAAATAGGCCGCGTGCAGGCGCGCGCCGCAGGCCCGCTCGTAAAAGATCATCAGCTTTTCACGCTCTTCAAAGCCCCACAGCGGCGGGGTCAGCGCGCCGACGTCCATCGCCTGCGTGGTGACGTTGAGGAGGTGGTTCAGCACCCGGCCGATTTCCGAATACAGCACCCGGATCAGCTGGCCGCGGCGCGGCACCTCGGTGCCGGTCAGCTTTTCGATGGCCAGACACCAGGCGTGTTCCTGGTTCATCGGCGCCACGTAATCGAGGCGGTCGAAATACGGCAGGTTCTGCAGATAGGTGCGGCTTTCCATCAGCTTTTCGGTGCCGCGGTGCAGCAGGCCGATATGCGGGTCGCAGCGCTCGACGATCTCGCCGTCGAGTTCGAGCACCAGACGCAAAACCCCATGCGCGGCAGGGTGCTGCGGGCCGAAGTTGATGTTGAAGTTGCGGATCTTCTGCTCGCCGCTCAGCGCATCAACGCTGCCGTCGTCAAATTTGGAGCCGTCCATCATTGCGCCCCCTCCTTCTCGTCACCGGGCAGGATGTATTCGGCACCTTCCCACGGAGACATGAAATCAAACTGACGGTATTCCTGCACCAGCTTCACCGGCTCATAGACCACGCGCTTCTGCGCCTCGTCATAGCGGACCTCGGTGTAACCGGTGGTCGGGAAATCCTTGCGCAGCGGATAGCCGCGGAAGCCATAGTCGGTCAGCAGGCGCCGCAGGTCCGGATGGCCCGAGAACAGGATGCCGAACATGTCGTAGACCTCGCGCTCAAACCAGTTGGCCGAGGGGTGCACGTCCACGATCGAGGGCACCATCTCATCCTCGCGCACCGCGGCGCGCAGGCGGATGCGCTGGTTCCGGTACATCGACAGGAAGTGGTAGACCACGTCGAACCGCTTGGCGCGGTCGGGGTAATCCACCGCGGTGATGTCCACCAGGGTCGAAAACTTGCAGTTGGCGTCCAGCTTCAGGAACTCCACCAGACCGGCGATGTTCGAGGGTGTAACGTCAATGTTCAGCTCATCAAAGGACACATCCCAAGCCACCACGCAGTCGGGGCGTTTGGCTTCGATCTGGGCGCCCAGTTCTTTCAGTGCTTCGCTCATGTTGTCTCCGCCCCTTCCTTAGCGCACCAGGGTGCCGGTGCGGCGGATCTTGCGCTGCAGCTGCATCAGGCCATACAACAGCGCCTCAGCCGTCGGCGGGCAGCCGGGCACATAGACGTCGACCGGCACAACCCGGTCGCAGCCTCGCACCACGGAGTAGCTGTAGTGGTAATAGCCGCCGCCGTTGGCGCAGGAACCCATCGAGATCACGTAGCGCGGCTCGGGCATCTGGTCGTAGACCTTGCGCAGGGCCGGCGCCATCTTGTTGGTGAGGGTGCCCGCAACGATCATCACGTCCGACTGGCGCGGCGACGCGCGCGGCGCGATGCCGAAACGCTCGGCGTCATAACGCGGCATCGAGGTGTGCATCATCTCAACTGCGCAGCAGGCGAGACCAAAGGTCATCCAGTGCAAGGAGCCGGTGCGCGCCCAGTTGATGATGTCCTCAGCCGAGGTGAGCAGGAAACCCTTGTCCTGAAGCTCGGCATTGATGGCCCGGGTGACAACTTCCTTGTCCACGCCCGCCGTGTTGGGTCCGGTCATCACTGCCATTCCAGGGCCCCTTTCTTCCATTCATAGGCAAAGCCGATGGTCAGCACGCCCAGGAACACCATCATCGACCAGAAGCCGAGGTCGCTGATGTCCTTGAAACCGACAGCCCAAGGGAACAGGAAAGCGATTTCCAGGTCGAAAATGATGAAGAGAATCGAAACCAGGTAGAACCGGACATCGAATTTCATGCGGGCATCGTCAAAGGCGTTGAAACCGCATTCATAGGCGCTGACCTTTTCCGGGTCCGGGTTGCGGACCGCCAGGACGACGGCTGCCAGGATAAGGACAATCCCCAAACCTGCCGCGACGGCCAGGAAGACCAGAATAGGCAGGTATTCCCTCAACATCTCTTCCAAGAGCAGCTCCTTTCCCCGGGCGGATTTCCGCGCGGCGTCAATTGGCGTGTTGATTTGGACTGTGCATACCCCCGTGCCCGGGGAGCGTCAACTAAAGCGACGTTAATCCACAGGGGTTTGGATAGAAAAAGCACTGTTGCAACACAGGGATAATTCCCTAGCGTTTTCATAAGAAAAGCGGCCGCAGGGGGAACTGCAGCCGCCATGAAAACGTGAGTCAGATATGCCGCTTTTCAGCTTTGCCATGCCGGTTTGCGTTTTTCAAAGAACGCCGCGATCCCCTCTCCTGCCTCCGGCCCTTCCCAGCGCTCCACAAGCGCCTTGATTGTATGGTCGATCACGCTGTCATCCAGCCGCGGGCCCAGATCGCGGGCCAGCTTCTTGGCCGCCGCCACCGCGCCGGGGGCACAGTTCAGATAGGGCGCAACCTCTGCCTCGACCGCCTCACCCAGCTGCTCAGCGGGCACCGCCTTGGCCAGCAAACCCAGCTCCACGGCCTCTGCCGCACCGAACAGGCGCGCCGACATGAACACCCGGCGCGCCTTGGCTTCGCCCATGCGGGCGATGACATAGGGGCCGATGGTGGCGGGAATCAGCCCCAGCTTGGTCTCGGTCAGCCCCATCTTCAGATGATCCGCGCCAATGGCCACATCGCAAACCGACGCCATTCCGACACCACCGCCGAATGCATTGCCCTGCACCGCGCCGATCAGCGGCTTCGGCAGGGTGTTGAGCGCCATCAGCATCTCCGCCAGCACCCGCGCCTCACGCGCACGGGTTTCGGCATCGGCATCCATCTGCGCCCGCATCCAGGCAAGGTCGCCGCCTGCGCAAAAGCTTTTGCCGGCCCCGGTCAGCACCACCACCCGGACCGTGTCATCCTCGGCCAGCCGCTTTGCCGCCAGGGTAAGTTCCTGCAGCATCTGGCCGGACATGGCGTTGTGCTTCTCGGCCCGGTTCAGGGTCAGGGTGCAGACGCCGCGGGCGTCGGTGTCCAGGGTGATTGTCTCGAACATCTTGTGTCTCCGCTGAATTCTTACTGCAGGCCGCGCATGGCCCGGGCGAGTGCTGCGGCCTCTTCCAGCACATCTGCGTTCAGCCCAGTGTTATAGCCCAATTCCGTTAGGCGCTTGTGCACCGCTTCCGTTGCCACATTGCCCGCCGCGCCCGGCGCATAGGGGCAGCCGCCCAAGCCGCCCACGGCCGCATCAAACACCCGCACACCCTGCGCCAGCGACGCCTCGATATTGTCAAGCGCCCGGCCCGCGGTATCGTGGTAGTGGCCTGCCAGCTGTGCCGCGGGCACCCGCGCAGTGACTGCCTTGAGCATCGCAGTGATCGCCTCCGGTGTGCCCTGCCCGATGGTGTCGCCCAGCGAAATCTCGTAACAGCCAAGCGAGAACAGCCGTTCGGCCACCTCTGCCACCTTCTGGGGCGGGGTGGCCCCATCATAGGGGCAGTCGGTCACGCAGGAGACATAACCCCGGACCGGCAGGCCGATCTCCTTGGCCGCGTCAAGAATGGGCAGGAAGCGGGTGATGCTTTCCTCGATGGTGGCATTGATGTTGGCCTTGGAAAATCCTTCGGAAGCGGAGGCAAAGACCGCAATCTCGTCCGCCTTGGCAGCCACCGCATCCTCGTAGCCGCGCATGTTGGGAGTGAGCGCCGCATAGCGCACACCGGGGGCGCGGGTTATTCCGGCCAGCACCTCCGCGCTGCCCGCCATCTGAGGCACCCATTTGGGCGAGACGAAGCTGGCCACTTCGATACGCTTGAACCCGGCGCGGCTCAGGCAGTCGGTCAGCGCCACCTTTTCCGCAACCGGTATCTCGCGCTTTTCATTCTGCAGCCCGTCGCGCGGGCCAACCTCGAAGATTTCGGCAAATTCACCCATGGAATGCCCTCCGGCTTCATCTTTCCAAAAATACTCAAACCGCAGCGGGGACGGCAGGCGTGCCGCCCCGGACCCGGGTCAGCCGTCTTCTTCTTCCAGCCGCACCAGCGCCGCGCCAGCCTCAACCTGGTCGCCGGCAGCAGCCAGAACCTCGGCCACCACGCCGTCGCGGGCCGCCAGAAGCGAGTGCTCCATCTTCATCGCTTCCAGAATCGCAAGCCGGTCGCCCTCTTTCACCGCCTGACTGGCCTCGGCAAAGACCGCTTTGACCAGACCGGGCATCGGGGCCTCGATGACGTTGCTGTCGCCGCCCGCGGCCGCATCGCGGTCCAGCGGGTCTATCGCGGTGAACTCCAGCCCATAGGCATCATGCACGGTGATCAGCGTTCCCGACTGAGAAACCGCAGGCATCCGGCGCTCACCAATGCGCCATTGGCCCTGGCTGCGTTCGGCCACGACAGTTTCGCCATCAATGGTCCAAAGCTGCCGGTCCGGCCCGTCCACCTGCACATCCGCCGTGAACTCCTCGCCCGCATGGGACAGGGTGACAGCCCGGTGCAATGGCGCCCAAAGGGTAAAGCCGGTGTCCACTGCGGCCTCCACCAGATCCAGCGCCACCATGCCGGCCGCCGCCTTGTGGCGCAGCTCCACCACCGGCGCCGCGGTCAGCGCGTCCAGATCGCGAGCAATCAGGCCGGTGTCTACCTCGCCATTGGCAAACCCCTCATGCGCCGCCAGTGCGCCAAGGAAGGCCAGGTTGGTGACGGTTCCGCCAACTTGCGTTTCCTCCAGCGCGCGGGCCAGCCGCGACAGCGCCACCTTGCGGGTGGAGCCATGCACGATCACCTTGGAAATCATCGGGTCGTACCAGGGACTAATGGTGTCCCCTGCCCGCACACCGCTGTCGGCGCGGGCCTCTGCCGGGAAGGACAGATGGGTCAGCGTGCCGGTTGCGGGCAGGAAGCCCTTGGGCACGTCCTCGGCATAAAGCCGCGCCTCAAATGCGTGGCCGGTGATGGTGAGGTCTTCCTGCTTGGCAGGCAGGCTCTCGCCCGAGGCCACCCGCAGCTGCCATTCCACCAGGTCAACACCGGTGATCAACTCGGTGACCGGATGCTCCACCTGCAGGCGGGTGTTCATTTCCATGAACCAGAACCCGTCCGTGCGCAGCCCGTCAGAGCCGTCGACGATGAACTCTACCGTGCCTGCGCCCTTGTAGCCGATGGCCTCAGCCGCGCGCACGCCGGCCTGGCCCATCGCCTCGCGCATTTCAGCGGTCATGCCCGGCGCGGGGGCTTCCTCGATCACCTTCTGATGGCGGCGCTGCAAGGAGCAGTCGCGCTCAAACAGATGCACGGCTGTTTCGCCGTCGCCAAAAACCTGCACCTCGATATGGCGCGGCTGCTGGATGTACTTCTCAATCAAGACATCCGGGTTGCCGAAGGCTGTGGTAGCCTCGCCCTGGGCACTTTTCAGGGCATCGGCAAATTCGGCAGGCTTTTCAACCAGCCGCATCCCCTTGCCGCCGCCGCCGGCAACCGCCTTGATCAGCACCGGATAGCCGATCTTCTCCGCCTCGCCGGCCAGGAACTCCGGGTCCTGGTTGGTGCCGTGATAGCCCGGCACCACCGGCACGCCGGCCTCCTCCATCAGCGCCTTGGCAGCGTCCTTAAGGCCCATCTTGCGGATCGCATCCGCCGAGGGGCCAATAAAGGTCAGGCCCGCAGCCTCCACCGCCTCGACGAATTTCGGGTTTTCCGACAGGAAGCCGTAGCCCGGGTGAATCGCCTGGGCGCCGGTTTCCTGTGCGACGCGGATGATCTCGTCGCCCTTCAAATAGCTGTCCGCCGGGGCTGGGCCGCCGATATGCACGGCCTCATCCGCCAGCGCCACATGTTTCGAAGCTGCATCGGCATCGGAATAAACGGCCACGGTCCGCACCCCCATGGCGCGGGCGGTTTCCATCACGCGGCAAGCAATCTCTCCGCGGTTGGCAATCAGGATTTTGTCAAACATGGGAGATCCTCACATCCGGAAGACGCCGAAGCGCGTATCTTCGATCGGGGCGTTCAGCGCGGCGCTCAGCGACAGGGCCAGCACGTCGCGGGATTTGCGCGGGTCGATGATGCCATCATCCCAAAGCCGCGCGGAGGCATAGAGCGGGTGGCTCTGTTCCTCGAACATCTCGATGGTGGGGCGCTTGAACTCCGCCTCTTCCTCGGCGCTCCAACTGCCGCCCTGGCGTTCAATGGCGTCGCGTTTCACGGTCGCCAGCACGCCCGCGGCCTGCTCGCCGCCCATCACCGAGATGCGGGAGTTCGGCCAAGTCCACAGGAAGCGCGGGGAATAGGCGCGGCCCGACATGCCGTAGTTGCCGGCACCGAAGGAGCCGCCGACCAGCATCGTCACCTTCGGCACATTGGTGGTCGCCACCGCCGTCACCATCTTGGCGCCGTGACGCGCGATGCCCTCGTTTTCGTACTTCCGCCCCACCATGAAGCCAGTGATGTTCTGCAGGAACACCAGCGGGATCTTGCGCTGGCTGCACAGTTCCACGAAATGCGCGCCTTTCTGGGCGGCTTCGGAGAACAGCACCCCGTTGTTGGCGATGATGCCGATGGGGCAGCCCTTGAGGTGGGCAAAGCCGGTCACCAGGGTTTCGCCAAAGCGCGGCTTGAACTCGTCAAAGCGGGAACCGTCGACCAGCCGTGCGATCACCTCGCGGATGTCATAAGGCGTGCGCAGGTCGCCCGGCACCACGCCGAGGATTTCCTCAGGGTCATAGGCGGGCTCCTCGGGACTTGCCCAGTTCACAGTCAGCGGCTTGGTGATGTTCAGCGACTGCACCGCGCGCCGCGCCAGTGCCAGCGCGTGGGCGTCATCCTCGGCCAGGTAGTCGGCCACGCCTGAGAGGCGCGTGTGCACATCGCCGCCGCCCAGGTCCTCGGCGCTGACGACCTCGCCCGTGGCGGCCTTCACCAGCGGCGGGCCGGCCAGGAAGATGGTGCCCTGCTCCTTCACGATGATGGTGACATCCGACATCGCCGGCACATAGGCGCCGCCTGCGGTGCAGGAGCCCATGACCACCGCGATCTGCGGGATGCCCTTGGCCGACATCCGGGCCTGGTTGTAGAAAATGCGCCCGAAATGGTCGCGGTCGGGGAAGACCTCGTCCTGGTTGGGCAGGTTGGCGCCGCCGCTGTCGACCAGATAGATGCAGGGGAGACGGTTTTCCTCCGCAATCTCCTGCGCGCGCAGGTGTTTCTTCACGGTCATCGGGTAATAGGTGCCGCCCTTCACGGTGGCGTCATTGCAGACCACCATGACCTCCTGCCCGTGCACCCGGCCGATGCCTGCAATCACGCCCGCTGCGGGCGCGGCACCGTCATACATGGCATGCGCCGCGGTGGCGCCGATCTCCAGGAACGGGGAGCCGGGGTCCAGCAGGTTCGCCACCCGGCGGCGCGGCAGCATCTTGCCGCGGCTTTCGTGGCGGGCGCGGGATTTCTCGCCGCCGCCCATGCGCGCGGCCTCAGCCGCCTCGCTGATCTGCGCAAGCGCGTCCAGATGCGCCTCGCGGTTCTGCTTGAAGCCGTCCGAGGAGGGCATCGCCTTGGATGTGAGTTTCATGTCCACTCTCCCATTGTAGGGGTTAGGCTGTGTCCCGTTATACGGGAAATATCTTTCATTCCGGTTGGGGCAGCGTACGCCGGGTATGCAACACCTGGGGTCATTGGCTTGCCTCCCCGGTCATATCCTCACTGCGCATCAGAACTCTTAGTTTGAGCCATTCTGAAAGTGCCTCCGAATAGCGGCACACTACTTCGGAAGGCAAATTGGGGTCTGAAATCTTGGTACAATCGGGAGCGTCACCCAAAGCAGGCATGGGCAGGGACAGACCTGCAGGCCCGTTGTCATCAAGAACACTTTTGTCGAAGCCCGGCATCTGGCTAACGATGCGCGCTCCATCCGCCTCCAACCACGCCGCGGCGCTGTCAACGCAGTACTGTAAAGCTTTGTTTTCTTGGCTCATGTTACACATGCGGACGGCCTGCGAGACGCATTGAGTGTCCATGGGAACCGCAAAGCCGACATCGGGGACAAAGCTGGTGCAAGCGCTCAGAAAACCGGCTGTATCAAAAACGGGGGTCTCCTCACCTGCCGCAGTAAGAGGAAAGGACGCGCCCAAAGCGCAAGCACAGGCTGCAACAACGGAAAGGACCGGCTGTTTCATCAGCTCACCTCCCCCGCCGCCTGCGCCTTCAGCTCCTTGCGGATCACCTTGCCGGTCACCGTCATCGGCAGCGCATCCAGGAACGCCACTTCGCGCGGGTAGGAATAATGTGCGAGGCGGTCCTTGACGTAGTCCTGCAGTTCCCTCTCGGAGGCCGCGGCGCCGGGTTTCAGCACCACATAGGCCTTGACGATCTCGGTGCGCAGCTCATCCGGCTTGCCCACCACACCCACGGTCGCCACCGCCGGATGGGTCAGCAAGCAATCCTCGATCTCTGCCGGGCCGATACGGTAGCCGCCGGAGGTGATCACGTCATCCTCGCGGCCGACAAAGCGCAGGTACTCGCCCTCCCAGATGCCGCGGTCGCCGGTCATAAGCCAGTCCCCGCGGAACTTGGCCGCCGTCTCCTCGGGCCGGTTCCAGTATTCCAGCAGCATCGAAGCCGAGCCGCGGCGGATGGCGACGTCGCCCTCGCCTTCTGTAGGATGGCCCGCTTCGTCGATCACTTCCAGCTCATGCCCCGGCACCGCCTTGCCGATGCAGCCCGGGCGCGGCTCGAAATCTGCGGCACAGGAGGAGGCCACCATGTTACATTCGGTCTGGCCGTAAAACTCGTTAATGGTCACGCCCAAGCGCCGCCGGCCCCAGGCGAGCATCTCCGCGCCCAGGGGCTCTCCGCCGCTGGCAACGGAACGCAGGCCGTCGAGCCCCTGCCCCGCCGCCTTGAGCATCCGCAGCGCGGTGGGCGGGAAGAAGATGTTGCGGACACCGGCCTTGGCGATCAGATCCGCGCAGGCTTCGGGTGTGAACTTTTCCAGCCGCGCGGCCACCACTGGTACGCCCAGCGCCAGACCCGGCATCAGCACGTCGAACAGACCGCCGATCCAGGCCCAGTCCGCAGGGGTCCAGAGCACATCGCCGGGCTGGCCAAGATGGTCGTGGCTGATGGCAACCCCCGGCAGGTGGCCGGTCAGCACCCGGTGTCCGTGCAGCGCGCCTTTGGGGCTGCCGGTGGTGCCGGAAGTGTAGATCAGAACAGCAGGGGTTTCCGGGGTGGTGTCGGCGAAAGGCACCGGGCCGCCGTCAATCCCGGCTGTGTCGGCCATCACGGCCTCGGCCAGATCCCCCAGCAGCTCCGCGCCCTCGGCATCGGTGAAAACAAACCGCACGCCCGCGTCGCCGGCGCGCGAGGCCAGCGCATCGTGTTTGAACAGCTTGAACAGCGGCACCGAAATGCCGCCAGCCTTCCACACCGCCAGATGCGCGGCGGCGCACCAGGGCGACTGGCTGAGCAGCACGCCCACGCGGTCGCCCGGCTGGATGCGGGTCAGCAGATAGCGCGCCAGCCCGTCTGTCATTGCCACCAGTTCGCCATAAGTAATGTCCCGGCGCGCGGGGCCGGTCATGTCAATCAGTGCCAGTGCATCGGCTGGCTGCGCCAGGCATTGCGCCGCCATGTTGAGATGCTCTGGCATGTCCCAGCTGCCGTCTGCGCGAAACCCCAGAATGTTACGTTCAACATGCATATTTAGACATTCCTGAAACGCATAGCGGCCATGCGGCATTTTGCTGTGATTTCAACAGGTAGCACCGGACAGTTTTGACTCAGATCAGAGTTTTCGGCCGCCTGCGGGTGCATCACTGCCGGGTAAACACAAGAAAAGGGACGCACCCCATGAAACGCATGGTTTCCGCGCTTGCGCTGACCTCCGCCCTGGCCGCAATGGCCGCCCCCGCCCTGGCCCAAGAGCGTGGCGATTGGACCGTTGGCGTTGGTATCGCCAACGTGAATCCGAAGTCCGGCAACGGCACCCTGGCGGGCGCGCTTGCTGACATCGATGACGGCACCGCGCTGTCGCTGACCGTTGAGTATTTCTTCCGCGACAACTGGGGCGTCGAGCTGCTGGCAGCCTCGCCGTTTGAGCATGACATCAACCTGAACGGCGCCTACGCGGCCTCGGCCAAGCAGCTGCCGCCGACCCTGTCGGTCAACTACCACTTCCCCACCCAAGGTGTGATCAAGCCGTTTCTCGGCCTTGGCCTGAACTACACCACTTTCTTCGAGGAAGAGACCGCGCTTGGCACGCTCAAGCTGGACGACAGTTTTGGCGTCGCGGTGAACGCCGGTGCCGACTACCAGATCTCCGACAATGGCGCGCTGCGGTTCAACGTCCGCTGGATGGACATCGACACCGACGCAACCCTGAACGGCGCCAGCATCGGCACCGCAGAGATTGACCCGGTTGTCGTGAACTTCGCTTACGTGCACCGCTTCTGATCCTTAGAGGGTCCGGTTACGGCCTGGCGGCTGGCCTCGTGCCGCCGGGCCTGTTTCAGCCCCGCGCGCCCCTTGGGATGCGCGGGTTTTTTGTTTTTACATGGTGCCCATCAGCTCGCGGCCGATCAGCATCCGGCGGATTTCGCTGGTGCCCGCACCGATCTCCATCAACTTGGCATCGCGGAAGATGCGGCCCACCGGGTTATCGGACAGGTAGCCCGCACCGCCAAAGGCCTGCACCGCCTGATGGGCCTGAGTCATCGCAACCTCAGACGCGTACAGGCAGCAGGCTGCGGCGTCCTGACGGGTCACGGTGCCCTTGTCGCAGGACTTGGCAACCTCATAGACATAAGCCCGGGCGGTGTTCATCGCCGTGTACATGTCAGCGATCTTGGCCTGCATCAGCTGGAAGTTCCCGATCGGCTGACCGAACTGCTTGCGCTCTTTCATGTAGGGCATCATCTCGTCCATGCAGGCGGCCATGATGCCGGTACCGATGCCAGCCAGCACAACGCGTTCGTAATCCAAGCCGGACATCAGCACGCGCACGCCCTTGCCCTCTTCACCCAGGATGTTCTCAAACGGAACCTCCACGTCCTCGAACACCAGCTCAGCCGTGTTGGAGCCGCGCATACCCAGCTTGTCGAAGTGCTTGGAGGTGGAGAAGCCCTTGAATTCCTTTTCGATCAGGAAGGCTGTGATGCCCTTGGAGCCCGCTTCCGGATCGGTCTTGGCGTAGACCACCAGGGTATCGGCGTCGGGGCCGTTGGTGATCCAGTACTTGTTGCCGTTCAGGCGGAAGTGATCGTTGCGCTTTTCCGCGCGCAGGCTCATCGACACCACGTCGGAGCCCGCGCCCGCCTCGGACATTGCCAGCGCGCCGACGTGTTCGCCGGACAGCAGCCGCGGCAGGTATTTCGCCTTCTGCTCGGCGTTGCCGTTCAGCTTGATCTGGTTGACGCAGAGGTTGGAATGCGCGCCGTAGGACAGCGACACGGACGCGCTGGCACGGGCGATCTCCTCAATCGCGACGGTATGGGCCAGGTAGGACATGCCGGCGCCGCCGAATTCTTCCGGCACTGTGATTCCCAGGAGACCCAGCTCACCCATCTCTTTCCACAGCTCCGCCGGGAATTCGTTCTTCTGGTCGATTTCCTGCGCCATCGGCTTGACGCGCTCCTGCGCCCAGCGGTGAACCACATCGCGCAGCGCGTTCACGTCCTCACCAAGATCGAAAGTCATGCTTGCGTTGAACATCCCGCAGATCCTCCAGGCCAGAGCCGATTATATGAACAGTTGTTCAATTCAATAAAGGAGCCTTCGATTCGGGTCAATGGCGGTCCCGCTGCCCCGGACGCAGCGTCGAAAGCGGAAGACCGGCCGGAACGAGGAGGCACCGTTTTCCGGCACGGAAAACAGAACGGAAAATACGTGTCTTCCGGGCCGGAATTCTCGTAGAATTCCGGTTGGCATTTCAGTGAGTGGGGATCTTTTTCCGCGTGCGGGCGTTAACAGACAGACGCGGAAATCCTGCCCCGCCAGAAATCCAGAGGAGTTTCAAATGACACGAGCAACCCCCGTCCTGGCCGCAGCATTCTGCCTAGCTGGCCTGCCAGCTGCCGCCGAGGAGGTCGGGAAAATCGGCGTCGACTGGGTGGGAAATGATATCATCATCGAGGCCATCGCCGACCCCAAGGTCGAAGGCGTAACCTGCCACATCGCCTATTTCGAGCGCGGGCTGATTGACCGGCTGTCCAAGGGCAACTGGTTCGAGGATCCCTCAAATGCTTCCATCGCCTGCCGCCAGACCGGTCCCATTACTGTGGGCGAAATCGACCGCGGCCGCGATGGCGAGGACGTGTTCCGCGCATCGCGCTCCATTATCCTGAAGTCACTGCGGGTCAAGCGGATCTTCGACGAGGCCAACCAGACCCTGATCTATGCCGCCCACGCGGCAGAGCTGACCGACGGGTCCGCCAAGGTTTCGATCTCGACGGTGCCGCTCTTTCAGGCGGATTGATAAACGGCGGAGACCTCGGCCCGGATGATGCGGGCGATCTGCGCGCAATCCTCCAGGCTAAAGGTCAGCGGCACCCGCATGTCGATGATGCCTGCCAGGATGCGGTCGCTTTGCGGCAGCCGCGGCGTGTCCGCGTAGCGCCAGCTGTCGTAACGGGAAGTGAAGGCGACGGGCTCCGGCGTGCCGAACCACTTCAGCTCCACCCCGCGGGCGGAGCAGCGGCGCACAGCCTCCTGCACCGCCTCCTCGGACCAGTCCAGAAGCAGGAACTGGATCGAGGAGCCGACATAGACCTCCCGCGCAGGGCGCGCCACCACCGTCAGGCCCGGCGTGCCGCGCAGGCCCTCCTCCACCGCACGGTAGCGGTCGTTCCAGCGTTGCACCTGCGTGTCTAGATCCCGCAGCTGCGGCCGCAGGATGGCGGCGCGCAGGTTGTCCATCCGGCCCGAGATGTTGGGGGTCTCGTATTTCACCCGCTCGAACACCTCAGGTCCCGGCGCAGCCAAGTGGCGGCCATAGAGCATGTAGGAGCCGGACATCATGATGGCACGGGCGGCGATTTCTTCGTCATCGGTGATGAGCAGCCCGCCCTCGCCCGAGTTCACATGCTTGTAGGTCTGGCAGGAGTAGCAGCCCACCGCACCATGGCGGCCCGACAGCACCCCGTTCCAGGAAGCACCCATGGTATGGGCGCAGTCCTCGATCACGGTGATACCGGCGGCATCGCAGATCTCCATCAGCCGGTCCATGTCGCACAGATGCCCGCGCATGTGCGACAGCATCAGCACCTTGGCCTGATCCGCCTTGGCCGCCAGATCCTCCAGGTCGATGGTCAGGTCTTCGGTGACTTCGACGAACACCGGCTCCGCCCCGACAGAGGCAATGGATCCCGGCACCGGCGCCAGGGTGAAGGCGTTGGTCAGCACCTTGTCGCCAGGCTTCACCCCGACAGCGCGCAGCGAGGTTGCCAGCGCATAGCCGCCAGAGGCTACAGCCAGACAGTATTTCGCACCCATCTGCGCCGCGAATTCCTGCTCCAGCAGCGCGGTCTCGCCCGCCTCGCCCTCTGCCACGTTATAGCGGTGCAGCCGCCCGCTGCGGAGCACCGCCAGCGCGGCCTCGATGGCGACTTCGGGGATGGGTTCCTGCTGGGTGAATGACCCGGTAAACTTTTCGCTCATGCGGCGTTTGTGAGCCGCGGGCGGCCAGCGGTCAAGGGGGAAGCCGGACAGATGAATATCCCGAAACTAAGTTGCGGGATCACGCAATCAGCCGGTCTGCGACCTCCAGAAGGTCCTCGAACCGGTCGAGCAGCGCCTCCGGCTTCAGCGCGGCCATATCATCGCCCGAGGGACCGAAGGTGACCAGCACCGACGGCACACCGGCATTTGCCGAGGTGTTGCGGTCGGTATCGCTGTCTCCCACCAGCAGGGTACGGGCCGGGTCGCCGCCTGCGCGGCGGGCAGCCTCAAACAGCGGCTCCGGATCGGGTTTGCGCACCGGCAAAGTGTCGGCGCCAACCAGCGAGGCAAAGGCATCCCTGACACCCAGGCTGCGCATCAGCTGGTCCGCCAGTCCCTCTGGCTTGTTGGTGCAGATGCCGACGCCGTAGCCTGCAGTTTTCAGCATCTCCACGGCCTCCATGGCGCCTGGATAGAGCACGGTGTGGTGGTCGATGGCGTCGCGGTAGGCCTCCAGCAGCACCGGATAGAACTCATCAACTGTGGCCTGATCGAACTTGCCTGTCCGCTTCAGGCCGGTTGCCAGCATGTTGCGGCCGCCGCGCAGGGCAACAGCAGCATCCTCCGGCCGGTCCAGAACATCGCCCAGCCCCATCTGCCGGAAACAGGCGTTGGCCGCCGCCAGAAGGTCGCCCGAGGTATCCGCCAGCGTGCCGTCCAGATCGAAGATAACCGTTCGCATGTCCTGCCCTTTCGGCACTTTTCCGCCGCCGCATGTTGCAGGCCGCAATCTTGTTTGATGGCGCTATCCCTTGCGCCCCGCCTGTTAGCGGATAAAACGGGAGCGCTAAAAAGACAAAGAGAAAAGCGATTATGAGCATTGCCCTTGTCATCCTGGCGGCCGGAAAAGGCACGCGGATGAACTCCGATCTTCCGAAAGTGCTGCACCCGATTGCCCAGGCGCCGATGCTGGAGCACGCGATGGCCGCGGGCCGCACACTGGCACCGGAGCGCACCATCATCGTGGCGGGCCACAGGGCGGATGAGGTGCGTGCGGCAGTTGCCGAAATCGACGAAGAGGCCGAAGTTGTCCTGCAGGAAGAACAGCTTGGCACCGCCCATGCGGTCGATCAGGCCCGCACTGCGCTGGACGGGTTCGCGGGCGATGTGGTTGTGCTTTATGGCGACACGCCCTTTGTCAGCGCCGAAACACTGGAGCGCATGGTGGAGGCCCGCCAGCGTGCCGACCTGGTGGTGCTGGGGTTCGAGGCCGCCGACCCGGGCCGCTATGGCCGCCTGGTGATGGACGGCGACTGCCTGGAGAAGATTGTCGAGTTCAAGGACGCCACTGAGGCAGAGCGCGCGATTTCCTTCTGCAACTCCGGCCTGATGGCGGGCAAGGCCAGCGCGATGTTCGATCTGATTGCCAAGGTCGGCAATGAAAACGCATCGGGCGAATACTACCTGACCGATCTGGTGGAACTGGCCCGGCGCGAGGGTCTGAACGTCACCGCCGTGTCCTGCGATGAGGCGGAAACGCTCGGCGTCAACTCGCGCGCCGAGCTGGCGCAGGCGGATGCGCTGTTTCAGGCGCAGGCGCGGGAAGACCTGATGGAGCTGGGTGTCACCCTGATGGCGCCGGAAACCGTCTATCTGGCCTTTGACACTTTCATCGGCCGCGACACCGTGATCGAACCTAACGTGGTGTTCGGCCCCGGCGTCACCGTGGAAAGCGGCGCGCTTATCCGGGCGTTTTCGCATCTGGAGGGCTGCCACGTCAGCCGCGGCGCCAAGGTCGGGCCGTATGCACGCCTGCGCCCCGGTGCGGAGCTGGCGGAAAACACCCACATCGGAAACTTCGTCGAGATCAAGAACGCCGAGATTGCCGAGGGCGCCAAGGTCAATCACCTCAGCTACATCGGCGATGCCTCTGTCGGCGAGGCCACGAATATTGGCGCAGGCACGATTACCTGCAACTATGACGGGGTGATGAAGCACCGCACCGAGATCGGCGCCCGCGCCTTCATCGGGTCGAACACCATGCTGGTGGCTCCGGTCCGGGTCGGCAACGAGGCGATGACCGCAACCGGCGCAGTGGTGACCAAGAATGTGGAAGACGGCGACCTGGCCATTGCCCGCGCCGAACAGAGCAACAAACCGGGCCGTGCGCGCAAGCTGATGGATATGCTGCGCGCCAAGAAGGCCCGCCTGCAGAAGGGAGCCAAGTGATGTGCGGAATTGTCGGCGTACTGGGCAATCACGAGGCCGCCCCGATCCTGGTCGAGGCGCTGAAACGGCTGGAGTACCGCGGTTATGACAGCGCTGGGATCGCCACGGTGAACAACGGCGCCCTGCGCCGCCGCCGTGCAGTGGGCAAACTGGTGAACCTTTCCGACCTTCTGGTGCATGAGCCGCTGGCCGGCAAGGCCGGCATCGGCCACACCCGCTGGGCCACCCATGGCGCGCCGTCTGTCAGCAACGCCCACCCCCACCGCGCCGGTTCCGTCGCAGTGGTGCACAACGGCATTATCGAGAACTACAAGGAACTCCGCGCAGAGCTTCTGAACTGCGGCATGGAGTTCCGCACCGAGACCGATACCGAAACCGTCGCCCTGATGACGGAGCGCTACTTGAAAGAGGGGTACACCCCCGTCGATGCCGCCTTCAAAACGCTGGACCAGCTGGAGGGCGCCTTTGCCCTGGCCTTCCTGTTTGATGGCGAAGAGGACCTGATCGTCGCGGCCCGCAAGGGCTCGCCGCTGGCAATCGGCCATGGCGACGGCGAGATGTTCGTGGGCTCCGACGCCATCGCATTGGCGCCGCTGACCGACCGGATCACCTATCTGGAAGAAGGCGACCGGGCTGTTGTCACCCGTTCGGGTGCGGAATTGCGCAATGCCCACGGCGAACTGGTGAACCGCGAAACCAAGACCATCCAGATCGACTCCTCGCAGGTCGACAAGGGCGGCCACAAGCATTTCATGGCCAAGGAAATCGCCGAGCAGCCGCATGTGATTGCCGAGGCGATCCGTCATTACCTGCCGGTCGAGGAAAACGCCGTGCGCCTGCCCGGCGAAGGCGTGGATTTCTCGCAAGTCGAGCGGCTGACCATGGTTGCCTGCGGCACCGCATTTTATGCCTGCCTGACCGCCAAATACTGGTTCGAGCAAATCGCCCGCCTGCCGGTGGAGGTCGATATCGCCTCCGAGTTCCGCTACCGCGAACCGCCGATCCCCGGCAAAACGCTGGCGCTGTTCGTGTCGCAATCGGGTGAGACTGCCGACACTCTGGCCGCGCTGCGCTACTGCCAGGAGAAGGCGGACAAGATCCTGTCGGTGGTGAACGTCCCCGAAAGCTCCATCGCGCGGGAAAGCGATCTGGCGCTGCCGATCTTTGCCGGGCCGGAAATCGGCGTCGCCTCCACCAAGGCGTTCACCTGCCAGCTGACGGTGCTGCTGGCGCTGGCGCTCAAGGCCGCTTGCGACCGCGGGCATCTGACTGCCGATGAAATGGCGGAGTACGCCACCGCAATCCGCGGGTTGCCCAATGTGCTGTCCTCAGCGCTGGAGCAGAACGAGGCGATCCGCCTAGCGGCGCAGAAGGTCAGCGAAGCCCGTGACGTCTTGTTCCTGGGCCGCGGCCTGATGTTCCCGCTGGCGCTGGAAGGCGCCTTGAAGCTGAAGGAAATCAGCTACATCCACGCCGAAGCTTATGCCTCCGGCGAGCTGAAGCACGGCCCCATCGCGCTTATCGACAAGAACATGCCGGTGGTGGTGCTGACGCCCAAGGACTCGCTGTTCGACAAGTCCGTGTCCAACATGCAGGAAGTACTGGCCCGCAAGGGCAAGGTGCTGATGATCTCCGATCAGGGCGGCATTGACGAAGCCGGCGACGACGTCTGGTGCGCGATCCGGATGCCAAAGGTCAAAGAGGCGCTGTCACCGATCCTCTATGCCATTCCGGCGCAGCTCTTGGCCTATCACACCGCAGTTGCCAAAGGCACCGACGTGGACCAGCCGCGCAACCTCGCGAAATCAGTAACGGTGGAGTGAGCCATGGCCAAGCAGTTCCCGCAGATCGACGACGCCCACCGCAAGTTCATTGAAGAGCAGCACATGTTCTTCACCGGTTCGGCCGGACCGGAGGGGCGCGTGAACATCTCCCCCAAGGGAATGGACTCGCTGCGGGTACTGGGGCCGGACCGGATTGTCTGGATGAACCTGACCGGCAGCGGCAATGAAACCGCGGGCCACCTCATGGAGGTGAACCGGATGACCCTGATGTGGTGCTCCTTCACCACCCGCCCGATGATCCTGCGCACCTATGGCACCGCCAAGGTCCTGCACGCGGGTGATGACGGCTGGGAAGAACTGGCCGCCCTGTTCCCCGCGCACCGCAGCGCCCGTCAGATTTTCGATGTTTCGGTCGATATGGTTCAGACCTCCTGCGGCTATGCGGTGCCTTTCATGGAATACCAGTCCGACCGCGACACCATGCAGAAATGGGTGGACGGGAAGTCGGACGCGGAAATCCGCGCCTATTGGGAAGAGAAGAACCAGACCACCATCGACGGCAAGCCGACCGGCGTGCCGGTGTGACGGTCGCGGTCAAGGAAACACATGATTGATCCCTATCTTGACGCGCTCAAAGCCCAGGCCGAACCCGGCCGGGCAGAGCAGATGGCGGCCTATCACAAGCAGGCGCGCGAAGTTCTGGGGGTGCCGAACCCGGCCACCAACGACCTGACCAAATCCTGGCGTCAGTCCCTAAGCGTGGCGGAGCGCGTCGATCTGGCCCGCGCCCTGTGGCACACCGACATCTTCGAGGCCCGCATCGCCGCGGGCAAGCTGCTCACACAAGCGCGGATCAAGGAGGATCAGGCGGTCTGGGAGCTGCTGCAGTCCTGGGTGCCGCAGTTTGACAGCTGGGCGATTGCCGACCATGCCTGCTCTGCCATTTCTAAACGGCTGCTGGCGGATCCGGCGCGTCTGGACGCGGTAGAAAGCTGGTGCCAATCGGACCACATGTGGACCCGCCGCGCGGCGCTGGTCGCAACCCTGCCCTGGGCCAAGATGAACAATCTGAAGCCCGCTGATCAACAAGCCCGCGAACGCATCCTGGGCTGGGCCGCAGCTTATGTGCCCGACCGCGACTGGTTCATGCAGAAAGCAGTGGCTTGGTGGCTGCGCGACCTCAGTAAGCACGACGCAGACCGCACCCGCGCGTTCCTGGCGGAACATGGGCAAGACATGAAGGGGTTTGCCCGCAAGGAAGCGGCGAAATACCTGAAAGATATCTAGGCCAGCAAAAGGTCCCGCCCGGCACCCGCCGGGCAGCGCCCGCCCCGCCGAAGCAAGCGGGCGCTTTCCCTATTGATTAGAGGCTCAACCTGCGGGGGGCAGCACCTGCACCTCAGCCAGTTCTGTCAGCGGCAGGCCCAGCGCCCGCATTGCGCCAATCGACAGGCGGCTGCCGCCGGAAGCCTCGCCCGGGATCGGTTTCAGCGTCAACACCACTTGGGTATTTCGGTTGGAACGGATCAGCGCCTGCTGCTCTGCTGCCACCAGCGGCGTTTCCATCCACAACCCCGGCAGCGACGGATCGCCCAGCGAGGCCACTGTGGTGGCGGAACCGAGGAACGAAGGCGCGGAAGGCGACGTTGGCGCCAGCGGCTCCGCCGGAGCAACATCAACGCCAGGTGAGGGCTGCAGCACCGGGTCCTGCGGCTCAGCCGCCGCTGGTCCGCCGGAACCGTTCAGAATAGAAGAGTTCAGCTGGATCCCGTTACAGGCCGCCAGCAGGGAAATCGAAGCAAGGGAAATGACTGTCATACGCATGAGGCGACCCTAGCCAGCTGCGAAACTCTTTGCCAGTCACAAATGCCGTCTCCCCCTTGCCGCGGGCGGTGCCCCGCTTTACCTAGGAGGCATGACGGCTCCGCTTATTGATCCCTTCGCCCGCGCAATCACTTACCTGCGTGTCTCGGTCACCGACCGCTGCGATTTCCGCTGCGTTTACTGCATGTCGGAAAACATGACCTTTCTGCCCAAGAAGGATCTGCTGACGCTGGAGGAACTGGACCGTCTCTGCTCCACCTTCATCCGGCTGGGCGTCGAGAAGCTGAGGATCACCGGCGGCGAGCCGCTGGTGCGGCGCGGCATCCTGACCTTCTTCCAGTCGATGAGCCGCCACCTGGAAACCGGCGCCCTTAAGGAGCTGACGCTGACCACCAATGGCTCGCAGCTGGTGAAGTACGCAGATGATCTCTATGCCGCAGGAGTGCGCCGGGTGAATATCTCGCTCGACACGCTGGACGAACAGAAGTTTGCCGATGTCACCCGCTGGGGCCGCCTGCCGCAAGTGATGAAGGGCATCGATGCGGCGCAGAAAGCAGGCCTCAAGGTCAAGATCAATGCGGTGGCGCTGAAGGGCTTCAACGAGGAAGAACTGCCCCGGATCACCGAATGGTGCGCCGGACGCGGCCTCGACCTCACCTGGATCGAGGTGATGCCGATGGGTGAGGATATCGGCGCCATGGAGCGCATCGGCCAGTACTGGTCGCTGAAGGACGTGCGCAAGGAATACGAAAGCCACTACACTGTCACCGATCTGGCCGAACGCACCGGCGGCCCGGCCCGTTATGTGCGGCTGGAGGAAACCGGCCAGAAGATCGGTTTCATCACGCCGCTGTCCCATAATTTCTGCGAAAGCTGCAACCGGGTTCGGGTCACCTGCACCGGCGAGATCTACACCTGCCTCGGCCAGGAGGGCAAATCCGACCTGCGGGCGCCCCTGCGCGCCAATGAGGAAGGCGCCGGCGTGCTGGAGGCTGCGATCCGCGCCGCCATCGGCGACAAGCCCCGCGGCCATGATTTTGATTATTCGCGGCAAGAGGCCGGCGGCCAGATGTCCCGCCACATGAGCCACACCGGCGGCTGACATGCCCGGGACCGCTCCAGCGCAACGGACGCTGCTCTACTCCCTGTACTGCGGCGTCAGCGCGCTGATTGCCCCCTTGGCTTGGCGCAAGGTCGCGGGCAAGCTGCGCGACTACGGCCTGCCAGAGGAACGGGTGCGTGAACGCCTCGGCCACGCCTCCCTGCCCCGCCCGGCCGGGCAGCTGATCTGGTTTCATGCGGCTTCGGTCGGCGAAAGCCTGTCGGTGCTGACCCTGATTGCCCGGATGGGCGAACAGATGCCGGATGCGGAGTTCCTGATCACCTCCGGCACCCCCACCTCGGCTGAGCTGATCGCCAAGCGGATGCCGCCGCGCTGCCGCCACCAATTCCCGCCGCTGGACACCGCCGCCGCCGTGGACCGCTTCCTGGCCCATTGGAAGCCTGATCTGGGGGTATTTGTCGAAAGCGAGCTGTGGCCGCAGATGCTGGTGCGCGCCCGCAAGACCGGCTGCCCGCTGGTGCTGCTGAACGCGCGCCTCTCGGACAAATCGGTGCAGGGCTGGACAAAGCGCCCGGATACCGCGCGGTATATCCTCGACCAGTTCACTCTGCTGGTGACCCAGAACCAGAAAACCGCCGCCAACCTGCAGGCGATGGGCGCCGCACCGGAGCGCATCCGCCCCGGCAGCAATCTCAAGGCCGTTTCCGCGCCGCTGCCGGTGGATCAGGACACCCTCGCCAAGGTGCGCAGCAGCATTGGCGAGCGGCCTGTCTGGGTCGCCTCCTCGACTCATGAAGGCGAAGAGGAAACCGTGCTGGACGCCTATGAGGCGCTGCTGAAACAGCACCCGGACCTCTGCCTGCTGCTCGCCCCCCGCCACCCGGAACGCGGCGATGCGGTTGAAACGCTGATCAAGGACACGGGCCTCAGCTGCGCACGGCGCAGCAAGGGCGTGCTGCCCGGCACCCAAACCCAGGTCTATCTGGCAGACACGCTGGGCGAGGTCGGCACATGGTACGCGCTCTGCCCGCTGGTGTTCCTGGGCGGGTCCCTGCGCGAAATCGGCGGCCACAACCCGTTTGAACCGATGCAGGCAGGTGCGGCGGTGATCACCGGCACGGGACACTACAATTTCGCCGAGACCTATGCCGAACTGTCCGCCCTAGGTGCCGCGGCAGAAGTGCGCTCAGCGGCGGAACTATCAGATCAGGTTGCCAAATGGCTGGAGCAGCCGGAGGTCTTTCAGGCCGCTCGCGACGCTGCCGGGCAATTCATATCCCGCCAATCGGATCAACTGGACAAGACGGTGGACGCCCTGCTGGCACTGCTGTCCGATAGGAGGCCGTGATGGCACAAGTTGACGCCAAAAAAATCGAAGTCATTGCGCCGAACTTCAAGCGCCGCCTGTCCGGCGTCACCTCCACTATCGTGCGGCTGGTGCCGCTGCAGCGCCAGCATATCGCCATTGCCACCGCGGGCAGCGGCCTGCCGGGGAACATGCCGCATCTGTCGGTGTCCCAGCTCATCCTGATGCGCCGGAACGGCCCATCCGGCGCCCGCGTCTGGCACGCCCGGCGTAATGTGGAAATGCTGGGCGGCCTGGCGCTGAAATACCTGCTGGGCAAGCGGCTGAAACTCTTGTTCACTTCCGCCTCGCAGCGCCATCACTCCGGCTACACCAAGTGGCTGATCTCGCAGATGGACCGGGTGATCGCCACCTCCGCCAAGGGCGCAGCCTACCTGGAGAAACCTGCGCAGGTGGTGCACCACGGGATCAACACCGAAGAGTTCGCTCCACCTGCTGACAAGGCGGCGCTGCGCCGCGAACTGGGCCTGCCGGAGGATGCGATCCTGATCGGCTGTTACGGCCGCATCCGGGCGCAGAAGGGCACTGACGTCTTTGTCGACGCCATGCTGGAAGTGCTGAAGGCACACCCCAAGGCGGTTGGCATCGTGATGGGCCGCGCCACCGAAAAACACGTTGCCTTCGAGAAGGAACTGCGCGCCAAGGTGGAAGCCTCTGGCCTATCGGACCGCCTGCGGTTCCCGCCGGAAGTGCCGGTTTGGGAGGTGTCCCGCTGGTATCAGGCGCTGGACCTCTACGTGGCGCCGCAGCGATGGGAGGGGTTCGGCCTCACCCCGCTCGAAGCGATGTCCTGCGGCGTGCCTGCGGTAGCCACCCGCGTCGGTGCTTTTGAGGAACTGATTGCGCCAGGGGAAACCGGCCTGCTGATCGATCCGGGCGAAACCACCCAGATGGTGGAGGCCATCAGCGCGGTGCTCTCCACCGAGGGCCGCCTGCAGGCTTGGTCAGAGGCCGCGCGCAAACACGCCATGACCAACTTCGCGCTGGAGAAAGAAGCGGAAACGCTCGTCACTATCTACCGCGAATTGCTGGAGCACTGACGCCCGCCGCCGCTTCTTTCTGGTCAAAAATATTCTCGGGGGTGAATTGAGCCGCAGGTTCAAGAGGGGGCAGACAGCCCCCTCTCCAATATCATTCAGGCAGCCGGCATCCGCTGTTCAACGATCTCCGCCCACCAGCTGCAGCCTGCAGGAATGGCGTCGTCGTTGAAGTTGTACTCCGGGTGATGCACCATCGCGGTGTCGCCGTTGCCCATCAGGATATAGGCGCCGGGGCGCTCTTCCAGCATGAAGGCAAAGTCTTCGCCGCCCATCACCAGCGGCGCATCCCCGCAGGAGCCGGACACGCTGGCGGCCACCTTGGCCGCGAACTCGGTCTGCTCCTCGTGGTTCACCATCACCGGATAGCCGCGGTGATAGGTGATGTCCGCAGTGCCGCCGAAGGTCGCGGCGATGCCATTACACACCTCGTTGATGCGCTTTTCTGCCAGATCGCGCATCTCCCGCGACATGGTGCGCACGGTGCCCTTGATCTGCACCTTCTGCGGGATCACGTTGAACGCTTTTGAAGACGTCTCAAAAGAGGTCACCGAGACCACAATCTGATGCACGGGGTCGGCGTTGCGCGAGGCAATAGTCTGCAGCGCCAATACGGCTTGAGCGGCCAGAACGGTGGTGTCCACGGTCTCATGCGGTTTGGCCGCATGGCCGCCGCGGCCCTCAAAGGTGATGTCGAACTGGTCGGTTGCGGCAAAGAAGGATCCCGGACGGATGGCAAAGGAGCCCAGCGGCTGGCCCGGCCAGTTGTGGAGACCGTAAACCTCCTGCACGCCCCAGCGGTCCATCAGCCCGTCGTCGCACATCACCTTGGCGCCGCCGCCGCCTTCCTCGGCGGGCTGGAAGATCACCACCACGGTGCCGTCGAAATTGCGGGTTTCCGACAGGTACTTGGCAGCGCCCAGCAGCATCGCGGTATGGCCGTCATGGCCGCAGGCATGCATCGCGCCGGGGGTCTTGGAGGCATAGTCCAGACCGGTCTGCTCATGGATCGGCAGCGCGTCCATGTCGGCGCGCAGGCCAATGACCTTGCCGGAGGTGTCCGCCTTGCCCTTGATCACGCCCACGACGCCGGTGCGGCCGATGCCGGTCACCACCTCGTCGCAGCCGAACTCCTGCAGCTTTTCCGCCACCAGCGCGCTGGTGCGGTGGGTTTCGAACAGGATTTCCGGGTTTTCGTGGATGTCACGGCGCCAGGCGGTGATTTCATCCTGCAGTTCGGCAAAGCGGTTCTTGACCGGCATTTCTCACTCCTTTGGTTATCTGTTCCCCGCAGCCTCAGGCCGCGGGCATTCTTCGTTCCACCAGCTCGGCAAACCAGCTGCATCCCAGCGGGATCGCTTCGTCATCAAAGACATAAGCCGGGTGGTGGCACATCTGGGTGTCGCCGTTGCCGAGGAAGATATATGCGCCGGGGCGCTGCTCCAGCATGTAGGAGAAATCCTCGGACGGCATGATCGGCGGGGTCTCGGCATCGACCTTTGCAGAGACCGCCTGCGCCGCCTCCACTGCATGTGCAGTGCCGTTTTCATCATTGATTGTAACGGGATAGCCAGGAACCCATTCGACATCAGCCGTGGCTCCAAACGCGGCAGCAGTGCTTTCGGCAACCCGGCGCACCCATTCCTCGGCCTGGGTGCGGTACTCGGGATCCAGCGTACGCACAGTGCCCTGCAGCCTGGCGGTATGGGCAATCACGTTCGACGCTGTGCTGTCGGTTTCAAAGGTGCCGACGGTCAGCACCACGCGTTTGATCGGGTCCACGTTGCGCGACACGATCGAGTGCAGCGAGACCACGATCTGCGAAGCCACCAGCGTGGTATCAATCGCCTCGTGCGGGGCGGCGGCGTGGCCGCCCTTGCCGGTGACGGTGATGATGAATTCATCCGAGGACGCCATCAATGGACCCGGACGGATGGCAAATTCGCCCACCGGAAGGCCGGGCATGTTGTGCAGGCCATAGACCTCCTGGATGCCCCAGCGGTCCATCAGGCCGTCGTCACACATCGCCTTGCCGCCGGCGCCGCCTTCTTCGGCCGGCTGGAAGATCAGCACAGCCTTACCGTCGAAATTCCGTGTCTCTGCAAGGTACTTAGCCGCGCCCAGCAGGATCGAGGTGTGGCCGTCGTGGCCGCAGGCGTGCATCACGCCGGGCGTCTTGGAGGCATAGTCCACACCCGAGGCCTCGGGGATTGGCAGCGCGTCCATGTCGGCGCGCAGGCCGATGGCGCGGCCTGAGGTGTTGGTCTTGCCTTCGATCACCGCGACCACGCCGGTCTGGCCGACGCCGGTGGTGATATCGGTGATGCCGAACTCCTTGAGCCGCTCCACCACAAAGGCAGCGGTTTCATGCACCTCGTACATCAGTTCGGGGTTCTCGTGCAGGTGATGGCGCCAGGCTGTGATCTCCTGGTGCATCTCGGCAAAGCGGTTCTTGGCCGGCATTTTCCCCTCCCCTTTACTGTTTCAGGTTCCGTTGCGGCAAACTGTCCGCGAAAAAACTTAGCTTCGCAAGTATCCGGCCCCGCCGGGACGTGGCGGAACGCGCCAGAGCGGGGGTGCCATGCGTGCACCCCCTGTGCACCGTCTGTGCACCGTCTGTGCACCACCTGATACACCTTCAGCACCAATCTGAGCACGAAACGCGCGGTTTCAAGGCAGCGGGAAGTAGCCGCGCAGTTTCTCCACCAGCTTGCGCATGAAGTCGTGGCCCGCGTCGAACTGAGCAACCGTGATATACTCGTTGGGCTGATGCGCCTGCGCGATGTCGCCGGGACCGCAGATCACCGCCGAGTAACCGGCCTGCTGGAACTGGCCCGCCTCGGTGCCGTAGCTGACCACATGAGAGCCGTTGTCGCCGGTCACCCGGCGCACCAGCGCCTCAGCCTCGCCGTTCTGTTCCGGCACCAGTCCGGGCACGTCGAAGTGCTTGGACACATCAATGCGGGCCTCCGGGTGGATGGCCTGCATTTCCGCCTCGACCTCGCGCACCTTGGCCAGATAGGCCGCCTCCCAATCGCTGGCATGCTCGCCCGGCACCACCCGGAAATCCATCAGAAAGCGGCAGTCCTTGGCGGTGATGTTGTGGGCGGTGCCGCCCTCGATCATGCCGACGTGGCAGGTGGTCCAGGGCGGAGTGAACATCGCCTGCATCTCACCCGGCTCCCTGGCCATGTTCGCGGCGTTCTGCTGGTTGGCCCAGTCGATCAGTTTCGCACCCTGCATAATGGCGCTGACACCGGTGTGCATGAGTGAAGAGTGCACCTCAAAGCCCACCAGATGGGTGTCGTAGCCGGTGCCGCCCTTGTGGCCGGTGACGGCTTGCATCATCGAAGGCTCACCCACGATCACCGCCGAGCCCTTGGGCAGCACTTTCTGCATCGCTTCGATCATCGGCGGGGCGCCGGTGCAGCCGATCTCCTCGTCAAAGCTCAGCGCCAGTTGCAGCGGCCGGGTGACACCCCCGGTATGGGCCTCCACCAGCGCCCAGATGGCGAGAGCGTCAAAGCCCTTCATGTCGCAGGTGCCGCGGCCGAAGTATTTGCCGTCCTTCTCCACCACGGTGAAGGGATCAGTCTCCCAAGGCTGGCCGTCGACCGGCACCACATCAGTATGGCCCGACAGCACCACGGCGCCCTCTTCCCACGGGCCAACGTGGGCAAAGACGGCGGCCTTATGCGGCTGATCCGGGTCTGTCCAGCGGTGGCTTTCGATGCCGTGGGACGACAGATAGTCCTGCACCCAATCGACCAGCGGCAGGTTGGTGTCGCGGCTCACCGTCGGGAAGGAGACCAGCTGCGCCATGATCTCCAGCGGGGTCAGTTTTTCCGCCATGCTCAGTAGCCGCTGTCAGTGGTCAGCACGAAATGGCCGGGTTCCAGCTCCAGGTATTCCGACGGTTCCGGCTGATAGCCGACCTCGTGGATCGGCGACGGGATCGGTTTGAAGTTCAGTTCCTTCTCAGACTTGCGCTGGCGCGGATCGGCGATCGGGACCGCCTTCATCAGCGCCTGGGTATAGGCGTGCAGCGGGTTTTCAAACACGCGCTCACGCGGGCCGATTTCGACGATGCGGCCCAGGTACATGACGCCGACCTGATGGGAGACCCGTTCGACCACCGCCATGTCGTGGCTGATGAACAGGAACGACAGCCCCAGTTCCGCCTGCAGCTCCATCATCAGATTGAGGACCTGCGCCTGCACCGAGACGTCGAGTGCGGAGACAGCCTCGTCCGCGACGATCAGCTTGGGGTTCAGGGCGAGCGCGCGGGCGATGGCGATCCGCTGGCGCTGGCCGCCGGACATCTCATGCGGGTAGCGGCGCATGAAGCTGCGCGGCAGATGGACGCGGTCAAACAGGCTGGCAACCCGGTCGTGCAACTCGGAGCCGGAGGCGAGGCCATAGTTCCGGATCGGTTCCGCCACCTGGTCGATCAGCTGCATCTGCGGATTGAGGGAGGCAAAGGGATCCTGGAAGATCATTTGCATGTCCTGGCGCGCCTTGTGCATCTGGGACGGGCTGAACTGCAGCACATCGCGGCCTTCGAAGTTCACTTGGCCGGATTGCGGCTCCACCAGGCGCAGGATCGAGCGGCCGGCAGAGGATTTGCCACAGCCGGATTCGCCGACCAGCGACAGGGTCTGGCCCTTGAACACCTTAAAGGACACATCCTCCACCGCGTGCACGTTGGAAATGGTGCGGCGCAGCAGGCCGCCCTTGACCGGGAAGCGCGTGGTCAGGTTCTTTACATCCAGCAGCACCTCGTCGGTGCCCTTGATCGGCTCGATCTTCTGGTTCTCGACGCCCATCAGCTTCATCGGTTCGGGGTAATGCTTGCCGCGCATCTCGCCCAGCTTCGGCACCGCCGCCAGCAGTGCCTTGGTGTAGTCGTGCTTGGGGTTTTCGAAAATCTCCTCGACGGTGCCTTCCTCAACCTTGTTGCCGCGGAACATGACGACGACGCGGTCGGCCATTTGGGCCACCACCGCCATGTCATGGGTGATGAACATCACCGCGGTGCCGGTCTCACGCTTCAGCCGGTCCATCAGCGCCAGAATCTCCGCCTGGATGGTCACATCCAGCGCGGTGGTCGGTTCATCTGCAATCAATAGCCGCGGCTCGCAGGCCATCGCCATGGCGATCACCACCCGCTGGCGCATGCCGCCCGACAATTCGTGCGGATACTGCTTCAGGCGGCGTTCCGGTTCCGGGATGCGGACCTGGCGCAAGAGCTCCAGCGCCCGCTCCTCTGCCTGGGACTGCGACATCTTCTTGTGGATGCGCAGGCCCTCGGTCAGCTGGCGGCCGACGGTGAACACCGGGTTGAGCGCGGTCATCGGCTCCTGGAAGATCATGCCGATCTCGTTGCCGCGAATCTGCTTCATCATCTCCTGTTCGGAGGTGGCAAGGTTGGTATCGCCGCCCTCGCGGCGGTTGAACAGCAGCTCGCCGCCGGCGATCTCGCCGCCGCCAAACTCCACCAGCCGCATCAGCGACAGCGAGGACACCGACTTGCCGGAGCCGGATTCGCCAACGATACAAACGGTTTCGCCGGGGCTCACGTCAAAGGAGACATCCTCCACCCCGACCACGGGGCCGTCCTTGGTCTGAAACTCCACCCGCAGATTTCTGATGGATGCAATGGCGTTGTCCAGCATGACGGCTCCCTGTTTTTCTTGCCTGGCCCGCCTGAAAAGACGGCCTCAGGTTCCGGAGTTAACTCTACTTTGCACAAAAATGCTCATGCAAATAATGCATGGCCCCTTCGAAATTGGAATTTGCAATTTCCCGGCAAAAGCGTTTCGATACCCCTGTGGTTGCCTGCAGGCTGTCACGTGCCGGTGCGTCCGGCAAGGTGTTAAGAGGTTATAGTCTCAAGGTTTTCCCTTTGCTTGCAGGCCCAGAGCTACACTTCCGCAGCAATGCGGCAACCCTCCGGGCCTGATCGGGCCCGGGCAACAAAAAGACACGAAACGTGTCCGACAAGGAGTGTGTGATGAAATTGAAATCCCTATTGATGGGTGCCGTTGCCGCGGTCTCTCTGGCACCTGCAGCCTTTGCTGAGCGCGGGTCCGACGGCCAGGTCAACATCATTTACTGGCAGGCGCCGTCGATCCTGAACCCGTTCCTGTCGAGCGGCACCAAGGATGTGCAATCGGCCTCGCTGGTGATCGAGCCGCTGGCGCGCTATGACCCGCAGGGCAACATGATCCCCTATCTGGCGTCGGAAATCCCGACCGTGGAAAACGGCGGCGTCAGCGAAGACCTGACCTCGATCACCTGGAAAGTTGCACCGGGCATCAAATGGTCCGACGGCACCGACTTCACCGCCCATGACGTTAAATTCACCGCCGATTACTGCATGCACCCCGAAGGCGGCTGTGCCCAGCTGACCAAGTTCCAGGGCGTTACCGGTGTCGAGGTGGTGGACGATCTGACCGTCAAGGTCACCTTCGACAAGCCGACCCCCTTCCCCTACGGCCCGTTTGTGGGCGGCGAAAGCCCGATCCTGCAAAAGGCCCAGTTCGAGAACTGCACCGGCGCCAAGGCACCGGAATGCACCGAAGCGAACTTTGGCCCGATCGGCACCGGCCCGTTTGTGGTGGATGAGTTCAAGCCGAACGACGTGATCACCATGTCCGCCAACCCGAATTACCGCGACCCGGCCAAGCCGGCCTTTGCCAAGGTGCTGTTCAAGGGCGGCGGGGACGCAACCGCGGCCGGCCGCGCCGTAATGGAAACCGGCGAGTTCGACTATGCCTGGAACCTGCAGCTGGCGCCGGAAGTGATCGCGCAGATGGAAGCAGGCGGCAAGGGCAAGCCGGTTGCGGGCTTCGGCTCGCTGGTGGAACGCATCATGCTGAACCAGACCGACCCGTCGCCGGAGCTGCCGGAAGGCGAGCGCGCCACAGCCAAGCATCCGCACCCGTTCCTGAAAGACCCGGCGGTCTACAAGGCGATGTCGATGGCCATCGACCGTCCGCTGCTGGTGGAAATCGGCTATGGCAAGGCCGGCAAGGTCAGCTGCAACTGGGTGCCTGCACCTGCTGCCTTTGCGTCTGATACCTTCCAGTGCGACACACAGGACATCGAAGGCGCCAAGGCGATGCTGGAAGAGGCAGGCTACAAGGACACCAATGGCGACGGCGTGCGGGAGACCCCGGACGGCAAACCGATGAAGATCCTGTACCAGACCTCGACCAACGCCGTGCGCCAGGACTTCCAGGCGCTGATCAAGGAGTGGTGGAGCCAGATCGGCATTGAAACCGAGCTGCGCAACGTCAACGCCTCCGTCTTCTTTGGCGGCGACCCGGGTTCGCCCGACACCTTCCAGCGTTTCTATGCCGACGTCGAAATGTACGCCAACAACTTCGACGGCACCGACCCGCAGTCCTATCTGGGCAACGGCCTGTGCGACAAGGCGCCGAAGCCGGAATCCCAGTGGCAGGGTGAGAACATCTCGCGCTTCTGCGACGAGGAGTTCGATCAGCTGCACGCCGAACTGGCCAAGACCGCCGGCCTGGAAGCGCGCGCCGAAATCGGCCGCCGCCTGAACGACATCATGGTCGAAAACGGCGGCATGATCCCGCTGGTGCACCGCGGCCGCCTGTCGGCGCATTCCAATACCCTGGGCGGTGTCGACCTGAACGTCTGGGACAGCGAGCTGTGGAACGCAGCTGACTGGTACCGCATCAAGTAAGCACTGCTTGCTTCTCCGGGCCCCGGCGCGACGCCGGGGCCCTTGCCATCTGCAGGGGCTGCCACCGGCTGCTGTGCATGGCCTGGACGCGGGGACCCCGCCCCGCCTGTTCCGAATTCAATACAAGTTGCAAAGGCGCTTAGCAGATGCTGACCTTTACAATCCGGCGGCTGATCCTGGCAGTTCCGACACTGCTGTTCATCAGCCTCGTGATCTTCCTGCTCCTGGAGCTCGCCCCCGGCGACCCGATGGCGCAGGTTCCCCTGACCGTCCCCGCTGAAGTCAAAGAAAAGATGCGCCTGGCCCTGGGCCTGGGCGAGCCGATGCATATCCGGTTCTGGAAATGGCTGGTGCAATTCTTTTGGATCGAGCCGCAGGTGCTGATCGACAATATCTTCGGCACCAGCCTCGCCGAAGGCCAGCTGCGGGTGATCTCCTGGCAGACCCGCTCGCCGGTGATGGACATCGTGGTCCAGCGTATCCCGCAGACCCTGTGGGTGGTTGGCACTGCCTATGTGGTTGCGATCCTGATCGCGCTGCCGATCGGCATCTACTCCGCCTACCGCCAGTACAGCTGGTTCGACCAGATGGGCACCTTCGTGTCGATGGTCGGCTTCTCGGTGCCGCCGTTCTTCTCGGGCGTGTTGGTCATCGTGATTTTCTCGGTGCAGCTGGGCTGGTTCCCGTCGATCTATGACACCACCCATGTGGTCGACAGCTGGGACAGCTTTGTCTACCAGCTGAAGCAGATGATCATGCCTGTGATGGTGCTGGCGTTGCAGATCACCGCGCAGCTAAGCCGCTTCATGCGCGCCTCGATGCTGGACAACCTCAATCAGGATTATGTCCGCACCGCCCGCGCCAAGGGCCTCAGCGAATATGTGGTGGTGATGGTTCACGTCCTGCGCAATTCGATGATCCCGGTGGTCACGGTGATTGCGCTGGGGATCCCGTCGATCTTTGGCGGCGCCATCATCACCGAGCAGGTGTTCAAGGTGAACGGCATCGGCCAGCTGCTGATCGGCGCCATCCAGGCCAACGACCTGCCGATGGTGCAGACGCTCACCTTCATCTTTGCGGTGCTGATCGTGCTGTTCAACCTGATCGCCGACGTGCTGTACGGCATTCTTGACCCGAGGATCCGCTATGACTGACAAGGAACGCTTTGTGCCGGATGAAGGCATGGCTCCGGCCTCGACCGCGGTTCCGGCCGCCGGGCAGATGGAAGAGCTGCACCAGCCGCCGCGCAGCCAGTGGCTGGACGTCTGGGACCAGTTCAAGTCCCACCGCGGCGCGCTGATGGGCGGGGCGCTGTTCCTGCTGATCATCCTGGCGGTCTATGCCGGTCCGCTGGTGTGGGACCTTGAGGCCACCCAAATCGACATCCGCGCCCGCAATCAGGGCCCGAGCTGGGCGCATCCCTTCGGCACCGACCAGCTGGGCCGCGACATGCTGGCCCGGATGATGGCAGGCGGCGCAACCTCGGTCTCAGTCGGGCTGACGGCGATGCTGCTGGCGCTGTTCCTAGGCTCCTTCATCGGGGTGATGGCCGGTTTCTTCAAGAAACTGGACGGACCGCTGATGCGCCTGACCGACCTGTTCCTGGCGTTGCCGCTGCTGCCGCTGCTCTTGGTCATGATGCTGCTGTTCCGTGAGCCGCTGAACGCCGCCTTCGGGCCGGAACAGGGGATTTTCATCCTGATCGTGATCTCCATCGGGGTGACCAGCTGGATGCCCACCGCACGGATTGTGCGCGGCGATGTGCTGGCGCTGAAAGAGCGCGAGTTCGTGATGGCGGCACGCTCCATCGGCACCACCAACAGCGGGCTGATCACACGGCACATCCTGCCCAACGTGCTGTCGCCGATCATGGTCTCGGCCACCCTGGGCATTGCCACCGCGATCATCACCGAGTCGTCCTTGTCTTTCCTTGGCCTCGGCTTCCCGCCGGACTTCCCGACCTGGGGACGGCTGCTGTTTGATGCCACCGACTACCTGCAGCAGTATCCTGAGCGGGTGTTCTGGCCCGGCATGGCGATCTCGCTGACGGTGCTGAGTGTGAACTACCTGGGCGACGGTCTGCGCGACGCGCTGGACCCGCGGATCCGGGGCCGCTGATCAGAGCGCGCCGCAGAAACGAAAGAGGGCCGCCCCACTGGGCGGCCCTTCGCTTTGGCACTCTTGCGGCAGTGCTCAGTGCAGCTTCTTCCGGATCCGCTGGATGCCCAGCCACACCAGGCCAATGACCGGCAGAGTGACAGCGGCGATCAGCACCTTCTTGGTCATCCCGTAGCGTTCGGCCAGCGGGAACAGGAAGTCGGAAACCAGCGATATCGCGTAGTAGCTGACCGCCACCACCGACAGGCCTTCGACAGTGTGCTGCAGGCGCAGCGCGATATCGGCGCGGCGGTCCATGCTCGCGAGCAGCGCCTGGTTCTGGGCGGAGCGTTCCACATCCACCCGGGTCCTGAGCAGCTCCCCTGCCCGGCGTGCCCGGCTGGCCAGCGTATCCAGCCGTTTCTCGGTGGAATTCACCGTCCGCATCGCAGGATCAAACCGTCGCAGCATGAACTCAGCAAAGGTCTGGAACCCCTCGTGGCGTTCTTCCCGCAGCAGGCTGATGCGCTGGCTGACCAGCGCGTCATAAGCGCCGGTCGCCCCGAAGCGGAAGGCGGATTGCGCCGCCATCGCCTCCAGCTCAGCCGAAACTGCCAGCAGCTGGGTCAGGATCTCCTCAGCAGGCTTGGTGCCGCTTGTCATCTCCGCCATCATCTCGCTGAGACGGCTGTCCAGCTTTCCGATCACCGGCGACAGGCCGCGAGCGCGGGAAAAGCCCAGCATCGACATCGCCCGGTAGGTCTCGATCTCGCAGAGCCTCTGAACGATCCGGCCCACCCGCTGGGCGCCGGTATCGGTGTTTGGGAAGATGGCAAAGCGCACATGGCCCGCCGGGTCGATGCGGAAATCACCGGCCACCACGGCGCTGTCGTCCAGTACCTGCGAAGCGGTCAGGCTTTCCGGCACGAACCAGTCGTGCATGGTGGTTTTCAGCACCGCCGGCGCGGCGCGCGGCACCACCCGGATCAGCGCCGAGGTGATCCGCTGGCCCGGCGCCACTGCCAGCCAGTCGACCGGGAAGACATCAAAATCCGCGGGGTCGAAGGCACGCGTGCTGACGCCGTCGCTGTAGACGGTGTAGCTGACAAACTCAGTGTGCTGCTCCCACTTCAGCATGTGCCGCCCGATCTGGGCGGTATGGTGGGTCGCCCCCGGTTTGGGATGCGGCGCGCCGTGGCGGTCCAGCAGCTGGATCAGGTGCTGCATGTCCTGCATCCGGTCGCGGTGCACGGCCTCTTGCGGCTGTTTCACAGCCAGGTAGACCACCGTGCAAGGGCTGGTCATGGTCGGGAACGGGCGGGCGTGCAGCTCATTGGTCAGCTGGTAGCGCAGCGGGTGATCCTGGATCGGCGGCATTCTTGGTCTCCGGGGCAATGCCGCGGACCATACTGCAGCCGGGAAAACATGTACAGAAATGTTTTATTTCAACACGTTAGCTGAATGCAACGGTATACACAAGCACCATCTGGGGGCGCTGCCCCCGGCCTGCGGCCTCCCCCGGGGTACTTGGGACAAGGAAGAAGCGGCAAAGGAAAAGGCGCCCCGGATGGAGCGCCTTTTCTGTTGGTTTGATGTCCTGTTTACTGAACCAGGCCCAGCAGTGTGTCGAGACTGGCCTTTGCATCGCCATAGAACA
>NZ_JWLH01000029.1:458-72223 GCF_000813925.1 Leisingera sp. ANG-S5 | reverse complement strand
GATACAGGATAATGGATACAAAGTACGAATTGTGCAAGAGGAGCGCCGGAGAAAACCGGGCGTTTCACGTGTCAGAAGCTGAAATAGGGCGGGTTAGCTGTCGGCAGTGGCGCGGTGTTCGGCGACCAGCGACAGCAGTTCCTCCTTGGTGCGGGAGATGTGATGGGTCAGCGCGGCGCAGGCGCCCTCCACATCGCGGGCCTGGGCCAGGTCCAGGAGGTCGTGGTGCTCCTTCTTGGCTGGTTCGCGCTGTTTCATCACGCTGAGGTGCATCCGGATGAAGCGGTCGCAATGCAGGCTGATGCCCTGCAGCACCTCGTTGGTCAGCTTGCGGTCCGCAGCGGCATAAAGCGCCGAGTGGTATTTGTGATTGAGCGCGCCCCATTTGGCCACGTCATTGGCATCGTATGAGGCGTCCATGTCGTCGAGGATCTGGGTGCAGCGGGTGAAATCCTCGGTGGTCATTGCCGGGATCGCGCGGCGGAACAGGTCCACCTCCAGCAGGATGCGCAGGTCGAAGATCTCGGCGATTTCACGCAGGGAATGCTTGGTGACAGAGGCGCCGCGGTTGTTGGTGAATTGCACCAGCCCTTCGGCGTCCAGCCGCTTCAGCGCCTCGCGGATCGGCATGCGGGAGACGGCGTATTCCTCTGCCAGCGCCTCCTGCCGGATGGTTTCGCCCTCTGCCAGCTCACCGCTCAGGATGCGTTCGCGCAGGTCGTCGGCAATCACTTCCGGGAGGGAGCTGCGGGTAACGGCGCGTTTGCCTGCCATGGGGGCCTCGTCGGGTCTGCTGTTCGTATTTTGGATACGCTAGTGGGTTTTCCCTGTCTGTACAAGCCGCCGGCCCGGTCCAGCTGGCCGCGCGGGCGGGCTGGATCCGGTATTGGCATATTGTATCCAAAACCCGGACCGTCAGGCACCCCAGGTGTCGCTGAGGCGGTAGCCGCCGGGCCAGGGGTCGTCCGGGTCCAGCATGTGCTGGTGGATGCCGGTGATCCAGCCGCGGCCGCTGAGTTCCGGCACGATCGCCGCGCGCCCGCCGACGGTGGTCTGTTCGACGATGCGTCCGGTGAAGCGGGAGCCGATGATGGACACGGCCTCAAACGTCTGGTCCGGCGTCATCTGCCCCTTGGCCAGCATCAGCGCCATCCGGGCGGAAACCGCGGTGCCGGTGGGGGAGCGGTCCACCTTGCCCGGCTGGATGGCGACGGCGGAGCGGCTGCGGAGGCCGGTCTCCGTCTGTTCCAGCGGGCCGCAGAAGGCGCAGAAGGAGATGTGGGTCCAGTCCGGGTTCTCCGGGTGGGTGAAACCCAGCTGCGCGTTGGCGGCCTCCAGAATGCGGGTGCCGAGCTGGGCGATCTGCTTGGCGTTTGCCTCTGTGATCTCCAGCCCCAGATCGGCGGCCTGCACCACCACGAAACTGTCGCCGCCATAAGCGGTGTCGACGGTCAGGGTGCCAATGCCCGGCACCTCCAGCGCCGCGCCGGTCTCCCCAGCGAAGCTGGGCACGTTCTGCACGAAGATCCGTTCTGCCTTGCCGTTCCGGCATTCGGCGCGCACCCGCACCAGCCCGCCGGGGGCCTCCAGCACCAGACGGGTTTCCGGCTCTTGCATCGGCAGGATGCCTCCGTCCAAGAGCACGGTGGAGACGCAGATCGAGTTGGAGCCGGACATTGGCGGGGTGTATTCCGGCTCCATGATGATGAAGCCCATGTCGGCCTCCGGGTGCTTGGGCGGCACAAGAAGGTTCACATGGCGGAACACGCCGCCGCGGGGTTCATTCAGGACGAAGTTGCGCAGGGTTTGGTCGCGGTCGATGAAGGCGCGCTGTTCCCACAGGGTGTCGCCCGGCGGCGGGGCGACGCCGCCGACGATCACGTCGCCCACCTCGCCCTCCGCATGGGCGGAAATCACATGGATGGTCTTGCTGCTGCGCATCCGCAGGCCTCCTCAGGAATAGCGGGCAACCGGTTCGCCCAGGGCCTCGAAGATCGGGGTGGTCCCCAGGCCGGGCGTGTCCGGGGCGGTCATCCGCCCGTTCACACGCTTGGGCGCGCCGCTGGCAATGTCAACGGTGCCATAGCTGTTGAAGTCGGTGGCGGAGAAGGTGAACTCGGCCGGGGTGGAGCGGGCCAGATGGGCGATGGCGGCGGTGGTGATGTCGCCGCCCCAGGTGTCCTCGATGGTCATCGGGATGCCATGCGCCACGCAGAGATCGCGCATCAGCCGTGCGCGGCTCAGGCCGCCGACCTTGGAGATTTTGAGGTTGATCACGTCCATCGCGTCCTCGGCAATGCCGCGCACCAGCGTGTTGGGGGTGTCGATCACCTCGTCCATCACAAAGGGCAGTGCAGTGCGGCGGCGGATTGAGACGCTTTCCTCGTAGGTCAGGCAGGGCTGTTCCACATAAACGTCGAGGCCCGCGATGGCGCCAACCACCCGCGCCGCCTCGTGCCGGGTCCAGCCGGTGTTGGCGTCGGCCACCAGCAGGTCGGATTTCTTCAGCACCGCGCGGGTGGCATGGATGCGGTCGATATCGTCGTTGGCCTCGCCGCCGACCTTCAGCTGGAACTTGGTGTAGCCCTCGGCAGCGTAGCCCTCGATCTTGCGGGCCATGGTGTCCGGGTCTTCCTGGCTGATGGCGCGGTAGAGCACCACATCGTCCTGCGCGGCGCCGCCCAGCAGGGTGTATACCGGCTGACCGGTGGCCTTGCCCAGAAGGTCCCAGCAGGCGATGTCGACCGGCGCCTTGGCATAGGGGTGGCCGCGCAGGGCGGCGTCCATGGTGCGGTTGATGCCGCCGATATTCAGCGGGTCCTGGCCAATGAGATGCGGTGCCAGTTCGGCCAGACCGGCGCGCACGCCGCGGGCGAAGGAGGGCAGGTAGGCGGAGCCCAGCGGGCAGCACTCGGCGTAGCCCTTGAGGCCCTCGTCGGTGGTGATTTCCAGCACGGTGCTGTCGAAGACATCGACATAATTGCCGTTCGACCAGCGGTAGCGGCCTTCCTTCAGCGGCAGATCGACCTGGTAGACGGTGAGCTGGGTGATCTTCATGGCGCGGCTCCTTTCAGCTGCGGGTCAGAACCTGGTGGCGGCGTAGGGCTGCATCGGCAGCGCGGCGGGAGTGTTTGCGGCCAGTGCGGCCACCAGCTCGGCGGTGCCGGCGGCCTGGGTCAGGCCCAGGTGGCCGTGGCCGAAGGCATAGATCACGCCGTCCGAGCGGGCGGAGCGGCTGATCACCGGCAGGCTGTCGGGCATCGAGGGGCGGAAGCCCATCCATTGGCTGCCACCCGCGGTGTCGAGGTCCGACAGGAAATGCTTGGCCTTCTGCAGCAGGATATCGGCGCGGCGGTAATTGGGCGGCAGTTTCAGCCCGCCGAGTTCTACAGCGCCGCCAACCCGCACGCCGCCGCTGATCTTGCTGACGACAAAGCCATGCGCCGGGAAGGTCAGGTGGGTCTTCAGGCCAAAGGCGCCGGGGGGCAGGGTGGTGTTGTAGCCGCGTTCGGTCTCCAGCGGGAAGGTTTCGCCCAGGGTGCGGGCGAGGTGGTGCGACCAGGCCCCACAGGCGACCACGATTTGGCTGGCGGAGACCGGGCCGTCATTGGTCTGCGCCACAGACTGCCCGCCTTCGCTGCGCAGGGCGGTGACTGCGGCGGTGCCGATTCTGCCGCCACGTGCCACAAAGGTCTGCGCCAGATGTTCCGCCCAGGTCTTGGGGTTTACTGTGTTCATCCAGTCGGGGGTGAATGCGGCATGGGTGAAACGGGGGGCGAGGCCGGGCTGAACCTCGGCAATCGCAGCGGGGCTGCGCAGCAGGTCGAAGCGGATGCCGTGCGTGCGCCGCAGCTGCCAATCGGGCAGGGCGGCGCGGAAGGCGCTCTCACCCTCGTAGAGCTGCAACTGCCCCTCGCGCTGCATCAGCGGCTCGCCGTCCACATCGGCGATCTGGCGTTCCAGTGCGGCGCGGGAATGCGCCATCAGCAGCACCTGCGCCTGCAGTGCCGCCTGGTAGCGGCTGCGCCAGCTGGCGCGCCAGAAGCGCAGCATCCAGGGCGCGATCTGCAGCGCATAGGCAGGCGGCACCGACAGCGGCCCCAGCGGGTCCAGCAGCCACTTCGGCGCCTTGCGCATGATGCCCGGCGTCGCCAGCGGCACGATATCGGTAAAGGCAAAGGCTCCGGCGCTGGCCGCCGAGGCCTCTGCCGCGACGCCAGTGCGGTCGAGGATGCGCACGCGGCGGCCCTGTTTCTGCAGCTCCAGCGCGGCGCTGAGGCCGATGATGCCGGCGCCGATCACCAGCACGCTGTCCGAAGCGGGCGCGGTCATGCAGGTTCCTCCGAACCCGCAAGGATGCCGCCGCGGAAGGGGTCATCGGGGCTGAAGAGCAGCTTGCCCTCGCCCATCACAAAGGCCTGGCCGCTAAGGGTGGGGATCACGCCGCCGTTCAACCCCGGTTGATAGGACAGGCGGTAGGGGGAGCCGATGATGCTTTCCTGGATGATCTGCTCGCCCGGTTGCAGCCGCCCCGCTGCTGCCAGGCAGGCCAGCCGGGCGGAACTGCCGGTGCCGCAGGGGGAGCGGTCGTAGGTATCATCCGGGCAGAGCACGAAGTTGCGGCTGTGGATGCCCGCGCGGGGGGAGGGGCCTTGGAAGATCACATGGTCGATCGGCTCACCGTTTTCGCCGCCGACGCCTTGGGCATTGGCGGCGGTGCGGATGGCGATGGCGTGATCGGTCAGGGCGCGGATGTTCTCTGTCTGCAAGGGCAGCGGGCTGGGCTCAATGATGAAGAACCAGTTGCCGCCATAGGCGACGTCGCCGGTCACTGTACTGCCGTCCGGCAGGGTGACATTGGCCGCCGCGGTCACCCGGCGGCTTTCGATGTTGGTGACGGTGACGGTATTGGCGTCCTCCAGCAGCACCGTCACCACGCCAACGGGGGTCTCAATGCGGTGGCTGCCGGGGGTGATCAGGCCCAGATGGGCCAGCGTCACCGCCAGCCCGATGGTGCCGTGGCCGCACATGCCCAGCACTGCATCGGCATCAAAATAGATGACGCCAGCGGCGCAGGTGGGATCGGTGGGCTGCACCAGCAGCGCGCCGACCATGGCGGGCTGGCCGCGCGGCTCGCGCATCACGGCGTGGCAGAAGCCCATGTGGTCCTCTGCCAGCCGCCGCGCGCGCTCTGCCAGCGGGCCGGTGCCCAGATCGGGACCGCCCTCCAGGATTACCCGGGTGGGTTCTCCTCCGGTATGGCTGTCGACTACATGCATTCGGCGATGATCCCGCCCTGCGCCGACCAGTCCGCAAACCAGGTGCGGAACAGCTTGTACTGCTGTTCGCAATAGTTGCGCTGGGCATCGGACAGTTCGTCAGTCTCGTTGAAATGCAGGCGGTAGTCGTCCTCGCCGTTCAGCACCAGGAGGTGCTTGTAGTAGAGGATCAGGTCCGGGCCTTCGTCGAAGGTCGACAGGACGTGGATCGCGTCGGTCAGCTCCTGCGCGCGGACGCGGGCCTCGGCGCTGCCCTCGGCGGCCAGTTTGGACAGGCGCGCCAGCAGCAGCGCCTCCTTGGGGAGCGCACAGCCGATACCGGTGATCGAGCCGGTGGCGCCGCAGTTCACGAACCCGTGGTAGACCTCGGTGTCGACACCGACCATCAGCGTCACCTGGTCGTCCTGGCTGGTGATATGCTCCGCCGCGTAGCGCAGGTCGTCCTTGCCGCCGAACTCCTTGAAGCCGATCAGGTTCTTGTGCTCGGCACGCAGGGCAAAGAACAGCTCGGCGCGGGTAGCAAAGCCGTAGTAGGGGCTGTTGTAGATGATTGCCGGGACGTCTGGAGCCGCGTCCAGAATGGCTTTGAAATGGTTCTTCTGCGCCGCAACGGAGGTGCCGCGGGACAGCACGCGCGGGATCACCATCAGGCCGGCCGCGCCGACCTCTTGCGCATGGCGGGCGTGATCGACGGCGGATTTGGTGTTGATCGCGCCGGTGCCGACCACAACCGGCAGACCGGCGGCGGTGAGGCGGGCGACGCCCTCCATCCGCTGTGCGTCGGTCAGCAGCGGCCAGTCGCCCATCGAACCGCAGTAGACCACCGCCGACATGCCCGCGGCGATCATCTCTTCGCCCTTTTTGACCAGCGCGTCGAAGTTCGGCGTGCGGTCCGGGTTGCAGGGGGTCATCAGGGCCGGCATGGTGCCGGTGAAGACGTTTGTAGACATTATCCAATTTCTCCAGTTAGGGGCAGGCTGCCGCTGGGAGGCACGGCAGCCTGCGGGGGAAGGGGTCAGCGCACGTTGGCGAGGAATTTGCGGGTGTGTTCGGACTGGGCGTCGCCGAAAATCTGCGCGGGCGGGCCGATCTCCTCCATCACGCCCTGATGGAAGAAGGCCACCCGGTCGGAGACATCGCGGGCAAAGCCCATCTCGTGGGTGACGCAGATCATCGTCATGCCTTCTTCTGCGAGCAGGCGCATGGTATCCAGCACCTCGCCCACCAGTTCCGGGTCAAGGGCAGAGGTCGCCTCGTCAAACAGCATGTATTCCGGCTCCATCGCCAGGGCGCGGGCAATTGCCAGACGCTGCTGCTGGCCGCCGGACAGGGCGCTGGGGTAGACATCCAGCTTCTCGCCCAGCCCCACGTGCTGCAGCTGTTTCGCTGCAATCTCGCGGGCCTCAGCCTTGGATTTGCCTTTGACGATGCGCGGCGCCAGCGCCACGTTTTCCAGCGCCGTCAGATGGGGAAAGGAATTCCACTGCTGGAACACCATGCCCAGCTTCTGGCGCAGCTTGTTGATGTCGGTGCCCTTGGCATGGACGTCGGTGCCGTCGACGGTGACTGCGCCGTCCTGGATCATCTCCAGCCCGTTGATGCAGTAAAGCAGCGTCGATTTGCCGGAGCCGGAGGCGCCGATGACAGAGAGCACCTCGCCCTTCTGCACATCCAGGTCGATGCCTTTCAGAACGTGCAGAGCGCCGAAATACTTGTGAAGGTCGCGGATGGAAATCATTGGGCCCACCTGTTTTCGAGATGTGTGGCGTAGCGGGAGACCGGATAGGACAGCGCGAAATAGAAGGCGCCGGCCAGGGCCAGGATCAGGAACGGCTCCTGGGTGCGGGTGATCAGGATCTGGCTGGCCTTCAGCAGCTCGACATAGCCGAGCACGGAAACCAGCGCGCTGTCCTTCATCACCCCCAGCGCAACGCCGACCCAGGACGGGAACACCGCCCGCCCGCCGATCGGCAGCACCACATGGCGCAGATCCTGCCAGTAGCTCATGCCAAGGCTGCGTGCGGCGCGGCGCATCGGGGCGCCCACCGCCTCAATCCCGCCGCGGGCGACATTGGCCACCAGCGCCGCGGTATAGACGGTCAGGATCACGGTGCCGGAGGCAAAGGGATCAAGGTTCAGCCCGACGATCGGGGCGAAGTTGTAAAACAGCACCAGCTGGATGATCAGCGGCACAGAGCGGAACACGTCCAGCACCGGCGCCAGCGTCAGGGTTGCAGCGCGGCGGCCTTCGTACAGCATCCAGCCGAACAGGGTGCCCAGCACCGTGCCAAGCGAGATCGACAGGACGGAAATCCACAGCGTGCGCAGCGCCGCCTCGCCCATGAACCACAGGTCATTGGGGGCAAAGCCGCTGAAAAACTTGAGTGTCGGTTCCATGGTGCTCCCCCTCAGTACCGGAACAGCCGGGCGGCCATCAGCCGCGAGCTGAGCAGGATCACCTTGACGATGGCGTAGTAGATCACCGCCGTGACCGCGAAATATTCAAAGATGCGGAAGGTGCGGGAGGCGAAGAACTGGGTCTCGCCCGACAGTTCGCGGAACCCCACCAGCATCCCCAAAGAGGACATCAGCACCGCCCAGACCATCTGGTTGGTGATCGGGTGATAAACGATGCGGAACACCTGCGGGATCACCACGCGGCTGTAGGCCTGCCATGGTGTCATGCCAAGGCTGCGGGAAGCGCGGATCTGGGTCTCCGGCACCGCCTTGAAGCCGCCGCGGAAGTTTTCCGCCAGATAGCCCGCGCAGTTGAAGGTCAGCCCCGCCAGCACGATCAGATAGGGCGACAGATGCAGGCCGAAGGCGCCGAGGCCGAAGCCGAAGAAGAACAGCTGGAACAGCGCCGGCGTGTTGCGGGCCAGCTCCACCCAGGCGGTGGCGAACCAGTAGACCGGCCCCCGAAGGTGCAGTCGCGCCAGCGCCAGGCAGAGGCCGAGCACGATGCCAAGCACCATCGCCAGAACCGCCACCTGCAGCGTCAGGGAGGCCGCCTCCAGCAGGTCCGGCAGGCTTTTCATCACCGGCCGCCAGTGAAAATTATAGTCGAACATGTGGGGTTATGCTCCCTAGCCCCTGCCAGCCGCCGGGAGAGCGCGGCAGGCAGGGGCGGGTTTCACCGTTGGATCAGTACAGCACGCCGGGGATGCGCAGCTCAGGCGCGTCGCCGCCGACGTATTTGCCCCACAGCTCCGCATAACGGCCCGAGCGCACCTGGTGGGTCACAAACAGGTTCAGGAAGTTGATCCAGGTGACATCCTCGCGCTTGCCCACGACCGAGGTGTAATCGGTGGTCCAGGGCATCCGCGGGCCGGCCGCCAGGGTCTCGTACTGCTGGGTTACCGGCAGCACCGCGGTGTTGGTGGTCAGGCCGATGTCCGCCTTGCCTTGCGCCACAGCCAGGAACACCTCGTTCTCGGACTGGTAGCCTTGGTAATTGCCCTCTTCGCCCCATTCGGCGGCGATCTTCAGCCATTCCTGCTCCGGCACGGTGCCGATGGCACCGGCCACCCGCTTGCCCTTGATGTCCTCAAAGCTTTCGATGCCGCTTTCAGTGTTCACAACGCCCTGGGCGAAATAGATCGCGTAAGGAATGGTGAAGCCGACGGTGCGCGCCCGCGCCAGGCTGTCGGAGGTGGCACCGAACACCACGTCTGCACGGCCGGTCACGATGGCGGGCAGGCGCTCGGCCCAGGTCACCGGCAGGATCTCGGCATCAACCTCCAGCGCCGCCGCCAGGTCGTTGCAGTAGTCGACGTCAAAGCCTGCCGGTTCGTTGTTGGCATCCCGGTAGCCGATCGGCGGGAAATCCAGCACCACGCCGCAGCGCAGGGTGCCGCGGTCCACCACATCATCGAGCGTATCCGCAAGGGCAGGTGCCAAGGGCACCAGGGCAAGCGCCGCAGCCGCGGCCAGCGATTTGAACATGAGATCCTCCTGTCGGTTCGTTGTTGTGGAGAATCAGATACAGGATAATGGATACAAAATCCACAAATATGTGAAAACGCCGATTCTGCGGCGCGGTTCCCTGCGCATCTGTTGCGGCAGGCAAAGCTCGAACTGCGGGCCTGAGCGGCTGAACCGGCAGGGCGCAAAGCGGCCCGAAGGCGTCGCAGAACGATCTGCCTGCGGCATTTTGTGCGCGTGCCGCGCAGCCGTGTTGGTCACCTAAGACATTGATATCATTTGAGCGCGACTGAAGCGCCCTCGGGGAGGCCGGTTCCCTGCAGCTTCCGGGCGGCTGCAATCGTCTGCGAGCTAGGAATTTCTTAGGAGCAGGTCTCTAGGGAGGAGAGCTTAGGCCTGTAACTAAGGGACCAAATCACTATGCCTGCATTTCTCTACCGTCTGCCTGTCCGGATCTACGCTCTGGCTGCCCTGGCGATTCTTTTGTTTGCGATGCTGACCGTCTTCCTGCTGGTCCGCTCGAATAACGACGAATACGCCAGCCGCGAACGTGAGCTGCATCAGATCACCGACTTGGCCTTCAGCCAGCTGGACGCGCTGCAAAGCCAGGTCGAAGACGGCCAGTTGGACGCGGCCGCGGCCCGCGAGATGGGGCGCACGGCGCTGGAGACCTTCAGGTTCGGCACAGCCGGCGATTTCCACGCTTTTGACTTCGATCTGGTGATCACTGCCAACGCCTTCCTGCCGGAGTGGGTGGGCACGCGCCAGCCTGGCCTGACCGATGAAAATGGGGTCAAGATCTATCAGGAGATGCTCAAGATTGCCAAGGCGGACGGCCAGGGCTCGCTGATCTATCATTTCGCCAACGCAAGCACCGGCGTGATCGAGGCCAAGATGGGTTATATCCGGGTCTATGAGCCCTGGGGCTGGATCATCGGCACCGGTGCCTATGTGTCGGATATCGAGGCCAAGGTGCAGGAAAACATCATCACAACCGTGACAGGTCTGCTTGTGACCCTGGCGGTTCTGATGGCGGGCGCGACCCTGATCACCCGCAGCGTCACCGGGCCGGTCAGCGCCTTGCGCGGGCGGATGCAGTCGATGGCGGAGGGCGACACCGCCAGCGCCATTCCGGCCACCGCCAACAAAAGCGAAATCGGCGAGATGGCCCGCACCCTGGATGTCTTCCGCCAGGCGCTGATCCGGCAGCAGGAGCTGGAGGATGCCGAACATGCGCTGAACGAGAAGCGCAGCAAGGTTGTGGCGGCGCTCAGCAGCAAGCTGTCGGCGCTGTCGCAGGGCGACCTGACGGCGCAGATCACCGAGACCTTCCCGCAGGATTACGAACAGCTGCGCCAGGACTTCAACACCACCGCGCAGAACCTCAGCTCCACGGTGGAGCAGGTGATTGCCGCCGCCGCCAGCATCCGCAACGGCGCCACCGAGATCAGCCAGGCCTCCGACGACCTGTCGCACCGCACCGAGAGCCAGGCGGCCACCCTGGAGCAGACCGCCGCGGCGCTGGATGAGCTGACCGCGTCCGTCAAATCCGCCGCCGACGGCGCCCGCAGCGTCGAGGCGACGATGGACGAGGCCAAGGAAGAGGCCCGCACCAGCGGCGAGGTGGTGCAAAGCGCGGTCTCGGCGATGACCGAAATCGAGGAAAGCTCCAATAAGATCAGCCAGATCATCTCGGTGATCGACGACATCGCCTTCCAGACCAACCTTCTGGCACTGAACGCGGGCGTTGAGGCCGCGCGGGCCGGCGAGGCGGGCCGCGGCTTCGCGGTCGTCGCCAGCGAAGTGCGGGCGCTGGCGCAGCGCTCGTCGGACGCGGCGATGGAGATCAAGACGCTGATCTCCGACAGCTCCGGCCAGGTCGCCCGCGGGGTGGACCTGGTGGGCAAGGCGGGCGATGCGCTGCAAAGCATCGTCAGCCAGGTCACCCATATTTCGCAGCTGGTCTCCGGCATTGCCGAGGGCGCGGCGGAGCAGTCGACCGGCCTCAACGAGATCAACACCGGCGTGACCCAGCTGGATCAGGTGACCCAGCAGAACGCGGCGATGGTCGAGGAGGCGACTGCAGCGGGCCACATGCTGAAGACCGATGCTGGCAAGCTGGCCGATCTGGTGGCCCACTTCAAGATCGCGGGCGGCAGCCAGCTGGCCGCCCCGGCCAAGGCCTCCAGCACCCCGGCAGCAGCGCCGGCGCCGAGCGCCCATGGCGGCGATGATTGGGACATGCAGCCCGCGCCCCAACCCGCCGCGGCGGCCGCCAGCGGCAACGCCGCCCGCGACCTGTGGCAGGATTTCTGATGCGCCTGCCTGATCCCGCGGGGTCCTGAAAAGCATAGCGCCCGGGCTGCAAACCCGGGCGCTGTTCATTTCGTCGGGGCGGGCGCCAGCAGCCGGTTCCAGGCGCGGTCCGCAAAGTCCGGTTTTTGCGGCTCCAGCATGTGCAGCCCCAGAAACCAGTAGAAATAGCGTTCAAACGGGAAGGCGGCAAAGGCCTCCCCAGCCCGGCTCAGGTTCTCCTGCAGCTCCGCCCCAGTGCGGCAGACCAGCGTGCCGTGATGATAGTCGGACGCCGCGCAGGTCAGCACCGGCTTGCGGTGCATCAGCGCCTCGAACCCGACGGCCGAGTTCTGCGACACAACCGCAGCTGAGGCAGCGATCAGGTCATGCACGCTGGCACGGCTCAGCTCTGCATTGGCAATCCCGGCGCAGAGCTCTTCCAGCCCGCGCAGCGCGGCAGCATCCTGCAGCGGATGCGGCTTGACGTAGACCCTGCCGGGCACCGCCGCGCAGGCGGCTGTGATCATCTCCGCTGTGGTCAGGTAATGCACCGGCTCGCGGTATTTCTCGATGTCCTGCACGAAAATGGCGGCGTCTGCAGGCGCCAGCCCGCCGGGCGTGCGCGCGCTTTGCGCCCGTTTGGAGACGTTGCGCCGCAGCGCATGGCCGCGCACGCCGTTGAAGAAATGCTCTGCTGCGGCGCCATCCACCGATTGCGGGTCGAACAGCTGCCCGGAGAGGCTGGAGTTCCAGTAATAGCCCTGCGGGTCCAGATACCAGAAGCCGCGCAGATAGCTGGGCTGGGCGTGAAAGATGCGCGGCCCCTGCGCGCGTTTCGGGCCGATGACGATTTGCAGATGATCTGACCCCAGAAGCCCGAAGGACAGGACATCCTCGGCGTGGATCAGCAGTGGCTTGCAGCCCCGCGCATGGGCGCTGACGCCGATCTTCTCGAAAAACTCGCAGCCGCCCTCCAGGATGTGCCGGAACCAGGCCTCCTCCGCATGCACGATCAGCGGCTGCTTGCGGCTGTCCAGCTGGCGCAAGTGATTGAGCTTCTTGAAGCTGCCCCGTTTCTGCATGGGATGCTGTTTCTCTGCCTGCCTGCCTGTGCTGCGGTGTCGGGCCGCAGGCTCAATTTCTGGGCAGTACAGACCGTCCGGTCAAGCCGGGCGGCGGCGGCAGCGCAAAGAAAATGCCCGGGGAAAGCCCCGGGCATCCATGTTTTCAGATCCGCTGGGATCAGCCGATGATGGCGTTCAGCGTGGCGCTGGGGCGCATCACCTTGGCTTTCAGCTCCACGCTGGGGCGGAAGTAGCCGCCGATATCGGCGGGCGCGCCCTGGGCCGCAGCCAGTTCGCTGATGATCTGCTCTTCCTTGGCGCCCAGCTCCTCGGCGATGGGGGCGAAATGCGCCGCCAGGGCTGCATCCTCGGTCTGCGCCGCCAGTGCCTCGGCCCAGTAGCGGGCGAACCAGTAGTGGCTGTCGCGGTTGTCGGGCTGGCCGACCTTGCGCGAGGGAGAGCGGTTGTGGTCCAGGATGCCTTGGGTCGCGTCCTCAGCCGCACGGCCCAGCACGCCGGCCTTGGTGTTGCCTTTGACATCGGCCAGGAAGTTCAGCGACTCGCCGAGGGCGCAGAACTCGCCCATCGAATCCCAGCGCAGGTGGTTTTCCTCGACCAGCTGCTGCACGTGCTTGGGGGCAGAGCCGCCGGCGCCGGTTTCAAACAACCCGCCGCCCTGCATCAGCTTGACGATCGACAGCATCTTGGCCGAGGTGCCCAGCTCCAGGATCGGGAACAGGTCGGTCAGGTAGTCGCGCAGCACGTTGCCGGTGATGGCGATGCTGTCCTTGCCTGCGGTGATGGTTTCCAGGCTCTGGCGGGTGGCTTCGCGCGGCGCCATGATCTGGAACTTGTCCGCAACGCCGGCCGCCTCAAGCGCGGGCTTCACGTATTTGATCAGCTCTGCGTCATGGGCGCGGTTTGCGTCCAGCCAGAAGATCGCCTCGGAGCCGGTCAGGCGCTGGCGGTCCATTGCCAGCAGGATCCAGTTCTCGATCGGGGCTTTCTTGACGGTGCAGGAACGCCAGATGTCGCCGGTCTCGACGTCATGGCTGTGCAGCGTGTCGCCGCCCGCCAGCACGATGCGGATGGTGCCGTCGGCGGGCGCCTCAAACGTGGTCGGGTGGGAGCCGTATTCCTCAGCCTTCTGCGCCATCAGGCCGACGTTGGCGACCGCACCTGCGGTGGTCACGTCCAGCGCGCCGTTGGCTTTGAAGAAATTGATGGTCTCGTCATAGACGGTGGAATAGCAGCGGTCGGGGATCACGCAGTTGGTGTCGCCCTTGTTGCCGTCCTGGTCCCAGCCCTTGCCGCCGGCGCGGATCACCGCAGGCATCGAGGCGTCGATGATCACATCCGACGGCACATGCAGGTTGGTGATGCCCTTGTCGCTGTCCACCATGTACATGTCGGGGCGCTCGGCGCGCACCGCTTCGATGGCGGCGGTGATTTCGGCGTTGCCTTTGACGCGCTCCAGCAGGTCGCCCATGCCGGAGTTCGGGTTCACACCCAGCGCGTCCAGCTCGGCGCCGTATTTCTCGAACACCGGTGCCAGCCAGGCCTTGACCGCGTGACCGAAGATGATCGGGTCGGAGACCTTCATCATGGTGGCCTTCATGTGCAGCGAGAACATGGTGCCGTCCGCCTTGGTGTCGGCAATCGCTTCGCCGAGGAAGGACGACAGCGCCTTCACCGACATGAAGGTGGCGTCCGCCACGGTGCCCTCTTCCAGCGGCCAGCCGTCTTTCAGCACGGTGACGGCGCCGTCCTTGGCCACGAACTCGATCCGCGCGGCACCGGCCTGGGCGGCGGTGATGGTGGCGGATTTCTCGTTGGCATAGAAATCGTTGCCGGGCATCGACGACACTTTGGTCTTGCTGTCCGCCGACCATGCGCCCATCGAATGGGGGTTCTTCTGGGCGAAGTTCTTCACCGCCTTGGCAGCGCGGCGGTCGGAGTTGCCTTCGCGCAGGACCGGGTTCACCGCGGAGCCCTTGATCGCGTCGTAGCGGGCGCGCACGTCTTTCTCGGCGTCACTCTTCGGCTCTTCCGGGTAGTCCGGGATGTCATAGCCCTGGCCCTGCAGTTCCTTGATGGCCGCGGTCAGCTGCGGCACCGAAGCGGAGATGTTCGGCAGCTTGATCACATTGGCGTCCGGAGTTTTCACCAGCTGGCCCAGCTCGGCCAGATCATCGCTCTGGCGCTGTGCTTCGGTCAGGTTCTCCGGGAAGGAGGCGATGATACGGCCGGCCAGCGAAATGTCCTTGGTGCCGACGGTCACACCGGCGGCAGACGCGAACTTGCGGATGATCGGCAGGAAGGATGCCGAGGCCAGTTCGGGCGCTTCGTCTACAATGGTATACAATATGTCCGGGGTTTGATTTTCTGCCATGTTCCACAACCTTTCAGCGATCTCGGAGGCTTATAGGGCATCAGCGCGGACAGGCCGCGCCGGTTTCGGGTAGTCCGGTGCTGCCGCAGCGGCGCCCGTGTTTCGGGCGGGACCGGCCTGGGCAGCCATGTGTGTGGCCCCCATGTAGAACACGATTGCTGCGGGTGCAATGGTTTGGCGCATCTGCGCCACCGCGCGGATTGCCGCAACGCTGAAATGTAGGGCGGTGAGGGGCGCTGCCCCCAGGGCTTGATTGGAAGAGGGGCGCTGCCCCGCAGGCCTGATTTAAAGAGGGGCGCTGCCCCTCTTGGGCCGCCGGCGCTATTCACCCCGGAGTTTTTCGGGAAAGATTAAGGAGCCGGGGTTACTCGCGCAGCTCGTCCGGGGCGACGCCCCAGAGCTTTTTCTTCGGCGCCCAGCCGCTGTAGCCGCCGGCCGAGATCTCGCACCAGTCACTGGCGCATTCGCCCAGCCGCGCCACCACGCCCAGTTCAAAGGCGGCAGTCACCGGCGCGCGGGTGTCGGGGCGGGCGTGCACGGTCAGCATGTCCTCCTCGACCAGCACAGTGCGCACGCCGGACAGGAGCGCGTAATGCACCCAGCCGCCGGCGCCGTCGCGGTCCTGCACCCGGCGCCAGTGGCCGTATTCCGCGGTGATCTCCAGCGGCATGCCGCGGCGTTTGAACACCCAGTCGATCTTGTGGGTCAGCGACGGGCCGCGGCGCACATTGCCGGTTGCGGCCTTCATCGAGACATAGCGGGGCAGGGGCAGGTTGGTGACCGGGCCGCGGGATTCGGCCGCACAAACGGTGGCCGTCAGCACTGTCATTGCTGCTGCCGCTGCCAGATGGCGGAGTGCCATTGCCGCGTTTCTCACTGCTTGCTCGCCTCTTCGTTGCCCAGCCGGGTTATGCCCAGCCTCTTGTTCCGGTCTTCCGCCCGTCTGGTTATGCCCCTGCTGCGTCCGGGAAATTTCCGGCCGAGAGGCAAGGGAATGCGGTTGGGTTCTTGTGCCTCTGCGCATCCTGCGCCACGATGCCATGGAGGCGTGCGGATTGAAAAGCCCAAGGGAGAGCACAAGTGCCAAGAGACCGATTGAGTGTTGTCGTTACGCGACGGTTGCCGGAACCTGTGGAAACCCGGCTGAGTGAGCTGTTCGATGTGCGCCTGCGCGAGGATGACACGCCGATGACCCGCAGCGAGCTGGCCGCGGCGCTGAAGGACGCCGATGTGCTGGTGCCGACGGTCACCGATACCATTGATGCGGGCCTGCTGGGGCAGGCCGGCGAGCGGCTGAAGCTGATCGCCAATTACGGCGCCGGCGTGGATCACATCGACGTTGCCACCGCCCGCCAGCGCGGCATTCTGGTGTCGAACACCCCCGGTGTTTTGACCGATGACACCGCTGATATGACCATGGCGCTGATCATGGCGGTGGTGCGCCGAATGCCAGAAGGGCTGGCGGTTATGCAGAAGGGCGACTGGCAGGGCTGGGCGCCGACCGCGTTCCTCGGCGGCCGCATCGCCGGGCGCCGTCTGGGTATCCTGGGCATGGGCCGGATCGGCCAGGCGGTCGCCAAGCGCGCCGCCGCCTTCGGGATGCAGATCCATTACCATAACCGCCGCCGCCTGCGCCCGGAGATTGAGGAGAAGCTGGAGGCCACCTATTGGGAGAGCCTTGACCAGATGGTGGCGCGGATGGATGTGATTTCCGTCAACTGCCCTTCGACGCCTTCCACCTTCCACCTGATGAACGCGCGGCGGCTGAAGCTGATGAAACCTTCGGCGGTGATCGTGAACACGTCGCGCGGCGAGGTGATCGACGAGCACGCGCTGACCCGGATGCTGCGCTCGGATGAGATCGCGGGCGCGGGGCTGGATGTTTATGAGCACGGCACCGACATCAACCCCCGCCTGCGCGAGCTGCCCAATGTGGTGCTGCTGCCCCATATGGGATCGGCCACCATCGAGGGGCGGATCGAGATGGGCGAGAAAGTGCTTTTGAACATCAAGACGTTTGAAGACGGCCACCGGCCGCCGGATCAGGTTGTGCCGTCCATGCTGTAACTGCGGCTGCAGGGCTGGAATTATCAAGGAGGACTTTTCATGAAGTATCTGATTCTGGCCGCTGCCGCATTTGCTGCTGGCCCTGCCGCCGCGCAGGAGGCCGCAGATGCGGTGGCCCCCGAGGCTGCAACCGCAGGCACCTTTGAGGCGATTTCCCCCGAGGTGGCCGCTGCGCTGGAGGCCAAGGCCGAAGGCCAGCCGGTGGAAGCGGACAACTGGATGGTCGCCGCCGCCAACCCGCACGCGGTGGAGGCCGGTGCTGCCGTGCTGCGCGCGGGCGGCACTGCGGCGGATGCGATGGTGGCGGTGCAAACCGTGCTGGGTCTGGTGGAGCCGCAATCCTCCGGCCTGGGCGGCGGCGCGTTTCTGGTCTGGTATGACGCCGCCACGGGCGAGCTGACCACGCTGGACGGGCGCGAGACTGCGCCGCTGGCGGCGGCGCCGACCCTGTTTCAGGATGAAAACGGCGAGCCGCTGAAGTTCTTTGATGCGGTGGTCGGGGGCCGGTCTGTCGGCACGCCTGGCACGCCTGCCTTGCTGGAAGAGGCGCACCGCCGCTGGGGCCGTGCCAACTGGCCATCGCTGTTTGAGCCGGCCATCCGGCTGGCGGAGGATGGCTTTGCCGTCTCGCCGCGTTTGGCCGCGCTGGTCGAGGGCGACGCTGAACGGCTCGCACGTGCCCCGGCCACCGCGGCCTATTTCCTGCCTGAGGGCGAACCCATTGCCGAGGGCGCAACCCTGCTGAACCCGGACTATGCCGCCACCCTGCGGGCGCTGGCAGAGGGCGGGGCGGGGGCGTTCTACGCAGGCCCCATCGCGGCAGAGATCGTGCGCGCAGTGACCACGGCTGAGGGCAACCCCGGTGTGCTCTCCGCCACCGATCTGGCGCTGTATCAGGTCAAGGAGCGCCCGGCGGTCTGTGCAGCCTACCGCGAATTCGAGGCCTGCGGCATGGGGCCGCCGTCCTCTGGTGCGCTGACCGTGGGGCAGATCCTGGGGATGCTGGGTAACTACGATCTGGCGGAGCTGGGGGCGGAAAGCGCCGAGGCCTGGCGGCTGATCGGCGATGCCTCGCGCCTCGCCTTTGCCGACCGGGGCCGCTACATGGCGGACAGCGATTATGTGCCGGTGCCCACCCATGGGCTGGTGGCGGCGGACTATCTGGCGGGCCGGGCAGAGCTCTTGCAGGGCGATGATGCACTGCCCGAAGTGGCGCCGGGCGCCCCGGAATTTGATCACGCGCTGATGCTGGCGGATGATGAGTCGATCGAGCTGCCCTCGACCTCCCATATCTCGATTGTGGACCAGTACGGCAACGTGCTGTCGATGACCACGACGATTGAAAATGCCTTTGGCTCGCGGCTGATGGCGGCCGGGTTCCTGTTGAACAATGAGCTGACGGATTTTTCCTTCCGGACCCATGCGAACGGGGTGCCCATCGCCAACCGGCTGGAGCCGGGCAAGCGGCCGCGGTCCTCGATGGCGCCGACGATTGTGCTGAAGGATGGCAAGCCGGTACTGGCCATCGGATCCCCCGGCGGCAGCCGCATCATTGGCTATGTGGCCAAGTCGATCATCGCCTGGGCGGATTGGGGGATGGATATCCAGGCCGCGCTGGCACTGCCGCATCTGGTCAACCGTTTTGGCACTTATGATGTGGAGGCGGGCACCAGCGCAGAGGAGCTGTCAGAGGCGCTGACAGACATGGGCTATGAGGTCAATGCCCGCGACCTGACCTCCGGCCTGCATGCGATTGAAATCGGCGATGGGCTGAAAGGTGCGGCGGATCCGCGGCGGGAAGGGATCGCACTGGGCGGATAGGCCGGGTGGGCTGGGGCGGCTACGGGGTTCTGGGTATTGCTGAACTCCGGTGGCTGGCCGTAAGTTAACAGGTGAATTGTTCCGGGGTATCGCGCCCCGCTGCCAGGGGAGGCCGCCATGGTCCAAGCCACATCACTGCCGCGCAACGAGGCCGGGATCGCCGCCGCGATTGATGCGCTGAGCCAGCAGTTCGGCGACCGGCTGCAGACCGGCCAGGCCATCTGCGAGCAGCACGGCCACACCACCACCTGGATCACCAACCAGGCGCCGGATGCGGTGGTCTTCCCGACCACCACGCGGGAGGTATCGGAGATCGTCGCGGTCTGCGCCGAATACGGCGTGCCGGTCATTCCCTTCGGCACCGGCACTTCGCTGGAGGGGCATGTGAACGCGCCCGCTGGCGGCATCTGCGTGGACATGATGCGGATGGACCAGATCATCGCGGTTCATGCCGAGGATCTGGACGTGGTGGTGCAGCCCGGCGTCACCCGCGAGCAGCTGAACACCTACCTGCGCGATCAGGGCCTGTTCTTCCCGATTGATCCCGGCGCCAATGCCTCGCTTGGCGGTATGGCGGCGACCCGCGCCTCCGGCACCAATGCGGTGCGGTACGGCACCATGAAGGACAACGTGCTGGCTCTGGAGGCGGTGATGGCCGACGGCGCCGTGATCCGCACTGCGCAACGGGCCAAGAAATCCTCCGCTGGCTATGATCTCACCCGTCTGCTGGTCGGCAGCGAGGGCACGCTGGGCCTGATCACCGAACTGACCCTGAAACTGCAGGGCATCCCGGAGGCGATCCGCTCTGCCCGCTGCTCCTTCCGCACCGTGGATGAGGCCTGCCGCGCGGTGATGATGACCATCCAGTACGGCATCCCGGTCGCCCGGATCGAACTCTTGGACGAGATGAGCGTGCGCGCCGCCAATGCCTATTCCGGCCTCGACCTGCCGGAAACGCCGCTGCTGCTGCTGGAATTTCACGGCTCGGATGCCGGCGTGGTGGAGCAGTCGGACATGTTCGCCTCCATCGCAGAAGAATTCGGCGGTTTCGACATCTCCGCCACCTCGACGCCGGAGGAGCGGAGCAAGCTCTGGCAGGCGCGCCACGACATGTACTGGGCCAGCCTGCAGCTGCGTCCCGGCGCCAAGGGTCTGTCCACCGACGTTTGCGTGCCGATCTCGCGGCTGGCGGAATGCGTCAGCGCGGCGCGGGAAAAGGCCGAAAGCATGGGGCTGCTGGCACCGATGGTCGGCCATGTGGGCGATGGCAACTTCCACGCGCTCCTGCTCATTGACATGGACAGCGACACGGAACGGCAGAAGGCGGACGAGTACATCGGCTGGCTCAACGAGATGGCGATCGAAATGGACGGCACCTGCACCGGCGAGCACGGCATCGGCCAGGGCAAGCGCCCCTATTTGCAGCAGGAACTGGGCGAGGCCACCCGCTACATGGCGGCGATCAAGGCGGCGCTGGACCCGGAGAACATCCTAAACCCCGGGAAAATCGTGGAGATGTAGGCCCCCGGCCAGGCGCGGCTGCAAAACAGCAAGATTTGTGCGTTCCGCTTTCCCGTCCCAATGCCTAGATCATGATCAGGCATAACACGAGGGAGCAGGCCGCAATGACCATCGGGCATTTCATCTGGACCGATCTTTCCACCTTCGACATGGCGCTGGCGCGCAAGACCTATGCGGACCTGTTCGGCTGGTCGTTCGACGGCGATGACAGCTACGACTTTGCCCAGGACAAGACACAGGCCGCCGCCGCAGTGTTCCCGATGCCGGAGTTCCTGGTGAAGATAAACATGCCGTCCTTCTGGATGTCCTATGTGCATGTCGAGGATCTGGACGCCAGGGTCGAAGCCGCCCGCCGCCACGAGGGCGCAATCATCGAGATCGAGCCGCAGCCGTTTGACGAACACAGCCGCATCGCGCTGGTGCGCGATCCTTCCGGTGCCGGCTTCACCATGGTGGAGGGCAGCAGCCTTACGCCGCCGGAAGGGCCGCCGCAGCCCGGCCATGTGGTCCGCCGTTTCCATCACCTGCCGGATATCGCGCTGATCGCGGATTTCTACAAGGACCTGTTCGGCTGGACCTTCCACAAGACGGCGGAGTCGCCCTGGCCGGTCTACGATATCCGCCACCCGGACGGCAGCCTGGTGGCCGTCGCCGAGGAGGTGCCGGAGGAAATCCGCGGCAAGTTCCGGTACTGGATGCCTTGTTTCGCTGTCGGCTCGCTGGAACAGGCGGCGGAGAAACTGTCCGCGCTGGGCGGCGAGGTCACGGTGGACCTGCAGGACGGGCGCCTGATGGCGGCCGACCCGCAGGGGGCGGCTTTCATGATCCGGGCGCTGGAGCCGGAAGACAGCAGTGGAAACCGGGCCGCGCCGGGAGCCAGACTGCCGTGGAAGGCCGGGCTGGGCCTCTTGTGCATCTGGCTGGCGGTGGTGCTGGATGTCCCTTTGTTCTGGGGCGTGCTGTTCCTGCTCTGGAGCTGGCCCGCGCTGCGCACGGGACGGGCCGATTTCATTGAACCCGTCCGCCGCAGCACCCATCCCTTGCTGTTCTGGGGGCTGACCGGCACTTGGATCGGGCTAAGCCTCTGGGTGATTGCCGGGGCACTGGGGGCGTTGTAGCCTTGGCCTGAACCGGACCGGAATGCGCCTAGCCGGTGCCGGTGCTTCATTCAGACTGATCAAGCAGGCCGGACTTGAACAGCACCCCTGCTGCAACCGCGCCCAGAACCGGAGCGACGATAAACAGCCAAAGCTGCGACAAGGCCGTTGAACCGGCAAACAGCGCGGGCCCGATGGAACGGGCAGGGTTCACCGAAACGCCGGTGACGTTGATGCCCACGAGGTGGATTGCAACCAGCGCCAGGCCAATCGCAAGCCCGGCCAGCGCGGCCGGCGCCCGGCTGCCCGTGGCCCCTAGGATGACAACCATGAACAGGAAGGTTGCCACGGCCTCGAACAAGAAGGCGGCCAGGATGTTGTACTCTCCCAGATAGCCTGCGCCCCAGCCGTTCTGACCCAGCCCGTTGACGGCAACATCGTAGTCCGCCTTGCCGCTGGCAATGATCAGCAGCACCAATGCCGCGGCGATTGCGCCTGCGATCTGTGCCAGAATGTATTTCACCGCCTCCGGCAGCGGCATCCGGCCTGCCGCCACCATGCCAAGGGAAACCGCAGGGTTGATATGACAGCCCGACACCGGCCCGATCCCATAGGCCATGCCGGTCAGGGCCAGCCCGAAGGCAAGACTGATACCTGTCAGCCCGATGTCGGCCCCCGCGATCACCGCGGAACCGCACCCGAACAGGACAAGCGTGAAAGTACCCAGAAATTCTGCAACTTGTTTCTTCATTGGTAATCCCCTTCTGAGGCTGCCATCCGCTTGCAGTGTAGCAGGGCGGGGCGGCGGCACAGGGGGAAATATCCGGTCTGGATGTCAGGGGCAGGGGAGCTCTGCCCGCCTGCCAGCCGTTGCGTCGGCAGCGTACGCATAGCTTACGGCCTTTTAAGCTCCTTATGTCACACTGCTTCCCGATCGCGGTCACTGTCGGGCCTGACACCCCCGGCATCCAGGAACAGGGCCCATTGGCACGGGCACGCACAGACGACGTTTCGCGTGCGGGAGCAACCCTCCCGTCCCGCCTCCGCCCCTTGGCGGCGCCGCCACTCCTTACCGCTGGCAGACACAGACGATACAGCATAGCGGAACAGGCCAGACAGAAACAGCAGAACGGAACCCGGTCCGGCAGATTCAATCTGTGCGGGCGTGGCGCGCGCTCTTTTCGCGTTTACGCCGCAATCCCGCCCCAAATGCCCATTAGCCGGATGGAAAGATTTCGGGCATTTCCATGAGGACATTATGAGCATCAAGCATCTGGCAGGCTTCGCAGCTGTGTGCGGGCTGGTATTTCTGGGCGTTGACTATGAACAGCAGACCCGCCGGGCAGGGCTGGACTTTGGCAGTCTGAGCCTTTCCGGCTATGCCGGCACCATCGAAAGCCGCTACCTGGGCCATAAGGCAGAGCAGCGCCTGGCGGATCTGGAGCAGGAGCGCCGAGACCGCTGGCGGCAGGGCGGCAAGGCGTATCTGCCCGAAGCGCCCGCCGGCATGGAGCGTTTCAGCCTGCTTGAACGGCCAGAAGTGCTGGCGGCAGGGGGTGGCGGCGCGGAGGCGGAGAGCGATCCGCTGGCGGAACTGGATCAGGCGCTGGATAGCGTCCGCCTGCAGAAACGGGCAGCCAAGATGGACCCGCACAGCTGGGGCTACGCCAAGGACGGTGAAGTGGTCGTGCTCAGCGTCCATCTGCGCGGCCTGCAGAACCCGAACACCCTGGGGGGGATGGTTGTGTCCTCGATGCGCGGCATGGGGCTGCCTGAGGAACCTTATGCCGTCATCGGCGGTGTCGCCTTTGGCCGCGATCAGGGCATCTACAAGCGCAGCAGCGGCAAGATGCGCAAATTCGAAGGGGTTTTGGGCTTCGGCGAACGCGCCACCATCGTGGTCCATGCGGATGCGCCGGACAGCACCATCAGGGAGGTTCTGGCGGCCATCGACTATGACGGGCTGAACGGCCTGCTGGAACAGCCGGTTCCCACCGTGGGCAATGACGTGACCGTGCCCGCCGCCGCTGAGCAGGAGCTGGCAAGGGATATCACCCGGCTGCGCAGCGAGTTGCAGAGCATCGAAGCCAAGGCCGCGCAGCTGAAGATCGAAAACATTGATCCCGGCAAACTGCTGGCCGGCGCGGTGACCGGCACCACAGCCTTTATTGATGTGACCAGCGGCGATGTGCCGGACCCCGGTGCGGTGCTGGAAGCGGCCTACCGCGAACGGCTGACCCGGCTGATGGCAGAGGCCGGTGCGGTTAGGGACGGCGTAGCAATCGAAGCGGAAGACCCCGCCGCGATGGAGGCTGGCGGGAACAGCAGCGGCGCCACCTCCGGCAAGCTGGCAGGGCTGGCGGGTTCGCTGCTTGGTGTCTTCACGGGCGGCTCCAGTCAGGAAGGCAGCCCGGCACCGCAGGACAGCAGCGGCGTGTCGCCGGTCAAGGTCAGCAAGGGGCTGGCGGGTGACGGCGGCGAAGGCAGCGGCTGCATCCGGAGCGGCACCACGCGGACCTGCGACTGATCCCAGCGGGGCAAGCGGCACGGCAGGGTCCGCGCAATTGCATGGGCTTTTCCCCGAATTGCCGGAAAGCTGCCGCAATTCTGCGCCAGGTTTGAATCTGAGGTGAACAGCAAGGCACATGCGGACCCGGAGGACGGAAATGGGACTGAAGAAAGCAATGGGCATCCTGGTGTTCAGCACCCAGGCGGTGATTGGTGCCGACTATTACTTCCAGACCCGTGACGCAGGCCTTGGCTGGGGCGATCTGAGCGCCACCGACTACGGCACCATCGTGCAGGAGCGCTTTGCCCGCGCCCGCGCCGCCAAGGAGCACGCCGCCCGCAGCGGGGGAGATGCCGGCAGCTGGGACAGGCTGGCCGCACTGGGCAGCAGCACCTCAGGCGACCAGCCGGTCTGCATCCGCCGCAGCAATGAGGCCGAATGCTGACGCCTGGCAGAACAGCGTAAGACACAGACTTCAGGGGGCCGCGGCCCCCTTTTGCTTGCGCAGAAAAACGCCATTTCCGGCACTGCCACCCGCAGAATCCGGTATGCTGTGGCGCGCAAGGTCGGTTTTGAGTGTTTTTGCGTCGGCCTGATTTTGCGCGGATTTCAATGCGCGGGCATAACCGTCGCCAAGAATCTCATTAAGCTGGAGAGCGGGAGAATGAAAACCCAAGTCAAAGCACTTGTTGTTGGCGGCGGCGCCGTCGGCACCTCGATTGCCTATCACCTGGCCAAAGCCGGCTGGGAAGACGTCATGCTGATCGAGCGTGACGAGCTGACCTCCGGCTCGACCTGGCACGCGGCGGGCCTGCTGCCGCTGTTCAACATGTCCTATGCGACCACCCACATCCACAAGTACTCGGTCGATTTCTACAAGACCCTGGAAGAGGAAACCGGCCTGAACGCCGGCTTTGCCGTGGTGGGCAACCTGCGTATGGCGCAGACCCAGGAGCGCATGGACGAATACATGCTCTATGCCTCCACCGCAGAGACCTGCGACGTGGACTATGAGTGGCTGACCCCGGATCAGATCAAGGAACGCTGGCCGCTGATCGAGACCGGCGACCTGAAGGGCGCGATCTACCACACCGAGGACGGCTACATTAACCCGGCAGACGTGACCCAGGCGATGGCCAAGGGTGCCCGTCAGCGCGGCGTCGATATCGTTCGCAAAATGCAGGCCGACGCGTTCCACTGGACCGGCACCCACTGGGAAGTCACCTGCACCAAGATGGTCGAAAAGGGCGGCAACCTGGTTCCTTCCGACGAGCAGGTGGTAATCACCGCCGAGCACGTCGTGACCGCATCCGGCAACCACGCGCAGCGCACCGCGAAAATGCTGGGCATCAAGATGCCGGCCATCCCGGTCGAGCACACCTTCATCGTCATGGACAAGGACCCCGAGCTGGTCAAATGGCGTGAAGCCGGCAACCCCGAGCACCCCGTTGTGCGCGACGCCGACAATGAATCCTATGCCCGCGAAGAGCGCGGCGGCTGGATCCTGGGTATCTACGAGCGCGGCGCGCCCGCCCAGTTCGAGCACGGCGTGCCGGACAGCTTCCGCGCTGACCTGTTCCCGCTGGATCTGGACCGGATCGCCGAACAGTACATGGCGATGGCAGAGCGCGTTCCGTCCTGTGCCGAGAGCGGCCTGAAAGACGACTTCAACGGCCCGATCTGCTACACCCCCGACGGCAACCCGCTGGTCGGCCCGGCACCGGGCCTGCGCAACATGTGGCTGGCGGAAGGCTTCTCCTTCGGCATCACCGCCGCAGGCGGCACCGGCTACTACCTGGCCCAGATGATGGTGGACGGCGAGGCCGAGATCGACATGGCGTCGCTCGACCCGAAACGCTACTCCTCCAACTGGATGACCACCGAGTTCGCGGCCCGCAAGAACGAAGAGTGCTATGAGCACGTCTACATCCTGCACCACCCGGACGAAGAGCGCGAAGCCTGCCGTCCGCTGCGCACCGCACCGGCATACGACCGCCAGAAGGCCCGCGGCGCACAGTTCGGCTGGGTCAACGGGTGGGAACGCCCGAACTACTTCGGCCCCGTCGATGCGCCGCAGAACTACGACCACGACGCCCGCTCTTTCCGCCGCGGCGGCTGGTGGCAGCACGCCGTGGACGAAGCCAAAGCCGTGCGTGAAGGCGTTGGCCTCATTGACGCGACCGCCTTCACCAAGCATGTCGTCAAAGGCCCCGGTGCCACCCAGTTCCTGGATTGGTTCACCTGCAACAAGCTGCCGAAGGTTGGCCGCATCAACCTGACCTACGCGCTGACTGCATTCGGCACCACCCGCACCGAATACACCATCGTCCGCAACGGCGAGAACAACTACTACCTGGTCTCCGCCGGCGCCTGGTCCGAGTATGACGCCGACTTCCTGCGCAAGGCGGCTGAGGACAAGATGGAAGAGTTCGGCTACATCGAGATCCAGGACGTGACCACCCAGTGGGGCGTCTTCGCCATCGCAGGCCCCAAGTCCCGCGATGTGCTGAAAGAGGTGATCGTCGACGCCGATCCGGAAACCGCACTCAGCAACAAGCGCTTCCCCTGGCTGTCGGCCAAGCAGATCGAACTGGGCATGTGCCCGGTCAATGCGATCCGCGTGGCCTACACCGGTGAACTGGGCTGGGAACTGCATCACCCGATCGAGATGCAGAACTACCTGTTCGACCTGCTGGAGAAGGCCGGCGAGAAGCACGGCATGAAGCTGGTCGGCGCCCGCGCCCAGAACTGGCTGCGCCAGGAGAAATCCTACCGTGCCTTCGGCAACGAACTGGGCCGCGACGCGACCCCGCTGGAAGCCGACCTGCCGCGCTTTGTTGACCTGGAGAAGGATTTCCACGGCAAGGACAAGCTGGTCGAGACCGGCGTCCGCGTGAAATGCTGCACCCTGCTGATCGACGGCCCCGCCGATGCCGATCCCTGGGGCCGCGAAGCGCTCTATGCCGCAGACGGCACCCGTGTGGGCCGCCTGACCTCCGGCGGCTACTCGGTGGCCTTCGAGAAATCCATCGGCATGGGCTACGTGAAGCCCGACTACGCGGTGGAAGGCACCAAGCTGCAGGTCAAGATCCAGGACAAGCTGTGGGATGCGGTCGTCACCTGCGACAGCCCCTACGATCCGAAGAACGAGACCATCCGTCAGAACGGCTAAGCCCTGACGGAAGAAATGAAGAAGCCCCGGTCATTGGCCGGGGCTTTTTTGTTGGGGGAGGGCGTGCCGGTTACATGTCCAGGCCATTCTCCCGGCCGAAATCCGTGTAGCTGGTGTCGCTGCGGCATTCGTCCAGCAGTGCTTGGTCCACGGCCTTTGGGTCCATGTGGTACTCATTGATGCCGGTGCCCTCCACAAAGCGGTTTGCCAGGCTGAAGACCCCGCAGACCTGAATGGCATCAAACAGCGCGCTTTCGCTCCAGCCCGCTGCGTAAACCGCATTGGCATCCTCTTCGGTCATGCGGGACGGCGTCAGGGTGAGCTTGCGGACATAGGCAAGCACGGGCTTCAGCTTCGCTTTAACCGGTGCCGTCTCCAGATCCTGCATCAGGGCGTCAATGGTTTCAGGTGCCACCCCATAGGCCCTGGCAAAGATCGTATGCGCACCATGGCAAAAGGCACAAGCGTTGAGGCCGGAGACATAGGCCCCGATCAGTTCCCGCTCCGCAACGGAGAGATCGCTTTGCCCCCGCATCACCCGGTTTGTGTATTCCGCCAGCGGTGCAAGCTTCTCCGGGAAGGCGCGGTAGACGCTGCCAAGTGTGGCGTCTTCGGGCAGGGACGGGAACAAGCGCTTCATTTTCATACCTCCGTTGTGGCTTGGCAGGAACCGCCTGCGGGGCGGGCTGTGCAGCTTATCAATCTTTGGTTTCTTCGCCGCTTTCCTTGTAAATCGCCGCATAGCGGGGGGCGAAGTATTTGACGAAAGCGCGAACCTCAGACCGCCTGTAGGCGTCCGGTGAGATGAGCATCAGATGCGGAACGGAAAGTTCCTTGATCTCGTCGAAACACCGGATCAGGGAGGTGTCCGGCTCAACCAGTTTGACATTGGTAATACCCAGCCCTTGACCAGACCGGATGGCCGCATGCATCAGGTCCAGCTCGCTGTAGCTGGCCACGATCTGGTCAGGGCCGACACGCTCCATCAGCCATTCGTGAAACACGTTCGGAACATCGCCGCGCTGGAAAGTGACAAACCTGTGGCCTTTCAGGTCGCCGGGAGTGCCGGGCAGCCCGAACCGAGCCGCATAGTCCGTTCCGCCGAACAGAGACCATTTGGCGTCGCTGATCTTCCGCGCGATCAGGCTGGGGGAGGGTTCGGTGCGGGCCAGCCGCAGCGCAATGTCCGCCTCACCCGCCAACAGGTCCAGGGTTTTGACGGAGGGCAGAAACTCAAAGGCCACACCCGGGTTTTCGGCGGAGAACCCGTTCACGATATCAATCATCCGCGGGGAAAAGTTCGCCGAATAGGCGGTGATGCGGATCGGTTTTGCCTCCGCCAGCTCTGCCGCCTGGCTGGCAAAGGCCCGGGCCGCGGTTTCAACCGCCTCAGCGCATGTCACCAGGTCCCGCCCGTTCCCGGTAAGCTGGAAGCCGCGGGTGTCCCGCTCAAACAGCACCAGGCCGGTGGCATGTTCCAGGGCATCGATCCGCCGCGCCACAGTGGGCTGCGCCATGCCGAGCTTGCGGGAGGCTGCCAGGGTCGACCCTTCCCTGGCAACCGCCAGAAAGACACGGAGGTCCGACCAGTTCCAGTTTTGGCTCTGCATTTTTGAAGAACAGCACAATTTCACGGCTGATACCAGACACCCCGGCAGGCGGGTAACCTGTTGTCAGAACCCGTTGAATGGAGGACTGACCATGTTTTCGCCCGGCATCCCGCAGATTGGAAACTGGAGTTTTCTGCAGTTTCTGTTCAAGCCATCCGCCCTTGCAGACAGGCCTGCGCAGCAAGCAGCCCCCGCAGAAGATGCCTTGAATGAACGGGAATTCATCCTTGAAATGATGCAAAGCCACCCGGAGGCCTTTCACAGCGATTTGGACGTTCAATACGTCATGCAACACTATCCGTCCCGATTCTGAACGCAGCCGCCAGGACCGGCGATTTTCTTCCTGTTCCAGGTGCCCTGTCTGTTGACGCTGCCCGCCCGCCGGGTCACGGTCCCGGATCTGAACAACCAAGGCGGAGCACGCAGGCAAATGAGCGACGACTGGAATGACTACGCCGACGGCTGGGACGGCAACAGCGATGTCCGGCTTTATGCGGACCGGGCCTTTGCCGCGCTGGATGGTTCGGCCGGCATCACCGGCGGCGGCTGGCAGGACAAGCGGGTGCTGGACTTCGGCTGCGGCACCGGGCTTCTCAGTGAAAAGCTGGCGCCGCATGTGCGGGAAGTGGTGGCTGCTGACACTTCGGAGCGGATGATTGCGGTGCTGCAGGAGAAGGCGCTGCCCAAGGTCAGGGCGCTGTGCACGGATATTCTGGACGGCGGCGCACGGGAAGCAGCGGGCATGCTTGGCGGTTTCGACATGATCTGCGCGTCCTCCGTCTGCAGCTTCCTGCCGGACTACCGCGGCGCCGTGGAGGTGCTGGCTGGGCTTCTGAATAACGGCGGCGTCTTTGTGCAGTGGGACTGGCTGGCCGCGGACGCGGGCGGCTCCGGGCTGACGGAACCGCAGGTGCGGGAGGCGCTGCGCGCCGCGGGTCTTGAGGCTGTGCGTGTTGAACGGGTGTTTGAGATGGAGAGCGGCGGTCAGGCGATGCCGGTGCTGATGGGTTCAGGCACCCGCGCCGCGGAGTAAGCCGCACCCCGCGGTAGCGGGGCAAAGCGGCGCGGAGCACTCCCGCCCGTCCCGCTTCGGATCTGAAATCCGAAGGGTCCGGTTGGGCCAGGCAGGCCGCGCCGCAGGCGCGGCCTGCCTGGCCCCCGTGGCGGTGCGCAATGCGCGGCGCACCCCTCAGGAGGCCAGCTTTTCCGCCTCTGCAATGGCGGCCTGGAAACCGGCCTCCGGGTCGGCCGTCAGCAGCGTTGGCTGGAAGCGGAGTTCCGCGATGTCCTCCACTCCGGCCTGGTTCAGCCAGAACTTCAGATAGGCGGACTGGTGATCCACCCCAAAGGCTGGCGACGGCATGTCCGGCCCGTAGGCGCCGCTGGTCAGCGCCAGCACGGCCCTCTTGCCCTCCAGCAGGCCGAAGTATCCTGTTTCAGGATCAAGCCCCCACAGCAGGCCGGGCTGATGGATCAGGTCGATGTACTGCTTGAGCTTGTAGGGGATGCTGCCGTTCCACATCGGCGCGGCGATCAGGTAGATGTCGGCGGTAGCGAACCGGCTGGCCATAGTGGTGATTTCGTCCCAGGCCGTCCGCTGGCTGCCATCCTGGTCCTGGCCGGTGATGACGTTCATCTTGGCGGCAACCTTGTCACCGTCAAAATCCGGTAGCGGCTCGCTGGACAAGTCCAGCACGTCAATTTCGATCCGGCTGTCCGTTTCCTGCAGTTTGGCAAGATAGGCGCTGGCGAGCGCGCTGGACTTCGACTGGCTGCCGCGGGGCGAAGCCTTGATAAACAGCAGTTTGGTCATATTCAGGGTCTCCTGTCTGAAATACTGCGGGGTTTCACAGGAGCAACATGAGAGCGCTTGACCTTGGCGAAAACAGTTTGAAATGCAAAGGATTTGTGCGCAAAGTGCAAAGATGATTCAGGGGGCAAGCGCCAGTCTGTTTGTTCAGGTGGTCGAGGAGGGCAGCTTCTCGGCAGCGGCCCGGGTGCTGGGCGTGGCGCCATCATCGGTGGCGCGCCAGATCAAGCAGCTGGAGGACGGGCTCGGCACCCGGCTGTTTCAGCGCACCACCCGCAAACAGAGCCTGTCTGAGGCTGGCGAGCTTTATTACCGGCACGCAAAACGCGCGGTGGAAGAGCTGGAGACCGCCCGGGCTGCCATATCCCGGCTCTCCGGCGCGCCTTCCGGTGTCCTGACGGTCACGGCAGAGCCTGATCTGGCCACAGCCCTGATCGCGCCGCTGATGCCCGGCTTTCTGGCCGCCCATCCGGATATCCAGGTGAAGCTTCAGTTTTCCTCAGCGCTTGAGGATCTGGTAGAAGGCCGGATCGACGTGGCCGTCCGCATGGGGCAGCTGAAGGATTCCAGCCTGATTGCCCGCAAGATCTTCGATAGCCGCTCTCAGCTTTATGCCAGCCCCGGGTATCTGGAGGCCTTCGGCACTCCGGACCATCCGGAGGAACTCGCCGGCCACCAATGCCTCTCCTTCCGCTCTGAGGCGCAGAAGGTGGTGTGGCGGTTCCAGACGCCGCAAGGCGAATGCTCTGTGCCGGTTGCCGGGCGGGTTCAGGCCAACGGGCTGGAATTTCTGAAAAGCCTGGCCGTTTCCGGCTGCGGCATTGTGATGATCCCGGAATGGGCGGCTGCCCGGGAGCTGGAGAGCGGCACGCTGGTTCCGGTGCTGGCTGGTTTCGGCGCCATTCCGGCATCGACACCGGTTTATGCGGTCTATTCGTCGCGGCGCCATCTTGAGCCCAAGACGCGGGCGTTTGCGGACCACCTGGCCAGTGCGTTGCCAGGCGGGCGGGCCGGGCAGCGCCGCGGCAGGCGCTAAGCAAAGTTTGGCGCTGTAAGGCTGGCGCGTTTACCTGTCCGCTGCGTGCGCAAGGGGGTGGCAGTGCCCCGCCTGCGGATCGCAGATGGCGACAATTAATCAGAGCCCGGGTGGATTGGGGCGAATTTTACCACAATCAAAAGAATCCGCCAGAGGGAAAAATCCGCCAGTTTCCCTGCGAAAACATGCATTTACCCATTCACAATCCGGAATGCCTCTGGCTAAGCTTGGAGCATGGAAACCGGAGGTATCAGACAGCCGCAATGCCGGGCTTCTGCGGGGCCGATGCCCGGACGGAGGTTTTACGGACTGCACATAGCGCGGGTGCGGGCGCAGGGCCTAGTCCCGGCGGGTACCCTGCAGCGGATAGCTGTCCAGGGCCACGCCAATCCACCGCATCGCCGCAGCGAGGGCCGCTTCGGCAGTATCGCGCGCGGCCGGGTCTGCGCCGGCAGCGAAATAGATATCTTTGAGACGGTCGAGATCGCTGGCGGCCTTGTCGAAATCTGCGGGAACAAACTGGCGCATTCTGGATCTGCCATGGATGGGGAAAGGAAATGACGAAAGCGAACGGGTGAGCGCGGAGACAGCTTCCTTTGTGCGGCAATACAAGGAAAGAAGCCATCTCCGGCCACTCATCAACAGAAAACCTGATAACGGGGGGCTGATAGGTTTGGGGACGATCAAGGACAATCTCCAAAGCCGCGAAATGCAGCTTTTTGACATGTTCGGTGAACCGCCGCAGTTCACGGTGCATGAAATGACGCTGGTTTTGCGCAGCGGAGTGTTTCTGAAATACGCCGCGGCAATAGTGGTGCTGCTGGCGGCGTTTGACACAGACGGATACCGGGAGGCCGGCATGCCGCTGCACGTGAACCTGCTTTTGTGGGTGATCTGCGTTGCAGGGTTTGTAAGTGCTTATGCAGGGATCCTGATAGCCTGGATCGCACTGGCACCGGGAGGGCGGGTTGTGCGGATGCTGCGTGCGGTGCCGAATATTGTGTCCATGGCACTGGTCACGGTGATGGTGGTGGCGCTGGCCGCGCCCTATACTGGAACGGGTGTCAGCTGGCGGGTGGTTCTGCAGCTCTTTCCCTACAATGTTGTGCTCAGCTATACGTTCGAGACGCTTTTGTTCCTGTTCATCCTGCCGCAGGCCAATACGGCGCTGGGCCTGGACCTGTACGGGCGCAAGCCGCGGGGCATCGATAGACCTGCCGTGACAGCAATGCCCGAACCTGCCTCAACGCAGCCGGAGCCGGCCGCGCAAAACGCTGGCGATGCAACTGCCGGTCTGAACGGGACCGCAGTTGTCCTGGGCGGGCAGAAGTTCGCACTGGACCAGCTGCGCTATGTGAAATCCGAGGAGCATTATCTGCGGGTTTCGGCAGGGGGCAGTGAGCTGACCCTGCGCGGGCGGCTGGCTGACTTGCTGGCACAAGTGCCGCAGGATGCGGGCCTGCAGCCGCACCGGTCCTGGTGGGTGGCCCGGGATGCGGTCGCGGGGCTGAGGCGCGGCGGGCAGAGCGATGTGCTGCTGCTGGCGGATGGCGGTGAGGTGCCGGTGGCCCGCGGCCGGCGCGCCCATGTGCGGGAGATTGTGCAGGCCTGGCAGATCGGAACGGAATGACGGGCCGCTGACAGAAACACCCCGCCTGGACCTGGCCGGGCGGGGTGCTGTTCCTGATTGGCAAAGGGTCTAGCCCGCAGGCTGCTCCTCTGCTGTTTCGGCCAGCTCCATATGGCCCCAGCCGCGCGACAGAACCTTGCGCAGGATCGGCTCGAAAAACTCCAGCGGTTTGGTGGGATACTCCGGGTCAAAGGCGCATTGGTCGTATTTTTCGCAGAAATACCGGCAGTCCTCCCAATGGGGGCTGTCGCGGTACTTGTCGCGGGCGTTGCGGTCGCCGCCGAAGTGGTGGTTGTAGTAGAAGCCCTGGAAAACGCAGTGATGCTTGAGGATCCAGTAGGTCTTTTCGCTGACATAGGGCTTCATCATCGCCGCCGACAGCTCACCGTGATTGTAGGGGGACAGGATGTCGCCGGTGTCATGCACCAGCGCGGCCACGATGATCTCGTCATCGGCGCCGTCTTCCCAGGCGCGGGTCGCGGCCTGCAGGCTGTGCTGGTAGCGGTTCACCGGGTAGGGGGTCCAGTCCTCGTCCAGCGAGCGGATCGCGTCGAGGATGCGGTCGGGCAGGGCGGCGTTATAGGCCTCCTCGTAGGCTTCAACGGCTTTCCAGTCCTCGGCGGTGGCTTCTGTGAAACTGGTCCAGGTTGGCTTGTGGCTTTTGTCCAGCATGGCGCGGGTCCTTTGATTGATCTGCGGACAAGCTAGCGAGTTTGGCCTGAGCAGGAAAACGAATTGATTTGCTCAAGACGAAAGGAAATAGTGATCAGTATGCAGATCAGCGCGTTCAAAACCTTTTTGGCGATCGAGGCCGCGGGCAGCTTTCACGGCGCGGCGCGGGCGCTGAATGTGACGCAAACTGCCGTCAGTGCCAGGATCAAGGCGCTGGAGGAAGCACTGGGCACGCCGCTGTTCGACCGCGGACCCGGCGGCACGCGGCTGAGCGCGGCGGGGCGGCAGTTTCTGCCCTATGCCGAGCAGATGATGCGGACATGGGAGTTTGTCGCGGGTGATCTTAAGGCGAGCCTGGCGGGCCGGGTGCCGCTGCGGCTGGGGGCGCAGCTGTCGGTCTGGGACCCGCTTCTGGTGGATGTGGCGGTGTGGCTGGAGGAGGTGCAGGGCACGGTGCCCTTCACGCTGAACTATGACCACGCGATGAACATGGGCGAGGCGGTGGCGCGCCGTCTGCTGGACGTGGCGATTGTGAACGAGGTGCCGGCGGGTGCGCGGCTATCGGTTGAGGAGCTGCCGCCCGAGCGGCTGGTGCTGGTGGCGGACCAGCCCTTGCGGCTGGGGCGGGATGCGCTGCCCCTCTTCATCAACCTGGAATTCGGCGCTGAGTACGATGCGCAATTGCATGATGTTCTGCCCGCCCGCAGCCGTCAGCACATCGTGCTGGGGAATGCGCTGATGGGGCTGCGCTATCTGCAAAAACGCGGCGGCATAGGATATTTCCCGGCCTATATGGCAGCAGAGGCGCTGGCGGCGGGTGCGCTGCATGCAGTCGAGGGGGCGCCGGAGATCAGCCTCGGCTGCCGCGCGCTGTACTTGCCCGACAACCCGGCGCTGGAGCATATCCGCCAGGTGGTCCGTGGGCTGCAGCAGGTGCGCGGCGGCTAGGAGAAAAGTTCCGGCACGGGCTTTTCCGAAACCAGCGCCAGGTTGTTGGCGGGCATGTCCACGGTTTGAACCAGCTCCAGTCCGGCGGCCTGCAGCCAGCGGATGACCTCAGCATCATCCTTGTAGCCGGTTTCCGGATCATGGGCGGTGATGGTGGCGTGGAAGGCGCGGTCGCCTTCGCTGATGAGGTTGCCGCCGCGCATGAAGGGGCCGTAGATCACAAACCGCCCGCCGGGGGCGAGGGCAGCAGCGGCCTCTTGGATCAGGGTGCGGGCCTCGCTTTCACTGATGAGATGCAAGAGGTTCACCAGAACGATCAGGTCCTGGCCTGCTTGATCCGTGCCCCAGCCGGGGGCGGTGGCGTCCAGCTCGATGGGCGGTGCGATATTGGGCAGGCCTGCCTCCTCGGCATAGGCCTGGATGCTGGCGCGGCGGGTGGCGTCCACCTCGGTTGGCTGCCACATCAGGCCGGGCAGACGGGCCGCGTATTCAATCACATGCTGGCCGGTGCCGCTGGCCAGCTCCAGGGCGCGGCCCTGCGCTGGTGCCGCGTCCGCCAGCAGATCGCAGATGGGACGGCTGTTGCGGGCGGCGGAGGGGGCAAACAGCTTGCCCCCCTGCGGTTCCGCGACAGAGGCCGTGCCGGGAACGGAGCGCACCGGCATCAGCGCAGCCGCGCGGGCGACAGCGCGGCGACGGTGGCGGCATCCAGCACCGGCGCGCGGCCTGCCACCAGATCGGCAATCAGCTGCGAGGCGGCGGGGGCAGTCATGATGCCGTAGCCGCCCTGACCGGCACACCAGATGAACTCCGGCTGATCCGGATCCGGCCCCAGCACCAGGGTGCCGTCAGCGACAAAGCTGCGCAGGCCGGCAAAATTGCTTTCGACCCGCGTCACCGGCTCAGTCACCATCTCCTCATAGCGGGCCAGCCCTTCGGCCAGCACCATGTCGTCGGCATAGGCGTCATGCGGCTCCACCGGATCGGCGTCGGCGGGGGAGACCAGCAGCTTGCCGGCATCAGGTTTGGCGTACCAGGTCTCACCTGCGCCCAGCAGCATCGGCCAGCCGCTGACATCATGGCCGCCGGGGGCGGGCAGCCGTGCCATCGAGCGGCGCTTGGGCTGCAGGCCGATGGCGGCGACCCCGGCAAGCGCGGCAACCTTATCGGCCCAGGCTCCCGCGGCGTTGACCAGGTTGCGCGCCTCATAAACGGTGCCGCCCGCGGTGACCTGCCAGCCGCCTGCAATGCGGGTGATGGCGGTGACGGGTGCCTTGGTCACAGTCTGGCCGCCCGCGGCACGCAGGGATTTGGCGAAGTCCTGCAGCATCCGGTCGGTGTCGATATCCTCGGCGGCACCGCTGATGGCGGTGAAGCCTACGGTTTCCGGGTTCAGGATCGGCACCATGGCGCGGGCCTCGTCCAGCTCCAGCGTCGCCATGCCCAGTTCATCCACGTCGCGTGCAAAGAGATCGCCTTCGTCCTTGGCTCCGACCAGCATCAGCCCGCGTGGCGACAGGTAACCGTTCTCGCGCAGATGCGCGGCGCTGGCGCGGTTCAGGTCGATGGTGGGGCCGTGGCCGTAGTTTTCCTCAAACAGCGCAGCGGAGCGGCCGGAGGAATGGTAGCCAAGCGCGTCCTCCATTTCGAGCAGGGTGACGCTGCCGAGGGCTGCCAGCCGGGCGGCGGCGCTGGTGCCTGCCATGCCGCCGCCGATGACGATGAAATCCTGCATGGGTCTAGTCCTTGTCGTCTTGTTGTTCTTCCAGCCGGTCGGTGGCGGGCGCGGGGCGCGGGCTGAGCGCCTCGATCGCGCGGTAGAGGTCTGCGTCCATCGCGTAGTCCAGCGCTGCCAGCGAGGGCTGAAGCTGTTCCGCGTTGCGGGCAGAGATGATCGGAACCGGCGCGGAAGGATGGGCCGCGGCCCAGGCCACGGCGAGGGTGGCGGGATGGGTGCCGCGCTGGGCTGCTAGCTCTGTCAGCGCGGTGGCCGTTTCGTGCATGGCGGCCGGGCTGTAGCGGATGCCATAACCCTTGTCCTCGGTGATGCGGCCGGTGCCGCCGGTGGCGTATTTGCCTGTCAGCAGACCGCCGCCGAGGGGCGAGTAGGGCACCGCGGTGATGCCCTGGTCGGCGCACATCGGCAAGATCTCCACCTCTGCCTGGCGTTTCACCAGCGAATACATTGGCTGCAGGATGTCGACGGAAACGCCGGAGGCCAGCCCGGCCATCTGTGCTTTCATCACCTGCCAGGCGGCGAAGTTGGACAGCGCCGCATAACGGATCACGCCCTCTGCCTTCAGTGCCGCGAAGCAGTCCATGGTTTCGCGCAGGTCGGTGTGCGGGTCGAAGCGGTGCAGGTAGAAGACATCGACCATATCCAGGTCCAGCCGGCGGCGGCTTTCGTCCAGCTGGGCGCGCATATTGGCGGCCCCTGCGCCACCCTCGTAGCCCGCCTTGGTGGCGATCAGCAGCTGGTCGCGCTCCTGCTTGATGAGGCGGCCAAGGATCTGTTCGGACTTGCCATCGGTATAGACCCAGGCAGTGTCGAAATGAGTGATGCCGGCGGCGCGGCAGGCGGCGTACATATCTGCCGACTGCGCCTCAGTGGCGCGGCCGCCGAACTGCATGCAGCCAAAGGCAAAGCGGCTGGCGGGGGTACCGTCGGGGCTGGTGAGGGGCGTGCGGGGGCTCTGTGTCATGGCGGGAGAGTGGCACGCAAGGAAGGGCAGGCAAAGGGCAATTCCGGCGCCGGCCAGACAAAATGCTTGGTCAAAGGGCCGGGCAGTGCAACTATCAGATGCAGTTCAAGAAAATAAATTGAAACGGGGGACGGACGATGACGACGCCCAATGCACATCCGATGGCTGCGGGGCATATTCCTTCTTATGTCACTGCGGCGGACGGAAGCGATTTCCTTTTTACCTTCATGGCGGTGTTCACCATCACCCTGATCCTGTTGATCGGGGTTGCCTATTTCACCCTGCACGCGCTGCCGGAGAAGATGGCGCACAAGAGCAATCACCCGCAATTCCAGCTGGTCGGCATTCTGGCGCTGCTGGCGCTGTTCACCCACAACAATATCTTCTGGGTGGCCGCGATCCTGATGGCGGGGTTCCAGATCCCGGATCTGGCCGCGCCTCTACGGTCCATTGCCGATGCGGTCCGCGGTCTGGGGCGGGAGCCTGAGCCGCCTGCGGCGCAGGGCGGTGGCGATCCCGATCCGCAGCCGGAGAAACCGGACGCGCCTGTGCCGGTGCAAGGCGAACCCGTGGCAGAGGGGCACTGAACCATGATCGAGACACTTCTGTGCGCGCTGGTCACCATCCTGCCGGACTTCCTGTTCCGCCGCTTTGTGCAGGGCAAGCGGGTCGGCCAGGAGCTGACGCTGTTTTCTGTCTGGTACGAGTTGCGCTGGGGTCTGACGGCCTGCGTGATGCTGACCCTGACGGTGCTGACCACGCTGTTCTATTTCCATCCGGCGACCAATACGGTGGCCTCCTACTTCCGCACTGTCACCATCCTGCCGCAGGTCGGCGGGCGGGTGGCCGAGGTCTATGTCGTCAACAATCAGGAAGTGAAGGCCGGCGATCCGATCCTGCGGCTGGAGGGGCTGTCGCAAAAGGCTGCCCTTGAATCCGCCCATGCGGCGATTGCTCAGGTTGAGGCCTCGCGCAAGCTGGCAGATACAGACTTGGCCCAGGCAGATGCGGGCATTGCCCAGGCGCAGGCGGCGCTGACGCAGGCACGCGATGATCTGGAACGGAACCAGACGCTGCGGGACCAGGGCTCCAGCGCGGTGCGGCCGGCTGAGATCGAACGGCTGGAGAACCTTGTGGACCAGAGGGCGGCCTCGGTTGAGGCTGCGCGGGCGCAGAAGGCAGCAGTGGAGCAGCAGATCGAGGTGCTGATCCCGGCCCAGATGGCCAGCGCCGAGGCGCAGCTGCAATTGGCGCAGGCGGAGCTGGACAAAACGCTGATCAGTGCCGGTGTCGATGGCCGGGTGGAGCAGTTCGCGCTGCAGGTCGGCGACTACGTCAGTCCGGTGCTGCGCCCGGCAGGCATTCTGGTGCCTTTGGCCTCTGGCAGGAACCGCTTCCAGGCGGGGTTCAACCAGATGTCGGCGCAGGTGATCAAGCCCGGCATGATTGGTGAGATCGGCTGCATGACCAAGCCCTTCACGGTGATCCCTATGGTGGTGGTCGAAGTGCAGGACGTGATCGCAACCGGCCAGCTGCGCCCCACGGATGAGCTGCGCGACTTGGGCAACATGCGCAAGCCCGGCACCATCACCGTCTTCATGGAGCCGCTTTACGAGGGCACTGCCGAGGCGCTGCCGCCGGGCAGCAATTGCCTGGCCAATGTCTATACCAGCAACCACGAGCGGCTGGAGCATGACGACAGCATCGGCACCGCTGAGTGGGCCTTCCTGCATGTGGTGGACACCATCGGCGTGGTCCATGCGGCGGGCCTGCGGCTGCGGCTCTTGCTGATGCCGGTGCAGACGCTGGTGCTGTCCGGGCACTGAGGCGGGTCTTGCCGAAAGGACAGGAAAGGCGGGCCTGCGGGTCCGCCTTTTGCCATTGCGGCTTGCTCAGTCCGCAAAGCAAAGCTTATTCCCGTCCAGGTCCCGCACATAGGCCGAGAACCGCGGTCCGCGCTGCCCCGGCGCGCCTTCGCAGGTGCCGCCGAGTTCGAGCGCCTTTTTGTGTAGCCGGGCGGCCTCATCTGCGGAGCCGAGGCTGAAGCCTGCCATGGTTCCATTGCCATTGGCGGCCGGTGCGCCGTCAAAGGGGAGGGCGGCGGCAAAGGCAAAATCGTCCTTCAGCCAATAGGTCATCCGTTCGCTGGGCCGGACCTGGGTGAACCCCTGGTTTTCAAAAAGCGCGTCATAGAATTTGACCGCGGCGTCCATGTTGTTGGTGCCGACAACGAAGTAATTCAGTTTCAAAAGCAATCTCCAAAGTGCCTGAGCGCGCCGCGGGCAGGATCCCGCGGGCTTGTGGAGCGGGGAGTACATCAGGGCAGTGACAGGGTGTGTCAGCAGGCTTTGCTGAGCTCAGACGTTCTTGGGGCAACAAAAAAGGCCCGCCAAATGGCGGGCCTTTGTGTGTCATAGGAGGGGCCGCTTACTGCGGGATGTCGCCTTCGATGCCTTCGACATAGAAGTTCATGCCGGCCAGGGTGCCGTCATCGGCTGTTTCGCCCTCTGCCAGCCAGGCAGAGCCGTCCTGCTTGTTAATCGGGCCGGTGAAGGCGTGGTAGGTGCCGTTGGCCTGTGCGTCCTTGATTGCCAGTGCAGCGGCTTTGACGTCCGCAGGCACCACATCAGAAATTTCGCCGATGCCAACCATGCCGGCGCCAATGCCGTCCCAGGTATCAACCGATTCCCAGGTGCCGTCGATCACGGCCTTGGTGCGGGCGATGTAGTAGGGCGCCCAGTCGTCGATGATGGAGGAGACGCGCGGTTTCGGCGCGTATTCCGACATGTCGGAGGCTTGGCCGAAGGTGATCACGTTGCCGGCGGCCTGTGCGGCGGCCTGCGGCGCGGTGGAGTCGGTGTGCTGCAGGATCACGTCGGCGCCCTGTTCGATCAGCACCTTGGCGGCATCAGCCTCTTTCGCCGGATCGAACCAGGTGAAGGCCCAGACGATCTTGAACTGGACGTCGGGGTTCACCTTCTTGGCGTGGAGATAGGCGGAGTTGATGCCGCGGATCACTTCCGGGATCGGGTAGGAACCAATGTAGCCGATGATGTTCGACTCGGTCATATGGCCCGCGATGGTGCCTTGCACCGCGCGGCCCTCATAAAAGCGGGCGGAGTAGGTCGAAACGTTGTCGGCGCGCTTGTAGCCGGTGGCGTGCTCGAATTTCACGTTCGGGAATTTCTTGGCGACGTTGATGGTCGGGTCCATGTAGCCAAAGGAGGTGGTGAAGATCAGGTCAGCGCCTTCCAGCGCCATCTGGGTCATCACGCGCTCGGCATCCGGGCCTTCGGCGACGTTTTCCACGTAGACGGTTTCGACCTGATCGCCGAATTCGGCTTCAACCGCCTTGCGGCCCTGGTCGTGCTCATAGGTCCAGCCGCCGTCGCCGACGGGGCCGACATAGACAAAGCCCACCTTGGTTTTGTCTTCGGCCCAGGCCGCGCCTGCGGCCAGGCCAAGCGCCACGGCGGCGCTGGTCAGAAGGTTGGTCAGTTTCATCAGGTTCTCCCCAGTTGGATCTATTGGCCCCGGCAGGGGGCAGTGAAAAGCCCCCCGTCTAGCGGGAGGCGTGGAAGTTGCGGCCAAGCGAGGCAGGTGCGCTGCTTTTGTCCGCCGAAAGGATAACAAGCACAATGATTGTAATCAGATAGGGCGACATTGCCAGATACTCGACCGGAATGGCAACGCCTGCGGCCTGCAGATTGAGCTGCACCACAGTGACGCCGCCAAAGAGATAGGCACCCAGCAGTGCGCGCCAGGGTTTCCAGCTGGCAAAGACCACCAGTGCCAGCGCAATCCAGCCGATGCCGGCGGTCATGCCTTCGGTCCATTGCGGCACGCGGATCAGGCTGATGTAGGCGCCGCCGAGGCCCGCGCAGGCACCGCCGAACATGATCGCCAGCAGGCGGATTTTCAGCACTTTGTATCCCAGCGCATGGGCGGCGTCGTGGTTCTCGCCGACCGCGCGCAGCACCAGGCCGAGCCGGGAGTATTTCAGCATCCACCAGACCGCGGCGGTCAGCGCGATGCCGAAGTAGAGGATGATGTCATGGCCGAACAGGATCGGGCCCACCACCGGCAGGTCGCTGAGCACGGGGATGTGGATATCGCCCATCTGCGGCGGCTTGATGCCGACATAGGACTGCCCCATCAGCGCCGACAGCCCCAGCCCGAACAGCGTCAGCGACAGGCCGGAGGCCACCTGGTTTGCCTGGGCAAACTGGGTGAGAATGGCAAACAGGATCGACAGCGCCGCGCCTGCGATGGCGGCGGCGATGAAGCCAAGGAAGGGCGAGCCGCTTTCCACCGCGGTGGCAAAGCCTGCGATTGCACCGACGATCATCATCCCCTCGACCCCGAGGTTCAGCACGCCGGCCTTTTCGACCACCAGTTCGCCGATCGCAGCCAGCAGCAGCGGGGTTGCCGCCACCATCAGCGAGGCGATGAGCAGGACCGGGTTGATTGCAGAAAGATCCATATCAGGAAGCCCCCATCAGTTTAGTGCCGGCCAGAGAGCCTGAGATTGAGCCAATCCAGAAACCCGCAAGCGATGCCGCATTGAGGAGGCGTTCACCGGAGCGGCTGATGATGAAGGTCAGAAGAAACCCTCCGAATGGGACACCACCAATTATTAGAACCAGAACGAGCCCTTCCCAGCCCGCGGCCGCAAGGCTCAGAAACTGTGGAAGGTACGACATCGGTGTCATTGCAAGAATGATGAGTGCCAGGAAGCTGATGAATCCGGATTTTGCGAATACGGTAGCAACTTGCTTCATCACGCCACCTCCGGCTTGCCGATTGCGATGCGGAAATTGGTCAGCAGGTCGAAGGCCAGCAGGAAGAACAGAAGCATCCCCTGGAAGACCTGAATGGCGGCTGCGGGCAGCTGCAGGTTCGACTGCGCGATGTCGCCGCCGATGTAGGTCAGCGCCATCAGCCCGCCTGCCAGCAGGATGCCGACGGGGTGCAGGCGGCCCAGGAAGGCGACGATGATCGCGGTGAAGCCATAGCCCACGTTGAAGTCGATGCTGATCTGGCCCGACGGGCCTGAGACCTCAAACAGGCCGGCAAGGCCCGCCAGCGCGCCGGAGGTGCCGAGGCAGAACAGCACCAGCCGGGTAGGGTTCACACCGGCGAATTTGGCGGCGCGCGGCGCCTCGCCGGTCAGGCGGATGTGGTAGCCGGTCATGTGGCGGTTCAGCAGCACATAGGCAAAGATCACCGCAATCAGCGCCGCCACCACGCCCCAATGCATGCCGGTGCCTGCAATCAGCTCGGCGTTATGGGCGGCGTCCCAGGACTGAAGGTTGCGGGAACCGGGGAAGCCGAAGCCTTCGGGGTTCTTCAACAGGCCCAGCGAGACCGAGGCCAGGAACTGTTCGGCCACATAGACCAGCATCAGCGAGACCAGGATTTCGTTGGTGCCGAAGCGGGTTTTCAGCACCGCCGGGATCATTGCCCAGATCCAGCCGCCAAAGGCGCCTGCGAGGACCATGAACGGGAAGATCAGGAAGGACTCGGAAGGGTAGAAGGCAAGGCCCGCCCCGGCGCCAAAGATGGCGCCCATGATGTACTGGCCCTCGGCGCCGATGTTCCAGATGCCGGCGCGGAAGCCCAGCGACAGGCCGATGGCGATCAGCACCAGCGGCGCGCCTTTGACCAGCAGTTGCGGGCGGTAGTAGAAGGAAAACTCGCCAAACAGCGGTTCCCAGAAAATGGTGCGGATCGCCTCAACCGGCGGTTTGCCAAGTGCTGCGAACAAGAGCCCGCCAACGATCATGGTGGCAATCACCGCCACCAGCGGCGTCGCCATTGACCAGGCGCGCGACGGTTGCGGCCGTTTCTCAAGCCGGATCATGCAGCGGCTCCCTGTTTCTTCTTTTGATTTCTGTTGCGGAGGTCAGACATGCGCCACCTCCATGCCGTGGGCGCCGCCCATCATCAGGCCGATCTCGTCCACCGTCAGGCCTGCGGCTTCGCGCGGGGCGCTGAGGCGGCCTTCGTTGAGGGCGGCAAAGCTGTCGGAGATTTCCATCAGCTCATCCAGATCCTGGCTGATGCAGATCACCGCGGCGCCTTTGGCGGCCAGATCGAGCAGCGACTGGCGGATGGCGGCGGCTGCAGCGGCATCGACGCCCCAGGTCGGCTGGTTCACAACCAGCACATCCGGGTCCTGCAGCACCTCGCGCCCGATCACGAACTTCTGCAGGTTGCCGCCGGACAGCGACCGCGCAGCATTGCCGGGACCCGGTGTGCGGACGTCAAACGCCTTGATGATGCGCTCGGCAAAATCCTTGGTGGCGCCCCAGTCGAGGAAGCCGTTTTTCTCCAGCCCCTCGCGCACCGAGCCGGTGAGCATGGCGTTCTCCGTGAGGCTCATGTCCGGGGCGGCGGCGTGGCCGAGGCGTTCCTCCGGCGCGGCCAGCACGCCGAGCTTGCGGCGGGCGGTGGGGCCAAGCTTGCCGATCGGTTCCCCGTGCAGCTTCACCGCGTCGGCCTCGGTCAGGGTTTCGCCGGACAGCACGCCCAGCAGCTCGTCCTGGCCGTTGCCGGCAACACCGCCGATGCCGAGGATTTCGCCCTTGCGCACGGTCAGATGCACGTTCTTGAGCGCAGTGCCAAAGGCGGAGGGGGCAGGCACCGACAGGCCGGAGATGTCCATTGCCACGGCGCCGAATTCACGGCTGCCGCGTTCGGGGGTCTGCAGGGTGCTGCCGACCATCATCTCGGCCATGTCGCGGGCGGAGGTCTCGGAGGGGATGCATTCGCCCACATTCTTGCCCAGCCGCAGGATAGTGGCGTGGTCGCAGAGGGTGCGGATTTCCTCCAGCTTGTGGGAGATATAGAGGATCGAGGTGCCCTCGGACTGCAGCTTTTGCAGGGTCTTGAACAGGATCTCCACCTCCTGCGGCGTCAGAACCGAGGTCGGTTCGTCCATGATCAGCAGTTTCGGGTCCTGCAGCAGGCAGCGGATGATCTCGACCCTCTGGCGCTCGCCTGCCGACAGGTCGCCGACGGTGCGGAACGGATCCAGCGGCAGGCCATAAGTTTCCGACACCTCGCGGATGCGGGCGGCAAGATCGCGCATTTCCGGCGGGTTTTCCATGCCAAGCGCGATGTTTTCGGCAACATTGAGCGCGTCGAACAGCGAGAAATGCTGGAACACCATGGCGATGCCGTCGGCGCGCGCCTGGCGCGGCTCGGCGGGTTCATAGGGCTGGCCGCGCAGCAGCATCTTGCCGTTGTCGGGCTTCACCAGCCCGTAGATCATCTTGACCAGCGTCGACTTGCCGGCGCCGTTTTCGCCCAGGAGGGCATGCACTTCGCCCTCGCCGATGTCAAAGGAGACGGTGTCATTTGCCACCACTCCGGGGTAGGCCTTGGTCAGGCCCTGCAGGCTCAACAGTGGTACAGTCACGCGCGTGCGCCCTCTCTCAGTTCATCTTTTGCACTGTGGCGCAGCAGCTGGGCCGCAACGCCGACCGCAATCATTTGCGGATGTTTTCCAAGCTCCGGATCGCCGATCGGGCAGGTGATCCGTGAAATCTGTTCCGGGCTGTGGCCCAGGGCCGCCAAGCGGGAGCGGAACCGCGCCCATTTAGTTCTTGAGCCGATCAGCCCGGCAAAAGCGAAGCCGTGGCCCAGCAAGGCGTGGCATAGCGCCAGATCCAGCGCGTGGGAATAGGTCAGCACCAAATGCGCAGCGTTTTCAGGTGCATGCGGCACAAGGAGCGCAACGTCAGCAGCCGGAACCGTGGTGACACCGGTTGGGACGTCAGCCGGGAACCGTTCTGGCGCCGTGTCGGCCCAGGTGATTGCCATGTCCGGCAGCGGCGCCAGCACTTTCACCAGCGCGCGGCCGACGTGGCCGGCGCCCCAGATCCAGACCGGGCGGCTGGGATGGTGAACCGGTTCGATCATCCAGCCATCGACCAGCTGCGGTTCGGGCGGGATGCCTTGGCTGCGGGCGGCGGCAAGGATGCGTTTCACCGCCATCGGCATCGGCGCGGGGGCGGCGGGGCGGGCAATGATTTCGCTGTCCAGGCTGTCCAGATCGGAAGCCTCGTAGACTTCACTCAGCAGGGTGACAGCGCCGCCGCAGCACTGGCCCAGGTCCGGACCCAGCGCGTGGGTGCTGAAACGTTTTGGGGCGATCTGATCCCGCGCGGCTTCGGCAGCCTCGAACTCCAAGGTGCCGCCGCCGATGGTGCCGCTCTGGCCTGATTCCCAGACCAGCATGGCGGTGCCCGGCTCGCGCGGGGAGGAGCCGCGGATGGCGGCAATGACCACCCGGGTCACGCGGCCATGTTCGGCAACTGCCGCGCGGAGGGCTTGCAGGTCAAATCCCATCGCGCACCCTCCGGATTGCGCGCCAGACTTCCTCTGCCGTCGCGGGCGCGTTCAGTGCCGGGTAGGCCGGCCCGAAGGCGGAAACTGCATCGCTGAGCGCCAGCCAGGCGGAGATGCCCAGCATGAAGGGCGGCTCGCCCACCGCCTTGGAGCGGTAGATGGTGTCCTCGCGGTTCTGCCCGTCCCAGAGTTTCACGTTGAACACATCGGGCCGGTCTGAGCAGGCGGGGATTTTGTATGTGGAGGGCGCGTGGGTGCGCAGGCGGCCGGCGTCGTCCCAGACCAGCTCCTCGGTGGTCAGCCAGCCGGCGCCCTGGACATAGCCGCCCTCGATCTGGCCCACGTCCAGCGCCGGGTTCAGCGAGGCGCCGGCGTCATGCAGGATATCGCAGCGCAGGATGCGGTTCTCGCCGGTCAGGGCATCCACCGCCACTTCTGTCACCGCGGCGCCATAGGCAAAATAGTAGAACGGGCGGCCCTGGCCCTTGATCCGGTCCCATTCGACCTTGGGTGTCTTGTAGAAGCCGGTGGCCGACAGGCTGACCCGGCCCTGGTAGCAGGCCATGGCGGCCTGATCGAAGGTCATTATGTCCTGGCCGACCCGCACCTGGCCGTTTTTGAACACCACATCGCCGGGCCTCGCCTGATGCTGCAGCGCCAGATGTTCGGCCATCCGGTCGCGGATGGTGTCGCAGGCGGCCTTCACCGCCATGCCGTTGAGGTCGGAGCCGGAAGAGGCGGCGGTGGCAGAGGTATTGGGCACCTTGCCGGTGTCGGTGGCGGTGATCTTGACCTTCTCCAGCGGGATGCCGAAGCGGCTGGCGGCAACCTGCGCCACCTTCTGGAACAGCCCCTGGCCCATCTCGGTGCCGCCGTGGTTCAGATGCACCGAGCCGTCCTGGTAGACATGCAGCAAAGCGCCGGCCTGGTTGAGGTGGGTGAGGGTGAAGGAAATCCCGAATTTCACGGGGGAGAAGGCGATGCCGCGTTTCAGGTGGGGCTGGGTCTTGTTCCATTCGGCAATCGCCGCCTTGCGGGCAGCGTAGTCCGAGGAGCGCAGCAGATCCGCCGTCATCCCGTGCAGCTCGAAATCCGTGACTTCCATGCCGTAGGGCGTGGTGTTGTCCGGCTTCGCCTCCGCCGGTGCCGCATAATAGTTCCGCTGCCGCAGCTCCGCCGGGTCCATTCCGAGGTCATGGGCGATGTGGTCCATCACCCGCTCGATCCCGACCATGCCCTGCGGGCCGCCGAAGCCGCGGTAGGCGGTGGCGCTTTGCCGGTTGGTGCGCAGGCGGTGGCTTTCGATTCGGATATTGGGGATCAGATAAGCGTTGTCGGCGTGCAGCATGGCACGGTCGGCAACCGGCAGCGACAGGTCCTGCGCCCAGCCGCAATCGGCCAGATGCAGGAACTCGATGCCCTGCAGTTTGCCGTCGTCACCAAACCCAGCACGGTAGGAGATGCGGAAGGCGTGACGCTTGCCGGTGATGACCATGTCGTCGTCGCGGTCGTAGCGCATCTTGCAGGGCTTGCCGGTCAGCCGCGCCGCAACCGCACAGGCGACAGCCAGAGCGTTGCCCTGGCTTTCCTTGCCGCCGAAGCCGCCGCCCATGCGGCGGGTCTCGACGCGCACGGCGTGCATCGGCAGGCCGATAGCGTCGGCGACCTTGTGCTGGATCTCGGTCGGGTGCTGGGTGGAGGAGAAGACATGCATGCCGCCGTCCTCCTGCGGCCAGGCCATGGCCGCCTGGCCTTCGAGGTAGAAATGCTCCTGCCCGCCGAGTTCGAAGCTGCCTTCGACGATCCGCGGGGCCGCGTCGATTGCGGCAGCAGCGTCGCCTTTCTGATAGATGCGCGGGCCTTCCTCGAACCGGCTGTCGGCGGCCAGCGCCGCGTCCAGGGTCAGCAGGGCGGGTTCTTCCTGATAGTCGACCTTACCCTTGCGGGCGGCGATGCGGGCATTGCGGTGGCTGTCGGCGACCACCAGAAACACCGGCTGGCCGACGTAGTTGACGGTGCCCGCCGCGAGCAGCGGCTCGTCATGGATCGAAGGGGAGACGTCGTTGGAAAACGGCAGCCCCTTGGCGGTCATCACCGCAACGACGCCGGTGCTGTGCTGTACTTCGGTCAAGTGCATGCCGGTGATATGGCCGCGGGCGATGGGGGAAAGGCCGAAGGCCAGATGCAACGTGCCGACGGGCGTGGGAATGTCGTCCACATAGCGGGCGGCGCCGGTCACATGCAGATCTGCGGCGTCATGGGGATGGGGTTTGGAGACGCTCATGGGCGGACCTCCAGCACCGAAACCGCCTGGCCGTCCTTCTCGGCGAAGTAGCGGGTGAGCATGCTGCGCGCGGTTTCCAGCCGGTAGCCGGCGGAGGCGCGCATGTCGGTCATCGGGGTGAAATCCTGATCAAACGAGGCGGCGGCGGATTGGATCGAGGCCTCATCCCAGGGCTGGCCGGTCAGCGCCGCCTCGACATTTGCGGCGCGTTTCGGGATGCCTGCCATGCCGCCGAATGCAATGCGGGCGGCGGTGATCCGGCCGTTCTCCACGGTGATATTGAAAGCGCCGAGCACGGCGGAGATGTCCTGGTCGAAGCGTTTGGACAGCTTGTAGACCTTGAGGGTATCAGGCTGGCGGGGGAAGCTGACGGCCTCGACAAACTCTCCGGGCTGGCGGTCCTGCTTGCCATAGTCGAGGAAGAAATCCTCCAGCGGCAGTTCGCGGCGGCTGTTCCCCTTGCGCAGGTGCAGGGTGGCATCCAGCGCGATCAAGGCGGGCGGCGTGTCGCCAATGGGGGAGCCGTTGGCGATATTGCCGCCGACGGTGGCCGCGGCGCGCACCTGCTGGGAGGCGAAGCGGCGCAGCATTTCAGAAAAGGAGGGATGCAGCGGTTCCATCGCGGCGCGCAGGGCGTTCATGTCGGCCATGGCACCGATGCGGACGGTGGTGCCGGTGACCTCGATGCCCTTCAGGTCCGCGCAGCCATCAAGGAAGATCATCTGCGGCAGGTGGCGCAGCTGCTTGGTGACCCAGAGGCCGACGTCAGTGGCGCCGGCGATCAGCGTTGCATCCGGGGTTTGTTCGCAGAGTTCCGCCAGTTCGTCTGCCGACTGCGGCATTAGCGGCTGCGGACCGGGGTCAACCGGGCGGTCGCGGGTGATCCAGTCCGGCACTGGGGCATCCTTGGCGGCCTCAGCCGCGCGGATGATCGGGGCGTAGCCGGTGCAGCGGCACAGGTTACCTGCCAGCTGGTCGTCGAAGTCCGTGGCGCCATTTGCGTGGGCGGTCACCATCGACATGATGAAGCCGGGGGTGCAGAAGCCGCATTGGCTGCCGTGATGGTCCACCATTGCCTGCTGCATTGGGTGCAGGCTGCCGTCCGGGCCTGCGGCACCCTCGACGGTTCGGACGGATTTACCGTTCAGCTGCGGCAGGAACAGGATGCAGGCGTTGAGAGCCTTGGAGCCGCGCGCGTCGGTGACCATGACGGTGCAGGCGCCGCAATCGCCCTCGTTGCAGCCTTCCTTGGTGCCGGTAAGCCCCCTTTCGTCGCGCAGCCAGTCCAGCAAAGTTGCCGACGGATCTGCGTCCGGAATGCGGACCTCTTCACCATTCAGACGAAAGGTGAGTGCCATCTTCCCGATACCGCCGCTTTACCCTGTTGACCCTCTGTGCCGCCCCCTCGATGCGGCGCAGAGGGGGAAGCGGGCTGTTTTATTGCTTGCTGACAACAGCCTAGGGAGCGGCCCGTTACCAAAGCAAGGAAAACCGGTGCTGCGCTGCAGTATTTTGCGGAGCAAGAAAATTGCGGGCTATGCGGGTAGAGCATTCATATTTATGCGTTTTATCCGCATGTTTGCGGGGGCTTTACGCGCTGGATGCGAAAGAGTTTCAACAAAATGGATAAAATGCAGCGCCCACCACACCGGTTTTGGCGGGTGTTCAGTGCGCAGATCGCCCTTTCACCCCCGCGTGTCAATAAGATAGCGTGGCGGCATGACAAGCTCTCCCCGATTCATTCACCTGCGCACCCATACCGAATATTCGCTGCTGGAAGGCGCCGTGCGGCTGAAGAAGCTGCCGGACCTGTGCAAGAAGCATGAAATGCCCGCGATTGCGGTGACGGACACCAACAACCTGTTCTCGGCGCTGGAGTTTTCCGTGTCGGCCAGCGGTGCCGGGGTGCAGCCGATCATCGGCTGCCAGGTGGATCTGCGCTTCACCGAACCGGCCCCGGGCGAGCGGCCGAAGCCGCCCGCGCCGCTGGTGCTGCTGGCGCAGAGCGAGGCAGGCTACGAGCATCTGATGAAGCTGAACTCCTGCCTGTATCTGCGGCAGGGGGGAGAGCTGCCGCATGTGACGCTGGAGGAGCTGGTAGAGAACGCCGGTGACGTGATCTGCCTCAGCGGCGGGCCGGACGGGCCGGTGGGGCGGCTGCTGCAGATGGGCCAGCGCCCGGCAGCGGAAGCATTGATGCAGCGGCTGAAAGAAATCTTCCCGGACCGCCTGTATGTCGAGTTGCAGCGCCACCCGGGCGAGCACGGCCAGCCCGAGGCAGAGAAGCAGACAGAGCGCGGCCATGTGGAGATGGCCTATGCCATGGAGCTGCCGCTGGTCGCCACCAATGACGTCTATTTCCCCAGCACGGAGATGTTCGAGGCGCATGACGCGATGATCTGTATCGCCGAGGGCGCCTATGTCGATCAGGTGGAGCCGCGCCGGCGGCTGACCGCGCAGCATTACTTCAAGAGCCAGGAGGAGATGGTTGCGCTGTTTGCCGACCTGCCGGAGGCGATTGAAAACACGGTTGAAATCGCCAAGCGCTGCGCCTTCATGGCCTACCGGCGCGATCCGATCCTGCCGAAGTTCGCCGATGACGAGGTGGCGGAGCTGCGCCGCATCGCTAACGAAGGCCTGCAGCAGCGTCTTGCAGTGATCCCGCATGCTGTCAGCGTTGAGGAATACCAAGAACGGCTAGATTTCGAGCTGGGCATCATCGAAGGGATGGGGTTCCCGGGCTACTTCCTGATCGTTGCCGACTTTATCCAATGGGCCAAGGACCACGACATTCCGGTCGGGCCGGGGCGGGGCTCCGGTGCGGGCTCGCTGGTGGCTTATGCGCTGACCATTACCGACCTTGATCCGCTGCGCTACAGCCTGCTGTTCGAACGCTTCCTGAACCCGGAACGGGTGTCGATGCCTGACTTCGACATCGACTTCTGCATGGACCGCCGGGAAGAGGTGATCCGCTACGTGCAGGAGAAGTACGGGCGCGACAAGGTGGGGCAGATCATCACCTTTGGCGCGCTTTTGTCCAAGGCGGCGGTGCGCGACATGGGGCGGGTCTTGCAGATGCCCTACGGCCAGGTGGACCGGCTGTCCAAGCTGATCCCGGTCGAAGGCGTGAAGCCGATGTCGATCGCCGACGCGCTGAAGGAAGAGCCGCGCCTCAGCGAGGAGGCCCGCAACGAGCCGGTGGTGGACCGGCTCTTGACCTACGGCCAGCAGGTGGAAGGCCTGCTGCGCTCTGCCGGCACCCACGCGGCGGGAGTGGTGATCGGGGACCGGCCGCTGGACGCGCTGGTGCCGCTTTACCGCGATCCGCGTTCGGACATGCCGGCGACCCAGTTCAACATGAAATGGGTGGAGCAGGCGGGCCTCGTGAAGTTCGACTTCCTGGGCCTGAAGACGCTGACCGTCATTCAAAACGCCATGGACCTGATTTTCCAGTCAGGGCGCGACCTGCATATCGCCGAGGACGGCACCCAGCTCTATGAGCCGCCGGAGGGGGCGGAGAACCAGATCAACGCCATTCCGCTGGACGACACGGTCACTTATGACCTCTACTCGCGCGCCAAGACGGTGGCGGTGTTCCAGGTGGAATCCACCGGCATGATGGATGCGCTGAAGCGCATGAAACCCACCTGTATCGAGGACATCGTGGCGCTGGTGGCGCTGTACCGCCCCGGCCCGATGGAAAACATCCCGGTCTATTGCGAGGTCAAGAACGGCCAGCGCGAGATCACTTCGGTGCACCCGCTGATCGACCACATCCTGGAGGAAACCCAAGGCATCATCGTCTATCAGGAGCAGGTGATGCAGATCGCCCAGGTGATGGCGAACTACACGCTGGGCGGCGCCGACCTGCTGCGCCGGGCGATGGGTAAGAAGATCAAGGAGGCGATGGACGCCGAGCGCCCGAAATTCGAGAAGGGCGCGGCGGAAAACGGGGTCGACAAGAAGAAGGCCAGTGAGGTCTTCGACCTTCTGGAAAAATTCGCCAACTACGGCTTCAACAAATCACACGCCGCGGCCTATGCGGTGGTGTCCTATCAGACCGGCTGGCTCAAGGCGAACCACCCGGTGGAGTTCATGGCCGGGGTCATGAACTGCGATATCCATCTGACCGATAAGCTGGCGATCTACTTCGAGGAAGTGAAGAAGGGGCTGGGGCTGAAATACGTGCCGCCCTGCATCAACCGGTCGCTGGCGACCTTCAACGTGGTGAACGGTGAGCTGGTTTATGCGCTGGGCGCGCTGAAGAATGTCGGCCTGGACGTGATGCGGCTGGTGGCCGAGGCACGCAACGAGGACGGCCGCGAACGTCCCTTTGTCAATGTCTTCGACTTTGCCCGCCGGGTGAACCTGAAAAAGGTCGGCAAGCGGCCGCTGGAGATGCTGGCGCGGGCGGGGGCCTTTGACCAGCTGGACAGCAACCGCCGCCGGGTGTTTGAGAGCCTGGGCGCACTGGTGGATTACTCCGCCGCGGTGCACGACCAGCGGAATTCCAGCCAGGTGTCGCTGTTCGGCGAGGCGGGTGAGGACCTGCCGGAGCCGCGGCTGCCCAATGTGCCGGACTGGCTGCCTGCCGAGCGGCTGTCTGAGGAATTCAAGGCGATTGGCTTTTATCTGTCGGGCCACCCTCTGGACGACTACATGCCTGCGCTGAAGCGCAAGAAGGTGATGACGCTGGACGAGGTGACGGCCAAGGCCGAACGCGGGCCGTTCATGGCCAAGATGGGCGGCGTTGTGGCCGGGCGGCAGGAGCGGAAGTCGGCGCGCGGCAACCGCTTTGCCTTTGCCCAGCTGTCGGATCCGTCAGGCGCCTATGAGGTGACGCTGTTCTCCGAGGTGCTGGAGAAGAGCCGCGAGTTTCTGGAAACCGGCGCCAAGGTGGTGATTACGGCTGAGGCGACAATGGAAAGCGACCAGCTGAAACTGCTGGTGCGCTCGGTTGGTCCGGTGGACAGTGCCATTGCCGATGCCGGGCGCAGTTCCCTGCGGGTCTACCTGAGCGATGCGGCAGCTGTCGGCACCGTGGCGCAGGTGCTGGAGGACGCCAAGGCGGCAGCCCGCAATGCGTCCCGCGGCGAGGTTTATATGTACCTGCAGGACCCCGGCCTGCCCGGCGATGTGGAAATGGATCTGGGCCAGCCCTTCCCGATCAACCCGCAGATCAAGGGCGCACTGAAGTCGCTCGACGGGGTGATGGATGTGGAGGAGATTTGAGGGAGGCTCTCAAATCTGCATTAAGGATTTCTAGAAGTAAGGTTTAGAATTTTGATTAGATACTTTTGTGCAGCCTTGGCCGCATTTTTCGCAACGCAAACGGTTTCTCAGGAGCTTTCAACCGATCTGTCAGTCCCAACAAACAGGTATGTTAGAGATGCCCAAGGCGCCCTGACTTTAACGCGTTGGGAAGAAGCTGGAATCAAATTGGATATTGTTGGGGACGTATCTGCCAAAACGGCTTTTTCTACCGCATCGTATCTCGAAACCTTATCAAACTACGCCGAAACAAAGCTTGAACTGGTAGGTAGTGCTGAAGAATGGTTTGCGCCAGGGTTAGGAATTTCAGCGCAGGCTAATTACGTTGTTTTGTTTGAAGATTTGTCTTCCACGAGATTGCCCGATGATGCGCTTTTATTCCGTCAGAGTATCAAAAGTTCTCTTGATGGTGCGTCGCCGAAAATCCAATCAATTCTTGATGCAGGGCTGACCCATTTGGGAACGGGTTGTTATGGAAAGTGGAACGCAAGTGCAAAAAATGTAATTGCGGCATTAATTATGGTGGTGGATAGCAGTCAGCCGTCAGTTGTTCAGCAGGGGTGTCTGAACTATAGTCTCGTATCATCGCTGGGAGTTCATCCAGTCACGGCAAAGTTTGAGTTTGATATGCTCAGGTATGGTAGCAAGCAAAACCGGCCTGACTTTTCAAATGACAGTGAGATAATTATGCTTCTTCAATTGTCTGCTTACTGCCGGGAGGTCATGGCCACTGATTCCTTGCAGTGCCCTGCAGATCTGTACGGGTTGATGCTGCAGAGCTACAAGGAGCAGATCCCGGACTGAAGTCACAACCGGCGTCTAACAGTCAGAACTTGAAGATAGGCCCGGAACAGAGGCGAGGAGTGATCCGGGCCTGCGGCAGACCGTTCGGGCGGGCTGGCGCACTGGTGAGGCAAAGTGCTCCGCCGGATAAGTTCTACGGACTTGGCCGGGATAAACTGCCAAACACAACCGCCGGGGCGCCATCCCACGGGCTGCCGCAGGCCCGTTTGAGGCAGGCGCGGGCTTAGGCCTCCTTCGGCACTGGCAGCTTGGCGGTGTCTTTCAGCAGGCGGATGGCATCCTTCATTTCCAGCCGCAGGGTTTTTACCACCTTTTTCAGCATCCCCTTCACCTTCTTCACGCCGCCCAGGATCGTGGTAAGCTCCTTGATCCAGCCAAAGACGATTTGCAGCACCGAGGCAAAGCGGTTGAGGATCGACAGCGCGGTGTCGAGCACGCCGATCTGCTCCCAGATCTCCTGCACCCAGCCCCAGACCTGGCGGAACATCTCGACGTATTTGCGGACCACGGTTTTCAGCACCCGGACCAGACGGGAACGGTCGGTGTTCTTGCGGATGGTATCAAGGATGCGCTGGCCCAGCTTGATCATGGTCTTCAGCATCTGCTCCACCCGGTCCAGCAGATTGAGCACCGTTTGCCCGGCAGAGGTGACCTGCGCGACTGCCTTCTTGCCGGCGGTCTTGGCGATGGACTTGGCCGCCGAGAGCATCCTTTTCATGAACTTGCGCAGCGGCATCAGCAGGGAGCGGACGCGCTTCCAGACCTTCTTGAGATAGAAGATCACCCGCGTATGGAGCTTTTCGATGCCTTCTTCGACGAATTCTACCGGGTCGTTGGATGGTGCCATGGCGTTTCCCCCCCCAATCACTTGTCACAGAATACACATGTAACAGCCTGCGCGGCGCGCGCGTTTGGATCAAGGGAAACCGTGGTTTTCGGGGCAGGCGTCAGTAATGCGGCGGGCGTTCGTCGGCGAAGACCACGCCGCCGGTGCCTTCCTGCTCGCGGGTGGCTTCGCGCTGCATCAGCATGGCAACGCGGCGGGTCAGCACGTCGATCTCCTGCTGCTGGCGGGCGATCACGTCGCTCATTTCGTCCACGCTGCGGGTCAGATGGGCGATTTGCTCTTCCAGATGCTGCATGGGGTGACTCCTTGGGTTCTGGATTGCCTGATACAGAAGCTCACGCAGATTGCAAGGAACCGCCTGGCCGGCAGGCCGGGCAGCGCCCGTCCCGCCCCCCACGGGGCGGGCGCTTCGCTTCCTGCCCCGCCGGGACGGGCGCTGCCCTTCGAGTTGAAACCGAGAGGCCAATTTCTCATCTGCGGCATTGCCTCCCGCGGCTCCTTCTTGCTGTTGCGGCCTGCTTCCGCTAGACCGCCACGCGAGTGAAACCGCTACCCGTGAGGAGGCCGGATATGGCCAAAGTGAAGAAACAGCCCCGCCCCAAGGCGCAGACGCCAAAGGGGTTCCGTGACTATTTCGGTGCGGAGGTGACCCAGCGCAGCGAGATGCTGCGGGCCATCGCGGGTGTGTATCATCATTACGGGTTCGAGGCGCTGGAAAGTTCGGCGGTGGAAACCGTTGAGGCGCTGGGCAAATTCCTGCCCGACGTGGACCGTCCGAACGAGGGCGTGTTCGCCTGGCAGGAAACCGAAGAGGACGGAAACGGCGACTGGATGGCGCTGCGTTATGACCTGACGGCGCCGCTGGCGCGGGTCTATGCCCAGCACCGCAACGACCTGCCGACACCTTACCGCCGCTATGCGATGGGGCCGGTCTGGCGCAACGAGAAGCCGGGGCCGGGCCGCTTCCGCCAGTTCTATCAGTGCGATGCGGATACTGTCGGCACGGCCTCGATGGCGGCGGATGCAGAGATTTGCGCGATGCTGTCCGACACGCTGGAAACCGTTGGCATTCCGCGCGGCGATTACCTGGTGCGGGTCAACAACCGCAAGGTTCTGAACGGCGTGCTGGAGGCGATGGGCCTGGGTGATGGCGATGCCAAGCGCGACGACGTGCTGCGCACCATCGACAAGTTCGACAAAGTGGGCGAGGCCGGCGTGCGCGAACTGCTGACTAAAGGCCGACTGGATGCTTCCGGCGCCTTCATCGACGGTGTGGGCCTGTCGGACGATCAGGCTGCGCCGGTGCTGGCGTTCCTGACATCCAAGGCGGCAGATGCGGCGGGCACCATCGCCAACTTGCGCGCTGCCGTGGGCGACAGCAAGGTCGGTCAGGACGGCATTGCCGAGCTCGAGCAGATCGGTGAGCTGCTGGCCGCGGGCGGCTACGGCAAGGACCGGATCGAGATTGACCCCTCGGTCGTGCGCGGGCTGGGCTATTACACCGGGCCGGTGTTCGAGGCGGAGCTGACCTTTGAGATCCTCGACGAGAAAGGCCGCAAGCGGCAGTTCGGCTCGGTCTCTGGTGGTGGCCGTTATGACGGGCTGGTCAAGCGCTTTACAGGGCAGGAAGTGCCTGCGGTGGGTGTCTCGGTCGGCGTTGACCGGCTGCTGGCGGCGCTGCATGCCAAGGGGCGTTTGAGCGCCGAGGCAACCGGCCCGGTTGTGGTCACAGTGATGGACCGCGACCGGATGGCGGATTATCAGGCGATGGTGGCAGAGCTGCGCAATGCGGGTATCCGGGCTGAGGTCTATCTGGGCAACCCCAAGAACTTCGGCAACCAGCTGAAGTACGCGGACAAGCGGAACTCTCCGGTCGCGGTGATTGAAGGCGGTGACGAGAAGGCCAATGGCGTGGTGCAGATCAAGGACCTGATCCTGGGCGCCAAGATCGCCGAAAGCGCGACGCTGGAAGAGTGGAAGGAACGCCCCAGCCAGTTCGAAGTGCCCCGCAGCGAACTGGTCGCCAAGGTGCGCGAAATTCTGGACGGGCAGGGCTGATCATGACGCTTCGTTCCGACATACAGGCCCGCGCCGCCCAGCTGAGGGTCCGCTTTGAGGCCGCAGGGGCGCAGGTGGTGGACACACCGCTGCTGCAGCGGGCCGGCACGTTGCTGGATCTTTACGGCGAGGACATCCGGGCGCGTGCCTATGTGACCACTGACGCGCTGCGCGGCGAGCAGATGCTGCGCCCGGACTTCACCGTGCCGGTGGTGGAGGCGCATATGCGCCATGGTGCCGAGCCTGCGCGCTATACCTATTCCGGCGAGGTGTTCCGGCGCCAGGAGATCGACCCGGACCGGCCCAACGAATACTTGCAGGTTGGCTATGAGGTGTTCGAGCGTGACGATGCCGCGGCGGCGGACGCGGAAGTATTTTCGCTGTTTGCTCTGCAGGTGCGCGGGCTGCCCTTGCGGGCGGCAACCGGTGACATCGGCATTCTGATGGCGGCGGTTGAGGGGCTGAACACCACGGACAAGCGCAAGGCGGCGCTGATGCGCCACATCTGGCGGCCGCGCCGCTTCCGCTCCTTGCTGGACCGTTTTGCAGGCCGCAGCCCGGTGCCGGAAAGCCGCAGGAAGCTGTTGGAAACCGAGGGCGACCTGACCGGCTCCGCCGTGGAGATCGGCAAGCGCCGTGCGGCAGAGGTGCAGGCGCGGGTGGAGGCGTTGCGCGAGGATGCCAAGCATCCGCCAATAGCCGAAAACGAATTGCTGGCGCTGGAAGCGCTGATGGCGGTGCGGGAAACTGTGCCCTTTGCCACTGAGCAGATGCGCGACATCGCGGTGGACTTGCCGCAGATCAACCCGGCTCTGGACCGGCTGGATGCGCGCACGGCTGCGATGAAGGCGCGCGGCGTGGATGTGGAGAACCTCGATTTCGAAGCTTCCTACGGGCGCACCTCGATGGAATATTACGACGGGTTTGTCTTTGGCTTCTATGCCGAGGCACGCCCGGACCTGCCGCCGGTGGCCAGCGGCGGGCGCTATGATGCGCTGACCCGGCAGCTGGGTGAGGGCGAGGAGATCCCGGCCGTGGGCGGCGTGCTGCGCCCGGACCTGATGCTGCAGCTTGAGGAGGCGCGCAAATGACCCTGAAGCTGGGAGTGCCGTCCAAGGGGCGGCTGATGGAAAAGACCTTTGACTGGTTTGCCAAACGCGGCGTGACGCTGTCTCGCACCGGGTCGGACCGCGAATACGCGGGCGCGGTTGAAGGTGTGTCGAATATGGAGCTGGTGCTGCTGTCGGCGGGAGAGGTCCCGCGCGAACTGGCAGCGGGGCGGATCCATCTGGGCGTCACCGGCACCGATCTGGTGCAGGAGAAGCTGCCACGGTTCGAGCAGCAGGTGGAAGATCTGGCGGAAATGGGCTTCGGCCATGCCGATCTGATCCTGGCGGTGCCGCAGTTCTGGATCGACGTGGACACCCTGGATGATCTGGACGCTGCCGCATCGGCGTTCCGCGCGGCGCATGGCCACCGGCTGCGGATCGCCACCAAATACCACCGGCTGGTGCGGGAGTTCCTGACCGACGCCGGAGTGGCGGATTACCAGCTGGTCGACAGCCAGGGCGCGACCGAAGGCACGGTGAAGAACGAGACCGCCGAAATGGTGGCCGACATCACTTCCACAGGCGAGACGCTGCGGGCCAATCACCTGAAGCTCTTGAACGACGGTCTGGTGCTGAAGTCGCAGGCCACCCTGTGGCGCAGCCGGGTGGCGAAGTACGGCACCGATGAGAAGGCGGCGCTGAACACGCTGCTGGACCTGCTGGAACACCGCAAATAAGCGCTGCTGCCCGCGCGCCCGCGCGGGCTTGGCCCAACGCCTTCAAGGCATCTATGGATGCCTGAAAAGGGGGCGGGAGCGCATTTTTGGTTCCGGGTGCATGCCGTATGCCGGGGTGCTCCCGCCCGTTGCTGGAAACTTCACAGATGTTTCCGCCTCGGTTGGGCCGTGCGCCGGGCTGACGCCCGGCGCTGGCGAGGCTGCCGCGGGGGGAGCGGATTGCCTCAGATAACCCCGATTTCCGCCAGTGCCTGGGAAAGTTCCAGCGGCAACGGCTCCTCCTGTTTTTTACCTGCGGGCAGGTCGGCAGGGGAGTCTTCAGCCTTCAGGTAGCGCCAGCCCTGGAACGGGCGTTTCGGCGCCGTGTGGGTGCGCTGCAGCTCCGGGTCCAGGATGATGGCGCAGCGGCGGATGCCGTCTTCGCCGATGACCTCATCCAGCCGCAGGATGCGCTGGCGGCACTGGATCAGCCCCTTGATCACCCAGTAGATCGAGCCGCCGTTCAGGATCTCTGCCTCGCGCTTGGGCCACATGCGGGTGACGTGCCGCGGCAGGCCCTCCGGCAGTTCCGCACGGCGCATTTCCTGCCAGGCCATCAGGCTGTCGACGCTTTCGGTGCCGACCGAAAGCTTCACAAGATTCACGCGCTTATCCACAGGTTCCCCACAGAGTCGTCCAGAGCTTTGACAGTATATAGTAGTTTACGGATCACCGACTTCAAGGTATTGTGTTTCTCCACGCTATTGCTGCAAGTAAGCCTTAACAAAAAATGGATTCGCCACGGTGCCCGGAAAGAGCTGCCGCAGCGGAGCCGTTTTCATGAAGCCCGAACGAGCCGAAGGACCGACACATGAGCCGCTTTGCCGCCCCCATCGCCGAGCAGATCTGGGATATGAAATACCGTTTCAAGCAGGCCGATGGCGCGCCGATCGACGTGACCGTTGAGGACACCTGGCGGCGCATCGCGCGTGACTTGGCGCGGGCGGAGAAGAAGCCGGACGTATGGGAAGAGAAGTTCTATGGCGCGCTGGAGGACTTCAAATACCTGCCCGCAGGCCGCATCACCGCAGGCGCCGGCACCGCGCGCCAGGTGACCCTGTTCAACTGCTTTGTGATGGGCACGGTGCCGGACAGCATGTCGGGCATCTTCGACATGCTGAAAGAGGCGGCGCTGACCATGCAGCAGGGTGGCGGCATCGGCTATGACTTCTCCACCATCCGGCCGCGCGGTGCCGATGTAAAAGGCGTAGCGGCGGATGCCTCCGGCCCGCTGTCGTTCATGGATGTGTGGGACGCGATGTGCCGCACCATCATGTCCGCAGGCTCCCGCCGGGGTGCGATGATGGCGACCATGCGCTGCGACCACCCGGATATCGAGGCCTTCATCACCGCCAAATCCGACTCGGCCCGCCTGCGCATGTTTAACATGTCGGTGCTGGTCACAGATGACTTCATGGATGCGGTGAAATCCGACGGCTCCTGGGAGCTGCAGTTCGACGGCAAGGTCTATCACACCGTCGAGGCGCGCGACCTGTGGAACAAGATCATGCAGGCGACCTATGACTATGCCGAACCGGGCGTGATCTTCATCGACCGCATCAACAAGGCCAACAACCTCAACTACATCGAGAATATCTGCGCCACCAACCCCTGCGGCGAGCAGCCGCTGCCGCCCTATGGCGCCTGCCTGCTGGGTTCGATCAACATGGCGCGGCTGGTGGCCAGCCCGTTTGAGAAAGACGCCCATCTGGACCAGGCCGCAATGCAGGAACTGGTCGCCACCGCAGTGCGGATGATGGACAACGTGGTCGACGTCTCCAAGTTTCCGCTGGAGGCGCAGGCGCAGGAAGCGAAGAACAAGCGCCGGATCGGCCTGGGCGTGACCGGCCTCGCCGATGCGCTGCTGATGCTTGGGCTGGAATACGGCTCCGACGAGGCGGCGCGCCAGACCGACGAATGGCTGCACGCGATCGCACGCGCCGCCTATCTGGCGTCGGTGGACCTTGCCAAGGAAAAAGGCGCCTTCCCGCTGTTCGACGCCGAGAAGTACCTCAATTCCGGCAATATGCTGAACATGGATGAGGACGTGCGCGACGCCATCCGCGAACACGGCATCCGCAACGCGCTGCTGACTTCCATCGCGCCGACCGGGACCATTTCGCTTTATGCGGGCAACGTGTCCTCGGGCATTGAGCCGGTCTTCGCCTATGCCTATACCCGAAAGGTGCTGCAGAAGGACGGCAGCCGCACCGAGGAGGAAGTGGTCGACTACGCAGTGCAGATGTACCGTGAGAAGTTTGGCGCGGACGCCAAGCTGCCGGACTACTTCGTGAACGCCCAGACGTTGAGCCCGGCGGCCCATGTCAAGATGCAGGCGGCGGCGCAGAAGTGGATCGACTCGTCGATCTCCAAGACCATCAACTGTCCGGAAGATATCTCCTTTGACGACTTCAAGGACGTCTACATGCAGGCCTGGGATCAGGGCTGCAAAGGCTGCACCACTTACCGGCCGAACGACGTGACCGGTTCGGTCCTGTCGGTGAGCGAGAGCGCCGACACCGCGCCGGGCGAGACCGCGCAGGCGCCGCATGAAAGCGACAGCGCAGAAGTGGTCTATATGTCCGAGCCGCTGGACCGCCCGCAGTCGCTGGAAGGCCATACCTACAAGCTGAAGTGGCCGGACAGCGAGCACGCGATCTACCTCACCATCAACGACATCATCATCAACGGCCACCGCCGCCCGTTCGAAGTGTTCATCAACTCCAAGAACATGGAGCATTACGCCTGGACGCTGGCGCTGACCCGGATGATCTCAGCCGTGTTCCGCCGCGGCGGGGACGTGTCCTTTGTCGTCGAAGAGCTGAAGGCGGTGTTCGACCCGCGCGGCGGCGCCTGGGTGCAGGGCAAGTACATTCCCTCGATCCTGGCGGCGATCGGCGGTGTGATCGAGACCCATATGGTAAAAACCGGTTTCCTGGAAGGCGAGGGCATGGGCCTGAAGTCCGACCCGCAGGCGCAGGTGGTGAACCTGAACCAGCCCCGCGGCAAAGCCTGCCCGAGCTGCGGCCAGTTCGATATGCAGATGGTCGAAGGTTGCATGACCTGCCGCAGCTGCGGTCATTCGAAATGCGGGTGAGCGGGCTTTGTCCTGTTTTCGTGTCGGACCCATGAAATAACTGCCATTGATGGGGGTTTTCTGCCATTCCGACACGAGGTTAATTGCCACCGGCCGATCTTCGGTCGGTGGTTTTGTTTTAAAACAATGACTTATGTGATATCTGCCTTCTGCATGCTGAAGGGGTGCCTTTCCCCTCCGAAGATCAGCACCGCCTGTTGACTGAAATGGCCATATTGAGCAGGACTGAAGCTCAAACCTGGCCAGGTTCTTTCCTTCAATTGTCCGAACGCACTGTGTGCAATCGGAAGCCAAACGGCGCGGCGCGCCGGGAAAGGGCCAGCTATGTCCAAGATCAAGTTCATCGAGGCAGAGTTCCACAATGCCGACAAAGACCGGCAGGCAATTCGGCAGCGCCTGGAGCGGTTCCTGAAAACGCGCCGCGCGCTCGAACGCGGTATCGTGCCTCCGGACCCTGAGGATCGCGATGACCGCCTTCGGTGGGAAACCGAATTGATGCAGATCGGTCTCGGGCGCGAAGGTCAGGACCGCGTGGACCGCCGGGTGAGCAGGCTGGCGGAACGGCGGGCAGCGGCCGCAGGTCTCTCCCACCTTAAGCTCGACGACCGGAGAGCCTTGGAGGTTCTGCGCAACGGTGCGGAGCTGATCCGGATCCGGACAGAGCACCAGGCGGATGAAATCGCTGCCGGGATCCACGCCGATATGCCTTGGATGGCGCCTGCGACCGATCTTCTTTGGAAGTCCATGCGGCGCTCAGTCCGCAATGGGGATGCAGGCTTCCGCCTGCCTCCGGTGCTGCTGGACGGTCCTCCGGGAATTGGAAAGAGCATGTGGGCCCGTCGGCTGAGCAACGCACTTGGCGTGCCCCGCTGTGGTGTGGAGGCGACGGCGGAGCAAGCGTCGTTCGGTATCGTGGGCTCTCAGCGCGGCTGGTCCAACGCGCAGCCGGGACGCCCTTTGATGACGATCCTGAAGCACCTGATTGCGAACCCGGTGGTCGTTGTTGACGAAGTGGAAAAGGCCGGGGTTGCAACTTCCACCAAAGGAAACAGCTTCGGCCTGACCGAGGGGCTGCTGTCCCTCCTGGAGCCATCTTCTGCAACTTTGTGGCAGTGCCCCTTTTACCAGGTGGGTTTCGACATGTCTTGGATCAGCTGGGTGCTGACCTCCAACACCTTGGTCACTCTACCAGCCCCTCTGCTTAGCCGTCTGGAGGTCATCCGCCTCCCGCCAGTTTCAGTATCCGAACTAGCCGCTTTTGCTCGCCGTGAGGGCTGCCGGCGTGGATTGACGCAAGACTCTGTCGAGGCTGTGGCCGAAGCGTTGGAAATTGCCGGAAGCGGTGCGGAGCTGAACCTTCGGCATGTCATCCGGATGCTGACCCGGGGTGAAGTGATGGAGGCGGCTTGGATCTGTCATTGAGGATGTCGTTTCCGGACATTGCAAAATAGGGGCTGGCAGGCGGTATGGCTATCCTTGATCAAGGCGAGGACGGCCCTGAGCCGACATCCAGCAGCTGATCTCGATGCTGCAGCCGCAGCCCGCATTGCCGCCATTCACTGCAAGAGAAAAATCTGATGACCGGCGAACTCACAGTGTGCCGGACTTTTGCAGCCGTCAGGCCTTGCAAAACCAAAGTTTGCTTCCTGTTAAAGTAGGCCCGCTATCTTTGATGCGTGCTGCTCTTTATTAATCAAGCTTGCAGGCGCTGATCCCGGACAAACAGCAAAAAGCGGTAGCCGGCTCCCTTTTGCGGGAGCCGGTTTTTTGGGGGCTTGCATCTGACGCTCATTACCCAACGCAGATCGTGGGTTCATGCCACCAGTCGCGCCTCAGATTGCAGGTTGCGCTCCACCGGAACCGCAGGCGCAGGCATCGCTTGCTGCGCTCGCTCTGCGATAAGCTGTGTGACCCGGCGCGAGCCGGAGAACGATGCCCAGGCAAGGATCCGGATAAAGCGGGCCTCGTCGGGGTCGAAATCCAAAATTGCTTCGGCCATCTTTTCATCCACCTGATAAGGAGCCTTGGCGAGAACGATGGCAAGCTCTGCGATCGCCCGTTCCTGTCCTGAAAGGCCCTGCACTTCGTGCGCAGCCCAAGACCGGCTGAGCGGCATCTGTTCGCCCTGCCAGACCGACAGCGACTGAGAAACGACTTGCTTCACGCGCGGTGACACTGCCTGATTGGCTTCGCGTTCCACGGCGGAGGTCCAGCGTGCCAAGGCATCTGCGACGCGGGGATTGGGCTTCGCCCAATTCATGTCTTCCGGCAGTTCTGCCTCTGGCAATAGTGGTAGCGCACGGCCGGGCTTCAGCGGGAGTCTTCGTGTCACTTCCAGCTCGGATCCAAACAGCCGCAGCAGAATGGCTTTGGCCGCCTGTAGTCCGAACGGGGAACTCACGGGCGAATCTTCCATCACCACATGGCTAAAGCGGTTGATATCGCCCATGCCCATGATCGTTCCCAAAACTTCTGGCATCTGCTCCGGGGTAAAGGGCGGCTTGGAGACCCCGGTATTTCCCGGTGTCGCGACCTGCCGGACCCAGTCCAGGCGGGCGCGCAGCTTTGCATCCGTTGCTCTCAGTTCGTTGCGGGCGAAGATGTCTCCGGCAGCTTCGTGGTCGCCGGCGGCATGCACGAGGCTGACAAGCATGTCCTCGCAATAGGGGCAATCGTTCAGCTGTGACAGCACGGCGCTGATGGCGTCCTTTGTGGTTCGGTCAACCCGGTCTGCAACAAGCATGGATTCACGCCCGCCGGTCCAGATAGCGGCCATCAATTCGGGCACTTTCGACCGGCTTGTCAGAGAGCCGTTTTTGAAAAAGTCCTCGCGGATCATGTCGTAGACCGTTTTCGTCAAGCCCGTGGCCTTGCGGGCAGGTACAGCGCGGACATAGCGCATAGTTTTCACCGACATCGTATCGAACAGCCAATATCTGAGTATTGCAGGCAGCATTTCGTTCCCTCCTTTGGAAGTCTTCACGGTTAGAGGATCGAAACTGGCTCCTAAAATTTCCAGTATGAAGATTGTATTAGTTCATCTTCGATGGCGCTGGAATTATGTCGATGCAAGTTTTACTTATTGTTATTGTTGAATAATACCGGTTCGACGATTGGCGAGTTAGTCTTACCCGGGAAAAGTTTAATACGAAATTTGTACTGAGTGGATTTGATTTTTCCTTTATGCTCTCGGGCATGAGTACCTATGGACAGTTCTGCCCGATCGCCAAGACCTCCGAAATCCTCGGAGAGCGCTGGACCAATCTCGTGATCCGCGAGCTGGGTGCCGGCAGTGAGACCTTCAATGACCTACGGCGCGGGATGCCGCTGATCCCGCCCTCGACGCTGTCAGCGCGATTGAAATCTCTGGAACACGCCGGCGTGGTCTCGCGCACCGAAGCCGGCAGAGGCGTCAGGTATACGCTGACGGAGGCAGGGCGCGAGCTGAAGCCAATCATCGTACAGATGGGGATCTGGGGGCATCGTTGGGCCCGGAGCAACCTTACGCCGGACGAGCTGGATCCTTCCATGCTCATGTGGGACATCCACAGAACCATGAATGTCGACTATTTTAGTGACGGCAGGACAACGATCTATGTCGAGTTCAGCGATTTCACCGCCAAGTCCCGCCGCTGGTGGCTGGTTGTCGAGAGTGGCGAGGTCGACGTCTGCATGAAGGACCCCGGGCATGATATTGATATGTCGATTACGACCGACATCCGCACGCTGACCGGCGTCTGGATGGGGGACACAGCCTTGGGACAGGCCCTGCGCGATTATCGTATCAGGCTGTCCGGTTCCGGCAGATTGAAACGGGACATCGCAACCTGGCTGGGCCGCAATTACTTTGCCGATATTCCACCTGCGAAAGGGGCCGGGAATAAATAGGTTGGGCGCGATGCCGCAAGCAAGGCCGGTGCTGCTGCAATTCCTACGCGTACTCAGATTGGCGGCCTCTAAAAAAGGATGCCGCGAAACCAGTTTCTCAGGAAAGCGGTCTTTCGTGAAATATTAAGCATTTGCAAAATTGGCTCGCAGTCGACCTCGGATGCGGCGCAGCATCCGCCTTGACCCAAGCCAGCTTGTCACGACCGTCCCGCACCGGAAGCTCGACCTAGCACCTTAATGCCTCAGTGCGGCCCCTCATAGCTGCCTTTTCGCTGCGCTTGCTTAAACACGGAGCCCGGGAATTCCGGCAGCGCGGCCCCATAAGGATCGTGATCACGATAGTGATTTCATCAGAAGCACCCAGCACTCGGTGTCTGTTTCCCAATCCTCTTTCTGACACGGGGCTTGAGCGGCCTCTTTGTATCCCTTTCGTTCGTACAGACGACGCGCGCCAATGTTGTCTCCGGCCACGATGACGCTCATCCTGGTTAAACCCTCGGCCAAAGCAATTTCGTCTGCCAGATCCAGCAAGCGTGATCCATAACCCTTACCGCGGTGCTCGGGATAGCAAGCCAGAACGTTCACATACCAGCTTTCGAGTGCCTGGTTCTCCAATTCCTGCAATGGCCGAAACAGGGCCGGGAAATCCTCGCCTATCTCCACCGGTTCCGCCCCGATCTTGTAGCCGGTCAGGCTCGCCACCGCACCGCTTCCGAAATCCACCACGACAATCTGTCCGTCACGCGCCTTTTCGGCCTGTCTTGCACGGCCGATCTTCCAAGGGTCTTGGCCATCTTCCGCAAGGCCGGTCCAGATGTAGTAAGGCAGCCCTTCTCCGGCATAGTTCACGAGATCGGCGAGCTGAGATGCATCCGATTCCCTGGCCAGTCGCAGCGGTGGTTCTAACTCTATCATTCACCCCTCCAGTGTTTGGGTTGTGGAGTTGGCGTCGGTCCGTGTGCCCGAACAAGCGTAACGGTTTTAACGCCTTCGATATAGGCGACACAGCTCAAAGCTGCCTTGTGGTACCGCAGCTCCATTTCCTTCCCGTCTCGAGGTCGTCAGACCATCTGGATGACAGCAGCTCAGCCCGAAGCCGCCATCGGGTCGAATTGCCCTGATGGAAGAAGCGAATGTTCATATGGCCGCCGTCAAGCAATAGAAATTCCGGACGAAAGCAAAATATGACGAAACCAGTAAATTGCCGATCTTCGGCTTCAGGACGTTTCGTTATGCTTCGGTAAATTTCCTGCCAAGGCAATCGGGGAAAACCTTTGCCGGTAGCGGGCCGGCGGCACACCTGTCCGCCGCCGGAACAGCTTGCGAAAATAGGAGGGATTTGCATAACCCACTTCTTCACTGATCTCATCGATCTGCAGGCCGGTCGTTTCCAGCAATTGCTTTGCTTCTTCGATGCGCAAAGTTTGAACGTAGTCGATAGGTGTATAACCGGTCGCCGCGCGGAAACGCCGGTTAAATGTTCGCTCATTGAGGTTAGAGCGGCGCGCAAGCCTGCCAACGATGTTACTCTCGTGGTAGTTTTCAGCGATCCAGCTCTGGGCATCCGCGATCACGGAGTCCGCGTGCCGGTGGGCGGTCCGCGCGCCGGCATACATCAACTGCCCCTCTGCCCGCTCGCCAAACAGGAATATCTTTGCGATCCGGACCGCTTCTTGTCCGCCGGCAAACCGCGCGACAAGATACAACGCGAGATCTTCCCAGGACGACGCCCCGCCACTGGTCACGATGCGGTCCGCCTCGCCGGCTGTGCTCAGGATGCGCTCCGGCGCCAGATTTACAGACGGATAGAATTTTTTGAACTGTTCAACACTTGCCCAATGGCAGGTAGCTTGCTGCCCGTTGATAAGCCCAGCCTCAGCGAGAACCAGCGAGCCTGTGCAGACCGAACAGATGATGGCTCCTTGGTCGAAGCATTCGCGCAGCCAGGCGCATTCTTCCGGCCAGCTGCCGCGCGGATCAAATGAAGCGCCGACGGCGATGTCGGGCACAATCACAACATCGGCCAGGCCAAGTTTCGCCTGAGGCGTGATCTCAATGCCGATTGCGGTCGGAATTGTGGCAAGGGACCGCGCTACGATTGCCGGTGAGAAGCGGACAGGTGTGTTTTCTTCGCCGGTCATGTCCAACCATGCCCGGCCGACCGATTGGAACACTTCATAAAGCCCGTACAAGGCCAGCGGCGTCGCTTGGGGCAGCGCCAAAAGCGCAAACTTTGTGTCCCGGGTCTTACCTTCCATGTGGGATTTTGTCCGAAAAGGGCCGTTTCTGTCCATAGCCGATCTGACGGCATGCGCGGGCCGGGGGTAGGCAGGGGTAGAAATTTCGAAAGGAACCACCAATGACCCACCACGCTGCCCTCCCTCCTGTGTTCGACCAAACCAGGGCCGAAGCATTTCTTGACACAGTTGCAGCAACCCTGAACAACGGTGCCGTGGCCGCTATGATTTCAGTCGGCCACCGCCTGGGTCTGTTTGACACGCTTGCCTCACTGCCGCCCAGCCAAAGCGCCACAATTGCCAAAACCGCAGGGCTGGCCGAGCGTTACGTGCGGGAATGGCTTGCGGTAATGGTCACGGGGCAGATCGTTGACTATGCGCCGCAAGAAGGAACCTACAGCCTGCCGTCCGAACACGCCGCGTGCCTGACTGCCGGCGCACCGTTCGGGAACCTGGCTGTCTATGCTCAGTCGGTTGCGCTTTTCGGCAAGGTCGAGGACCGCTTGATGCAAGCCTTCCGAGACGGCGAAGGAATTCCTTACAGCGATTATCCCTGTTTTCACCAAATCATGTCCGAGGACAGTGAACAGACCGTCGTCGCAGGCATCGGCGAGATCATTCAAACGCTGGCCCCCGATCTCGCCGAACGGCTGGATCAGGGCATCGACGTTCTGGACGCCGGTTGCGGTGCCGGGCTTGCGCTGATCCGGCTGGCTGAACTGCATCCAAACAGCCGGTTCAAAGGGATTGATCTTTGTCCGGATGCTATCGAGATGGCCCAGGGCACCGCAGCGTCACGCGGCGTGAGCAATGTGGGGTTTGAGGTGCGGGACCTGTCCGGTTTCGATGAAGCCTCAGCCTACGATCTGATCACCTCTTTCGATGCTGTGCATGACACCAAGGACCCCGAGGAACTTTTGAAATCCTATCACCGGGCATTGCGTCCTGGCGGCGTTCACCTCATGCAGGACATCGGCGGGTCGGTGCGGCTCGAAAACAACCTCGATTTTCCCTTCGCCGCCTTTCTCTATGCCATTTCCTGCAGCCACTGCACTCCAGTGTCTCTGGCGCAGGGGGGCAAGGGCCTCGGCACCATGTGGGGCTGGGAGACGGCTGAAACGATGCTGCGCCAGGCAGGTTTCCAGAGACCGGTGCGCAGTGTTCTGCCGCATGACCCGATGAACGTCTGGTTTGTCAGCCGGAAAGAGGCGCCGGTATGAGGCATGAACGTATTGTTGTCGTCGGCGCCGGCCCGTTCGGGCTGGCGCTGGGGCGTGAACTCCGCAGGCTGGGGTTTGACCCGCTCATTCTGGAACGCGGCAGCGCAGTGGCCTCCGCCTGGCGGTCCCGCCATCCGCAACTGCAGTTGAATACGCACCGTGTGAACTCAGGCCTGAGGGGCCAGCCGATACCACGCACCGCAGGCACCTGGCCAGCGCTACCAGACTATGTCGCCTACCTCGACCGCATTGCCAGGCAATCCCGGTGCCGGATCGAAGTGAATTGCACGGTGCAAAAACTGGAACACGACGCAGGCACATGGTTACTGAAAACCGGCAAGGGCAAGATACGTGCGGATCAAGCCGTTCTTGCAACCGGCTTCGATCACACTCCAGTTCTTCCCGACTGGCCTGGGTCCAGCGGCTTTTCCGGTTCGATTTTGCATTCCCGGGACATGGGTGATGCAAGAAGATACCGAAACAAGTCAATGCTGGTCGCGGGCGCCGGAAACTCAGCCGTAGACTGCCTGAACGTACTGGCGCGGGCTGAAACCGCTGATCTAAGTGTTTCGGTGCGTACTGGCGGCACGACGGTGCCCGCGGAACTATTTGGCTTTCCTTTACAGTTGACTGCGCCTCTCCTGGAACATCTCCCCGCCCGTTTGGCTGATGGAGTACTGTCAGGGGTGGAACGGGTTGCTTTTGGCGATCTATCCAAGCTCGGGCTGAACCGATACCGCGCGGGAGCGGCGTCCCGCCTGAAAAACGAGCATGTGGCACCAGCAGTGGACCGCGGCTTCGTTGCAGAGCTGAAACGCGGCAAGATCCCGGTGTTTCCGCAGATCGCCAGGTTCGCATCCGATCAAGTGCATTTTGATGACGGCCGAACACTGCGGCCTGATTTTGTTATTGCAGCGACAGGCTACCGCAGCGGGCTGGAAAGCATTGCCGGGCATCTTGGAGTGCTGGACGAAGCCGGACGGCCGCGATGCTGCGGGACAGCCGTTCGGCCAGGGCTTCGGTTCGCGCTGATGCCGCCGCCCCTTGGCGGATCGCTGCGGGCGATCTCAAAGAAAGCACCGGTGATTGCCCGTTCAATCGCGCGAGATTTGAATTGAGGCATCAAGGCTGTTTGCACGACCCGGCAGGCAAACGAAGTACGGTGAGCGAGCCGAGTTCCGCGCACCCTGTCGGCACTGCAAATCCGGAAACAGGGCTTTGCCGACCTTGGAAATCAAACGGCTTGGACCCTAAAACTTCCCAGTTGGGATTGTCCTCTTTTTTGGTCTCACGAACTGTCCTCGCTGTCGCAGCAAATGGCCGCTTACCGCCCGACCTGCATGTGCTGGCCCGCCAGGCTGGTCGCCAGGGTGATGCCCCTGTTCTCAGCCCACTCCATGAGCGTTCCGCTGACGTATTCGGGGCCGTTGTCGACTCGAATTGTCCTGGGTGCGCCGCGCCATTCGATGATCTGGTTCAGCGCGCGCACGACCCGTTCAGCCAGTAGCGAGAAGTCCACCTCTATGCCCAGACCCTCTCGGTTGAAATCATCCAAGACGTTCAGCAGCCGGAACTGGCGACCGTCCTCCTGACGATCCGCCATGAAATCCATCGACCAGACCTCGTTTGGCACCTCTGGAACCGCCAGTTCATCCGGCTTCTCCCGCTTCAAACGCTTGCGCGGCTTGATCCGAAGGTTCAGCTCCAGTTCACGGTAGATCCTGTAAACGCGCTTGTGGTTCCATGAATGCCCCTGGACATTGCGCAGATACAGGAAGCTCAGGCCAAACCCCCAGGTCTTCCTCGCCGTTGTCAGTCCGAGGAGCAGATCGGCGATCTGTTCGTTCTCCTCGTTTAGCTTCGGGCTGTATCGGTAGCATGTCTCGCTGACGCCAAATGCCCGGCAGGCCAGCGCAATGCTGACGCCTTTCATCGCCACCGCTTTCACGGCCAACTCTCGGCGCTGAGCTGGCCGTATCATTTTTTTCCGAGCGCCTCCTTCAGCAGGTCGTTCTGCATGCTGACGTCGGCGTACATGCGCTTCAGCCGGCGGTTCTCCTCGGCCATAGCCTTCATCTCACTGATGAGGCTGGCGTCCATCCCGCCATACTTGGCCCGCCACTTGTAGACCGTGGCACTGCTCATACCGTGCTCGCGGCACAGCTCGGATACGGGCACGCCGTTCTCCATCTGCCGCAGAATACCCATGATCTGGGCCTCAGGGAAACGTGTCTTCTTCATCGGAATCTCCTCGTTCATCCTGCCGAGAAAATTCTACGACCAAGCCCCCGCAAAAATGGGGGGATTACCGTCCGAGACGAAGTCCAGCG
>NZ_JWLH01000029.1:0-275 GCF_000813925.1 Leisingera sp. ANG-S5 | reverse complement strand
CAACATCTTCTTGAGCTTGGCGTTCTCGATCTCCAGAGCCTTCAGCCTCTTGGCCTCGGACACATCCATGCCGCCATACTTCGAACGCCATTTGTAGAAAGTGCCATCGCTGATGCCGTGCTTCCGGCACAGTTCCTTCGCCCCCATTCCGGCTTGGTGCTCCTTCAGGATGCCAATGATCTGCTCTTCGCTGAAACGGCTTTTCCGCATCGTCTGTCTCCTCGCTTGGAGAACAGGCTAACTTCAAATCGCGGACTTTTCAGGGGAGCACGTCA
>NZ_JWLH01000028.1:0-11412 GCF_000813925.1 Leisingera sp. ANG-S5 | reverse complement strand
GCGTGACGATTACAATCACCATCGCCCGCATACGAGCCTCGACGGGCTCACCCCGTGGGAGTATCACCAACGGTCAGTAGTGGACCAAACCCAGAACAGGGCGAACTAATAACCGCGGACTCTGCGGGGAGCACGTCACATGGATTACCCTTCAGGGGGCTGACTTAACAGCGATACACTTGAGTGACAATGCTCACATCGGTGATTTCAAGGGATACGCTGTCATCTTCGCAATATCTCACCCATCTTCCAAGGGAATACCCGCAGCTGTCGACGGGCTTATCGCATTCGAACTAACTGACGGATGTGCTTATTTCTCCGGAACAGTTGCTCTGCCGCTTGAAGCCGCAGACCAGTAACTGAAGCAACTTCTGGCCTCAGTACATATTGGTCGCGTTCAGCTGCCTTGATGAGGCAACTGTATTGGCTGTTTTGCCCCGAATGCAGTTATTCGTTAGTAGTATTTGAATGACGGCGTTACGCAGTTCACGGCTCGCTGCACGAGCGAGGAGGCGTAAGCTGACCAATGACTGGTGAGGGCTCTTTTCGTTGTCTCCTCTGCTCCGAGCGCTGTTGCCTGTCTGCTACAGGCCCTATCAGCACTGCGTGCTTCCACAGTGCTTCCAGTGCTGGTGGTAGAAACGCAAAAAGCCTCGCAAGAGCGAGGCGTAACACACTGATATTACGGTTATTTTGTTGGTTGCGGGAGCAGGCAACCAGCGTTGCAGAACACTGCTAAGTTGCCGTGTTCAATCTACGATTACGTATTGAGTCCTAGATGCTGTCTTACGATAGCACCGCTTGAAAGCAACAGCCCTAAAGCGCCACCCCCAGCTGCAGGAATCCTGTCGATGATGGCCAGTTCCCCTTTGCGGAAATCGGCGCCCTATTCAAATCTCATCATGAAGCAAGCGCGATAGCGATCGCCCAACAGTTCTAAAGCCGACAATTGGCACGCCGTTGTCAAATTCCTCAATGCTGCTAGTTGCGTCACGGGCTGCAAGGCGAAGGAAACCTTCTTGCATAAAGAGGCCAGGTTCCGACAATCTTGAAACAGTTAGTCTCGGCAGAGACGGATTCGTGTATTTTTCTTGACGCTATTGCTTGATAGTCAAGCAATCATCGTATTGCGACATTCCGCGGATGATTGATCACCTAGTAGGCACCAAGATGTTACTTCCAAACCAACTTAAGGACATCAAGCAAGTTCCTCCATTCTCGCTTGCTGTCGAACAGGTCAAAATAAACGGTGAAAATAGAGGGCCGACGGAGATTTTAGTATCGTATGACGAGCAAGGAAGCCCACTCCTTAGTTTAGGGGAAATTTTTCCCTCTACAATGTCCGCATTGAATTGCGAAATCCAGGTGAGATACAAAGCGGACAGCGACCCTTGGCCAATTTTAATTACTAAGCGCGAATTCAACCCAGAACAGAACAAGCCAATTGTAGAAGCGCGACTCTCCCGGGAACCATTAGTACTGATAGACAAGTCAGATTCAAAAAAATTTGAGGCAGCCTTAATATCAGCCCCGAGATTTCTGAAAAACCCCATACTTCTTATCGATAAAAATGGAAACAAGTTTGAAATAAAACCCTCAAAATCTGCAGAAGGTGCCACGTGTTTCATCAGGTCAGACCTGCACCTCAATGCGAAGGATCCGCTCAAGCCACTTGCGCCGTTTATTAACTTCTTAACCTTTGCAAAGGGCTGTCATTGTGGACTAGGCAACCTGTTCGCCTATGCCGAGAATGATTCCATTGCATTTAGGTCGCTAGGGTTCTCGCGCAACGACCAAGGAAAGCGAGAAACTAACTGGTTTGATATAGAGATACAGAAGGATCTTCCTGAAATTTTTTCTCAGTTCTCATTGGCAAGTGCAGAAGAGAAGACCAATAAGGCGCTCCACCAAACCATTAATTTTTATCGCGCATCAAATGTTTCGCGCACCACATCAATCGAGATGTCAATAATTGCTGCACATTCTGCCCTGGAAGCTATTGTGAACTTCATCCTCACATATCGCGCAGGCTGGTCAAAAGCCATGATGAATAACCGTACAATTGCATTTTCAGACAAAAATCGCGCTGCTGCCCAGCACTTTGGGATCGATAGCGATTTGCTGTCGAGGAGTCCTGAGCTTGCAAAGTTTTCGAAGAACAACAGTGACATTGATGTTTTTGAGATTATTTCACGGTTCAGGAATAAGTTGGTTCACCAAGATACGAGGAATTCCCCCACTGGATTACAGCTTCACGAAACCTGGCTAATTGCACAATGGATGGTAGAAGTCTTTATTTTCGGCGTTATAGGGTACCGCGGGACCATCATTGATAGGCGAATTTATAACGGCTGGCGAGGCACTACATGTCAAATACCATTATCACGCTATTAAAAATACCGAAAATAGGGTGTTTCTGACGATGTGCGCTTTGATCTGTCTGTCACCTTCTTTCGGCCGTCGACGAGACCTTTGCAAGCGCCGCCGTGACACGGCTTTGAGGCTACAACAACTACTTCTGCTACGCTAGAACGCAACAAGTGCGCACAGGTGCTCGCGGCCGAGCCTGTGTGAAACGTAAGTTCCCACACGCTCTCGTCGGGCTCGGTTTCACCGACAAATCAGAAAACCACTTGACTACTCGAGGATCTGCAAAACCTTCGTCGAAACGCAGACTTAATCTTTTCGTTCACAAGTAACACTGATAGCCTCCGCTAGTGATGGAAGCAGATCGAATTGACATAGTATACAGACCACTCCGAATTGGCTTCGTGATGGTGTCCTCTGATCGTGACAGCTTCAGAGAAGCTGTTAGAATCTGCAACGCATTATGGGGAGGGCTCTACAATCCGATAGTGCCGGTAGATCAACCGGAAGCGGCCAATCTCGTTGAAATCTTTAGCCCAGATTTTCTCGTTCCGGTCGGAGATTCTCCAGAGCTTGGCGCGTTCATGGCTAAGTTTCCATATCTTCTCAAGCCATACTACAATGGTGACCTTTTCATGTCCTCTGGCGCGGACGGAGAAGGTAGAGCTCAGGTTCTTGATATTCAGAACTTGTACCATCGCTGGAGACATTCCCCGAAATGGAAGTCCATTCTGGATCGAGGCTTCAGGCTCCCAAAATGGCAAGCAAACGATCCACTAGCTGATGTATTCCTAGCTCAGTTTGGGGAATTTCCTGATCCCAAGAACACCGGCATCGACTACAAAAGCTTCTTCTTAAAGGTCACTTCGCCAACTGAGGTCGAAATCCCAATAGACAGTGAAGTCCCCGAAGACCTTTTGGACTACCCAAGAGTAACACATTTCGGTCGTTTTGGGCTGACCCCACACTATAGAGCAAGAGCTAAAGGAATTTGTGAGGGTATTTATGCCGGCGACGTGGAGAATGGCGCCGACCTGATCAACTTTTGGAACCTTCGTGCGTGCGGAATAAGTTTACTGTTTCACGATTTCAACCATCCAGACCGAACTTCTAAGCTCAACTCTAGGCTTTTCTCCAGTATTCGAGAGCACCTGAAAATCCAGGACACTTCTTTCAGGTCTAGACCTACGATCTGGACTCGCGACGGCGCCCTCAAGAAGGCAGCCGAAAGCGTTGGGGATAAAGATGTACTTTTACGCGGGCTAAGCATTGAAAGTTGGAATGGATTGAACATTCGTCCAATGCAAATGCACTTCGGTCAAGAGGCGTCTCTTGGTGTTTTTGGCGGAAACCCAGAGCGCCCTAGGCTCCGCTTCGCAATGAAGGATAAGCCATTTGCTGGAGATACACGGTTTCACACACAGCACCTAGTAGCATCGATTTCATTGATAGGCGGAAAGACAGACGGGACAAACTACACATTCATTCCTCCGTGCGTACCGGAACTTAACGAATTTGCGTCGCGAACAATGCACCACGACCACCGAAAAATTCGCCTGGAAGCAGGCAGTGTCGGCGTCGTAATTGACGCAGCAGATCACGACATCCATCTCCGGGCAATTAATGTTCAAAACTTAATTGAGCGAATTTTCGATTTGGGCGGCTATACAGCCAAGGTAAGTGCCAGCGGGCTTATCACAAGACAGTTGATTTTGGGAATGGGGGGAGTAGATGGAGCACGCGCGTTTAAAATCCCCGGTGTTCGACAGCTTCTTAAAACCTACGGTCCGACCGCGACTTTTGGGAAGAAGGGGGCATTGCAGATAATTGCTTCAACGAACAAAATCACTGGTTCAAAGTTCTCAGACCACTGTGATTTGTTTATTGAGCAACGAGATTGGGCGAAAAAGCTTACTCCGGCAATGGTGTTCGGCCACCTAGTTGAGAAAGGGATTTTTCGAATTGGTGTAGACCTGATTTGCCCAGCATGCTCTCTAAAGAGCTGGATCGCCCTTGACGAACTAAAGCAGCAAGCAGTCTGCAATCTGTGTGGCAGTGACTTCGATGCTACAAGGCAGTTGGTCGAAAATGATTTTGCCTATAGGCGAAGTGGGCTCCTTGGTATTGAAAAAAATGTCCAAGGCGCAATCCCTGTATCTCTTCTTCTTCAGCAACTATCCGTGAACTTATTCGGATCCACTTTTGAGACGCAGTTTGGCGTATCACATGACCTTACGCCGAAAGACCCTGACGCGGGATTACCTGTCTGTGAAACCGACTTTTGCGTGGTGGTCGAAAGTGTAAATTCGAGCAAAACACCAATTCTGATTGGAGAATGCAAGGATGCGAGCGGTTCCATTGATGCCAACGATATAGAGAACTTACGACAAGTTGCTAACGCGCTACCAGCAGAACGGTTCGACGTATTCATCCTACTTGCCAAACTGTCAGCATTTGAAAAAACGGAAATTCAACTAGCAAAAACGCTCAACGAACAACCTTGGATGCGACGTGTGATTTTGCTTTCCCACCGTGAACTTGAGCCATACCACCTATATGAACGAACCAATGATGAACTTGGTTCGAATTTTCATGGTGGTACAGCCGAAGACATGGCAATAGCTACGCATGAGATCTATTTCAACGATGTTCCCGCTAAGTAGGCCTCCAGAGTACTGGAGATGACTGCCAAGTCCGTAATACCGCGAGCGCATCGAAATGCCTCCAAAGTATCTGGTTTTTGCCCACACCCTTGAAGGTTTAGCCTTCTCTTGAATGTTGGTGATACTTCCCAAGGGTGAAACCGTTGAGGTTCATATTTAGGAGGAAATGATTGGAGGAGACGAAGCTACGCGGTCGGCCGCCTTATGAAACTTTAGGTGGCGGCGAAATCTCTCTTTTGGGCGAATTTATCGGATAATGTACAAAACCATCCATCCCAATCCTGTCCAAGTGACACATTGGATAGTAGGATATCTGATAGGGAAGTAGAGGTCGGCCGTAGAGGTAAATATCGCTACTTGCTTCATTTCTTTTTACTGCATACGGAAGGTAGTTTCGGCTCTTGTACACCTTCAGTATTTGAGGCATCCCTCCAACATGACTATCGCGTTTTTGACGTGAAATAACCTTCCATAGCGCCTCTAAAGGCTGATAGTCCAGCTCAGTTCCGTTTTCAGATACGACTTCAGCCAAAGTTGACGAGTAGTCTTCCCAAAGATCTCCAACAAACCCAATTCTGAAACCCACACCTCCAGCTCTAAATCCATTAAATGGGTAGCGCCAAAATTTGTTGAGGCTTTTGTTAAAAGAGATTCTTTTTTGAACCGGTTCTCCGGTGAAGTGATCATACCCAGAAAACAAGAAATTTGTTTTGTCAAATTGAGCAATTGACTGATCATCAACAATCTCCCTAAGCTGATTGACAATCCTCAAAAAATCCCCCAAAATTTCGCCAATCCTTGCCGCTCCAGTACTGTATCGCCCATATGTCTTAACGGCCTGCTGCAGGTGAAATATACACGGCAATGCAAAGTCCGAGTTTCCGGAAAATGAGACCGCAAAGTTTGGGCCATCTATAGGGAACACTTTTTGAGCGCAGTCCCATCGGTAACCAGCGGAAAGGCGGCTATCAGATGCGAATAGTATCTCATCAACATCTCCGAACCTCCTCCTCCAGCTAATTGATATTGTCATTTCGCAGAATCAATCCCTTTAAATACATAACCTTTACCATCTAACAGTGAGCAAGCGACATCGCAACCCAGAGGGAGAAAAACTTTCCAAGGGTTAAGAATAGCACTTTTTAAGACAGGTTAGTTTCCCAGCTGAAAACATGCATGTGCCTTAGTTGACGGGAATGGTTGAATTTGGTGAGGTGTAATTCTCGATACCTCCTATGTTGAAACTTTCGCTGCCCGATTACCTCGTCAACACCTTGCCAGGCAAAAAATATTAAAAGCATCTTACACCGCGAACAAGGAACACTTCCATTTAGGTGTTAATAAGCAACCTGAACTTGTATCAGATGGAGATTACCTAACTTGAAAACCCGAGACCGGGCAGAAGTGGCTGTTTTTCGAGGTTTGTTGCACCAAGTGCGACGGACAAGTTTTAACTAAACTGTTACGTTCCATTATTGGGTTGGGGCGCAAAGTACAGCGGCTGTATTTGAGTCATCTCAAAAACCAACATTAGGGACGACCACAACAAGCCTTTGCCTTTCCCAAGTCAAATAGCTCCGCCACATCCACCCCAAGTGCTTCGGATATCCGTTCCAACACCTGCACCGATGGGTTTCGAACTCCACGCTCGACTCCGCTGATATAGCCTCGGTCGAAGCCACTGTCCGTCGCGAAATCCTCTTGGGTAATACCACGCTCCTTGCGTAGTCGCCTCAAGTTCCAACCTATGCGTTCACGGACATCCATCAAAGTGATGGATCGCTCAATGAGACTTATAAACCCACGACTTATAAGTCTCATTTTTCTCTGGACTGCGATGCCTGACTATGTAACGTGCTTACATTCAGGCATCAGCATGTACCATGCCTATGATTTTTATACACTTTCCTGAGGGAAGAGCAGACAGGGAGACTGACCATGATCATCCGGACCAGGGACCGTAAACCCCTTATCGACCGAGCTGGACTGTACGGGGAATTCGCCTCAGAAATGGTTTCCGGCACCAAGCTGCATGCCGATATTTCCGACCGGGCTGCGTATATGTACATCACCGGCACCTACCCATCGCATCTGCGCGGGAAGGCTACCGCCATCCTCAGACAAATCAGCCGCAACTTCCGCAAGCCAGTCAGTTTAGACCGCCGCACAGGGAACCGCCGCATTGAGGATGACGCCGTCCGCGACCTGCGCCTGAACTCACACGCCATGGTGCAGGCCGTCCGCGACAAGATCCGGCTGGGATACTTGATCGAGCCATCCCGAGGCTTCGGTACGCGGCGGGGCTACAGCAGGATTTTCATGTTCAGGCTGCAGCCCGACAACACCATCTGCGACAGGATCACGGTGACAGTGCAAGGCGCCGTAAAGTCGGGCTGGGACTGACTTCCCCTTGCATTCATCACACTCGAAGGCCGGGGTTTCCTGGCCCTCGTGCGGAATATTCAAACGGCAGCCGGGGATGCCGCCGAACCAACTGGAAAACCTGAATGACCGCGCCCAGATGTCGATAAAAGGCATCAAAAGGGTAACAAATTTCCCTTCTTGAACAACAGCTTATCAACGCTTAGATTTGCAGCACTGTTAACCCGCCAGCCTTGATGGCTGGGCCGCAGGGAGCATTTTGGACGGTTCGCGTCCATGGAGCACTCGATGGCAATGATCCTGATCTCAATTGAGGTCAGTGGTCTGCTGTCTGGAGTGCGCTCCAATGCCAGACCACCGTGATCATTACCACGTGCGGTTCCTGAAGAAGGAACTGACCGATGCCGTGTGCGTCTTCTGCTCCCGGGCAAGTTTTGCCCTCGACCGCCACTCCCGAGCCTTTGCTTGCGCTGGCCCGCCTCCTCGCCCGAGAGGCTGCCAGAGCCGAGTTTGCAACCCGTTGCAAATCCGGAGACAGGGAGGCGGGCAATGGCTGACCTCCCCTTCCCCGCCGACACCGCCTTCCTGACCGTGAAAGAGGTTTCGGACACCTTCCGCGTTTGCCCCAAGACCGTGCGGCGCTGGATCTCTTCCGGACATCTGCCTGCACTGCGCCTGGGCCGTGACTGGCGGATCGCCCGGGCCGACCTCAAGACCTTCGCAGCCGCCCGCGGCAACCCGGTCCTGGCACATGTCCTCTAATGTCCTCAATTGGCTTGATTTTTCCAAGGCTCGGGAAAACGGGGGCACGGATTTTGGATACAAATTCGTTCCCTTGTTTTCCCGAATGTCCCCTCGTGGGCCGCCCTGCCCTCCCTGTCCCCCAATGTCCTCAAAGTTCACAAATCAGGAGATAACCATGCAATCCGATAACCCAAGTTTCCAGTCGCTCGCCGACGTCCTCCATTGCCTGCTGGAAAACCCAACCGGAGACAACCGCCGCCATCAGGCGCGCCTCTCCGCCGTCCGCCGTATTTCGGACTTCCTGCACCGGCCGCCGTGCGACATCCCAGCGGATGTCCGTACCCTGCGCCGCCTGCTTGGAGGACTGCACCCGGCGCAATGCGGCATGTCGGCCAAAAGCCTCAGCAATATCAAAAGCAACCTCGCGGACGCACTGCGTTCGGTTGGCGCCCTCCCCATCGATGAAGAGGTGAAAGAACGCAGCCCGGCTTGGAAGGGCTTCCTTGATACTGCTGCCGCCAAACACCAGGTCTGGGGTCTCAGCCGTTTTACCGCTTATTGCTGCAACCGCGGTATTGAACCCCAAGATGTGACCCAGGAAACCGTCCTTGCCTATCGCAATATTCTGGACAGCCGCCTGTTGACCAAAGAGCCTGCAGACCATTGCAAGTCGATGATCCAGACATGGAACCACCTCGTCAAACGCAACGGCCTGGATCTTCCTGTCTTGGAAACAGAACGGAGTGACCGCTACCTCGCCCGGCCGATGAGCGACTATCCCCACTGCCTGCAGAAGGAGATCGACGCCTACATCGACCGCCTGTCCCACGCGGATATCTTCGCCGAAGGCGGTCCTGACAAGGCGTTGCGGCCGACCTCCCTGCGCAATATCCGCGCCCACCTGCGACAATTTCTGGATGCGCTGGTACAGGCAGGCGCCCAACCGGAAGACTTCAACTGCCTGGCAGAGGTCATCACCGCAGAAAACATTAAGGCGGCCTTCCGGGCCATCGTGCACCGCAATGGCAGTAACTCGATGCCCAGCGGGCTTGGCAATATTGCCGCATCCCTGACCGCTATCGCGCGGCACCATTTGCAGATGCCCGAGAACGAATTGGACAGGCTGGCTGCCATTAAGAAGAAGGTTTCCGCCGATCCCAAGGGTATGAGCAGCAAAAACGCGGAGCGCCTGATGCAGTTCAACGACTGGAACAATGTCGTGCTTCTCGTGACTCTCAGTGAGGTTTTGATGGAACGCGCTGACAAAGCCCCCTTTTCCCGTGCCAGTGCCTTGGCGGCAATGCACGCCGCGGCAGTTGCGATACTGCTGAGCTGCCCGATGCGGATCAAGAACCTCGCGGGGCTCGATCTGAACGGGCATCTCCGCCCGCGGCTGAACGGCACCCGCACGCTTTACTCGGTGCGCATCGAGGGAACCGAAGTGAAGAACGGGGAGCCGATCGAGGTTGATCTCAACGCCAAAACTTCGCGGCTTCTGCACCGCTACATCACCCAGTACCGCCCGGTGATTTCTGAAGCAAAGGGAACTGCGCTGTTCCCCGCTAAGAACACTGGCCAGCCCCGGGGCCCTGACAACTTCGGATCCGAACTCAAACGGACAGTGTACCGTGAAACGGGGCTCGAAGTGCATCCGCATTTGTTCCGCCATATCGCTGCTAAGTTGTACCTCAAGGAGCGGCCGGGCGATTTCGAGACCGTACGCCGTTTGCTCAAGCACAAGAAACTGCAGACGACGATGGACTTCTATGCCGGTGTCTCCAACCAGTGGGCTCATGACCACTACGATGATGTGGTCCTCGGCAAATGGGGAGGCAGCAATGGCTGATCCTATTCCCCTCGTTCTCAAGTTCGAAGACTGGCCCCGGGCGGATAAAGCCGCCTGGGACAGCCTTTTCACCCCTGGTGACATCTTCGACGGTCAAGGCCCTTGCGCAAACTGGTCGGACGGCACCCGCACCAAGCGCCGCCAGTCTTACGGGCAGTGGCTGTCGTTTGTTGTGCGCACCGATCCGGCGGGGCTGGATGAACTCCCCTCTGAGCGCATCACGCCCAACCGCGTGCGCGCCTACCTGGAGGAATGCGAGGCACGCCTGCAACCGAGTTCCACAGCTGGACTTGTGACCGACCTCTACGTCGTCGCCAACAGTGTTGCACCGGATTGGAACTGGGCTTGGCTGGAAACTGCCTCAAGGCGCCTTGCCGCGCAAGCTGACCGATGCGCCCTGCCCGCCCCTCATCCGGTTTCGGCCGGAAAAATCTTCAGTTGGGCACTTACGCGCATGGAAAGCGCCGAAGCGGATGCGAGCCTTACCGCCATGCGCCGCGCGATCTGGTTCCGTCAGGCTTTGCTGATTGGATTTCTGATCTCGCGTCCGGTCCGCCGCCGCGCATTGCTCGCGATGTGCATCGGCCGCCATATTCAGCCGGTTTGCGCATCGTCGGGGAGGACCTGTGGCAGAGTGTCAAGGCACGCCAGCAAGCTAGCCGCAGTGATGTCATCAGCCAGGGCGTCATGCGGCCGGAACGTGCACGCCGGGCGAGGCACCTGCTCTCCGGCCTGCTCAAATGCGGCGTCTGCGGCGGCGGATACAGCATCGTTGGCAAGGCGCATTTTGGCTGCGCCAGCGCCCGCAACAAAGGCACCTGCAGCAACCGCCTGACCATCCGGCGTGACCGCCTGGAAGACCGCGTGCTGAACGGCCTCAAGGACGAGTTGCTGCACCCCGACCTGATTGCGGAGTTCACCCGCGCCTACCAGGCAGAATACAACCGGCTTGCAGGAACGATCCAGCAGGATCGCGCCAAGGCTGAACGCGAGCTGGCACAAGTTACCGGCAAGATCAGCAACATCATCGAAGCCATCAGCGATGGTATGTTTCATCCGAGCATGAAGGATAAGATGACGGCGCTGGAGGCCCGCAAAGAAGAGCTGGAAGCTGAACTGCAAGAGGCGCCGACTGAGCCGCCGGTCCTGCTGCACCCGAGCCTTGCCGGTCTTTACCGGGAGCAGGTCGCCGGTCTTACCGCCGCACTGAACGACCCTGCCACCAAGAGCGAAGCTGGCACGATCCTCCGCAGCCTCCTGTCCGAGGTCCGACTGATCCCGGAAAATGGCTCTCTGGCCATTGAGCTGGTTGGCGAACTTGCGGGACTGATGGCATTGGGGCAAACAAAAGCGGCCCTGAAAGCCGGTGCTTCGGGCCGTTCTGTATCGCTGGTTGCGGGAGCAGGATTT
>NZ_JWLH01000027.1:0-79474 GCF_000813925.1 Leisingera sp. ANG-S5 | reverse complement strand
AACCAAAACCAGGAATCGAAAGTTCAGAGCCGAAGCCCCTCTTCCGCACTGCTTCACTTCGGCCAGTCCAGCCCGGAAGCCCCAACCGGAAGCGCTCCGCTGCCCTTTCCGCAGCCGCAGCCGGAGTTTCGCAGTTGCCAAGACGGCCTAGACGCCACGAGCGGCCCCATTGATCATTAAAACCAGGCCAGCGCAGATCTGGCGGCTACAGCAGGTGGCAAGCTCCGGTCGCAGGTAAAGACACCGCGAGCCGGCCTGTATCCAGCGAAGCTGGCAATACCGATCGCCTTGGCTTCGGACTGTAACTTGAGGACCGAGAGAACGGGACCAAAGATGTCCTCGCTTGCGGAACTACCGTGGGGCGCACCGACATCATGCGGCATTTCGACAAGGCGGAAGTGGGCACTGAAGGCGGGCTGATGCAGCTGGGCACGCTGTAAGGCAATCAGGTGGCGGCGGTTGCGAGCCTGAAAACCATGGAAGTTTTGCGCGGCGAAGGTACCTATGACCAGCTGAACCGCATCGGCCAAAGGCTGATGCAGATGACCGTTGCAGCATTGGAAGAAGCCGGGGTCCCGTTCCAGATCGCAGGTGAACCTGCAGTGTACGAGGTCGTTTTCACAGATTCCAAAGTATGCGATTACCGGGACACCCAGGCCGGAAAAGCCGAACGCACCAAGCGCTAAAACGAGGTGCTGCGCCAGGAAGGCATCTTCAAATCGCCGGGCAAGACCTACCCCAGCCTGGCGCTGACAGACGAGGATCTGGAACAGACCGAAGCGGCCATTAGGAAGGCTGCCGCGGCTCTGGACTAAAATATCAGGAAAAGGCGGGCTGCCTGCCCGCCTTTCCCATACCAGCCAAGGCTAACTTAGGCTTTGGCCGCGGTTACGATCAGTTCCACCAGGAAATCCTCGCGGGCCAGCTTCGCTTCGCCGCAGGCGCGCGCCGGGGCATGGCCCTCTGCCACCCAGGCATCCCAGACCGCGTTCATCTCAGCAAAATCCCTCATGTCAGACAGCCAGATAACCGTCTGAAGGATTCTGGTCTTGTCACTGCCCGCCTCCGCCAGCAGCGCGTCGATCTTGTCCAGGCAATCCTGGGTCTGCTGCGCCACACTGGCGCCTGCGGTGCCGACCTGCCCTGCAAGATAGATGGTATCGCCATGGGTCACGATCTGGCTCATGCGCTGGGTGGTGTGGCTGCGGGTAATTTCAGACATCTCTTTTTCCTCGGAATAACTGCTGCTGGGGGGGGGGCACTGCGGCCTTACTGGGACAGCAGCCACTTGCCTTCGGAAAGGCAGAATTTCCGGCGGGCCTGCTTTGGCGTCTGATCGTCTTTGACAAAGGCCTGGTGCTGCAAAAGAACGCAGTCGCCTTCCTTGCCCGCCACCTGAACCTCGCCGTGCGCGCCGCTGTCCGGGTTGCTCCACTTGGCCCGTTTACCGCCCTGCGCCTCAGCCAGCAGGGATTGCTCCGCCTGCCGCATGATGTTGGTGTCCTGCGGTGTCAGCCCGGACTTGGCCAGGATACGGCTGAGCGGATTGGCAGCTGCGGGCGAGGCAATCACTGCTGCCACCGCGGCAGCTGTCAGAATTCCGGAAAAACGCATGTGAATACTCCTGCCTGAATGAAACCGGCTATACCATCAGTAAGGCGCAACCGGCGAGCAATGTCCATGCGGCGGATCAGAAGAACCTGGCCGGATCAGGAGAACTTGCGGAACAGCCGGGTCATATCGAACAGCTCATCCAGCCGGTCATAGCGGTCCTTGGTCTTGTCCCAGCTCTCCTCCTGGGTGGCGGCAATCATCGCCTCCAGCAGCATCATGGTGGAGATGTTGGAGTCCCAGGCCGAGGGGATTTCGACCCAGCAGTTGAAGGTGTGCTCGGCTACCGACGCAATCGGGCTGGCCCATTGATCGGTGATCAGCACGATCTTCACCCCGCGCTCCGAGGCCAGCTCGGCCAATCTTTGCAGGTTGGTCTCATAGCGGCGCACGTCGAACATCAGGAGCGTATCGCCCTCAACCATGTCCAGAACGTAATGCGGCCAGGTGGCGGATGAGGACGTCATATGGGTGACCCGCTGCCGGATCGCCTGGAAGTGGGTGAAGGCATAATCCGCCAGCGCCCGGGTGATGCGCCCGCCCACAACGTAAAGCCGCCCCTCAGTGTTGGCCAGCTGATGCACCGCGGCGTCGAAATGGGCGGAGTCGATGTTGGAGAACGTCTGCTGCAGGTTGTCAGTCACCGCCTGTGCAAATCTGTTCAGCAGGTGGCCTTCGGGCGCCTCAGAGGCCCAGTTGTCGCGCCGCTTGGTGGGACCGGAAACCTTGGCCTCCAGCTCCTTAAGCAGGGCCTGATGAAACTGCGGATACCCTTTGAACCCCAGTTTCTGCACCATCCGGGCCACCGTCGGCGTGGACACTTCAGCATTCCCGGCGACGATGGTGATCGAGGCCAGCCCGGCCGCAGGATAGTTTTCCAGCAGCAAGTTCGCGAACTTTCGTTCGGATTGAGTGAGCGAGGAATAGTTTTCGCGGATCAACTCGCGAACGGTGGCAGGAGGTTTCGACAACGGCGCAATCCTGTTTTTGAACAGACACTTTCTACCCCGGAACCGGCCTGAAAAGAAAGTTTCAGGAATCCCTGTCCGGAACCGATCATGAAAAGATATTGACACAAATATCTCTTCATGGAAACATTTTTCCAATTCGCAGGGAGGCGGCGCATGCACGAGAGTGATTCTCACACTCAGAAGGACGCGGTGGAGGTGGTGAACCGTAACGGCACCAGCCCGGTCCTGCTTCTGTGCGAGCATGCCTCCAGCAATATCCCCGCCCGTTATGACGGGCTGGGCCTGCGCGAGGCCGACCGGCTGAGCCATGCCGCATGGGACCCAGGCGCGCGGGCCGTGGCCCTGCATATGTCCAAAGTGCTGGATGCCCCGATGGTTGCCAGCACCGTGTCGCGGCTGGTCTACGACTGCAACCGCCCGCCAGAGGCCTCCAGCGCAATGCCGGGGAAATCCGAACTGGTGGAAATTCCCGGCAACAAGGGACTGACCGCAGAACAGCGCCTGGAACGGGTTGAAACGGTTTATGACCCCTTCTGCGCTGCCGTTTCTGAGGTGATCAAGGCCCGCAAAGAATCCGGGCTGCAGACTGTTCTGGTCACGATGCACAGCTTTACGCCAGTCTATTTCGGCAAGCAGCGCGCGGTGGAGATCGGCATCCTGCACGATGACGACAGCCGCCTGGCAGACGCGATGCTGGCAGAGGCCCCTGCCCTGCCGCACCGCCGGGTTGAACGAAACGAGCCCTATGGCCCGGCTGACGGCGTCACCCATTCATTGAAAATCCACGGGCTGGCGCATGGGCTGGCCAATGTAATGATCGAGATCCGCAATGATCTGGTGGCGTCACCAGAAGAAGAAGAGGCCATGGCAGAAGAAATGCTGACATTGCTGCGCCCAGCCCTGGCCGCGCTGACGGCAGAGGGAGGGCCAGATGCCTAGAATTATCCGGGCTTACGTCCGCGGCATCGACGCGATGAACCGCGCCATTGGCCGCTTTGCCATGTATCTGATCTTTGCTCTGATCGGGGTGCTTCTGTGGTCCTCGGTCTCCAAGACTTTCTTCAACCCGTCGCTCTGGACGCTGGAGACCGCGCAATTCGTGATGGTCGCCTATTACATTCTGGGCGGCCCTTACTCGATGCAGCTTGGGTCAAACGTACGGATGGACCTGTTCTACGGGGCCTGGTCCACGAAGACCAAGGCGATGGTCGATGCTTTCACCGTGCTGTTCCTGATCGCCTATCTGGTGATCCTGATGTACGGCGCTCTCAGCTCAACCGCCTATTCCCTCGGCTATTTCGGGCTGGAACCGCTGCAGTTCTTCTGGGACCTGCTGAAAACGCTGCTGAGCGAAGGCCCCGCCGCCGCAGGCGAAAAACTCGGCTATCTGGAGCGCAGTTCCACCGCCTGGCGCCCCTTCTTGTGGCCCGTCAAAACCATCCTTTGCTTCGGCGTATTCCTGATGCTGCTGCAATGCCTTGCCGAACTGTTCCGGGATATCGGACGCCTGCGCGGAGTTGAAATCTGATGTCCTACGAATGGATCGCCATCGTGATGTTTGCCGGCATGATGCTCATGCTGATGACCGGCCAGAGGGTATTTGGCGCCATCGGCTTTGTCGGCGCGGTTGCGGGCATGCTCCTGTGGGGCACCGGCGGGGTAGAGATCCCCTTCTCCGCCGCCATGAAGCTGATGAAGTGGTATCCCTTGCTGACACTGCCGATGTTCATCTTCATGGGCTACGTGCTGTCGGAGTCGAAAATCGCCGACGATCTCTACAGGATGTTCCACGTCTGGATGGGGCCGGTTAAGGGCGGTTTGGCCATCGGTACTATCGGCCTGATGGTTCTGATCTCAGCCATGAACGGCCTGTCGGTTGCTGGCATGGCCATTGGTGCGACCATTGCGCTGCCGGAACTCTTACGCCGCGGCTATGACAAGATCCTGGTGACCGGTACCATTCAGGCGGGCTCCTCACTGGGTATCCTGGTGCCGCCTTCGGTGGTGCTGGTGCTATATGCGATGATCGCGCGCCAGCCCGTGGGGCAGCTGTGGCTGGCTGGTGTGATCCCGGGCTTGCTGATGGCCACCATGTTCATCATCTACATCTACGTCCGCGCCCGGATGCAGCCGAACCTCGGCCCGGCAATGCACCCTGAAGATCTGGCTGAGTACGAACAAGTCACCGACCATCCGCTGCGCCTGAACTACATCGTGCTGGGTGCGCTGGTGCTGGTTCCGCTCTTGATCCTGTCCGGTGCTATGGAAACCAAGTCCGCGCTTGGCGTGGCACTGGCGCTCGGCCTCCTCTCCTTCCTGACCCGCAAGAACGCGATGTTCTACAAGGACGTTTTCATGAAGGAGAAGTACCGCCTGCTGTTCTCCGGCGTGCTGCCGCTGGCGATCTTTGCCGCGATGATGGTGCCCTTTGTGAACGGCTGGACCTCTCTGGTGGAAAGCTCTGCCATCGGCGCCATGACCGCCTTCATCGCGGCGGTGCTGAAGGGGCGGATGACCAAAGAGGTGTTCGAAACCTCAGTGCGCTCGACGCTTGGCATCTCCTGCATGTTCATGTGGATCATCCTCGCAGCCCTGGCCTTTGGCGCCATTTTTGACGGCCTAGGTGCAGTCAAGGCAATCGAGGACCTGTTCACCACCAAACTGGGTCTCAGCCCCTGGATGATCCTGATCCTGATGCAGCTGAGCTTTATCGTGATGGGCACCTTCCTGGATGACACCGCGATGCTGGTGATCGTGGCGCCGCTCTATGTGCCGCTGGTGGGGGCGCTTGGCTTCGACCTGATCTGGTACGGGGTGCTTTACACCATCACCACCCAGATCGCCTATATGACGCCGCCGTTTGGCTACAACCTGTTCCTGATGCGCGCCATGGCGCCGCCGGAGATCGGACTGAAGGACATCTATGTCTCGATCATCCCCTTTGCCGCAGTGATGGTGCTGGCGCTCGCCCTGATCATGATCTTCCCGCAAATCGCCCTGTGGCTGCCGGAATATGTCTACGGAAAATAACCAAGGAGAGTCCTGCCAAGGGGCCGGATGTTTCAACAAGGAGTGAGAATTATGACAACAAGACGTAAGTTTCTTCAGTCCGCCGGCGTTGGCGCCATGGCGGCACCGCTGGCCACCCCGGCTCTGGCCCAGTCCACCATCAAGTGGCGGATGCAGACCTATGCAGGTGCTGCGCTGGCTGAACATGTGGTGAAACCCGCCATCGACATGTTCAACAAGATCGCCGGCGACCGGATGCAGATCGAGCTTTACTATGCCGATCAACTGGTCCCCACCGGTGAGCTGTTCCGCGCCATGCAGCGCGGCACCATCGACGCGGTGCAGTCGGATGACGACTCGATGGCTTCGCCCACCGAAGTCACCGTGTTCGGCGGCTACTTCCCCTTTGCCTCCCGCTACTCGCTGGACGTTCCGGTGCTGTTCAACCAGTACGGCCTGAACGAGATCTGGGACGAGGAATACTCCAAGGTCGGCGTCAAGCACATCTCGGCCGGCGCCTGGGATCCATGCCACTTTGCCACCAAGGACCCGATCAACTCGCTGGCGGACCTGAAGGGCAAGCGCGTCTTCACCTTCCCGACCGCGGGCCGCTTCCTGGCCCAGTTCGGCGTGGTGCCGGTCACCCTGCCCTGGGAGGACATCGAAGTTGCGGTGCAGACCGGCGAGCTGGACGGCATCGCCTGGTCCGGCATAACCGAGGACTACACCGTCGGCTGGGCTGATGTGACCGACTACTTCCTGACCAACAACATCTCCGGCGCCTGGGCGGGGTCGTTCTTTGCCAACCAGGGCCGCTGGAACGAGCTTCCGGAAGATCTGCAGACCCTGTTCCGCGTCTGCTGCGACCAGTCGCATTATTACCGCCAGTGGTGGTACTGGGGCGGCGAAGCATCCTTGCGCGTGAACGGTGACAAGATGAAGCTGACCACCATTCCGGACAACGAGTGGCAGCAAGTGGAAGACGCGGCCGTGAAATTCTGGGATGAAATCGCGGCCGAGTCCGAAACCAAGGCGAAGGTTGTGGAGATCTTCAAGAAGTATAACGCTGACATGCAGAAGGCCGGCCGTCCCTACCGTTACGGCTGAGGCCAGCGCTGAAACATGGAATTTGGCCTGCGTCTAAGCGGGCCAAATTCCTTACTCAAGGAATTTGCCAAAACTTTTGAAGAAAAGTTTTGCGCGCAACAGACAAAGGGCCGCTCATGCTCTCCTTCGACACTCTTAAGGATCAGGTTGCCGATGGCACCGTAGACACTGTTCTAGTCTGCCTTGTGGACATGCAGGGCCGCCTGATGGGCAAGCGCTTCCATGCCAAGCATTTCGTGAACGGCGCCTGGGAGGAAACCCATTGCTGCAACTACCTGCTGGCGACCGACCTGGCGATGGCGACGCCGGACGGCTATGCCTCGACCAGCTGGGAACGCGGTTACGGCGATTATGTGATGAAGCCCGACCTCGCCACCCTGCGCCCGGTGCCGTGGCTGGAGGGCACCGTGATGGTGCTGTGCGACGTGCTGGACCACCACACCCACGAGGAAGTCTCCCACTCCCCCCGGGCGATCCTGAAGAAGCAGGTGAACCGGCTGAAGGCGATGGGCTACGACGCCATGTGCGCCACCGAGCTGGAGTTTTTCCTGTTCGCCAGGAGCTTTGACGAGATCCGCCGCTCGGGTTTCCACGACCTCGAGCCGATCTCCGGCTACAACGAGGATTACAACATCCTGCAGACAACCCGCGAGGAGCATGTGATGCGCCCGATCCGCAACCACTTGTGGGATGCGGGGCTGCCGATCGAGAACTCCAAGGGAGAGGCCGAGACCGGCCAGGAAGAGCTGAACATCAAATACGCGGCGGCGATGGACACGGCAGAGTTCCACACCATTGCCAAACACGCGGTCAAGGAAATCGCCGAGCAACAGGGTCACGCGGTGACCTTCCTTCCGAAGTGGAGTCACGACAAGGTCGGCTCCTCCTCCCATGTGCATCAGTCGCTGTGGCAGGACGGCAGCCCTGCGTTCTTTGACGAGAGCGACGAGCTAGGCATGTCCGCGCTGATGAAGAACTATATGGCGGGCCTGCTGAAATACGCGCCCGACTACACCGCCTTCATGGCGCCCTATATCAACAGCTACAAGCGCTTCATGAAGGGCACCTTTGCGCCAACCCGGATCATCTGGTCTGTGGACAACCGCACCGCGGGCTACCGGCTGTGCGGCGACGGGACCAAGGCAATCCGCGTCGAATGCCGCATTCCGGGCTCCGACATGAACCCCTATCTGACGATGGCAGGCATGCTGGCGGCCGGCATTGCCGGCATCGAAGAAGGGCTGGAGCTGCAAGCCCCCACTCGGGGCGATGTTTACCAGGGCGATACCGGCATGATCCCGGGCACCCTGCGCGATGCGGCGGCGGCTCTTAAAGGCTCAGCAATGCTGCGCAAGGCCCTTGGCGATGATGTGGTCGACCACTACGTCCGCGCGGCGGAAGTGGAGATCGAGGATTTTGACCGGGTGGTTACCGATTACGAGATTGCGCGCGGGTTCGAGCGGGCATGATCCGGACGCGCCGGGGGCCAGCCCCCGGACCCCCGGAGTATTTTCGGAAAGATGAAGAGGGCTTTGCCCTTTCTGAATGGAGTGAATGGCAATGGGCCAGGTATTGAAATGCATCTCACCGGTTGACGGATCGGTCTTTGCGGAACGCGAAGTGCTGTCGCGCGAGGACGCGTTTGCAGCGGCGGAACGGGCACGGGCAGCGCAGACAGCCTGGGCGGAACGGCCCTTGCAGGAGCGCATTGAACTGGTGATGGCAGGCGTGGCCGCCGTCGGTGCGATGAACGATAAAATCGTGCCGGAACTGGCGCATATGATGGGCCGGCCGGTGCGTTACGGCGGCGAGTTTGGCGGTTTTAACGAGCGCGCAGGCCACATGGCAAAGATCGCTGCAGAGTCGCTGGCGGATATTGAGGTCGGCGAGGACGCAACCTTCAAGCGCTACATCAAGCGTATTCCGCATGGGGTGGTCTTTGTGGTCGCCCCCTGGAACTACCCCTATATGACCGCAATCAACACCGTGGCACCGGCACTGATTGCCGGTAACACCGTGGTTCTTAAGCACGCGACCCAGACCCTCCTGGTGGGCGAGCGCATGGCGCAGGCCTTCCATTCCGCAGGGGTCCCCGCAGACGTGTTCCAGAATGTCTTCTTGGATCACGGCACCACCTCGGAGCTGATTGCCGCCAAGGCCTTCAACTTCGTGAACTTTACCGGATCGGTTGGCGGCGGCCAGGCGATGGAGCGCGCGGCAGCCGGCACCTTCACCGGCGTTGGCACCGAGCTGGGCGGCAAGGACCCGGGCTATGTCATGGAAGACGCCGATCTGGACGCCGCGGTGGACACGCTGATTGACGGCGCCATGTTCAACTCCGGCCAATGCTGCTGCGGCATCGAGCGGATCTATGTGCACGAAAGCCTGTTTGACGCCTTCCTGGAGAAAGCGATTGCCATCGTGAAGGGCTACAAGCTGGGCAACCCGCTTGATGCGGAGACCACCATCGGCCCGATGGCCAATGTGCGTTTTGCCAGCGAGGTGCGCGGCCAGATCGCCGAGGCGGTTGAGGAGGGCGCGGTGGCCCATATCGGGACCTTTTCCGAGGATGACGGCGGCGCCTATCTGACGCCGCAAATCCTGACCAACGTGTCTCACGACATGCGGGTGATGCGGGAGGAAAGCTTTGGCCCGGTTGTCGGCATCATGAAGGTCTCCTCGGATGAGGAAGCCATCCGGCTGATGAATGACAGCGACTTCGGCCTCACCGCCTCGCTCTGGACCAGAGATGTGGAGCGGGCGCAAGCCGTGGGGGACCGGATCGAGACCGGCACTGTCTTCATGAACCGCGCCGACTACCTGGATCCGGGCCTGTGCTGGACCGGCTGCAAGGACACCGGCCGCGGCGGCGGGCTCTCGGTCATCGGCTATCACAATCTGACCCGTCCGAAATCCTATCACCTGAAAAAGGTCACCGGCTGACGGACGGCCCCGCCCGCCCCGTTTCTCCTCCCGGGGCGGGCCACTTGCATCAAAGGAACACATCATGTCTCTCGTTGGAAACTGGTCCTACCCGACCGCAATCAAGTTCGGCGCAGGCCGGATCAAGGAACTGGCGGATGCCTGTGCCGCCGCCGGCATCACGCGCCCGCTGCTGGTCACCGACAAAGGCCTGGCCGATCTGCCGGTCACCCAAGGCACACTCGACATTCTGGAGGCCGCAGGCCTGGGCCGCGCCATGTTCTCCGAGGTCGATCCGAACCCGAATGAGAAGAACCTGGACGCCGGCGTTGCCGCCTACAATGCGGGTGGCCATGACGGGGTGATCGCCTTTGGCGGCGGCTCCGGCCTGGACTTGGGTAAGATGGTCGCCTTCATGGCAGGGCAGACCCGCCCGGTTTGGGATTTTGAGGATATCGGCGACTGGTGGACCCGCGCCGACGCCGATGCCATTGCGCCGATCATCGCAGTGCCGACCACCGCTGGCACGGGTTCCGAAGTGGGCCGCGCCTCGGTGATCACCGACAGCGTCACCCACCAGAAGAAGATCATCTTCCACCCCAAGGTGCTGCCCGCGGTGGTGATCTGCGATCCAGAGCTGACCGTCGGCATGCCCAAGTTCATCACTGCAGGCACCGGACTGGATGCATTTGCTCATTGCGTCGAGGCGTTCAGCAGCCCCCATTATCACCCGATGTCCCAAGGCATTGCGCTGGAGGGCATGCGCCTGGTCAAGGACTACCTCCCGCGCGCCTATGCCGACGGCACCGACATCGAGGCCCGCGCGCAGATGATGTCGGCGGCTGCAATGGGCGCCACCGCCTTCCAGAAGGGCCTCGGCGCGATCCACGCGATGAGCCACCCGATCGGCGCGCATTTCAACACCCACCACGGCACCACCAACGCGGTCTGCATGCCCGCGGTGCTGGAGTTCAATGCCGCTGCGATTGCGGACCGGTTCAACATGGCGGCGGCTTACTTGGGCATTGATGGCGGCTTCGACGGGTTCCGCAGCTTCGTGCAGGAGCTGAACGACTCCTTGGGCATCCCGCGCGGTCTCTCAGACCTGGGCGTAACCGAAGCGGCCATCCCCGAGCTGGTCAAGGGGGCCATCATTGACCCCTCTTGCGGCGGCAACCCGATTGAGCTGACCGAGGAAAATCTTACCCAGCTTTTCAAGGCTGCGATGTGAACTTAAGCCATATCACAGGCTACGGCGCTCTCCGTCCCGCGGGGAGCGCTTTTTCTTTTGGCAGAGGCTTCACCCGCTGACATAAACCTTGTCCTTCGGGTAATAGAATATCTTTTGGTTATGCAGTTGCCCCAGCAGGGCATGAACCCGGCGCAGGGTTTCCGCATCTGCGCTGCCCGCTGCGGGATGCGCTTCAGATAATGCATCCCGCGTGTGGCGCAACGAGGTTTCAATCAGGTCCATATCTTCGACCGAAAGCTCGAACATGTCGTTGTACTTAGGCATCTGCACTCCTTTAGCGGGCTGACCCGTGCTGCACTGGAACCATGTTCTCAGGTTGCCTCGGGGCGGCCGGTAAAGCTAGAAAAATCGCCGGGCGGCCCGGCAGGCCCGTACCCTTCCGAAGGAAATGCTTATGATTCCGGCGGTTGACTACAGCGTCTCACCCAGGCTGATTGCCGGTGCCAAGCGATTGAATACCAGCCCGTCTGTCCCGCCCGGCTCCCGCGATTTCAGAATGATCTGCGCCGCGCGTTCACCGATTTCATGGCGGCAGGCATCCGTCGTCGCCAGTTGCAGCGGCAAGCCCTGCAGGATTTGAAGATTATTGAAACCGGCCAAGGCGATATCACCGGGCACCGACAGGCCCGCGGCCAGGCAATGCATCAGCCCGCCAACGCTCATCACATCGCTGGAATAGTAAATGCACTCTAAATCCGGTCTGCGCGCCAGCATTTGCGCCGTCAGCTGGCGGCCGGTTTGGATTGCGCTTTCACCGGAGTAATGCTCAGTATCGCCGAGCGTCACACCCTGCGCCGCCAGCCCGTCCGTGAAGCCATCAAAGCGTTTCCTGGCACGAAAATCCTGCGGCATCTTGGTGCCGATGAAACCGATCTTGCGGTAGCCGCGGGCAAGGATCTGCTCTGCCATATCGCGGCCTGCCTGCAAATGCGAAATGCCGACGCAGTGGCGCACAGGGTCGCCGTCAACATCCATCACCTCCACCACCGGGCAGTCGGCCTGCTGCAGCATCCGGCGTGTTGCCTCGGTGTGCTCCAGCCCGGCGACAATCAGACCGGAAGGGCGCCAGCTGAGCATCTCGCGGGTGACGCTTTCCTCTTCTTCAAGGTCGTAGCCGGAGACGCCAACGACGGGCTTCAGCGGACTGTCCTTCAAGACGGCAGAAATACCAGAGAGCACCTCCGGGAAAACAAAACTGTTCAGCGACGGCACCACCACCGCCACCAGATTGACCGACTGCGAGGACAGGGAACCGGCAATCCGGTTCGGAACATAACCGTGGGTCCGGGCAATTTCCTCGATCTTCGCCTTGGTCTTGGCTGATACATCCGGTGCCCCGCGCAAGGCACGGGACGCGGTCATCTCACTGACACCGGCCAGCTTGGCCACGTCTTTCAGAAGCAGTTTCTTGGTCATCCCCCCATGCTCCTGCAGTTTGCTGGCCACCGCAAGGGCTGCTCTGCCGGCGAGGGGCTTGATTTTCGCATTCGTTATCGCTATCGGTATCGCAACCGTTATCGCTACCGGATTGAACTCCGGTACACCAGCCGGAGATCAGAGATGACACTGAAAATTGCAATCAACGGATTCGGGCGGATTGGCCGCGGGGTACTGCGGGCGCTGCTGGAACGCGATGCCAGGGATATCGAGGTCGTGGCCATCAACGACCTGTCGCCGCCGGAAACGCTGGTGCATTTGCTGAAATACGACAGCGTGCACGGACGCCTGAAGACACCTGTGTTTCTGGCGGACGATCTGATCCGCGTCGGCCCTCATAGCATCCGCCTAAGCGCCTTCCGCAACCCGGAGGACCTTCCCTGGGAGGATGTGGACATCGCCTATGAGTGTACCGGCCTGTTCACCGCTCGTGACGATGCCGCCCGGCATCTGAAAAACGGCTCCAAGCGGGTTTTGATCTCCGCCCCCGGAAAGAATGCCGACCGGACTGCGGTCTTTGGTGTGAACCACATGGACCTGACGGCAGAGGATTTGATCGTTTCCAACGCCTCCTGCACCACCAACTGCCTGGCGCCGCTGGCCAAGGTGCTGGACGAGGCCTTTGGCATCAAAACCGGCTATATGACCACGATCCACGCCTATACCGGCGACCAGCCGACCCATGACACCAGCCACAAAGACCTCTACCGCGCGCGTGCCGCCGCGTTATCAATGATCCCCACCTCCACCGGAGCGGCCCGGGCAATTTCGGAGGTGCTGCCGCATCTGAATGGCCGCCTGGAAGGCTCTGCCATCCGGGTGCCCACTGCCAACGTTTCCGTTGTGGATCTGAGCTTTGTGCCGGAGCGCCCAGCCACAGTTGAAGCAGTCAATGCCGCAGTCAAAGCGGCTGCCACGAATGGGCTGGAGGGCATCCTTTCCTACGAGGATGACCCGCTTGTATCCGTCGACTTCAACCACGACCCGCATTCCAGCTGCTTTGCCGCAGCGCAAACCGCTGTCACAGCGGAGGGGCTGGTGCGGGTGGTCAGCTGGTATGACAACGAATGGGGATTCTCTAACCGCATGGTGGACACCGGCCGCCGCATCGGCGCGGTGATGAACGCCGCCGAAGTGGCCTTAGCCAGCTGACGGGATCCTCCCGCCCGTCCTCGGCCCGATGGGCCTCCTCCCGTTGGGCCCAGCGCCGCGCTGACGCGCGGCGCTGCGGCGTTTGCCGACAAGTGTCCGGTCTTGAACAAGGCCAGCCCGCAAAAAAGCTGACTCCAGGATGCGCTAAATCAAACTCCTGCCCGGGTATGGCTGGCAAGACCAGCCGAATTGCGCCAGAACAGGCGCAAGACATGACCAGCTACAGGAGACCGGCGTGACCGTCACCCGTGAAACCGTCCTTGAGGCGCTCAAGACCATCACCGACCCCGTTAGCGGCAGCGACATCGTCAGCGCAGGCATTGCCCGTGCCGTCACTGTCGAAGCCAGCACCGTCCGCTTTGTGCTGGAAATCGATCCCGGCAAGTCTGACGCCTACGGTCCGGTGCGCGATAAGGCTGATGCGGCAGTGGCGGCGCTGCCGGGGGTTGAGAAGGTCTCTGCGATGCTCACCGCCCATTCGGAAAAGGCACCGCCGGACCTGAAACCGAAGAAAGCAGCCCAGCCGCAGCAGCAGGCGCCGCAGAAGGTGCCCGGCGTGGCCCGGATCCTCGCCGTGGCCTCGGGCAAGGGCGGCGTTGGCAAGTCCACAGTTTCCGCCAATCTCGCCTGCGCGCTGGCAATGCAAGGGCGCAAAGTGGGCCTGCTGGATGCCGACGTCTATGGCCCCTCGCAGCCCAAAATGCTGGGGGTCAGCGGCCGCCCCGCCAGCCCCGACGGCAAGACCATCCTGCCGCTGCGCAACCATGGGGTCACAATGATGTCGATGGGACTGATGACCGGCGAGGACCAGGCGGTGATCTGGCGCGGCCCGATGCTGATGGGCGCGCTGCAGCAGATGCTGGGGCAGGTGAATTGGGGCGAGCTGGACGTGCTGATCGTCGACCTGCCGCCCGGCACCGGCGACGTGCAGATGACGCTGGCGCAGAAGACCCATGTGGACGGTGCCATCGTGGTCTCCACCCCTCAGGATGTGGCGCTGATCGACGCGCGCAAGGGCATCGACATGTTCCGCAAAATGAACGTGCCTGTACTGGGCATGATCGAGAACATGTCCATCCACATCTGCTCCAACTGCGGGCATGAAGAACATGTCTTCGGTCACGGCGGCGTCGCACTTGAGGCGCAAAAGCTGAACGTGCCGCTGCTGGGCGAGGTACCGCTGCATCTGGACGTGCGGCTGGCTGGTGACAACGGCACGCCCATCGTGGCAGCCAAGCCCGGCAGCGCCCAGGCCAAGGTGTTCTTGGACATCGCCACTCAACTTGTGGACGCAGGCGCCGCCTGACCCCTGCCATCCCCGCCTCAAGGGCCGCCAAGCGGCGGCGCGCAGCGCCGTTCACCCTTGAGGCGGGGATGGGAGACCGAAAATAGAAAAAGCGCTTCAGGGCTAACCTGCCCCTGAAGCGCGTCGCCGCGCAACGGCGCCACGCCCAACTGTGACGCACATTCTGGGAATGTGCTGGAACAGGCGGGAGCTGCCCGCCTGCGGAATCAGGAATACTTCTCCAGGAACTCTTCGGCCCTCAAGCTGCGGAAGTCTGGCAGCGCGGTCCGCAAGGCCTCGTGGTCCCAGTCCCACCACGCCAGTTCCATCATCTGCTCGGCAACCGCCTCAGAATAGCGGCGGCGGATCACCTTGGCTGTGTTGCCGCCAACTATGGTGTAGGGCGCCACGTCCTTGGTCACAATCGCGCCTGAGGCCACGACCGCGCCATGCCCGATGGTCACCTCAGGCTTGATCATTGCCCCATGGCCGATCCAGGTGTCATGGCCGATGCAGGCAGTTCGCCCGGCGCGGCGGTCAAACCACTCCGCATCATCCTCTGCATCGTCCCAATAGCTTGCAGAGCGGTAGAGGAAATGATGCAGAGACGCTTTCTCCATCGGATGGTCGGAGGCGCCGATCCGCACGAAGCTGGCAATATTGGCAAACTTGCCGATCTTTGCATTGGCAATGTCACAGGTCCGGTCGCAATAGCTGTAGTCTCCGATTACTGCGTTCGCCACCCGGCAGCCGGCGCCGATTTCGACATAGGCACCGAAACGGCTGCCAGTGATCGTGCAATCAGGGTGGATGAACGGTTCTTCAGCCTTCAACCGGGGCATTGTCAGTCCTCCTCAGGAAGCCGGGGCAAGGTCAGGGCAGCAGGAACGCCCCGCCCTCTTCCGGCTTCCGCGGCTTGCGCTTGGCCTTGCCGCCCTCGCCCTTGATCAGGCGGCGCCGCAGCCAGCCGGAGAACCAGTCCATCAGCATCACCATCAGGATGATCAAGGTGATGTAATAGGCCACTTCCTCCCAGTCCTTCTGGGTGATGATCGCCTGGGTCAGCAACAGGCCGATGCCGCCGCCGGTGATAGCGCCGATGATGGTGGCTGACCGTGTGTTCGACTCGAGAAAATAAAGGAGCTGGCTCAGCAGAACCGGCGTGATCTGCGGGATCACCCCGAAGCGGTAGCGCTGCACCGGCTTGGCTCCGGTTGAGGCCACGCCTTCGATCTGCTTCTGGTCAACGTTCTCCAGTGCCTCGGAGAAGATCTTACCGAAGGTGCCAGTGTCCGTCACCAGAATCGCCAGCGCGCCGGTCAGCGGTCCGGGGCCAAAGGCCCGCGCCAGCACCACTGTCCAGATCAGCGAGTCGACGCCGCGCACGAAATCGAACACGCGGCGCATGGCAAAGCGAATGCTGCGCAAGGGCATGAAATTCCGGGTCGCCAGAAAGGCCAGCGGAAGCGCGATGATGCCGGCACCGATGGTGCCGAGGAAGGCCATCAGCAGAGTCTCAGCAATGGCCCAAGCCACATCCTGATGGCGCCACATCTTGTTGGTCCAAAACTCCTGAAAGATCGCACCAGCCTCGCCAGTGGCGGCACGCTGCACCAGCTCCCCTGCGCCCATGCCGTAGTACGGGCTGTCGAGGGTAAAGAAGAACAGCTCCCACCCCGCGAAATAGCGGAAAACTTCCGCCCGGTTGCGGGTCACGGTCAGGCGGCCCGCCTCCGTGGTGACGGCCAGGCGGTTCTTCGAAACACTGATCCACTCCGGCACATCACCGGCAGGCAGTTCCGCTTGCACGCCCGCGCTGCGGCTCGGCGTGGCGCGCACTGTGCCATAGCCGGGGATTTCATATGCGATGGTCTCCGGGCCGAAGGTGACCTTATGCCCAGCCTCCAGATCAATCACAGTGGTCTCGCCCAGGGCCACCCAGTCCGGTGACATGCCGTCGGGATAGGCGCCCTTGCGCTCGCCCTCGATGGCCACCGACACCTCACCGCTGCGGTTGTCTCGGGTGACATGGGTCTTGTAGCTGTAGCTGTCGCTGACCAGGGTCGTGGCGTTGTCCAGGCTGGCACGCTCCCACAGCCCCGGCATGTCGAAGACCACAAAGACATAGGCGAGATAGGCCAGCACCGCGGCGGGCAGGGCAAAATTCATCAGCCGCTTTTTCAGAAACAGCCGCGAGATGTCCGACTTCAGGTCTGCCGGCGTTAGGGTGGTGTCAAAAGTGGTCATGCCTTCGCTCCATGGGTCAGGCGGTCACGCAAGAGGCCGGACAGCTGGTCAACGGCCACGATTGAGACAAACAGGAGAAGAAAGATCGAGGCGGCCTCGTCATAGCGCCCCTGCCCCCAGGACATGGCGTTTTTCAGCTCGTAGCCGATACCGCCCGCGCCAACGAAACCAAGGATGGCAGAGGCCCGGATGTTGATCTCAAAGCGCAAGAGCGCATAGCTCACATAGTTCGGGCCGACCTGCGGGATCACCCCCAGCGTCATCCGCTGCGCCCAGGTGGCGCCGACGGAGGTGAGGCCTTCAACCGGTTTCAGCGAGGCGTTTTCGTTCACCTCGGAAAACAGTTTGCCCAGCGCGCCGGCGGTGTGGATGGCAATCGCGATCATCGCAGGCACTGGCCCGCCGCCGAGCACAAATATCAGCACCAGCGCAATGACGATTTCCGGAATCGCCCGGCAGACATCGCTGATGCGGCGGAACAGCGGGATAAGCGCGGGCCAAGGCGCCATGCCGCGGGTCGCCAGCAGCGACAGCAGTGTGCCGAACACGGCCCCCACCAGGGTCGAAGCGGCGGCGATGTTCAATGTCTCCACCAGCGCCGGAAAGAAATGCACCACATGGCCCGGCAGTTGCGCCGCCTTTTCGGCGGCCTCCGCGAGAACTTCGGCAGGATAGTCGAAAATGCGGGTGAACCCGTCAGCAAAGGAGCCTGCGTTACGCGCATCCGCTGTGCGGAATCCAGACACCATTAGCGCCACAAAAACCGCCAGAAGAATACCGCCATAGAGCCGCTTGCGCTGGGTATGGGCGGTGTAGTGCTGCCGGATGTCCTCGATGCCCGGCCGGGCGGCTGTCAAATCTGCCATTTGGGGATCCTGATCTTCTAGGGATGGGTGTTACTGGGTCCATCCAGGAAATTGCGGGGCTCCAAGACCGGCCCGGAACCCCGCAGAGCACAACTAAATAAGTGCTGGGCTGAAATTACTGGGACTTCAGCTTGCGGGCCTCGATGATCACTTCGTAAGCGTCATGGGTGATCGGCATCAGACCTTTGGATTCGCCGCCCAGCACGTTATACATGCAGTCCGGGTCGATAGAGTTCATCGAGGCCAGCAATCCGGTCATTTTGACCTTCACATCTTCGGGCAGTTCGGTGCGCAGAACAAACGGGCCCTCCGGGATCGGCGCCGATTTCCAGATTTCCACCATGTCGTTCATATCGACCAGGCCGGCATCCACGGCGCGGCGCAGCGCGCCCGAATTGTAGCCGTCTTCCCATTCGCCCAGGCCGTCTGCCCAGCTGACGCCGCCATCCACGTCGCCGTTTGCTACGGCCACAATGGTCTGCTCATGGCCGCCAGTGAACTTCACTTCGCCGAAGTAGTCACCGGAGTCCATGGTCGCGCCAGTCACCTGCGGAATTTCGATCGACGGGATCAGGTAGCCGGAGGTGGAGTTCGGGTCGCCAAAGCCGAAAGTCTTGCCTTTCAGGTCTTCCAGGGTTTCGACACCGCTGTCTTTGCGGGCAAAGCCAATGGAGTAATAGCCATAGCTGCCATCGGTGTTCACCTTGACCAGCACCGGCTCAACAGCCTCAGGGTCAGAAAGGTAGGTCTTGGCATAGCCCGAAGCACCCAGCCACGCCATGTCGATGGTACCGCCCAGCAGGCCCTGGATCACGCCGTTATAGTCGGCAGGGGCAAACAGCTTGGTTTCAACGCCCAGCAATTCCTCGATCTTTTCACGCAGGCATTCCTGCTTGCTCAAACGGTCCTGAGCGTTCTCTCCGCCCAGGATGCCGATGCGGAATTCCTTGATCTCTTCTGCCGCAACAGGGGCAGTCAGCGCGGTGGTTGCCAGAACGGCAGCAATCAGTTTCTTCATCTCATGTCTCTCCGGTTGGGTCCCGGCAGAGCAGCCCGCCGGGTCGATGAATTCAGGTTCGGGGTTATTCGGCGGGAATGGCGGTGCGCATCGCGTCCGTCTTTTCCAGCGTTTCGATCTCGGTTGAGGTGGCGGCCTCGGAAAATTCCTCTCCGGCGCCGTAAATCTCGCGGGCCACCCCGGTAGTCAGTTGCTCCGGAAGCCCGTCAAAGACGATGCGCCCGTCGCGCATCCCGACCACCCGGTCGCAATAGCGGCGCGCAGTGTCCAACGTGTGCAGGTTGGCAATCACGGTGCGCCCGTCTTCCTCGTGGATGCGGCGCAGCGCCTCCATCACGGTTTGGGCGTTCATCGGGTCCAGCGAGGCAATCGGCTCATCCGCCAGAATGATTTTCGGGTCCTGCATCAGCGCCCGGGCAATCGCCACCCGCTGCTGCTGGCCGCCCGACAGCGCCTCTGCCCGCTTGGCGGCATGTTCAGCAATTCCGAGCCGGTCGAGGATGTCGATCGCCGTGTGAATATCTGCCATCGGATAGAGGTTGAACAGCGTCGCCATCGCATTGCGGCGGTTCAATGTGCCGTGCAAAACGTTGGAAACAACGTCCATTCGCGGCACCAGGTTGAACTGCTGGAAAATCATCGCGCACTCGGACTGCCAGGCGCGCTTGCCCTTGCCCTTCAGTCCTGTAATTTCACGCCCCTCGAACAGGATGCGGCCGCCGCTGGCGTCTTCCAGCCGGTTCAGCATCCGCAGCAGAGTGGATTTACCTGCGCCGGAGCGGCCGATGATGCCGATCATGCAGGGCTTATCGATGTCCAGCGTGGCGGTATCCACCGCAATCTTACCGCCGAAGCGTTTGGTCAGTTTGTCAATGCGCAGCACCGGGGCGCTCCCTTCTCGTTCCGGGATTGCCTATCGGCCCTGCTCAAAGCTCATGTGTCACTGCCGTGAAAGTTTTGTAACGCGGCCCGGCGCAACCGGCAGGCGCAGCGCCCAAGGAAACGGACCCGATGCTTAATCTGCCCCTGTGCACAGCGGGCCGGACGGTCTATACGGCCTTCGACTCCTCATTTCCCTTTGCAAAAGGAAGCTGCCAGATGTCCTTTGACCGCAAGATCAAGATCGCACCCTCCATTCTCTCCGCCGATTTCGCCAACTTCGGCCAGGAAATCCAGGCGATCGAATCCCAAGGCGCAGACTGGGTGCATGTGGATGTGATGGATGGGCATTTCGTGCCGAACCTTACTTTCGGCCCACAGGCGGTGAAAGCGTTCCGCCCGCATGTGAAAACCGTGATGGACGTGCACCTGATGATCGCGCCGGTCGATCCCTATATCGACGCCTACGCCGATGCCGGTGCAGATGTGCTGACCGCCCATATTGAGGCAGGCCCGCACATCCACCGCACCCTGCAGGCGATCCGCGGCGCGGGCATGAAGGCAGGTGTCGCACTGAACCCCGGCACCCCGGCAGAGGCCGTTGAGCACCTTCTGGACCTCACTGATCTGGTTTGCGTCATGACTGTGAACCCGGGCTTCGGCGGCCAGAAGTTCATCGACATGACCGCCAAGATCCGCCGCCTGCGGTCAATGATCGGCGACCGCCCGGTGCATATCGAGATCGACGGCGGTGTCGATCCCACCACCGCGCCGCTGGTGGCCGAAGCCGGCGCCGACGTGCTGGTCGCAGGCTCCGCCGTGTTCAAGGGAGGTTCGGTCAACACTCCGGAAGTCTACGGCGAGAACATCCGCAAGATCCGTGCCTCGACCGAAGGCACCTGGACCTGAGCACCGGACTCTCCCGCCAATCGCCGGGCGCATCCAAGATGCGCGGCTCTTGTTGGGCCAGGCGCCGCGCGTTCCGCGCGGCGCTTTTTTCGTGCTACGGTCAGCGTTTGCGCGTCCAGCCCGGCAACGCCGGGCCGCGCCCCGATGGCCCTCGACGGGCCGGAGGGGCGCCGCCCGCTTGCCTAGGCGCCTTTGTTCAGATCGCCGAAGGTTCTGCCCTCAGCCACCAAACGCTCCAGCAGCGGCGCCGGCTGCCAGAAGAAACTGTCCTCTTCCGCATAGACCTTGATATCGGCCAGGATGCCGTCCAGCCCCTGCAGATCGGCCCATTTCAGCGGACCGCCCCAGAACCGCGGGAACCCGTAGCCGAACAGCATCACCATATCCACGTCCAGCGGACGCCGGGCGATTCCCTCGCCCACCACCTTGGCGGCTTCGTTCACCATGGCGCACATGTAGCGGCGCAGTACCTCGGCATCACTAAACTCCCGCGGGGTGACACCCTGCTGCTCCTGGTCCCGGGCAATCAGCTCCGCCACCTCCGGGTTCGGGACGCCGCCGCGCTTGCCTGCCTCGTAGACATAAAAGCCCTTGCCGGTCTTCTGGCCGAAGTCACCGCCCTCGCAGAGCATCTCGTAGAACCGCGGCACCCTCTCACGCGGATTCCGCGTCGGCGCGCGGCGCTTGCGGGCCGCCCAGTTGATGTCCAACCCCGCCAAATCGCCCATCGCAAACGGTCCCATCGGGAAGCCGAAAGTGGTCACCACCTTGTCCACCTGGTAGGGCGAAGCGCCATCCAGCACCACATATTCCGCCGCCTTGCGGTAGGCGTTCATGATCCGGTTGCCGATGAAGCCGTCGCAGATGCCGGAACGGACCGCCACCTTCTTCAGCCGCTTTCCGAGAGCAAAGCCGGTGGCCAGAACCTCCGGCGCGGTTTTCTGAGCGACCACAACTTCCAAAAGCTTCATCACGTGGGCGGGGGAGAAGAAATGCAGCCCGATCACATCCTGCGGGCGGGAAGTTGCAACGGCGATCTCATCCACATCCAGATAGGAGGTATTGGTCGCCAGCACCGCCCCCTGCTTGCAATGCGCATCCAGCTTGCCGAAAACCTCGCGCTTGACGCCCATGTCCTCGAACACGGCCTCGACCACCAGATCCACCTGCCCCAGCGCGGCATAGTCCGTGGACACGGTCAGCGCCTCGCCGGTCAGCTGATCAAATTGCACCTGGGTGATCTTGCCCCGTTTCAAGGCCCCCTGCAGATTGCCTTCGATCCGGCCGCGCGCGGCGGTCACACCCTCATCCGTCATCTCGACCAGCACCACCTGCAGCCCGGCCAGCAGCGCCGCAGTGGCGATGCCCGCCCCCATGGTGCCGCCGCCGATTACCCCCATGGCGGAAACGTCCCGCGGTTCAATGCCGTCCAGCTCCGGCAGCTTGCTGACCGCACGTTCCGAGAAGAATGCGTGGATCAACCCCTGCCGCTGATCCGATTCCATAAGCTCAGTGAACAGCGCGCGCTCACGCTTAAGGCCGGCTTCAAAGCTCTCCGCCTCAGCCGCGGCCTGCACCGCGCGCACGGCTGTTGCCGGAGACAATTGGCCGCGGCCCTTCTTCAGCGTCACCTCATAAATGGCATCGAAGTCCACCGCTTCCGGCGCAGGCATGTCTCCGACCGCCCGGCGCGGCACGCCTGCATCCAGCAGTTCCTGCGCATACGCCAGGCCGATCTCGCGCGGCGCGCCATCTTCGATGCGGTCGATAATGCCCTTGTCCAGCGCCTCCGCCGCGCCAAAGTGGCGGCCCGAGGTGATCATCTCCAGCGCAGCCTCCGTTCCGGCCAGCCGCGGCAGCCGCTGGGTTCCGCCCGCACCGGGCAGAATGCCCAGGTTGACCTCGGGCAGCCCCATCTTTGCCGTAGGCACTGCAATCCGGTAGTGCGAGGACAAGGCCACCTCCAGCCCGCCGCCCAGCGCCGTGCCGTGCATGGCAGAGACCACGATCAGCGGTGAGGCTTCGATCCGGCTGCACAGACCCGGCAGGTAGGGGTCCTGCGGCGGCTTGCCGAATTCGCGAATATCGGCACCCGCAAAATAGGTCTTACCCTCGCCGTAAATCAGCACTGCCTTGGCACCCTCTTCTTCGGCACGCTCAATCCCGGCCAGCAGCCCTTTGCGCACATCAATGCCCAGCGCGTTCACAGGCGGGTTCTGCGCCTTCAGAACGGCAATATCGCCGACGCGCTCATATGCAATGGCTTCACTCATCCGGTCTTCCTCTCTCGTCCGCGGCGGCAGTGCCTGCCCCCCGTTCCCAACAGATTAGGCACGGCAGCCGGACCGGCGCCAAGCCCCAATGACAGCAGAAGCCCCGCAAACCCCGCATCACGGTGCTCGCAGCCTCCGGCGGCCTGTTTTGCTGGAATTTACGTAACAGAAACTGAGGAAAATGGAACCTTTTTGAAACACCTTATCCGGCAACGCTGCCGCAAAGCGTATCAGCCGGTTTTCACCACCCCGCTGGCGATCCAGCCATCGAGGATTTCCAAGGTCTTGGCGCAGAAGTCAGCGTCATTGATGTGGCAATCCAGCTCATGCAGCTCCGCATTCTCCGGGCAGCGCTCTCGCATTTCCTCGCAAAAGGCCGCCAACCCCTCCGCATCATGCAGCGGTGCACCTAAGCGGTCCCATTCATTGCAGCCGCCCGCGGGCAGCAGCACCGTCACCGGCGCCTGCGCGGTGGCGAGCTTGCTGCAAACCGCCCGCGCCACCTGCCGCCGCTCTTCCGCTTCCAGCATGGCGGAGGTCAAGAGCCGGTTGTGGGCGTGCGTCTCCCGGCCTTGCAACTGTACCGGAGTGTCCTGCCACCCAACAAAATCCACCAGGTCATAGCAGCCCGGCGCCACCAGCTGCGGCGTCGCGGATTTACCTGCGTTGGTCATCCGGTCCGCCCCCGCTGACAGCCCGCCAAACAGGTGGTTCGACACTTCCTGCGGGGCAAAATCCATCACCGCCGCAAAGGCGCCCTCCGCTGCCAAGCTCTCGAAAGCCCGCCCGCCCATGCCGGTGGCATGGAAAACCGCGACCTCAAAGCCGCGGTCCTCCAAGGCCGGTTTCAGCGACACCATGTAGCGCAGCACCGTTTTGCCGAAAGAGGTCATGCCGATCAGCGGCCGGTCGCGTTTGGGCGGCTCCACCGCCCGAGCCGCCCCCAGCACCGCACCGGCGGCCTGGCTGAGCGATGCCTTGCAGATCGAATTCAGTCCATAGAGCCCGCCAGCCCAAAGGATCATCTGCACATCCGCCGGAATCCGCTCCGGCGGCATCAGCGGCGAAAATGCGACGGTGGAAACGATGTACTTCGGCACTCCAACCGGCAATGCCGCACACATGTCCAGCGCGAGGTCGGTGCCCATAGTGCCGCCCAGCACGATCACCCCGTCAATGCGACCTGCCCGGTATAGCTCCAGCGACTTGGCCGCGGCCCCCGCCCCCATGATCTGCATGGCTGTGTTTTCGTCCCCCGAGGCAATCGCCGCCTCTATCGAACTGCCACCAGCCTCAGCAACCTCATGCTTGCTGATATCCGCGGGCTGGCTGGGATCCCCCAGCACGCTCACATCCATCGTCAGCACCTTGCCGCCCTGACCACGGATCACCTCCGCCAGGTAGCCCAGTTCATCGTCCTTGGTGTCATAGGTTCCGGCAACCAGAATGGTCTTGTCTGCCACAGGCTTTGTCTCCCGTTTAATCAGCGCCTGGACGGCGGTCACCGGCACGCCCAAGCTTTTCATCTTACCAAAAATACGCCCGCCGGAGGCCGCAGATTTTGCTCTCGCGAAGCCTGCTTCAGAGCTGGATCCAAGCGGTTTTTAGATCGGTGTATTTGTCCAGCGCGTGCAGCGACTTGTCATGCCCGTTGCCCGACTGTCCGACGCCCCCTAACGGAACGGTATTATCCGAACCGCCGTAGGTGTTCACATGCACGACACCGGCACGAACGCCAGCGACCATCCGGTGCGCGCGTGACAGGTTTTCGGTCCAAACCGCGGCGGCCAATCCGAAGTCGGTACCATTGGCCAAACTCAACGCTTCTTGTTCGGTCTCGAACTTGGTTACTGCCAGAACCGGCCCGAAAACCTCGCGCTGGAACAGCGCATGATCCCGGGTCACATGGGTCACGATGGCCGGCGACATATAGTTGCCGCCTGTGTCTTCCAGAATGCGCGTGCCACCGGTCACCACCTGCCCGCCTTCGGACCGCGCCATGTCCATGAACGACAAGTTGCGGCGAAGCTGCTCCTCAGAGTTCACAGCGCCGACCTGCGTGCTCAGTTCGAGCGGGTCGCCCACCAGCAGTGCCTCCGCCTCAGCTTTCAGCGTCTCAACAAACTCGTCGTGAATCGAAGCCTCGACCAGCAGGCGGGAACCGGCAATGCAGACCTGTCCGGAGTTCCGGAAGATGCCCGCCGCAGAGACTTTTGCGGCCTTGCCCAGATCCGGCGCATCCGCAAAGACAATGTTGGGAGACTTGCCGCCCAGCTCCAGGTAACAACGCTTGAGGTTAGACCGCGCCGAAGCTTCCAAAAGCTTGCGCCCCGTAGCGCCTGAGCCGGTGAAGGCCAGCACATCCACATCCATTGAAGCGGCCAGCGCCGCGCCGGTTTCAGCACCGGAGCCGGTCACCACGTTCAGCACCCCGTCCGGCAGCCCGCATTCGGAACAGATTTCGGCCAGCCGGAGCAAGGAGAGCGAAGCGGTTTCGGCAGGCTTCAGCACCACCGAATTGCCCATCGCCAGCGCCGGCGCCAGCTTCCAGGCACCGATCATCAGCGGAAAATTCCAGGGAACAATTGCCCCCACCACACCCACCGGCATCCGGTGCACCAGCCCCAGCACGTCGGGTGCGGTCGGTGCGACTTCACCCGCCACCTTGTCCAGCGCCTCAGCATAATAGCGGAAAGTTCCCGCTGCCGATCCCGGCTCTGCCTTCAGAGCCATATTGAACTCGGTGCCATTATCGCGCACGCCCAGAACCGCCAGCTCAACCGCCTCGGCAGCGATCCGGTCCGCAATCCTGTGCAGCACCTGCTTGCGCGCGGCGGGGCTCAGTCCGGCCCAGCGGCGATCCTCATATGCCCGCCGCGCCGAAGCCACAGCCTTTTCGACATCGGTTGCAGAGGCGCCCGCCAGCGTCGTCAGAACAGATCCGTCAACCGGCGAAGCAACTTCGAGTGTCTGGCCCGAACCTTCTTTCCATGATCCTTCAAGAAAGAGTTTCTGCGGCGCCACATCAAGCTGCCGAAGCTTGTCGATGCGCGATTGGTCTGCCATTCGGCCTCCTTCAGTTCCTTCCGGTCCTTCAGCACCCGCAGGATATGGACCGCCAGAACGATGATGATGATGCAAAACAGGATGAACGCCACCGGGCGGTCAATGAAATCAAAGGGTTCCTTCACCCGCGCCATGCCCGCGCGCAGCTTCACCTCCATGATGCCGCCCAGGACCATGCCCAGGATGATCGGCACCGACGGCAGCGACAGGCGCTTCAGGATATAGCCGAGGATGCCAAACGCTGCCGCCATCACACAGTCGGTGGCGGAGTTGCGCAGGGAATAAACCCCGACGAAGCTGAGCGTCAGGATGCAGACGCCGAGAAACCGGTTGGGGATGCGCACCACCTGGATCAGCGACCGGGTGGCAAACAGCAGGAACAGCAGCACCAGCACATTCAGCACCAGCAGTGCGAGATACAGTGCGACGACAAAGTCCATGTCGTTCTGGAAAAGCCCCGGCCCCGGCACCACGTTGTGCACATAGAACACCGACAGCATCATTGCCGTCAGCGCCTCACCCGGAATGCCCAGCGCCAGAAGCGGCACCATGGCAGCAGCAGGCACCGCGTTGTTGGCGGTTTCTGCAGCAATCAGACCTTCGGTGGAGCCATTGCCGAAATCCTGCGGCCGTTTCGATGTCTTTTGCGCATAGGTGTAGGACATGAACTGCGCGGTGAACTCGCCCACACCGGGGATCATCCCCATCAAGACGCCAAAGGTGGCAGAGACCCCCGCTACGCGCGGATGGCGTACCAGCTCGCGCAGCCCCTGGAACATGCCGCCGCGCAGGCGGGTCATCTGGACTTTCTCGTCTTCGTCGGTCAGCAGGACAAACGCCTGCGAGATCGCAAACAGCCCCAGAACCACAACGATAAGGTTGATCCCGCCGCCCAGGAAATCCTGCCCGAAGGTGTAGCGCTGGGTGTATTTCACCGGCTCCAGCCCGATGGTCTGAAGGAAGATCCCGAAGCAGGCCAGCGTCCCGGCAATCAACGCCTGGCCGCGGTGCGCGACCACCACCAGGATGAGGCCCAGCAGCGCCGCCATGAAAATCTCGCGCGAACCGAACATCGGCGCAATCTTTGCCAGCACCGGCGCAAACAGGATCAGACAGATGACCGAGAAGATGCCGCCGAAGAAGCTGGCCGAATAAGCCAGGCTCAAGGCGCGGCGCGGCTCGCCCCGCGCGGTCATCGGATAGCCGTCATAGGTGGTCAGCGCATTGACCGCGGTGCCGGGCGTGTTGATCAGGATCGCCGGGATCGCACCGCCGTACATGGAGGAGCCGTAGATCCCCAGCAGCACCGTCAGCCCGACAATCGGGTCCATCGAGAAGGTCGCGGGCAGCAGGATCGCAATTGCCACTGCCGGGCCAACACCGGGAATGGCGCCAATCAGCACGCCGCCGACTGAACCCGCCAGCAGCGCCAGCGCCACGTCCCAGCGCATCAGGATGTCTATTGCAGAGAGGATCAGGTCCATGACGGGCACTCAGAGATAGAGAATGAAGAAACTGCGCAGCGATCCCGGCAGGTACTCATAGATGAGCGCGCCAGGGATCTTGACTGACAGCAAGGCCTTGAACAGCACCACCACGGCCACGGCAAAACCCGCGCTGGTCCACAGCATGAGCGGGCTGCGGTAGCCCATCCGCCAGCTCAACAGCGGAACGAAAACCAGCGTCACCGGGAGGTAACCGATTATGGGAACCAGCAGGACATAACCCATGAACCAGCCGGCGAATTCAAACACCTGCCCCCAGCGCTTGACCTCCCACAGGTCATAACGGCTGACCCGCCGCCAGGGCAGCTTGTAGAGGTGCAGCCCGCCCAAGAGCACCATGCCGCCGATGGCGACAGCAGGCCAGAACCGGGGTTGGGCAAACAGTTTCGTCTTCTGCACCCAAGTGGTCTGCTCCGTAATCAGGACCAGCAGCAGCAATGCGACGCCCACCATGACCAGGGCAAAGACAAGCTGACCGCGCCGCGGTCCTACAAAGCGGCGTTCACGTTCCGATGGCATCTGAGGAGCTCTTTGTCCGCGCGAAGGGAAAGGGCACCGGGACCCCGCAAGGCCCCGATGCAGGGGGAGGATTATTCCGACAGCAAGCCGCCGATGCGGGCCATGGTATCGATGTCATTGGCCACGCGGGCTGCGCTGTCGTCCGCGCTCTGCCAGTAAACCAGTGCTCCGGTTTCCTTGGCGATATTCTGGGCGCGCTCGCTCATCACCGTTTTCTCGGCAACAGCTACAATCTTGTCGCGCACGTCCTGCGGAGTATCCTTGGTCACGAACAGCCCGTTCCACAGGGCGATATTCAGGCTTTCGTCCAGCTCGCCTATGGTCGGCGCATCTGGGACCAGCGGGATACGCCCGTCAGTGATAGAGACCAGCACCTTGACCTGATCCAGACAGGGCAGCACCAGCTGCAGCGTGGTGTTGATCACATCCGCATCGCCGGAGGCCAGCGTGTTGCAGTCCAGCGCATCAAATGCCGCATCCGAGCCCCATTCAAAGCCGGCGTTCTTGGCATAGGCCTTGGTCACCTGCGTCGGGGTCAGAACATCGCCGAAATGACCCAGCGCCACGTCGTTATCCTTGGCATAGGCCGCCAGCTCTTCCATCGTGCTGTAGGGCGCATCGCCTGAGGTGGCGATCACAAAGGGATAGGTCAGGAAGATACCCAGCGGGTCGAACTTGGCCGGTGTCAGCGGCGGGATGTCGATTTGGTGGCCCATCACCGGCACACCGATCACGAAAGAGCCGATGGTGTAGCCGTCGCTCGGCGCATTCGCGACCTCGATTGCCCCCGGGAAGGGCCCGCCGCCGCCGCCCGGTTTATTCACCACAGCTGCAGCAACGCCGTATTCGTTTTGGAAATCCTCGGCGATCATCCGCGTCAGCACATCCTCCAAGTCACCCGGCGGCCACGGCACGATGAAGTTAACCGGTTTTTCCGGATACTCGGCCTGCGCCGCAACCGCGCTCAGCCCCAGCGCCGCCGCTGCGACCGCCCCTTTCATGAGGGTTTTGAGTTTCATGGCTTTCCTCCCAGTTTGGCCATTCGGTTCACTATTCGAACCATTGGTTTGAATTTAGATTGACAGGCGCCCCCGTTATCTGTCAACAAAATTGCATCAAAGGTGCGTCTTTTTGCGCAGACGGCACCTGGCAAGACCTAACAGGGAGCATCGGCAAGAGCATGGGAACCGTGTCCAAAGCCTTGTCATTACTGACTTATTTTAACCATGGCCGGACTGAGATCGGGCTCAGCGACCTCACGCGCTTGTCGAGCATGAACAAGGCAACGGTCTACCGGCTGATGAGCGAACTGCAGGAATCAGGCTTTGTCGAACAGGCCGGCAGCGATCGTTCCTACCGGCTCGGCCCGCAGGTCTTGCGCCTCGCAGCCCTGCGCGAGGCAGCGGTTCCGATTCTTTCTGTTTCGCGCCGGGTGCTGCGTGACCTCAGCGACGAGACCGGTGAGACCACCCACCTGTCGCTGCTTCAGGGCAGCCAGCTGAATTCACTGTCGCACGCCTATTCCCCGCGCAATGCCACAAAGGTCATGATGGAGGACGCCGAGGTTCTGACCTTCCACGGCACCAGTTCCGGCATGGCGGTTCTGGCTTATGCCGACCCCGGATTTGCCGAGGAGGTGCTGTCGCAGCCGCTTGAGGCACGCACCTCCGAAACCATCACCGACCCTCAGGAAATCCGCGCCCAGCTGGACGAGGTCCGCAGCACCGGCATTGCCCAGTCCATCGGCGGATTTGAGGCGGATGTGCATTCCCACGCGGTTCCCATCTTTGGCCCGGACCGCAAAGTGATCGGCGCATTGGCCGTGGCCGCGCCAGTCTCCCGGATGACCGCAGAACAAAAAAATCTGATCCCGGCGGCCCTGCGCCGCGCGGGCGCCACTCTCACCCATCGCATCGGCGGCTCTGCCCCTTCGGACTATCCGCAGGAAGAAACCGCCTGAACCTCTCACCGGCCCGGACCGGGCCGCATCCAGGAGCTGCCCCATGAAAGACTCCAACTTTCTGAAAGAACACAATGCCAAATCCCTCTGGCACCCGATGGCGCATCCCGGCGACAGCCTGGCCAACCCGCCCGCCATCATCACCTCGGCCCAAGGGGTGAAGATCACCGACATCGACGGGCATGAGGTGGTCGATGCTGTCGGCGGCCTGTGGAACGTGAACCTCGGCTTTTCCTGCCAGGTGGTAAAGGACGCCATCGCCGCGCAGCTGGACGTCCTGCCCTACTACTCCACCTTCCGCGGCACCACCAACGACCAGGTGATCCAGCTGGCAGAGGAGCTGCGCAAGTTTTTTGCACCCGACGGGCTCACCCGCGCCTTCTTCACCTCCGGCGGCTCGGATTCGGTGGAAAGCGCCCTGCGGCTTGCCCGCCAGTACCACAAGATCCGCGGCGAAGAAGGCCGCACCAAGTTCCTGAGCCTGAAGAAGGGCTACCACGGCACCCACATGGGCGGCGCCTCGGTGAATGGCAATGCCAACTTCCGCACCCAGTACGAACCGCTGCTGCCCGGCTGTTTCCAGATCCCTGCCCCCTACACCTACCGCAACCCGTTCAACGAAACCGACCCGGAACGCCTCGCCCAGCTCTGCCTGCAGGCGCTGGAGGACGAAATCGCCTTCCAGGGCGCAGGCACCATTGCCGCCTTCATCATGGAGCCGATCCTCGGCGCGGGCGGGGTGATACCGCCGCATTCCAGCTTCATGCCCGGCGTGCGGGATATCTGCACCAAACACGGCATCCTGCTGCTCGCCGACGAGGTGATCACCGCCTTCGGCCGCAGCGGATCATGGAGCGGCTCGCGCCACTGGGGCGTGCAGCCCGACATGATGGCGACGGCCAAGGCCATCACCAACGGCTACTTCCCATTCGGCGCGGTGATGATTGCGGACCATATGACAGAGACCTTCGAGAAAGACACCACTGGCAAGGCAGCGATCGGCCACGGCTACACCTACTCAGGCCACCCGGTCGGCGCCGCCGCCGCCCTCGCCTGCCTCGAAGAAACGCTTCGCCTGAACGTGCCGGAAAACGCCGCCGTCCGCGGAACCCAGATCCACCAGGGACTGCTGGCGCTGCAGCAGAAGTACGAATTGATCGGCGATGTCCGCGGCGGCCATGGCCTGATGTGCGCGCTGGAGCTGGTCTCCGACCGAAGCACCAAGGCAGCCGTGAACAAGAAAACCATCGGCAAATTGCAGGAGGTTGCTTATGAGGCAGGCGCAATGGTGCGGGTCTCTGGCCCCAACATCATTCTGTCGCCGCCGCTGGTGCTGAGCGAGGCAGAGGCGGAGACCATCCTGTCCGCCCTCGACGCAGGTTTCGCGGCTGTGAGCTAACTCTGGCGGACAACGCAACCCGCGCCCGGACCGTCAGGTTCGAGCGCCGCCAGATGCCATGACGGGCCCGAAGCAGATGCTTCGGGCCCGCACATTCGGTGGCGCGATACGGACACAGACTCAGCTATCGCAGCCGCGCCTGAGAACATTTTCTCGAAAAAGCCGCCAGCCTCAGCCCTCCGGCACTTCAAGCACCAAGCCATCCAGATCCGGATGCGTCTCGATCTGGCAGCTCAGTCGGCTGGTCTCCCGTCGGCGCTCCGCCAGATTCAGCATGGCGTCTTCGAACTCCCCTGCCTCACCGCATTTTGCGGCCCATTCCGGATCCACATACACATGGCAGGTGGCGCAAGCGAGGCTGCCGCCGCACTCCCCCACCACACCCGGCACATCCTGCGCCAGCGCTGCTTCCATAAGGCTCTGACCATAGTCCACCGTTGCCGTGACAGCCCCGCCGCCCGGCAGTTTCCAGGTTAGTTGCATCGGTATTCTCCTACGGAGGATCAGATGAAATGCACGTAGAAATCGCGCATCCCGTCACCTTCCAGGTCGCGGGTCTTGCGCACTTCCTTGCGTTTCATGAAGACGTGGTTTGCAACCAGCTCCGGCCCGACTGCCGCGGCCAGCACGCGATCCCCTTCCAGATCGCCAACAGCGCCCTTCAGGTCCACCGCCGTGCCTTCCCGCGCATCGGTACGGTCAAACCCGTCGCCGGTCTCCATCGGCGGCAACTGGTGGCCGTTCTCAACCCCCAGCCGCGCCGCTTGCAGGACTGCCGCCACCGCGGTGTAAGGATTGGCCGAGGCATCCGCCATCCGGTGCTCCAGCCGCGCCTTGGCACCGCCCTCAGAGCTGATGCGCGTTGTCACATTGCGATGGTCGCCGCCCCAGTTCTGCCAGTACCCGGACAAAGACCCCGGCTGCAGCCGCATATAGCTGTTGGCAGTCGGCGCGATCAGCCCTGCAAGCCCCTTATGATGATGCAAAAGCCCCGCCAGGCAGCCGCGTGCCAGATCGTTCATATGCTCCGGCCCGCCCCGCGGCCCTGACGACAGCGCATTGCCGCCCGCCTCGTCCACGAATGAAAAGTTGATATGCATGCCAGAGCCGCCGGCCTCGGCAATCGGTTTCGGCATGAACGTCAGGACAATGCCGTATTCCAGCGCCACTTCCCGCGCCATCAGGCGGAACAGCACGATGTCATCCACCGCCTTCACCGCATCATCAAAGGTCAGCGTGTATTCGAACTGCGGGCTGTCGAACTCGGCGGTGATCATGTCCAGCGAGAAGCCCATGTCATCTGCCATCGCCCAGATCCGGTCATTGAACCGCAAGGGGTCGGCAAACGGCCCGGTGCCATAGACCACCCCGCCCGGCGCATCATAGGGCATGAGCCGCCCGCTGTCGTCCGCCTGCAGGGCAAAGGCCTCCAGCTCGATCCCGACTTTTGGCGTCACCCCGTGCTTCTGCCAGTCCGCAACCGCACGCTTCAGCGCCCAGCGCGGGCACAGCGCCAGCGGCCGCCCCTCATCGTCATAGAGATCGCCCAGCACCACCTGGGTCGAGGCATGCCAGCTGTCGCGGATATCGTCATGCAGCCATTTCAGCTCCATATCCGGAAGACCCTGTTTCACCATCGATCCCGGCGCGTCCAGCAGATCCTTATCGTAATGGGTGCCAAAAACCGATCGGCAAAACCGCGTCGAGCCGTCACCAATCTTGGAATTCGGCAGATACTTCCCCCGCATGATGCTGAGGTGGTCGCAGAACATCGCGCGCAAGCGGGTCTTCATGGCTCCAGGTCCTTCCCTGTTGGACAGTCTTCGGCATCTTTTTCCCGTGCCTTGTTACTTAACATATTTAGCGGTTTTCGCAGAGTCTTTCCTGCAAGAGCGCAATCCTCAAGCGGCCTCAACCCGCACCGGCAGTGACTTGATGCCGCCGACAAAATTTGACCGCAGGAACTTATGAGGTCCCGCAGCCTCGATATGCTGGATCCGCTTGGCCAGCTCCTGGAACAGCACCGTGACTTCCAGCCGCGCCAACCACATGCCCAGGCAGACATGCGGGCCGAACTGGCCGAACGACAGATGCCGGTTCGGGCTGCGGTGCAGATTCACGTGAAATGGATCATCAAACTGCTTTTCGTCGCGGTTGGCCGAGACAAACCAATAGAGCAGCTTGTCGCCCTCCCGGATGGTCTTGCCGTGCATCTCCACATCCCGGGTCGCCGTGCGGCGGAAGTAGAGCGCGGGCGTCGCCCAGCGGATGATCTCATCCGCTGCCGTCTCCCAGACGTCTCCACCCTCTTGCATCTGCGCCAGCAGCTCCGGCTGGTGGCACATCGCCTGAATGCCCGCGGCAATCGAATAGCGCGTGGTGTCATTGCCCGCTGCCACCAAGAGGCAAAAAAAGTTGCGGAACTCGGTTTCAGTGATGACCGAGCCATCCTTGGCCGGTTCCAGGATCAGGTTCAGCACGCCCAAGGTGTCGCCCTTGCGCGCTTTCTCCTCCATCAGATCCTTGGCATAGACATACAGCTCCGCCCCGGCGGGGGAATTGAAGGGCATCATCCGGAACTCATCCGTCTGCATCTTATCGAGCACATGCGATGTGAAATCCGGATCGGTATTGGCGATCAGCGCATCCCCCTTTTCCACCAGCCAAGGCAAGTCCGCCTCCGGCAGGCCCACCACCCGGCCCAGCATCCGCATCGGCAGCTGGCGGGCAATCTCTTTGGTGGCGTCGAACTCCCCCTTGGCCAGCGCCTGATCCAGAATATCCGCGCAAAGGTCCCGGATGTCCTGCTCGTACTGCGCCATCGTAGTCTTGGAAAACGCCTTCAGGAGTTTCATCCGCACCTTGGAATGCTCCGGCGGGTCAGTCTCCTGAAAGGTGCGCCGCGCCAGGTATTCCTCGTAGGACTGATCCTCCATCCGGATCCCACGGGCAGAGGAGAACACCTCAGTGTTCTTGTTCATCACCGTGATGTCCTCATAGCGGGTCACCGACCAGAAATTCCTGCCGCCGTCGTATTCGGTCCAATGCAACGGATCCTCCTGCCGCAGCCGGGCAAAGGTGTTGTGCGGCGCGCCATTGGCAAAGGTGTCATGGCTGCTCAGATCCGCATAGCCGTCGTCGGTGGGGGTCCAAACTGTCATTGCGGGCTTTCCTAACTTACTTGCATTATGTATATTAATAGAGCCTGTAATTATGTAAATGAAAATCTTGCGAGCGTTCCCATGCACTTGGCCATTCTGATGACCAACACAGACGAAAGCGAATTTGCCCAAAGGCACCCCAAGGACGGTGAGAAGTTCACCGACCTGATCCGGATGGCCAGGCCGGGCTGGCGCACATCCGTCTTTGCCGTGAAGGACGCAGAGTTCCCGCAGGATCTGTTTGCGTTTGATGGCGCGATGATCACTGGAAGCCCAGCCTCTGTCCGCTCCGGTGCGCCTTGGGTCACACAGCTGCTAACGCTGATCCGCACATCCCATGCCCGGAAATTCCCGCTGTTCGGCGCCTGCTTCGGGCATCAGGCCATTGCACAGGCCCTTGGCGGCAGTCTTGACCGCAACCCGGACGGCTGGGTCCATGGGCTGACCCGCAATCATCTGCTGCACCACCCGGATTGGGCCATCCCGCTGCCTGATGAGGTCAAACTCTACGGCTCCCATTGCGAATGCGTCAGCACCCTGCCGGGCGGCGCTTCACCGCTTAGCGAAAGCGGCGGCATGAACACGGGCTTCACCCTTGGCCGCCACATCTTCACCACACAGCATCATCCGGAGATGACCCACAGCTTCATCCTCGCGCTAAGCGACGAAATGCGGGACACACTTGGCCCGGCCGGTTTTGCCCGTGCCCTGGAAAGCCTGGCGGAACAGTCAGATCAGCAAGCCTTTGCGGAAACCCTCGCCCGTTTCTTCGAGCAAGCTGCGCAGCCCTGACCCTGCGGCTTCTTTCTGGTCAAAATACCCGCGCCGCAGGCAGGGGCCGCCAGGCCCCCCTTCCCTTCCGCTTCAGCCCAGAGCGGCCAGCAAGTCCATCACTGTCACCTGATCGAACTGCACATGCGCGGTCATTGCAGCTTCAGCCGCCTCCCGGTCATGGGCAAGGATCAGCGCGGCAATCTCCCGGTGCTCCTTGGCCGACTGCGCTATGACGCCGGGATACCGGTAACGCGCCCGGTAATAGGCCATTAGCTTGCGCGCGTTGGTTTTGATCATCTCAACAAGAAACGGATTGCCGGACCCTTCTGCCACGCAGGCATGAAACCGCAGGTTCAGCTGGTAATAGCCAGCCGGATCGCCGTCACCCTTCTCTGCTGCGTGTTTCTCGCAGGCGGCCACCGCCGCTTCCAGTTCTCCGGCCTGCGCCGGAGACAAACGCCGCGCGGCCAGCGCCGCTGCCTGCCCTTCCAGCCGGGCATGAACCTCAAGGATCGCCAGGAACTCCTCAAGCGTCGGCTTGAACAGAACCGCCCCCTTGCGCGGCAAACGCTTGATCAATCCAATGGCTTCCAGCTGAATGAAAGCCTCCCGTACCGGCGTGCGCGACACCCCGTGGCGCTGCACCAGCTCGCTCTCCTCCAGTGGCGCGCCGGGCGCCAGCCGTCCGGCCTCGATATCCTCAAGGATTGCGTTCAGAACCTGTTCCGTCTGCCCTGCCATTCTGCCGCCTCTGATGCGTTTCCGGTCAATTTATGCGCCCCTCTGCAGCTTGGCAACGCGGGTAAGGGGCGCTGCCCCCGCCCTTACGGGCTCCCCCGAAGTACTTGCGCAAAGGTGAATAGGCAGGACAGCTACTGCGGCACGGGACCGCGGTATTTCTCCGTTAGCTCGGGTGCGACCTCGTCAGCTTCATAGACCCCAAGCAGAATCCCCTTGCGCCCAGACTTGCCGCGGCGCGCCTTGATCTGCGTGTCCGACAGGGTGATCCGCTGCGACATCCTGAGCCCCCATTCCAGCAAGCGGTCATACATCAGATCGATGATCTCCCGATGACCATCGCCCTTTGCCAGGTCCACCAGCTCCTGCGGATCATTCTCCATGTCGAACAGCATCGGCCGCAGCCCGCCTTCCGCATGCATGAACTTCCATCGCTTATCGGTGACCATGAACAGTCGTGCATCCTTCGGCTCCAGCCCCAGTTTTTCGCACAGCGGCATGGTGGAAAAGTCGAACTCTGCAATCGCATACTCGCGCCAGTCCGGGCTTTCGCCGCGCAGCAAGGGCATCAGCGAGCGCCCCTCCAGGATGTGCGGCGCAGGTTCACCGCCCGCTGACTCCAAGAAGGTGGGCAGCAGGTCGATCGCCTCCACCAGTTCGTCGCAGGTGGTGCCGCGGGTGGCGTCGGCCTCCGCGCGCGGGTCATAGATGATCAGCGGCACCTTGATTGACGGCTCGTGAAACAGGTTCTTTTCCCCCAGCCAGTGATCACCCAGGTAATCGCCATGGTCCGAGGTCACCACGATCATCGTGTCCTGCATCCGCCCGGTTTCCTCCAGCCAGGCAAACAGCCGCCCCATCTGGTCATCGGCCTGCTTGATCAGCCCCATATAGGCCGGGATCACCTTCTCGCGCACCTCATCGCGGCTGAAGGTCTTGCCGATCTGGTTGTTCATCATTCCGTCAAAGACCGGATGCGCATCCTCGCGCTCCGCCTCCGACCGCACCACCGGCAGCACGTGCTCCGGCCCGTACATGTCGTGATAGGGCGCAGGCACGATATAGGGCCAATGCGGCTTGATGTAGCTGAGATGCGCGCACCAGGGACCTTCTGCCTGCGCGATAAACTCCATCGCCTGAGTGGTCAGCCAAGGTGTTTCGCTGTCTTCCTCCGCGATATTGGCGGGTTTGCCCGCATTGACCATGAACCAGCCGGAAGCAATGTCATTGCCCTCTATCCCGGCGTTGGCAAAGTCGTTCCACGGGTTCTCCCCCGGGTAGCCCCTTTCCTTCAGGTACTCATTATATGGGCTGCGCTTGCTGTCATAGAACCCGTCCGGCCCCTCCGCCCACAGCCCGTCATCGCGCACCCACGGATCGAACCCGCATTCCGACTGGCGCACCCCGATCACGCTGTCCGGCGCCAGCCCCAGCCGCTGCATGCCGTCAGCATCCGCTACCATATGGGTCTTGCCGATCAGGTGGCAGCCCATCCCTGCCTTGCGCAGATGGTCGCCCATCGTCCACTCGCCGACCCGTAGCGGGTAGCTGTTGAACTGCACGCCGTGGCTGGAGGGGTAGCGCCCCGTATAGCTCGACATCCGCGATGATCCGCAGGTCGGCGACTGCACATAGGCGCGGGTAAAGCGCACGCCCCTGGAGGCCAGCCCGTCGATATGCGGCGTCTGCAGATGCGGGTGGCCGGCGCAGCTCAGATAGTCGAACCGCAGCTGGTCGAACATGATATAGAGAATGTTCATCGGCGCCTCCCGAGTTGCGTTGCCACATTAATAAACAAGTGAAGCAATTTTGGCGAGGGGATCTTCTTGACCTCGGCGCCCGCTGCCCGACTATGGCGTGTGTTTTTCTTATTCCCAATGGCTTTCATGACCGGAAATTCAGACCACACAGTTATCCGCCCCGCCACAACAGAGGACTGCTCCAGCCTCGCCGCCCTTTCGATTGAAGTCTGGCTAGGCACCTACCTGCGCAACGGGATCAGCGGGCATTTCGCTGATTATGTGCTTAGCCAATATACCACTGCGCATTTTGCTGAGGCATTGGACAGCACAGCCGAACGTTTGCTGGTTTCGCAGAACCGTGACGGCATAGACGGCTACATCCGGGTATCAAATGGGCGGCCCAGCCCGGCAGGCGGGCCGTCTAGGACCGAAATCTCCACGCTCTATGTCCAGCCCCGGCATCACGGCCGTGGCAACGGCGCTCGCCTTCTGCAAGCCGGACTGAAGCTCTGCCGCAGCAACAGCTGGGATGCGCCCTGGCTCACCAGCAATTCAGAGAACGCCCGCGCCCGCAGGTTCTACCTTCGAAACGGATTTGAGCATGCGGGGCTGACCCGCTTCAGGATCGGACAGGAGAACTACCCTAACGACATCCTGCAATACTCTGCACTCTGACTGCAGCAGCGGACCACGTCCGGCCGCCTGCCTCTCCCGCCGGCCGTCAGCCTTTCTGGCGAAAGACCTCCATCCGTTGGGCCCGGCACCGCGCAGCGCGCGGTGCCGGGCCCAACCGCTACGGTGCATTTCCAATGCTCCGGCAGCGGGCGGGGGAACCCGCTTAAGGCATCCTGCCGCTTAATACACGCCCCGCCAGGAGTCTCACAGCCGGTTGCCGAACCCTAAAGCGTTACAAAAATTAACACCAACCACTTTTTGCGTTACATTTTATCTTGCCGCGAATCATCTTCCGTCGTAATACCGACCCAACGGTCGGCTTTTCCTGCCGCCGCCACAGGAGACGCGAACACCCATGGATGCTTTCATCTGCGATGCCACCCGCACCCCGATCGGCCGCTACGGCGGCGCGCTGAGCCAGGTGCGTACCGACGACTTGGCCTCTTTGCCGATTGCGGCGCTGGTCGAACGGAACCCGGATGTGGACTGGGGCTCTTTGGATGACGTGATCCTTGGCGATGCCAACCAGGCGGGTGAAAGCAACCGCAATGTGGCCCGCATGGCCGCCCTGCTGGCAGGCCTGCCAACAACAGTGCCCGGCACCACCATCAACCGCCTCTGCGCCTCCGGCATGGATGCCGTCGGCATGGCGTCGCGCGGGATCAAGGCCGGCGACTATGATATGGCCATCGCAGGCGGCGTCGAAAGCATGAGCCGCGCGCCCTTCGTGATGCCCAAGGCCACCAGCGCCTTCACCCGCGCCAATGCGGTTTATGACACCACCATCGGCTGGCGCTTCGTGAACAAGAAGATGCACGACATGTACGGCACCGACTCCATGCCGCAGACCGCCGACAACGTGGCCGAGGATTACGGCGTCTCCCGCGCGGACCAGGACGCCTTTGCCGCCCGCAGCCAGGCCCGCTGGGCCGCCGCGCATGAGGCGGGCATCTTCCAGGACGAAATCACCCCGGTCACCATCCCGCAGCGCAAGGGCGATGACCTGGTGGTGGATACCGACGAACACCCCCGCCCAGGCACCTCGGCCGAAAAGCTTTCGAGCCTCAAGGGCGTCAACGGCCCGGACAAATCCGTGACCGCAGGCAATGCCTCCGGCGTCAACGACGGCGCCGCAGCGATCCTGATGGCAAATGAGGCCGCGGCTGCGAAGAACGGCCTGAAGCCAATGGCCCGCATCGTCGGCATGGCCGCTGCGGGGGTTGAGCCGCGCATCATGGGCATCGGCCCGGTGCCTGCCACCCGCAAGGTGCTGGCCCGAACCGGCCTGACCATCGAACAGATGGACGTCATCGAACTTAACGAGGCCTTTGCGTCCCAGGGCCTCGCCACCCTGCGCGAGCTTGGCGTTGCGGACGATGCCCCCCATGTTAATCCCAACGGCGGTGCGATTGCGCTTGGCCACCCGCTCGGCATGTCCGGTGCGCGGCTGGTGCTGACCGCCGCCTACCAATTGCAGCGCACTGGCGGGCGGTATGCCCTCTGCACCATGTGCGTCGGCGTCGGACAGGGCACCGCCCTGATCCTGGAACGCGTGTAAGAACACACTGAGGAGGTCCCAGACATGTATGCTCAGATGATCAAATCCGAGGCGACCCAGGACGATCCGGAAAAGCTGGCCGCCTTTCAGGCGCGCATCGACGCGGGCGAGAAAATCGAGCCCAAGGACTGGATGCCCGAAGGCTACCGCAAGACGCTGATCCGCCAGATCGGCCAGCACGCCCATTCCGAAATCGTTGGCCAGCTGCCCGAGGGCAACTGGATCACTCGCGCGCCGACACTGGAGCGCAAGGCGATCCTGCTGGCCAAGGTGCAGGATGAGGCAGGCCATGGCCTCTACCTCTACTGCGCGGCAGAGACCTTGGGGGTGTCGCGCGACGAAATCACTGAAATGCTGCTCGATGGCCGCATGAAATATTCCTCGATCTTTAACTACCCCACCCTGAACTGGGCCGACATCGGCGCGGTGGGCTGGCTGGTGGACGGCGCAGCGATCATGAACCAGGTGCCGCTGCAGCGGACCTCCTTCGGCCCCTATTCCCGCGCGATGATCCGCATCTGCAAGGAAGAGAGCTTCCACCAGCGCCAGGGCTATGACGCGATCCGCAAGATGGCCGAAGGCACGCCGGAGCAGAAGAAGATGGCCCAGGATGCGCTGAACCGCCTCTGGTACCCGTCGCTGATGATGTTCGGCCCGTCTGACAAGGACTCAGTCCATTCCGCCCAGTCAATGGCCTGGAAGATCAAGATGAACACCAACGACGAGCTGCGTCAGAAGTTCGTCGACCAGACCGTGCCGCAGGCCGAATACCTTGGCCTCACCATCCCCGATCCGGACCTGAAATGGAACGAGGAGCGTGGCCACTACGATTACACCGACCCGGACTGGAGCGAGTTCTTCGAGGTGATCAAGGGCAACGGCCCCTGCAACACAGACCGGCTCGCGGCCCGCAACAAGGCCTGGGACGACGGCGCCTGGGTCCGCGACGGCCTGCTTGCTCACGCCAAGAAAAAAGCCGCGCGCCAGCACGCCGCCGAGTAACCCCAAGCATTCCGGCGCTCCGCCCTGCTGCGCAGCGCCCCCTCAGCCAGGAGGATTTGAGACATGAAAAACGAATGGCCCCTCTGGGAAATCTTCATCCGCGGCCAGCACGGCATGAGCCACCGCCACGTCGGCTCCCTGCACGCACCGGACGCCGAAATGGCGATCAAGAACGCCCGTGACGTCTATACCCGCCGCAACGAAGGCGTGTCGATCTGGGTGGTTGAGGCGAACCACATCGCGGCTTCCTCGCCCAGCGACAAGGGCCCGCTCTATGAGCCGTCGGAAAGTAAGGTCTACCGCCATCCGACCTTCTTCGACATCCCCGAAGAAGTGGGGGCCATGTAATGACCCGCGACGACGCATTTTTTCAATTCCTGCTGCGGATGGGGGACAACACCCTGATCCTCGGCCACCGGGTCAGCGAATGGTGCGGCCATGCACCGGTGCTGGAAGAGGACATCGCGCTGGCCAACACCGCGCTGGACCTGATCGGCCAGACCCAGATGTGGCTCGGCCTCGCCGCTGAAGTGAAGGGCGACGGCAAATCCGCCGACGGCCTCGCCTTCCTGCGCGACGCCTGGGATTTCCGCAATGTGCTTCTTTGCGAGGTGCCGAACGGCGACTTCGGACGCACCCTGATGCGCCAGTTCCTGTTTGATGCCTGGCATTCGATCCAGCTGGGTCGGCTGATGAAGTCCTCGGACGAGCGGGTCGCCGCGATCGCCGAGAAGGCCTCGAAAGAGGTGGCCTATCACCTGGAGCGTTCCGCCGACACCGTGGTGGGCCTGGGCGACGGCACCGAGGAAAGCCACCGCCGGATGCAGGAAGCCTTGGACTATCTTTGGCCCTATGTGGGCGAGATGTTCCAGTCCGACGATGTCGACGCCGAGATGGTGAAGGCTGGCATCGCCCCTGATCCGGTGGCCCTGCGCGAAGAATATGACGCGCTGGTCTACCGCATCCTAAGCGACGCAACGCTGACCATTCCGGAGAGCCGCTTTGCCCACAAGGGCGGGCGCACCGGTGCAATGCACACAGAGCATCTGGGCCACCTGCTGACCCAGATGCAATGGCTGCAGCGCGCCTATCCCGGCGCCAAGTGGTAAGACCACGGCCAAAGAACTGACTGCACCCCGGCTTCATGCGGGGGTGAGGCCCGCTTCCGCGAGGGAGGCCGGGCGGACCAGCCAATGAAGGTAACCGCATGAGCCAAGTGACGACTCAGCCAAGCACCACCCGGGTCTGGGAGTGGCTCGACGCCGTGCCCGATCCGGAGATCCCGGTGATCTCGCTGGTGGATCTCGGCATCATCCGCGATGTGGCCTGGGAAGGTACGACCCTGGTGGTCACCGTCACCCCGACCTACTCCGGCTGCCCGGCCACGTCTGTGATCGCGATGGACATCGAAACCGCCCTGCGGGACCGCGGCATCACCGATCTGAAGCTGAAGACCCAGATCTCCCCCGCCTGGACCACCGACTGGCTGACGGAGAAGGGCCGCACCAAACTGGAGGCATACGGCATCGCCCCGCCTCAGCCCGCAGGCGGCCCGGAAAAATGCCCGCATTGCGGCAGCCCGCATGTCACCAAGGTCAGCCAGTTCGGCTCGACCCCTTGCAAGGCCCACTGGCGCTGCCAGGACTGCCTCGAACCCTTTGATTATTTCAAGTGCATCTGAGGAGACCCTGATGGCGCGCTTTCACGACCTAGAAGTCACCGACGTCCGCAAGACCATCCGCGATGCGGTGGTTGTTACCCTGAAGCCCGTGAACGGCGCGGCTGAGGAGTTCGATTTCACCCAAGGCCAGTACCTGACCTTCCGCCGCGACTTTGAAGGCGAGGAGCTGCGCCGCAGCTACTCGATCTGCGCCGGCAAGGATGAGGGTATCCTGCAGGTCGGCATCAAGCGCGTCGACGGCGGCGCGTTCTCGACCTGGGCCAACACCGAGCTGAAGGCCGGCGACACCCTGCAAGCGATGGCGCCGATGGGCACCTTCTTCACGTCGCTCGATGCAGGCGCAGAGAAGAACTACCTGGGCTTTGCCGGCGGCTCCGGCATCACCCCGGTGCTGTCGATCCTGAAAACCACGCTGGCGGCGGAGCCCAACTCCTCCTTCACGCTGGTTTACGCCAACAAGGGCGTGAACACGATCATGTTCCGCGAGGAGCTGGAGGATCTCAAGAACCTCTACATGGGCCGCTTCAACGTGATCCATGTGCTGGAGTCCGACGCTCAGGAAATCGACCTTTTCACCGGCCTGGTCACCGAAGAGAAATGCGCCCAGCTGTTCGAGCACTGGATCGACATCCAGTCGGTCGACACCGCCTTCATCTGCGGCCCCGAACCGATGATGCTGGGCATCGCCAGCGCCCTGCGCACCGCGGGCCTCGATGACGGCCAGATCAAGTTCGAACTGTTCGCCTCTGCCCAGCCGGGCCGCGCCAAGCGCAAGGCCACCGCAACGGATACGGCCAGCAGCGCCAACCAGACCAAGGCCGCCATCACCCTGGACGGCGCCACCCAGACCATCGAGATGGGCAAGGACATGACCCTGCTGGACGCGGCGCTGGAAAACGCCATGGACGCGCCCTATGCCTGCAAGGCCGGGGTCTGCTCCACCTGCCGCTGCAAGGTGCTGGAAGGCGAGGTCGAGATGGTCGCTAACCATGCGCTGGAAGATTACGAGGTCGAAAAGGGCTATGTGCTCTCGTGCCAGGCCTATCCGGTGACCGATAACGTCGTGGTCGATTACGACCAGTAATACCTGCCCGAGGGAGGAAAGATCATGACTGACGAAATGAGTATTAGCAGCTATCTGGCCCAGGGCGGCGTGCTGTCCAACCCATCCAACGTGCCGCCGCGCTACCGCGCCGAGCTGATGAAGATGATGGCGACCTTTGTCGACAGCGAGCTGGCGGGTGCCGCAGGCTTTGCCGACATCATCAACGAAGGGCCAGGCATCAAGGCGCGCATCGCCGCCGCAAAAATCGTGCTGGAGAAATCCGACAGCGCCGAGAAGGTGCTGCATATCATGGGCGACTTCGGTGCTGACACAGAGCGCTATGCCGACCACCACCCCTGGACCACCCGGCTGGAACGGGATGCCGACATCGGCCAGACCCGCAGCAAGCACGACATGCGGCTGGCCGTGTTCAACTACCCGCTGGAAGGCTGGGCCGACGCGGTGGTGATGAACCTGCTGATGGGCAGCGCGGTTGCTGTGCAACTGGAGGAGCTGAGCCATGTCTCCTACCAGCCGCTGGCCGAAGCTTTCCGCACCATCCAGCCGATCGAGGCGCATCACGCCGAGTTGGCCGAGGAAGGCCTGATGGTGCTGGTGGAAGCACAAGGGACAGAGGCCCTGCAGGAACTGGTCAGCTACTGGTGGCCGCGGGTCGCAGCCAGCTTCGGCTCTGAGACCTCACAGAAGTTCGAAGGGCTGAAGGCGATGGGCCTGCGTCGCACTCCGAATGCAGAGCTGAAGGCACGCTGGGAACAAACCGCCTCTGCCGTTCTGGCCAAGGCCGGTCTGAAACCCGCCGCCTGATCTCCAGTGGAAGCTCTCCCGCCCGGGCTGCCGTGCATCACAGATGTGCAGGTCCGGCTGGGTCCGGCGCGCCTGATGGCGCGCTGAAGATGCCGCGCCGTCAGGCTGTGCATATCCACAGGGAAATGGTGCAGCCTTGCGGAATGGAACCAGCGCCGCGCCGCCTCCATATTGCAGAAAACAAGCAATTGGAGACTGTCATGAGCACCGGAACTGCCCCCCTGCCCCCAGGCACCCGCATCGGCCATGTCCACCTCAAGGTTGCCGACCTTGAACGGGCAATCGGGTTTTACAGCGGCGTGCTGGGTTTTATCGTAACCCAGCAGCTGGGCAGTTCCGCCGCCTTCCTGTCGGCCGGCGGTTACCACCACCACATCGGGCTCAACACCTGGCAGTCGCGCGGCGGCCCGGCACCGGCACCGAACATGACCGGCCTCTACCACACCGCCATCCTGCTGCCGGACCGCAAGAGCCTGGCCGCGGTGCTGCGCCGGGTGCTGGAGTCGGGCATCGCGCTCGAAGGCGCAGCCGACCACGGCGTCTCCGAGGCCATCTACCTGCGCGACCCGGACGGCAACGGGGTGGAACTCTACCGCGACCGGCCCGAACAGGACTGGCCGCGCGGGGCGGATGGCAGCCTGCAGATGGTCACTGACCCGTTGGATTTGCAAGATTTGCTCGCAGAGGTTGAGTAGGTCAGAACTGCTGCCCGAATGTTTCGCGCGCGAAACAATTGGTCAGTCACGCTGACCTATATTTCGCTGCGTCAGATTTCGCTCCAGAACGCCAGCCAACCAACTGAAACAAAACAATTAACAGCCTTCTCGCCCCTCCTTGCCTGTATCCGGCGAGGCCTAGAAAGGTCTGGACCCCTGACCTTTCTGGGCCTACCCTTGCGGCAAGCAGAGGGAGCGAGACGATGGCTGTGGGCAGAACTATCCGCACTTATTTCAACGGCAGCTGGCAGGACGGCAACGCGGCGGTGATGCGGGCTGCAGACCATGCGATGTGGCTGGGCTCCTCCGTGTTTGACGGCGCGCGTTTCTTTGACGGGCTGACCCCGGATTTGGACCTGCACTGCGCCCGCACCAATGCCTCTGCGGAGGCGCTGCTGATGACGCCAACCCATTCCGTGGAGCAGATGGTGGAGGTCATCCGCGAAGGACTGGAGGGGTTCGCCCCTAGCTCCGCGGTCTATATCCGGCCAATGTACTGGGCGGCTGATGGCGACGAGACGCTGATCGCCCCGAAGGCGGAGAGCACCCAATTCGCCGTCAGCCTGGAGGAAATCCCGATGGCGGCCCCCGATGCCGCCGCCACGCTGACCCGCACCCGCTTCCGCCGCCCGGTGCTGGAAAGCGCGGTGGTGAATGCCAAGGCGGGCTGCCTCTACCCCAACAACGCCCGGATGCTGAGGGAGGCGCGCAGCAAGGGGTTCAGCAACGCACTGGTGCTGGATGCCATGGGCAATGTGGCTGAAACCGCCACCACCAATGTGTTCATGGTGCGCGACGGCGAGGTCTTCACCCCAATCCCCAACGGCACCTTCCTGGCCGGCATCACCCGCGCCCGGCACATCAGAAACCTGCGCGCCGACGGTATCACCGTGCATGAATGCGTGCTGGGCCATCAGGATTTCGAGGAAGCCGACGAGATCTTTCTGTCGGGCAACATGAGCAAGGTGACCCCGGTCACCGCCTTTGACGAGAACCGCTATCAGGCCGGCCCTGTCGCCAAACGTGTGCGGGAGCTCTATTGGGACTGGGCCGCCAGCCAGCCGTAACTTCATCATTGCCATCGGTGCAGGCAAGCCTGGCTGGCGCGCCAGTCTAGGGCCAGAAAACGCCACGTTGACGGCTCTTTGGCTCTATTGCCTGATCGCCCCGCATGCGCCATGATCCGCGGTGCAACAACGAGAGAGCGAAGATGCGCAAATTCCTTGTGGTCCTGGACGACAGCCGCGAATGCCTGAACGCCATGCGCTTTGCCGCGATGCGGGCGGCGCATACCGGCGCGGGCGTCACTATCCTGTCGGTCATTCCCCCGGATGAGTTCAACCACTGGATCGGCGTCGGTGAAGTGATGCGCGAGGAAGCGCGCGAGCGCATCCATGCCCATTTCGAAGTTTTCGCCAAATGGATGCGCGACCGCCAGAATGTGGACCCGGAACTGGTGATCCGCGAAGGCGAACCGGTGCCGGAAATCCTCGACTTTATCGAGGGCGATCCGGAAATCGGCGTTCTGGTGCTGGGTGCGGGCACCGGCCGCAAGGGCCCCGGGCCGCTGGTCACCCAGCTCACCAAGAACTCCGGCGCCCTGCCGGTGCCGATCACCATCGTGCCCGGCGACCTTAGCAAGGAAAAGCTGGAAGCAATCACCTGACCAGAAGGGACTGCAGAGGCGATGACCGGCGGGATCACATTCTGGTTCGAATTCGCCTCCACCTACTCCTATCTCAGCGTGATGCGCATCGGCGAACTGGCTGCCGCCCGCGGCGTTGCCGTTACCTGGAAGCCGTTTCTGCTGGGGCCAATCTTTGCCGCTCAAGGCTGGGACACCTCGCCTTTCAACATCTATCCAGCCAAGGGCCGCTACATGTGGCGCGACATGGAACGGATTTGTGCGGCTCGCGGCCTGCCCTTTAGCCGCCCTGCGGTGTTCCCGCAGAACGGGCTGATGGCGGCGCGGCTAGCTTTAGCTGCGGCGGAACAGGACCGCATTGAGCCTTTCACCACGGCCGCGTTCCAGGCGCAGTTTGGTACGGGCAAAGATATCGCGGATGAAACTGTCTTGCAGCGTTGCCTGAGCACGGCGGGCCTTGACCGCAATCTGATGCAGCGGGTACAGGCGCCGGATATCAAATCGGCACTCAGGGCGAAGACCGATGAGGCCATTGCGGCGGGTATTTTCGGCGCGCCCAGCTTCACCAGCGGTGCGGAACTGTTCTGGGGCGATGACCGGCTGGAACAGGCGCTGGAGCATGCCGCGGGCGGCGCAATTTAGAATCGTTCCAAATCTTGACTTGGCGGGCCGCAGGGCGCATATCGGGGGCACGCTTAACGGAGACCCGACATGTTCATTCAGACTGAATCCACGCCCAACCCGGCGACGCTGAAATTCCTGCCGGGCCAGACCGTTCTTGAGGTCGGCACCGCCGACTTCCCCAGCGCAGACGCTGCCGGAAAATCGCCGCTGGCCTCCCGCATCTTTGCGGTTGAGGGCGTGACAGGCGTGTTCTTCGGCAATGACTTCGTGACAGTGACCAAGGCGGACGCTGTCGAATGGGACCACATCAAACCCGCCATCCTGGGTGCAGTGATGGAACACTATCAGTCCGGCCAGCCGGTGATGGCAGATGGTTCCGAAAGCCCGGCCTCCGGCCATGCCGAGCATTCCGGCGAGGACGCGGAGATCGTCAACCAGATCAAGGAACTGCTGGACAGCCGGGTGCGCCCGGCAGTGGCCCAGGACGGCGGCGACATCACCTTCCACGGCTTTGACCGCGGCGTGGTCTATCTGCATATGCAGGGTGCCTGCGCCGGCTGCCCATCCTCGACCCTGACCCTGAAGATGGGCATCGAGAACCTGCTGCGCCACTACATCCCGGAAGTCACCGAGGTGCGCCCGGTTGCCGTCTGACCGCGCGCGAAAGGACATCTGATGGCTTCCGAACCGCTGGTTCTGGGTTTTGACACATCGGCCGCGCATTGCGCGGCCGCTTTGCTGCGCGGGGAGACCCTGCTGGCCTCCCGGCTGGAGGAAATGACCCGCGGCCAGGCCGAACGGCTGATGCCGCTTCTGGAAGAGGTGCTGGCTGACGGCGGTGCCGCATGGCAGGATCTTGACGCCATCGGCGTCGGCATCGGTCCCGGCAACTTCACCGGCATCCGCATTGCGGTCTCCGCCGCCCGCGGGCTGGCTCTGGGGCTGGAAGTGCCAGCCGTGGGCGTGGACGGGTTTGAGGCCCGCGCCGCCGAGGGCACCTTGCCCGCCGTGCCCGCGCCGCGCAATCAGGTTTATGCCGCCCTGCCCGGGGAGGCACCGCGTCTGATGCCGCGCCAGGAGGCCGAGGACGCCGCCCGCGGTGCCGGGCTAGCGTTTGCGCCTGAGGCAAGCCCGGCAGGGATCGCCGAAGCGATTGCGCGCATCGCAGCTGCGCGGTTTGAAACCGTGACCGAGCCGCCTGCACCGCTGTACCTGCGTGCAGCCGATGCAGCGCCGTCCAGCGACGTGCCGCCTGCGCTGATTGATGAGTGATCCCCTGACACCGGCGCAGATGGCCGCCACCCATGCCGCGGGTTTCACCCAGTCGCGGCCGTGGTCTGCACTGGAGTTCGCTGCCCTTCTGGACAGCCCGCTGATCTTTGCCGCCGGGGATGCCCGCTGTTTCGCGCTGGTGCGGGTGATCGCGGATGAAGCTGAACTGCTGACCATCGCCACCGATCCCGCCCATCAGCGGCAAGGGCTGGCCCGCGCCTGCATGGCGGAATGGGAATCACTGGCCTGCGCCCGCGGCGCCGCAGAGCTGTTTCTGGAAGTGGCCGAAGACAACGCACCCGCAAAGGCGCTGTACCGCGTCTGCGGATTCGCGGCATGCGGGCGCCGGGCGGGATATTACCGCCGCAAAGATACCAATCCGGCGGACGCAATCCTGATGAGAAAGTCTTTACGCTAGGCCAGTTGCGCGGATTTCGCACCAAATGGTCAAAAAGCGGTTGACCCCCTCCCTGCCCTGCAGGCTAAATTGCCGCACCCTCTAAGGCCTGAACGGGGCCGGGCAGCGGAAATGACCCGCTGCATCCAACAAATAATGACAGTGGGAGTTAACCTGATGACCCTGATGAAACCGCTGATGGGCGCAGCCGCGACGCTGGCCCTGACCGCAGGTGCCGCACTGGCGGAACCGGCCCTGATCTTTGATCTGGGCGGCAAGTTCGACAAGAGCTTCAATGAGGCCGCACACGGCGGCGCCCAGCGCTGGACCGAAGAGACCGGTGGAACCTACCGCGAGATCGAACTGCAGTCCGAAGCCCAGCGCGAGCAGGCGCTGCGCCGCTTTGCCGAGGCCGGCGCCAACCCGATCGTGATGGTCGGCTTCGCCTTTGCTGATGCCCTGGGCCAGGTGGCTGCTGACTATCCGGACACCAAATTCACCATCATCGACATGGTGGTTGAAGGCGACAACGTGCGCTCGGTTGTCTTTAACGAACACGAAGGCTCCTACCTCGTGGGCATGATGGCGGCCATGGCGTCCAAATCGAACACCGTCGGTTTCATCGGCGGCATGGACATCCCGCTGATCCGCAAATTCGCCTGCGGCTATGCAGAAGGCGTCAAGGCAGCTAACCCGGATGCCACCGTAATCGCCAACATGACCGGCACCACCCCGGCGGCCTGGAACGACCCGGTCAAGGGTTCCGAACTGACCAAGGCACAGATCAGCCAGGGCGCGGACGTGGTCTATGCCGCGGCTGGCGGCACCGGTGTGGGCGTGCTGCAGACCGCAGCCGACGAAGGCATCCTGTCGATTGGTGTGGACAGCAACCAGAACCACCTGCACCCGGGCAAGGTGCTGACCTCGATGACCAAGAAGGTCGGCAACGCCGTGTTTGAGGCCTTCAGCGATGGCGCCGACATGGAAACCGGCTTCTCTGTCATGGGTCTGGCCAACGGCGGTGTCGGCTATGCCATGGATGAGCACAACGCGTCGCTGGTTTCGGCTGAGATGCAGGCCGCTGTGGACGACGCTGCCGCCAAGATCGCCTCGGGCGAAATTAAGGTGCATGACTACATGTCCGATGACAGCTGCCCTGTGCTGAGCTTCTAAGAAGAAAGCCCCAGGCCATGACGGATTCACTTCATATTCTGTTTGAAGCCTGGGGCGACCCATCGCCCGAAGCCCGCGCCGAAAAGACGGACGCAGCCATCGGGTCCGAATTCTATTACTCCGATCCCAACACCCCTGCCCCCATAACCACCCGCGATGCTTACCTGGAGTACATTGCGCAGTTCAGCGCGATGATGCCGGGCGCCGCGGCCAAAGTGGTTGCCGTCTCTGAACACCACGGCCACGCACGCGCCACGGTGGATTTCGAGAAGGACGGCCAGCGCATGGTGCGCGGACAGTATTTTGCCGATCTGAAGGACGGCAAGGTGGTACGGCTGATCGGATTTACAGGCATGGGAGAGCCCGATTGACCGCCCCCGCCATCGAACTCAAAGGCATTTCCAAAGCCTTTGGCCCGGTCCAGGCAAACAAGGACATTTCCATCAGCGTTGCCCCCGGCACCATTCACGGCATCATCGGTGAAAACGGTGCGGGCAAATCGACGCTGATGTCGATCCTCTATGGCTTCTACAAGGCCGACAAAGGCGAAGTCTGGATCAAGGGCAAACGCACCGCGATCCCGGACAGCCAGGCAGCCATTGCCGCAGGCATCGGCATGGTGTTCCAGCACTTTAAACTGGTGGAGAATTTCACCGTGCTGGAAAACATCGTGCTGGGGGCTGAGGACAGCGGCATGCTAATGCCCTCGCTGCGCCGCGCCCGCAAGGAGCTGAAGGCGCTGGAAGAGGAATATGAGCTGTTCGTGGACCCGGACGCCCGCATCGACGAGATCGGCGTTGGCATGCAGCAGCGTGTTGAAATCCTCAAGGCGCTTTACCGCAAGGCTGAGATCCTGATCCTGGATGAGCCGACCGGCGTGCTGACGCCCTCTGAGGCTGACCAGCTGTTCCGCATCCTCGACCGGCTGCGCGCCGAAGGGAAGACCATCATCCTGATCACCCACAAGCTGCGGGAGATCATGGAGTATACCGACACGGTGTCCGTCATGCGCCGCGGCCAGATGACTGCCACCGTCAAGACGGCAGAGACCAGCCCGGAGCATCTGGCCGAGCTGATGGTGGGCCGCAAGGTTCTGCTGCGCGTTGACAAGGTGCCCGCCCAGCCCGGTGCCCCGATCCTGGAGATCGAGAACCTGAGGGTGGTGGACAGTGCCGGCGTCGAGCGCGTCAAGGGCATCGACCTGACCGTGCGTGCGGGCGAGATCGTCGGCATTGCAGGCGTCGCCGGCAACGGCCAGTCGGAGTTGTTGGAAGTTCTGGGCGGTATGCGCCCCGGCACCGGCAGCATCAAGCTGCATGGCAGTCCTCTGCCCCTGCAGGGACTGGGCTCGGACGCCGCCGCGCGGCGCAGCGCCCATATCGGCCATGTGCCGGAGGACCGCCAGCGCGAAGGCCTGATCATGGACTTCCACGCCTGGGAAAACGTCGCATTCGGCTACCACCGGGACCCGGCCTACAAGAATGGTGTGCTGATGAACAACGCAGCCCTGCGCGCCGATACCGAGGCCAAGATGGAGAAATTCGACGTGCGCCCGCCCGATCCCTGGCTGGCGGCCAAGAACTTCTCCGGCGGCAACCAGCAGAAAATCGTCGTGGCGCGCGAGATAGAGCGCAACCCCGACCTGTTGCTGGTCGGCCAGCCGACCCGCGGCGTCGACATCGGCGCCATTGAATTCATTCACAAGCAGATCGTCGAGTTGCGCGACCAGGGCAAGGCGATCCTGCTGGTCTCGGTCGAGCTGGAGGAGATCCTGTCGCTCGCGGACCGGGTTGCTGTGATGTTTGACGGCATGATCATGGGCGAACGCCCGGCGGACCAAACCGATGAGAAAGAACTCGGCCTGATGATGGCCGGTGTCGCGGGGGAGGCCGCGTAAATGGACAAGATGCCGAAATGGGCCGATGTGGTCCTGATCCCGCTGATCAGCCTTTTCCTGGCCGCGATCCTGTCGGCCCTGGTGATCCTCGGGATCGGCGAAGACCCGGTCGCCGCGGTCAAGCTGATGGTCGATGGCGCTCTAGGCTCATCCTATGGCTGGGGCTACACGCTCTACTACGCCACCAATTTCATGTTCACCGGCCTTGCGGTGGCGATTGCCGCCCACGCGGGCCTGTTCAACATCGGCGGCGAGGGCCAGGCGATGCTGGGCGGGCTTGGCGTGGCGCTGGTCTGCCTGCTGATCCCTTGGCCGCATTGGACGCTGGCGCTGATCTTTGCAGCGCTTGGCGCGGGCCTCTTCGGTGCTGCCTGGGCCGCAATCCCTGCCTATCTGCAGGCCAAGCGCGGCAGCCACATTGTGATCACCACCATCATGTTCAACTTCATCGCCGCCGCGGTGCTGAACTATGTGCTGGTGAACCTGCTGCGTCCCGAAGGCTCGATGGATCCGGCCACCGAACGCTTCCCCGAGGCGGTGCACCTGCCGTCTTTGCATGAGCTGCTGGCGCCGATCGGGATCGAGTTTTCGAAATCCGCACCGGCCAATGTCAGCCTGCTGGTGGCCGTCGGCGCCTGCCTGTTTGTCTGGCTGCTGATCTGGCGCACGCCGCTGGGGTATGAAATCCGCTCCCTCGGCAAGTCCGAGCCGGGCGCGCGCTATGCCGGTATCTCCTCGGTCCGCACCATCATGATCGCGATGCTGATCTCCGGCGCGCTGGCGGGCATGATGGCCGTCAACAACGTGATGGGAGAGGCAGAGCGGTTGGTTCTGAACGCCACCGAAGGCGCCGGCTTCATCGGCATCGCGGTGGCGCTGATGGGGCGCAACCACCCGTTCGGCGTGTTCCTGGCGGCGATCCTCTTTGGCTTCCTCTACCAGGGCGGCGCTGAACTGGCGCTGTGGACCTCGATCCCGCGGGAACTGATCGTGGTGATCCAGGCCCTGGTGATCCTGTTCACCGGCGCGCTCGACAACATGGTGCGGATGCCGCTTGAGCGGATCTTCCTGGCGATGCGGAAGGGGCAGAACTGATGGATTTCCTGACGATCATCCAGCTGCTGGACTCCACTGTCCGCCTGGCCACGCCGCTGCTTCTGGCCTGCCTGGCGGGCCTGTTCTCCGAGCGCGCGGGCATCTTCGACATCGGCCTTGAGGGCAAGATGCTGATGGCCGCCTTCTTCTCTGCCGCCGTCGCCGCCGTCACCGGCAATGTCTGGCTGGGGCTGCTGGCCGGCATCGGCTCCTCGCTGGTGCTGGCGGGGCTGCACGGGGTGGCCTCGATCACCTTCCGCGGCAACCAGCTGATCTCCGGGGTGGCGATCAATTTCCTGGCCGCTGGCATGACGGTGCTGATTGCCCAGGACTGGTTTCAGCAAGGCGGCCGCACACCGTCGCTGATCGGCGGCGGGCGGTTCACCCCGATCAACCTCCCCTTTGCCGAAAGCCTCTCTGGTGTGCCGGTGCTGGGTCCGGTCTATGCTGAGCTGCTCTCTGGCCATTCGATCCTGGTCTACATTGCCTTCCTAGCGGTGCCTGCGACCTGGTGGGTGCTGTTCCGCACCCGCTTTGGCCTGCGCCTGCGTGCTGTGGGGGAAAACCCGGCCGCAGTGGATACCGCCGGCGTTTCGGTTGTCGGCTTGCGCTATGCGGCGGTGCTGATCTGCGGCCTGCTGTGCGGCATTGCCGGCGCCTATCTGGCCACCGCGCTGCAGGCGGGGTTCGTCAAGGACATGACCGCGGGCCGCGGCTTCATCGCGCTGGCCGCGCTGATCTTTGCCAAGTGGCGGCCCTGGCATGCCATGGGTGCCTGCCTGCTGTTTGGCCTCTTGCAGGCGATTGCGCTGCGGTTCCAGAACATTGAGCTGGGCGGCATCACCATCCCGGTGCAGGCAATGGACGCGCTGCCCTACGTGCTGACGGTGGTGATCCTGGCCGGTTTCGTCGGCAAGGCGATCCCGCCCCGCGCCGGCGGCGAGCCCTACGTCAAGGAACGCTAAACGCCATTCCAGAACCAACGAAACGCCCGGCCAAAGTGCCGGGCCTTTCTTTTTTCCCTCCTTCGTCTTTTCCGGGTCAGGGGCCTCGCAGCGGCGGCGCGGAGGCGCCGTTCACCCTTGACGCGGCAAAGACGCTAACACACTCGACCAGGCCACTGAAGGGCAGTCCTGCCCCTCAGTGGCTTCTCAGCAGAACCCCTTCGCGCCGCTCGCGGAGCGGCGCCCGGCCCAAGGCTGCCGAGGCGAAGGGCTCCGCCCATCACCTGCAGGCGCGGGAGCCTCCGCCTTTAAGTCCAGATCATGCTCCGCTGTCGGTCCTGTCTGCCGCAGTGCCGCCCGGCCGGTTGACCACGCGCACCGCAGTTGCTGTAAGACCTCATGCACATCTTCCTCCCCATCGCCGAGGTTTCGGTCAACTTTCTGCTGCTCTTGGGCATTGGCGGCGCCGTGGGGGTACTCTCGGGCATGTTCGGGGTCGGCGGCGGCTTCCTGATTACGCCGCTCTTGTTCCTGATCGGCATCCCGCCGGGGGTTGCGGTGGCCACCTCCGCCAATCAGGTGGTGGCCTCTTCCGTATCTGGCCTGATGGCGCATTTCCGGCGCCGCACCGTGGATCTGAAGATGGGCTATGTACTGCTGGGCGGCGGCCTCATGGGGGCTGCGCTGGGAATGGCCGTTTTCAACTGGCTCAAGCAGCTGGGCCAGGTCGATCTGGCGGTGCAGCTGTGCTATGTGCTGTTCCTCGGCGTGATCGGCGCGCTGATGTTTATCGAAAGCGTCAATGCAATCCGCAGGGCCCGCCAGGCTGGCGGCGCCCCCGCCTACAAACGGCGCCAGCGGTCCTGGGTGCATGCCCTGCCCTACAAGATGCGGTTCAAAGCCTCTGGTCTCTATATCTCCGTGATCCCGCCCGCGCTGGTCGGCTTTGGCGTCGGCATCCTGTCGGCAATCATGGGCGTCGGCGGCGGCTTCATCATGGTGCCTGCGATGATCTACATCCTCGGCATGCCGACCAAGGTCGTGATCGGCACCTCGCTGTTCCAGATCATCTTTGTCGCCGGGTTTACCACGGTAATGCACGCAACCACCAATTACACCGTCGACGTGGTGCTGGCGCTGTTCCTGCTGATCGGCGGCGTTGCGGGCGCCCAGCTTGGCACCGTGATCGGCGCCAAGCTGAAGGCGGAACAGCTGCGGGTGCTGCTGGCGCTGCTGGTGCTGTCAGTCTCAATCAAGATCGGCTTTGAGCTGCTGCTGGAACCCGCCGACCTGTTTTCCCTAACCGTGCTGAACTTGCCGTGACCCGCAGGATCGGCAGCAATAAGTCCAGTTTGCAACGGCAAATCAGTCCTGCACGCTGCAGAGCGGCATAGATCATTGATTTTTGATATGACTGCGGTCTAACAAAGAACATGCAGATATACCTTCCCATAGCTGAGGTCTCGGTCAATGCCTTCCTTCTCCTGGGCCTTGGGGGAATGGTCGGGGTTCTCTCGGGCATGTTCGGAGTTGGCGGCGGCTTCCTGATGACGCCGCTTTTGTTTTTCATCGGCATCCCGCCTGCGGTGGCGGTGGCGACAGAGGCGAACCAGATTGTCGCCTCCTCCTTCTCCGGCGTGCTGGCGCATTTCCGAAGGCGGACGGTCGATATCAAGATGGGGCTGGTGCTGCAGGCCGGCGGTCTGATGGGCGCGGCCCTGGGGGTTGTGGTGTTCAACTACCTCAAGGCGCTCGGCCAGGTCGACCTGCTGGTCAAGCTTTGCTACGTCGTCTTCCTGGGCGTGGTCGGCGGGCTGATGTTCATCGAAAGCCTGAATGCGATCCGCAAGTCCAAGAAAGCAGGCGGCGCTGCCCCTGCCCCGCGCCGCCAGCGCGGCTGGGTACATGCGCTGCCGTTCAAGATGCGGTTCCGCACCTCCGGCCTCTACATCTCGGTGATCCCGCCCGTTCTGGTCGGCGTCTGCGTTGGTATCCTAGCCGCGATCATGGGTGTCGGCGGCGGTTTCATCATGGTGCCTGCGATGATTTATATCCTCGGCATGCCGACCAAGGTGGTTGTCGGCACCTCGCTGTTCCAGATCATCCTGGTCACTGGCTTCACCACCATGCTGCATGCCACCACCAACTATACCGTGGACATCGTGCTGGCGGTTCTGCTGCTGGTCGGCGGCGTGATCGGCGCCCAGATCGGCACCCGTATCGGTGTCTACCTCAAGGCCGAACAGCTGCGCATCCTGCTGGCGCTGATGGTTATCGCGGTCTGCGCAAAATTGGGCCTCGACCTCTTGCTGCAACCGGCTGAGCTGTTCTCGCTCGGCGACGCAGGAGGCCACTGATATGCGCAAACTTCTGCTCTCAGCACTTACAGCCGCCGCGCTGGCGTTGCTGCCCCAATCCGCAGCCCAGGCCGCCAAGGAAGAGGTCGTTCTGGGCCTCAGCCAGGACCGGGTGGCGATCACCGCCACCTTTGACGGCTCTGAAATCCTGATCTTCGGCGCGGTCAAGCGCGAGGCTCCAATCCCCACCGACGAGCCGCTGGAGGTCATTGTCGCAGTTTCCGGCCCGGCGCCCTCCGTGATGGTGCGGCGCAAGGAGAAAAAGCTGGGCATCTGGGTCAACGTCGACAGCGTTCTGGTCGACTCGGCTCCTGCGTTCTACGCGGTTGCCACCAGCGCTCCATTTGCCCAGGTGCTGAGCGACACCGAAGACCTGCGCTACCGGGTGTCGATCCGGCGCGCGATCCGCTCGGTGGGTGCTGCCATGCACATCCGCGGCGCCCAGGCCTTTGCCGATGCGGTAATGCGGATCCGCGAAAGGAACGGGCTCTACTCCCTGCGTGAAAACACCGTTGCGGTCGATCAGCAAACCTTGTTTCGCACCGCGATCGAGATGCCCGCAGACTTGACCGAAGGCGACTACCAGACCCGTATCTTTCTGACCCGCGGCGGCGAGGTGGTGTCGAGTTACGAAACCACCATCGACGTGCGTAAGGTCGGGCTGGAGCGGTTCCTGTTCTCGCTGTCACGCGAGCAGCCGTTTCTATACGGCCTGATGTCGCTGGCGATTGCGATTGCGGCCGGCTGGGGCGCCTCGGCTGCATTCAGCCTGCTCAGGAACCGGTAAAGAGGCGCGCTGCGCGCCAGCGCAGCGCCACGCCCAACGGGAGCGGTGCATCCTGGATGCACCAGCGACGGGCGGGAGCGCTCAGCCGCGGCCGATATAGGGCATCTTGGTCGCCATCACCGTCATGAACTGCACATTGGCCTCCAGCGGAAGATTGGCCATGTGCAGCACGGATTTCGCCGCGTCCTCCACTGCAAATGTATGCATCGGCTCAGCGCCGGGGTTGGCCTCGGCGTGACGCTGGCTCAGGTCCTCAACCATCGGGGTGCGGGTGTTGCCGATGTCGATCTGGCCGCAGGCGATATCAAAGGGGCGACCATCCAGCGACAGGCTTTTGGTGAGGCCGGTAATGGCCGCCTTGGTCGCTGCATAAGGCGCCGAATGGGGCCGCGGCACGTAAGCAGCGATGGAGCCGTTATTGATGATCCGCCCGCCTTGCGGCGCCTGGTGGCGCATCTGGCGGAAGGCGGCGCGGGCAGTCAGGTACATGCCGGTGAGGTTCACGTTCACAGAGGCGAACCAGTCCTCCAGCGGGATCTCGTCGATGGTGCCAGGCGGGGTGAAGATACCCGCATTGTTGAACAGCACATCAAGCCGGCCCGCAGCCATGGCAAAGCTGTTCACCGCATGATCGACCGCCGCAGGATCAGTTACATCGGCGGGCAGGACATGAGCGTTCGTGTGGCCCATCGCCACGTCTTCCAGCTTCTCTGCCCGGCGTGCTGTCAGGCCGACCTGCCAGCCCTCGGCCAGGAATAGTTCTGCAACAGCCCGGCCGATTCCGGAGCTGGCGCCGGTGATCAGGATTGATTTGCTCATGCCGGGGTCTCCTCCTGTGCTTCCAGCGTCAGCGCCGCGGCCGGCACCGCCCTGAGGTCATCCACCTGCAGCGGGCCGGAGGGTTTGGCCAGGCGGTTTCTGACCACCCAGATCAGCCGCTCCTGCGCCCGGGTGATCGCCACATAGGCCAGCCGTTTCCATAGGGGCTGGCCCGCCTCCACCCGGCCCATGCGGGCGGCGGCATAGATGTCGGGTGCAAAGACCTGGGTGGTATCCCATTGCGAGCCTTGCGCCTTGTGGATGGTCACCGCCGCGCCGTGCAGGAACGTGGCCCCCATGCGCGCAGCAAAGGGAATGAAGGGCTCTTCCTCGTCCGGTTTCTCAATTTTCACGATTGAGGCGGCAGAGACCTGCGGGTCCTCTGCGCCCATCACATGCAGGCGTGAAAACCCGGGCTTGCGGCCTGCCCCGAGGTAGATCACCTGCGCGCCCTTGATCAGCCCGCGGGCCTCCAGGTCCAGCCGCTTCTTGCGGTGTTTCATGGGCAGTTCGATACCGTCGCAGATCAGCGGCTCGCCGGCGATCAGCTGATCCTCCGGCGCACCATAGACGGTGCGGAAGGCGTTGATCAGCCGGATGCGGGTGTTGTTGCGCCAGACCAGCACCGGCGAGCGCGCCATCAGATCGACCTCTACCCGCTGGCCCCAGACCACACGCTCATCGCGGCGCGCCGTATCCTCGATCATCCGCTCGAAATCCTCGAACCCCAGCTGCGGGTCGGCCAGCGCATGTGCCAGATCCAGGATCGGGTTGCCGGCCTCCTGCCGGTGGATGCGGTTCAGGATCAGCCGGCGCGGCTCCGGCAGCGCATCAAACACCATTGACCCTGACTGGTTCACCGGCGCCAGCTGGGCCGGATCGCCGAACAGGATCAGGTTCGGGAAAATCTCCTTCAGGTCTTCGAACTGTCGGTCGTCGAGCATCGAGGCTTCATCGACAAAACCGATGTCCAGCGGCTCCTCGCGCCGTTTCCAGCCGGTGATGAAGTCTGAGCCTCGCAAACCCGCGGCGGCCAGTGCGCCGGGAATGGATTTGTTTTTCTCGTAAAAGGCCGCCGCGCGGGCCAGCGCCTCCTCGGTCAGCCCCTCGATCTCGGGCTGGTCGCCCTGCCCCGCCAGCCATTCGGCGATCTTCTCGAACTCCGGATCATAGACCGGAGTATAGAGAATTCGGTGGATGGTGGTGGCCGGCACCCCGCGCAGGCGCAGCACGCTGGCGGCCTTGTTGGTTGGCGCCAGGATGGCCAGAGTGCGGCGGTCGTCGCCTTTCTTGCGGCTTTCGTAGTCGCCGGAGACCACCTCGACCCCCGACTGCTCCAGCGCCTTGTAAAGCTCTGCCAGAAGCAGGGTCTTGCCCGATCCTGCCTTGCCGATCACCGCCATCACCCCGGCGTCGCCGCGGGGCGGGTGCAACAGCCCGTCGTCAAGGTCCACCCCCGCCTGGCGCAGGAGCTCGGTCACGCTGTCATAAGCAGTGGCCTGGTCATCGGAAAACTGTACGGGCAGAGCTGTCATGGCGCGACCCTACAGCCGCGGGGCCGGGTCCGCCAGAGGCTCCGGCCCCGGAGATCGTATCTGTCAGGCGGTAAGCGCCAAGGGCTCAGCCGCCCGCGCCCCGCCGAACGAACGGTCGAACCAGAGCTGCGAAAGCTCCGGCGCGATGCCTGCTTTAGCGGCCACGTTCAGGTAGACCTCAGGCGCGTATTCCCAAAGCCCCAGGCAGATGCGCTCCCGCCCCTCTCCCTGGGTGCCGATCACCTCAGGGCTGAAGCCCAGGCTGCGGTAGATCCGCACCATGCGGCGGTCAAAGACACCGGCGAAATGCGCCACCGAGAAGTTGCGCATGATCTCCACCCCGCCCAGGGTCAGCGCCCCGGCCACGTTGCGGCCCGCCTCGCGCGACAGGCAGAACCGGGTGCATTCCCAGATCAGCGGGCTGCAAATCGGCACCCCTCCTGCCAAGTCCAGAAACACATCATTGACCATCACCGGGCCGGTGGTCGGCAGAAACCGCATGGAGCCGCCATGGCTGCCATCAGGCATTTCCCAGATCACATAAAGCGGGTCCAGCGCGTCATACTGGTCACGCTCCTCACCGTTGCAGTCAACCTGCACCTCCCAGCCCAGCCGGGTCCTGAACTGGTCTGCCCTGTCCCTGAACATCGAATGCGCCAGAAAAGCGTGGTTGTGAAGATCGCGGCCATAGACATAACGAAGCATGATTTAGTCCCCTTCTGGTTGAACAGTGAGGACAGGGTACGGCTATTAGGCACAATCTCAGAGTGTATTTGCGGTAGCTTTTTCGCCCTACCGTTAAATCACAATCAAACCGAGCGACATCGCCCGGGCAATTGCATGGGTGGTATTGATTGCGCCCAGCTTGAACCGGGCGCTTTCGATGTAGACGCGCAGCGTGTGCTCGGAGATCGACAGGGTCTTTGCCACCTGCGCACGGCTGTATCCGATCGCCAGAAAGGTCAGCGCGTCCACTTCCCTGGGCGACAGAGGCTGGGCCTGTTCCGGGGTACGCTCAGGTTCGAACTCCAGCGCTTTACGATTGAAGTAATGCGCCATCAGGATCATGTCACGGCTGTAGCGCTCAGTCAGCCTTTCCCAGGCCTCGTCATCGCAGTTGTGGCTTACGGTGAACACCGCGAATTGCCCGTTGGGGCCCCGGATCGGAATTGAGTAGCCCTGATTGCCGACCCCGTGCTCCAGCGCGTCTTTCAGAAACTCGCGCGCCGGTTTCGGCGACCAGTCCAGCCGCTTCCAGTCCACCGGGTGAAAGCGCTGGTAGCAGCCTGCGACGACCGGATCGACGCGGACATAGGCCTTTTCCTGATACCGCTCGACCCAAGTCTGCGGATAGGTGCCGAAGTAGTAGTGGTCGCCGGCGCTGTCGACCCAATGGTACATGGCATGGTCGACACCGAAGACGGTGCAGACCTGATCAATGATCTGCTGGAGACCATCCAGGGTATCTGTGGCGTCCAGCGCCTCCAGGATACGGTCCAGTTCTGCTTTGCCTGCCATGGGTCGCTTGCCGCCGTTGTTCGCTGCCTTGGTTCGGATATCTGCAATACCTGTAGCTTCAGGCATGACATATTTGCAGGGTTTTTGCAGCGCCTGCTTCCCCGAGGTCAATGGAAGCTTTTGACTTTCAGGTCAAAAAACGGATCCACGCCTGCCCGAAAGGCGCAATAACTTGCGTAAATGACGGAAATGACGCCTTTAATCTGCAGCCGGCAGCACCCCTCCCCCAAAATAGCGAGTACGCTGCAACTAAGCCGCTGAAATAGATAAATTTATAAATAAAATTTCCCGCGAATAGCCGGAGCGATTCGCGGGACCACTGTTTCATTTCAGCCGGCTGAGCCGGTCCGCCCTCAAGCGTCGAGCACATCCTGCAGGGTGCGCAGGCCGGTCTTCGGTGCCTGCACCAGCACTGACATGTTGCCAGGCAGGTGCTCGTTGCGCAGCATCTTCATGTGCGCTTCGGGCAGGTCGGCCCAGGTGAACACCTCGGACATGCAGGGGTCCAGGCGGCGCTCAACCATCAGCTTGTTGGCAGCCGCGGCCTGCTTGAGGTGGGCAAAGTGCGAGCCCTGCAGGCGCTTCTGGTGCATCCACATGTAGCGCACGTCGAAGGTCAGGTTATAGCCGGTGGTGCCGGCGCAGATCACAACCATGCCGCCCTTCTTCACCACGAAGGTGGAGACGGGGAAAGTGCTTTCGCCCGGATGCTCGAACACCATGTCGACGTTGTTGCCCTTGCCGGTGATATCCCAGATCGCCTTGCCGAACTTGCGGGCCTCCTTGAACCACTCGGCATATTCCGGGGTGTTGACCGTGGGCAGCTGACCCCAGCAGTTAAAGTCCTTGCGGTTCAGCACGCCCTTGGCGCCGAGGCCCATGACAAAGTCGCGCTTGCTTTCGTCGGAGATCACACCGATGGCATTGGCGCCGGCGGTATTGATCAGCTGGATCGCATAAGAGCCGAGGCCGCCCGAGGCGCCCCAGACCAGCACGTTCTGACCCGGCTTCAGGTCGTGCGGCTCGTGGCCGAACAGCATCCGGTAGGCAGTGGCCAGCGTCAGCGTGTAGCAGGCGCTTTCTTCCCAGGTCAGGTGCTTGGGGCGCGGCATCAGCTGCTGGGCCTGCACGTTGGTGAACTGGGCAAAGGAGCCGTCCGGGGTCTCGTAGCCCCAGATGCGCTGGCTGGGGGAGTACATCGGGTCGCCGCCGTTGCATTCCTCGTCGTCGCCATCGTCCTGGTTGCAGTGGATGACCACCTCGTCGCCGACCTTCCAGCGGGTGACCTTGGAGCCCACCGCCCAGACGATGCCCGAAGCATCGGACCCGGCAATGTGATAAGGCGCCTTGTGGCCGTCAAACGGCGAGATCGGCTTGCCCAGCGAAGCCCAGACGCCATTGTAGTTGACGCCCGCCGCCATCACCAGGACCAGCACCTCGTTGCTGTCCAGCTCCGGCACATCGACCACTTCCTGCTGCATCGCGGTGTTCGGCTCGCCGTGGCGCTCCTTGCGGATGGCCCATGCGTACATCTTCTTGGGCACAAAGCCCATCGGAGGAATTTCCCCCAGCTCATAGAGATCTTTCTCGGGCGCCTCGTACGACATGACGTCAGTCTGGGTATCCAATGCCATGATGGCCTCCTTTGCATCCTGTTCTTTGCCGCGGTGCAGAATCGCAGCGGTTACCTGATGGATAGGATCGGGAAAGTAATATTGCAACCACTTTTGCGGCGTTTGGGTAATTTTATGACCCAGCGGATGCAGCATTGCCTTTAGCAGGTGCAGAAAAATCACTGCTTCCACCAGGCAGATCACTGTCCTCTGGCAGCAGATGACGGATCGAATTGGCGTAAAACGCCAGCAAATCCTGGCGGTCTGCTGCGGGCGCAATCTGTCCCCCGGTTTCGATGATCAGGCCCCGCCTCTGCAAAATATTCAGCGCCATGCCAGCCGCATAAGACAGGTTATCCTTGGGGAGATGAACATGCGCCAGCGGTACCGCCGCGATCAGATCTTCCAGCCGGTGCTCAATTGCTGCGCGGCTGAGGGGACCGTGCCGCAATAGAACAGCAGCAATCATCGGCACCGGCAGCACCGGGACAATCGCACTGATCCGTTGCATCAGCTCCCGCGCCAGCGGCTTGGTGATGTCGCCCTGCCGCCCGGCGCCAAACCCGGCGAGGCTGAGAGGCCGGCCAAAGTTCACCGCCGCATAGCCCGCCCGGCGGTAGCGGCCGGTCATCCACAGCCACAACTGCCGCAAGAGCCGCAGCGCCACCAGCCCGATCCGGGCCTTGAACCGCCGATCGCCTGCCTTGGCAGCAGAGGTCAGAATGCGGTCTTCCAGCACCCGGTCGTAATTCAGCGCCACCGGCACAAAGACCACATCACGCCGGTCCGGATCATAGCCCTCAACAATGTATTTCAGCAGCCCGAGCCGCGGCGCAGCCAGGGCGCCGTCCAAGCTAAGGCCGCCCTCTGGGAACATCGCCTGCGTGGACCCGCCGAGGGTGGCCAGACGCACATAGGCTGCCAGCACTTTGCGGTAGAGGTCGTTGCGCGAACGCCGCCGGATGAAGTAAGCGCCCATCGCCCGGATCAGGCGGCTAAGCGGCCAAACACGCGCCCACTCCCCTACCGCGTAAGACAGGGCTGAGCGTTCCGCCGCCAGGTAGGTGACCAGCACGTAATCCATGTTGGACCGGTGGTTCATCACAAAGACCACAGTGGCATTGGGATCGATGGCGCGCAGCGCTTCCTCGTCCTGGTGGCCCAGCCGCACCCGGTAGACCGCATTGGACAGGAACCGCGCCGCCCGGATCGCCAGGCTGAAATAGGCAAAGGCGGAAAACCCCGGCACGATCTCTCGCGCATAGCGGCGCACCTGCTCAAACGCCACGTTCTCCGGGATGCCCTCAGCCGCTGCGTGATCCGCCGCCGCCTGCGCGACCTGCGGATCATGGATCAGCCGCTGGATCATGTCATGGCGCCGCGCCAGCTTGAACGGCTCTATCGGGCGTTCCAGCCGTTTGTTCAGCCGTGCCACTGCCCGTTCCAGCCGCCGCCGGAAGAACCAGCGCACCGAGGGGAACAGAAAATGCGACGCAAAGGTCACCGCGGCAAAACCCACGATCAGCACAAAGAGCCACAGCGGCAGTTCCACGGTTTGCGTCATGAGAGAACAGTTGCGCATGGCAACCGCCTTGACAAGCACCAAGCCACCCGGGCTTCCCGCCGCAGAAGCGGAATTGCCGCAACGCAGCGAATTGACATGGGTCGAAAATTGCAGTTTACATCTGCGTGACGAAATAAAATTACCGCCACACTGACTCGCGAGGCCCGACATGCCGCAGATGCAAAAAGACCGCCCCTGGCTGATCCGCACCTATGCCGGCCATTCCACGGCATCGGCATCCAATGCGCTTTACCGCGCTAACCTGGCGAAGGGGCAGACCGGCCTGTCCGTCGCCTTCGACCTGCCGACCCAGACCGGCTATGACAGCGACCATGTGCTGGCCCGCGGCGAAGTGGGCAAGGTTGGCGTGCCTGTCTGCCACCTGGGCGATATGCGGGCGCTGTTCGATCAGATCCCGCTGGAGCAGATGAACACCTCGATGACCATCAATGCGACCGCACCCTGGCTGCTGTCGCTGTATATCGCGGTGGCAGAGGAACAAGGCGCTGATGTGTCGAAACTGCAGGGCACGGTGCAGAACGACCTGATCAAGGAATACCTCTCGCGCGGCACCTATGTTTGCCCGCCCAAGCCCAGCCTCAAGATGATCGCGGATGTGGCGGAGTACTGCTACACCAACGTGCCCAAGTGGAACCCGATGAACGTCTGCTCCTACCACCTGCAGGAGGCTGGCGCGACGCCGGAGCAGGAGCTGGCCTTTGCCCTGGCGACCGCGCAGGCGGTGCTGGACGAGCTGAAACCGCGCATCGCGCCGGAAGACTTCCCGGCCATGGTCGGCCGCATCTCCTTCTTTGTGAATGCGGGCATCCGGTTCGTCACTGAAATGTGCAAGATGCGCGCCTTTGTCGACCTGTGGGACGAGATTTGCGAGAAACGCTATGGCGTCGCCGACCCCAAGTTCCGCCGCTTCCGCTATGGCGTGCAGGTGAACTCGCTGGGGCTGACAGAGCAGCAGCCGGAAAACAACGTCTACCGGATCCTGATCGAGATGCTGGCGGTGACGCTATCCAAGAAGGCCCGTGCCCGCGCGGTGCAACTGCCCGCCTGGAACGAGGCGCTTGGCCTGCCCCGCCCCTGGGACCAGCAGTGGTCGATGCGGATGCAGCAGATACTGGCGTATGAAACCGACCTTCTGGAATATGGCGACCTGTTTGACGGCAACCCTGCAGTTGATGCCAAGGTGGAGGAGCTGAAGGACGGCGCCCGCGCCGAACTGGCCAACCTGGAATCGATGGGCGGTGCCGTCGCCTCCATCGAATACATGAAGGGCCGCCTAGTCGATTCCAACGCCGAACGGCTGAACCGGATCGAAAAGAACGAGACCGTGGTGGTCGGCGTCAATAAGTGGACCGAGGGCGAACCCTCGCCGCTGCAGACCGAAGACGGCGGCATCATGGTGGTCGACCCGGCGGTGGAGCAGGAACAGATCAGCCGCCTGAACGACTGGCGCGGCGAGCGTGACAATGACGCGGTGCAGTCGGCGCTGGCCGCCCTGCGCGCCGCAGCGCAAAGCGGCGCGAATATCATGGAACCCTCGATTGCTGCCGCCAAGGCCGGCGTCACCACCGGTGAATGGGCTGAAGAAATGCGCAAGGTCCACGGCACCTACCGCGGTCCGACCGGCGTATCAGCATCGGTGTCGAACAAGACCGAAGGCCTTGACGACCTGCGCGATGCGGTCAACGCCGTCAGCGATGTCTTGGGCCGCCGCATCAAATTCGTGGTCGGCAAGCCGGGGCTGGACGGCCACTCCAACGGCGCCGAGCAGATCGCCTTCCGCGCCCGCGATTGCGGCATGGACATCACCTATGACGGCATCCGCATGACGCCCGCCGAACTGGTGGAGGCGGCGCAAACGGACGACGCCCATGTGGTTGGTCTGTCGATCCTGTCCGGCAGCCACCTGCCGCTGGTCGAGGAGATGATGCAGCGCATGCGTGACGCCGGGCTGGCTCATATTCCTGTGGTCGTGGGCGGCATCATCCCGGACGAGGACGCGCAAAAGCTGAAATCAATGGGGGTCGCACGCGTCTACACCCCCAAGGATTTTGAGCTGAATTCAATTATGAGCGATATTGTCGACCTGGCAAAACCACCGGAACTTGCAGTGAATTGATATTATTTGGGCAGTTTTCTGCAAACCTCAAAAAAAGATGCTGAAATGCGTCTGGCATTCGGTCCATAAGAAATGACATACCGGCATTTCCGGTGTGTCATTTTATAAATGGAGTTCAGAATGACCTTCGATCTTTCGGCAATGAGCAGAAAAGAGCTTCTCCAGCTGCAAAGCGATGTTGATAAAGCATTGCAGGAAGCAGAACTGCGCGAGCGTCAGGAAGCCCTGAAAGCCGCCGAAGAAGCCGCTGCCAAATACGGTTTTTCGCTGGATGAAATCGCCAATGCATCGCGTCAGGGCGCCAAGAAGACCAAGGCAGCCCCGAAATACCGCAACCCGAACAATCCCGAAGAAACCTGGACCGGCCGGGGCCGGAAGCCGCATTGGGTGCATGCCGCGCTGACCGCCGGCATGGACATTTCCGACCTGGAAATCTGAGGCGGCAGCGGAGCAAGGCCATGACCATTCATATTGGCGCCGCACCGGGCGATATTGCCGAAACCGTACTGATGCCCGGCGACCCCTACCGGGCAAAATGGGCAGCTGAAACCTTTTTACAGGATGCCAAGCTGGTCAACGAAGTGCGGGGGATGCTGGGCTATACCGGCACTTGGAACGGCCATCGCGTCACCATCCAGGGCAGCGGCATGGGCATGCCCTCGCTGTCGATCTACGCCAATGAGCTGATCCGCGACTACGGCGCAAAAACCCTGATCCGCATCGGCTCCTGCGGCGGCATGCAGGACAAGGTCAAGGTGCGCGATGTGATCCTGGCGATGACGGCCAGCACCGTGAACAGCCCCTCCAGCGGCATTTTCCGAGAGCTGAACTTTGCCCCCTGCGCCGATTGGGGCCTGCTGCAGGCGGCAGCAGCAGCGGCAGCCAAACGCGGCTCCGCAACCCATATCGGCGGCATTTACTCCTCGGACGTGTTTTACGACGAACGCCCGGACCTGAACGAGCAGATGGTCCGCCACGGCATCCTCGGCGTTGAGATGGAAGCCGCAGAGCTCTACACGCTTGCGGCCCGTCACGGCTGCCGGGCGCTGGCGGTGCTGACGGTCTCCGACCATCTGGGCACCGGCGAAGCCCTGCCCTCCGATCAGCGGGAGCGCAGCTTTGGCGACATGGTGGAAATTGCCTTGGAGGCAGCGTTCAGCTGACGCCACGTAATTTCGATTTACGGCTTTCCCAAGGACAGCGGTTATTCCGCTGTCCTTTTCTTTTTGGGAGCTCGGGAAATTCACAAGGTGCGATTGTTCACGCCGCCCTGAATTTCAGCAAGACCTCTGGCCAAAATAACTTTTGACCGGTTTCACTTGCACCCGTGGCTGCGGTCATACCCATTTGGAGGCGGGCTTTTCCAATCGCCAAGCGCGCCCTCTGCCGGGGCAAAAACTTCGACCAGCATCGGGTAACAGGCGGCGGTATCGCTGGAATGCTCTGCTGAACAATCCCCGCCCGGACAGGCGCTAAGGCAGCCCAAAAGGTCGATCTCGGCAAAAAACTCCAGATAGTCGCCGGGCCGCACCGGGCTGGCCTTCATGAAATACTGGCCGGTATCGCGGGTGAAGCCGGTGCACATGAAGACATTCAGGACGTCATGCACATGCGGCTCCGCCTCTGCCGGGGAGATGCCCAGATGATCTGCCAGGGCGCGGGTCAGGTTGGAATGGCAGCAGTAGTGGTACTGGCTGCCAGCCAGCAGGTTACCGGTATAAGGATCGCAGCGGGTGCCGATCACGTCATGCACCGAACCGCCGAACTCATCAATGCCGTACCAGCCCAGCGCGTCCTCAACGATGGTTGCCATCGGCCGCAGATGCGGGAAGCTGGTCCACATCCGTTCGCCGGTGGTGATATGGGTGCCGTGCAGGGCGCGGGTCTTGCCGGAATAGAAGCGTTCGCTCAGGTCATGCCTGTTCCACAGGTTCAAATCGCCCACCTGCGGCCCCTCTATTGAGGTGATGCGGAAGAAATGCCCGGCCGGCACCTCGAAACAGGCGGCATCGCGGGGCGGCACCCGTACCTCGCGGGTCTTTACCGCCCCTTCCCGCGCCTGCCTGTAGAGCGCCAGATCAGGCACCGGCAGTGTCTCGTTCGGGTAGCAGATCACTGGCTTGACGGCGCGGCGGGCATCTGCGTCGGCGGGGTCAGCGGGTGTGCTGGGCATTGGGGCAAACCTTCCTGTTCGTTTGCCCCATCAAGACCGCATCGCTGACTTGGCGCAAGCCCCTCTTGGCGCAGGTGCGGAATTGGGCCGTTTCATCCGGAACTGAACAGCCAAATCCACGGCGCAGCCGGTGCGCCTGCAGGCGCGGGAGTCCCGCTTAGCCTCGACGCTGCGGATTACGGCAAATGCGGGGGGCGGCGTCACCCGGTTCAACGGCCCCGCAAGAGATACAGCGCCACTGCCCCTCGGACTTCATCTGCCGCCAGCGGCAATTGCGGGTTAGATCCATCGCGCGGTGGCGCCACAGGAAGTAGCAAAAGACTCCAACAGCAAGGACGGCAACAAGTATCATTGGGCCTGTCTAGCCCTGTCCTGCCGCCCCTTCAAACGCAAAACCCGGCACTGCAGGGCACCCCGGATCAAGCCGCCTGATAGTATTCGAACAGCTGGTCCTGACGCCATTCCTGCACTGCTGCCACCGGCGGTTCAGGGATGTAATAGGCATAGGCCTGCTCCAGCGCTTCCAGTGCAGCGCGGGCGGCCTTTGCTTGCTGCTCTTCCAGGGTTTCAACGGGTTTCATCGGGCGGTCTCCTTACTTGCGGCACCATCCTCCCTTAGGTGGCAGGGTATCCGCTGGCGCCGCCCGGCGCACCGGATGTTTTTGCAGGCTTGCCATGCAGCTGATGCAATCCGCTGCGCTGTCCGCGGCTCAGCCGATCAGCAAGTGCCCGGCCAGCCCCAGCGCAAACCCCGCGACCGCCCCCAGCGCCGGTGCGCTGCTGCGGCTGCTGTGCGCCTTGGGGGCGATGTCCTGAAACAGCAGGTAAAGGATGCCGCCCGCGGCAAAGATCATAATCCCGCCAAGCACCGCATGAGCTTCCGCCAGCCAGAAAAGCCCCGCAAGCGCGCAGGCAGGCCCCAAGGCAGCCAGCCCCAGAAACAGTAGCAGCACATGCCAGGCCGGGCTGTCACCGCTCCAGACTTCGCGGAAGGCGGCAAAGCCCTCTGGCAGGTTCTGCAGGAAGATCATCAGCGCCAGAAGCTTGGCAGTCGCGGCCTCCGCCACCAGCATCGCCCCCAGCGCCATCGCCTCCGGCAGGTAATCCAGCAGCATTGCTAGCAGCAGGGCGCCGCTGCCGCCATGCCGCTGAAGCTGCGTATCAACAAGATAGAAAACCAAACCGCCCGCAGCAAACAGGCCAACCGCCCAGGCGGCTGGCAGTGCCCCGGCCGCTTCCGGCACCAGAACCAGCGCCACGGCTGAGGCCAGCGCGCCGCCGCCAAAGGCCGCAATAGTGTGCAGCACCCGGTTGCGCAGCACCGGGTTGCTGATGTGCTCGCACCAAGCCAGAAGCCCGCCCAGCGGCATCGAAAGCCCGGCAATACCGGCAAGCAGAATGGCATAAAAATGCGGTTGCATTGCGGCAGCTTAGGGCGGCAACTGCCGCCGCTCAACCAATTAGGGTCAGGTATTGATGCAGGAGGTCGCCTGCGCCGCCTGCGCCTCTGTCACATTTGGCCCCGGCTGCACGTTTCGCAGCACCGTTGCGCCCGCACCATGGCCCAGGAACTCAGTACTGACGCGCACCTCCCCGGTGATGCCCGCAGCCTCGACACAGCCCGGAATCCGCGCATCGGTTAACGCCAGCTGGCCGCCGATCCGGTCGTGGTCCGTTGCCGTCATGCAGCCCGCCAGGAGGGTCAGCGCGCCCGCGGCACATCCAAGAAGTCTCATACCCGAAATCCGTCACCTGACAAAACTTCCCCCGGTTTCGCAGGAATACCGGGGGTTTTCAATTCTGCTGCCGCGGAGATGGCATAGCTTCGCCGACATTACAGCGCTTAGCCTTGGGGTGCAGCCCAAACGGCTATCAGGCTTTCATGCAAGCATTCGCTTTCGCCGCCTGCGCTTCGCTTACGCCCGGACCCGGCTCAAACACCTGCACGACCGATCCCCCGTAGTATTCAGTGGCAACCGAATAAGGTCCGGTGATACCCGCAGCCTTTGCACATTGCGGCCGCTTGCTGTTCAGCGCTTTCCATTCAGAATTAACACTGCTGCTCTCGCCGGAGGACACACAGGCCGTCAGGGCGCTTGTGACCAATCCCATGGCAAAAAACTTAAACGTCATAACTCTTCTCCCATTCAATTTTTTCCATTTAAAACAACGCACCCCGCAAGCCTCGCGGCTACGGGGTGTGCTCAGTTCATCCGGTGTTCGGGTCAAACAGTGCGCTCAACCATCATCTTCTTGATATGCGCAATCGCCTTGGCCGGGTTCAGGCCCTTGGGACAGGTCTTGGCGCAGTTCATAATTGTGTGGCAGCGGTAGAGCTTGAACGGATCCTCCAACTGGTCCAGGCGCTCCGGCGTGGCCTCGTCCCGGCTGTCGATGATCCAGCGGTAGGCGTGCAACAGCGCGGCCGGCCCTAGGTAACGGTCACCGTTCCACCAGTAGCTTGGGCAAGAGGTCGAACAGGAGGCACACATCACGCATTCATAGAGGCCATCCAGTTTCTTGCGGTCCTCGATGGACTGTTTCCACTCCTTTGCCGGGCGGTTGGTCTTGGTTTCCAGCCACGGCATGATCGAGGCGTGCTGGGCATAGAAATGCGTCAGATCCGGGATCAGGTCCTTGACCACCGGCATATGCGGCAGCGGGTAGATGGCCACATCGCCCTTGATCTCATCCATGCCGTAGATACAGGCCAGCGTGTTGATACCGTCGATGTTCATCGCACAGGACCCGCAGATCCCCTCGCGGCAGGAGCGGCGGAAGGTCAGGGTCGGGTCGATCTCGTTCTTGATCTTGATCAGCGCGTCCAGGACCATCGGGCCGCAGCTGTCCATGTCGACGAAATAGGTGTCGACCTGCGGGTTTTTCCCGTCATCGGGGTTCCAGCGGTAGATCTTGAACTTGCGCACATTGCTGGCGCCCTCCGGCTTGGGCCAGGTCTTGCCGGTGGTGATCTTGGAGTTCTTGGGGAGGCTGAATTGAACCATGGTCTGTCTCCTTAGAACGTCCGCGCCTTGGGCGCGATTTTCTTGAGGCTGATGCCGCCTTCGTCTTCGGTGGTCAGCGGATCCACGATCACCGGGCGGTAGGACAGATCAACCTTGTTGCCCTCCACGCGCGACACGGTGTGGACCCGCCAGTTCTCGTCGTCGCGGGTGGCGTAATCCTCATGCGCATGCGCGCCGCGGCTTTCCTTGCGCGCTTCGGCGCCAACGATGGTGGCCAGCGCGTTCGGCATCAGGTTGGTCAGCTCCAGCGTCTCCATCAGGTCGGAGTTCCAGACCAGCGAGCGGTCGGTCACCTGCAGATCGTCGAGCTTGGCCGCAATCGCGGTCATCTTCTCAACGCCTTCCTTCAGGGTCTTGTCGGTGCGGAACACTGCCGCGTCCGCCTGCATAGTGCGCTGCATCTCCAGCCGCAGATCGGCGGTCGGGATACCGCCCTTGGCGTTGCGCAGGGTATCAAAGCGGTCGAACGCCTTGTCGACAGAGGCCTGGTTCAGCACCGGGTTCGCCGCATCGGCGTCCACAACCTTGCCCGCGCGAATGGCGGAGGCACGGCCAAAGACCACCAGGTCAATCAGCGAGTTGGAGCCCAGCCGGTTGGCGCCATGCACCGAGGCGCAGCCCGCCTCGCCCACGGCCATCAGGCCCGGCACCACGGCGGTCGGATCCTCGGCGGTCGGGTTCAGCACCTCGCCCCAGTAGTTGGTCGGAATACCGCCCATGTTGTAGTGCACGGTAGGCAGAACCGGGATCGGCTCCTTGGTCACGTCCACACCGGCAAAGATCTTGGCGCTCTCGGAAATACCCGGCAGCCGCTCCGCCAGCGCCTCGGCTGGCAGGTGGGAGAGGTTCAGGTGGATATGGTCGCCCTCGGCGCCCACGCCGCGGCCTTCGCGGATTTCCATGGTCATCGAGCGGCTGACATAGTCGCGCGGCGCCAGGTCCTTGTACTGGGGCGCATAGCGCTCCATGAAGCGTTCGCCTTCGGAGTTGGTGAGGTAGCCGCCCTCGCCCCGCGCGCCCTCGGTGATCAGGCAGCCGGATCCGTAGATGCCGGTCGGGTGGAACTGCACAAATTCCATGTCCTGCAGCGCCAGGCCAGCGCGCGCCACCATGCCGCCGCCGTCGCCGGTGCAGGTATGCGCCGAGGTGGCGGAGAAATAGGCGCGGCCATAGCCGCCGGTCGCCAGCACCACCATCTTGGCGTTGAACACATGCATGGTGCCGTCATCCAGCTTCCAGCAGACAACGCCCTGGCACTGCCCGTCCTCGGACATGATCAAGTCGATGGCGAAATACTCGATATAGAACTCGGCATTGTTCTTAAGAGACTGACCATACAGCGTGTGCAGGATCGCGTGGCCGGTCCGGTCAGCCGCCGCACAGGTGCGCTGCACCGCGGGGCCTTCGCCGTATTCGGTGGTGTGGCCGCCGAAGGGGCGCTGGTAGATCTTGCCTTCCTCGGTGCGCGAGAACGGCACGCCGTAATGCTCCAGCTCGTAGACCGCCTTGGGGGCCTCACGTGCCAGATATTCCATCGCGTCGGTGTCGCCCAGCCAATCAGAGCCCTTGACGGTGTCATACATATGCCACTGCCAGCTGTCCGGCCCCATGTTGCCCAAGCTGGCGGCAATGCCGCCCTGCGCCGCCACAGTGTGGGAGCGGGTCGGGAACACTTTGGTCACACAGGCCGTGCGCAGCCCCTGCTCCGCCATGCCCAGCGTCGCGCGGAGACCGGCCCCGCCGGCGCCAACCACGACCACGTCATATTCATGTGTTTCGTATTCGTAAGCAGCCATTGAAAGAGACCTCGGGGAGTTACAGGGCCAGGCGGATCAGCGCGTAAACGCTGGTCGCGGCGACTGCATAGGACAGGCAATTGACCAGGATGATCGTCAGGCGGCCTTTCAGCCCATGGACGTAATCCTCAATCATGATCTGGGCGCCGGATTTGAAGTGCATCATGCCGACCCACATGGTCAGCGCCGCCACGATCGCCGGGAAAGGGCGGGAATAATAGGCGGTGATCTCTTCATAGGTGCCGCCCAGCGCAGAACCGTAGGTGAAGACGAACAGCGGCACCAGGATCAAGAGAGCGATTGAGCTCACCTGCATCGACCAGTGATGTTCTGTTCCGGATTTTGCAGCGCCCATGCCAACGGCGCGCTTGCGGTCAGTCAGATATCGCATTGCGTGTGCCTCCCGGGCTTAGACGATGATGATGGTCAGGACGGTCAGAACGGCAGAGCCGATCACCACGAACCAGCCCAGTTTCTCGGCCTGCTCCAGGTCCAGCATCATGCCGTTGTCCCAGATCAGGTGCCGGATGCCCGCCAGCGTGTGATACCACAGGCCCAGCGCCGACAGTGTCATCACCAGATCACCGAACCAGCTGGTCAGCAGGCCGTTGGCAATGGCGAAATACTCGGGCGAGGTTGCGGCAGCCAGGAACCACCAGGCGATCAGCAGCGCCGAGACGATCAGCGCGTTGCCGGTGATCCGTGTCAGGATCGAAGTCACGGAGGTCAGCTGCGGCCGGTAGACCTGCAAATGCGGCGAAAGCGGGCGGTTGCCCCGATTGACATCGGCCATGTTGGCTCCTTTTCAGGTTGGCTGACGACGTTTTAGCCGATTTTTACGGCGTGTCACCCGAAGGAACGGTTAAAAACGGCAGGTTTCTCGCCTGTTGGCGCTAAAACGCCACGGCTTGTGATCACAGCAAATAATTAGTGATCACAAATCCGCCGATTGAAAATTTTTTGCAGAATCAGGGCCCCTTCTGCAAATCACTGCAAAGACGCAACTGCCCTCCCCGTGCCTTCCGGCAGTGCAGCGGTCTGCCGTGCGACCTCCCTGACCAGCTTCTTGCGGATGCGCGACGGGTAGTCAGCAAAGCTCGCGGCAGAGACCACAAAGGCCCCCTCACCGCGGATCACGTTTTCAAAGAAATAGGCGGTCAGGTCCGGCTCGCTCTGCTCAATGGCGATGGCATTCACCGTCACACCCGCCGCCGCCAGCGCGCCATGCGCCTCGCGCGGCTCGATCCCTTCGTTGGAGAACCCGTCGCCGGAGACATCAATCACCCGGCGCTTGCACTGCTCCACCGCTGGAAACTGATCCAGCGCCAGAAACAGCGCCTCCCCCACCGCGGTGGAGTAGTTGCGCCAGGGCCGCGGCGCCTGCTCGATCTGCTGCGCCAGCGCTTCCACATCCCCGAACGTCCGGATCTCGACCCAGGGCAACGTCACCTCCTGACGCGACTCGCCCGACCATTGCAGCAGCAGCACCTGGGCGCGCGCCTTGACCAGCGCCTCAGAGACCACCCCGTCGCGCAGGCCTGCCGCCAGCCCGTCCATCTGAATGCGGTATTCCTCGGCATCAACAGAGCCGGAGACATCCACCGCCAGCACCAATGCCAGATCGCAGGCCGCTGCTTTCAGCGGCCCAAGGGAGAGCATGGAGAAAACCAGAAGCTGCAAAACCCGCATGCCGCCAGCTTAAGCTGATTGCCGCTTTCAGGGCTATCACTTTTGCGCGGGGAGTTTCCCCGCGCCCAGGTCCCGACACCTGCCGCAGCCAATGGGCCGCAGTTGGCAAGCCTCAGCGGCGCAGCGGCAGGCCGTCCCGGTCGCCCATGGAGCCGATAATCAGACGGACAAAGTCAATAATTGTCCAGATCCCCAGGCCGCCAAGGGTAATCAGCATGAGAATGCCTGTGCCGATCTTGCCGAGATAGAAGCGGTGTGCACCCAGCGACCCCAGAAAGAAGCACAGCAGCACAGCGGGAACAAAGCCCTTTTCGCTAACGTCGCCGGCACCTGCGTGATCCATATTTGCCATATTTTTTTGCCCTTATTTCAATTTGACCAAACGGCCCGATCCGTCCCGGGCCTTTTCCGCAATCAACAGATAAAAAACGATTATTGAGTGCACGATATCAACGAGCAGCACAAGGTAACCCAGCAAGGGCTGGTTACCCGCCAAAAGAACGACAAAAAGAATGAACAACCCCAAGTCAATCATTCCATGCACGTAGTTCCGCAAGTAGAAATGGTGCACGCCAATCACACCGAACAGACCGCACAGAATGACAGCTGTCCCGTAACTGGCCGATGACTTTTCTTCGTCAATCATATTGTTTCCACCCTGAGTAGCGCCGCTAGGTTTAGCGGCACACCCAAGGATTGCAAGACAGGAATTAACCCGGTTCTTCTTTCTGGCAAGCAATGCGCGGGGAGCAGGCAACGGTTCAGAAGAGGCCGCCCTTCCCTGCCCGGTCACTTCGGCATCAGCGCCCAGTAATCCAGATCCAGCAGCACATCCGGCAGGTACTTGCCGTCCTCGCCCTTCAGCTGGAACGGCTCGCCGCCTTTGGTTGCCACCAGCCGCAGCCGGATCGCACCGACGCCGGGTGCTGCGGTGTCGGCCTTGTCCAGCACCTCGGACCAGGCCCGCACGGTCAGCCCCGACAGGCAGGGGTTAGCATGGGCGCCGCCATTGAGGCCGACAATCATCTGCGCGTTGGCGAGGCCGTTGAACGACAGCGTGCGCGCCATCGAGATCACATGGCCGCCATAGATCAGACGGGTCCCATCGGGCCGCGCGGTATTGTCGAAATGCACCTTGGCGGTGTTCTGCCACAGCCGGGTCGCCATCATGTGCTCGGCTTCCTCGATGGTGACACCATCCACATGGTCGATGGTCTCGCCCACCTCATAGTCGCCCCAGCGGTGCGGCTCGCCTGCCAGGGTGAAATCGTAGCTGGAGAAATCCAGCCCCGCCGGGATCACCAGCTGATCCGCCGGGATCACCTTGTTCAGTTCGGGGATCACCGTCTCCGGCGCCGGGGCATCCAGGTCGCGTTTGCGCACCATCACCCAGCGCACGTACTCCATCACGCATTCATCGCGCTGGTTCAGCCCGCGGGTGCGCACATAGACCACGCCGGATTTGCCATTGGAGTTCTGCTTGAGGCCGATGACCTCGGACTCCGAGCGCAGCGTGTCGCCGGGATAAACCGGCAGCAGCCAGCGCCCCTCGGCATAGCCGAGGTTCGCCAGCGCATTCAGCGAGATATCCGGCACCGTCTTGCCGAACACTACGTGGAAGGCCGCCAAATCGTCCAGCGGCGCCGAGGGCAGACCAGAGGCCCGGGCAAATTCATCCGAAGAATAGAGCGCATGGCGCGCCGGGTAGAGCGCATGGTACAACGCCCGCTCGCCGCCAGACACCGTGCGCGGCACCGCATGGCGGATCACTTCCCCAACGGTATAGTCTTCGAAAAAGCGGCCCGGATTGGTCTTGGCCATCAGTGTTCTCCCAGTTTGGTCTCAGGGGTGTAGGTTCCGTCCACCTCCTTCACCACCGCCTGACCGCAGCGCATGATCCCCTTGACGGGATCAAAGGCCTGGGTCGGGCTGCCGTGCAGCTCCCAGCCCTTGTTCAGCGCATCGGTCACCTTGTGGCAAAAGGCAGAGGTGTCGTCTTCGGACAAAAATCGGTAAAGCTTCATGGTTTCCTATCCTGGCTAAGGGCCTAGCCGCCGAACGGCGACGGGCCGACGATGCCGTGGACGTAGCCGATCACCCCCATCAGGACAATCGAGGCGGCAAGGAACATCCCGTCCTTGGCAATCGCGCCCTTCGGCCCCGGCTGCCAGCCCGGCTCTGCCCGGTTGATCACCACTTTCTCGGTGATGGACCATGCCCACAGGCCGCCGAACAGGACAAACGACGCCGGATCCCAGTTCACCAGCAGATGCGCCAGCGCCCACAGGCCAAAGCCCGTCAGCATCGGGTGGCGCATCTTGTAGAACAGCGCGCCCTTATGCGGGCCAGGGCTCATGAAATAGATCGCAACCAGCACCAGCAGGTTGTTGATATGCTTCAGGAACGGCGGCACCAGCGCCAAATCGAAACTCTCGGCTGAGCGGTAGCCGATCACCATCAGCGCAACGCCCGCGACCAGCACCAGCGCCACCACGCCGCGCCCGCCATTGCCCATGGAGGCACGCATATCCGGTGCCAGCCGTTTGAACAGGTGGCCGCCCCACCACAGCAGAAGTCCCAGGATCAACAGTGCCATATCAGCCCCTCTTAGATGTTAAGCTGATTAACACCTACGCGGAAACCGCAGCGATTGCATCCGCTTTTGCCAGAATTTCTCGCGCCGTTACAACATGCAGGTTCTCGACTATCTTGCCATCAACCACGGCAACACCCTGCCCTGCGGCCCGGGCCTCATCAAATGCGGCAATCTGGCGGCGGGAGGTGTCGATCTCGCGCTCAGTCGGGGCAAAGGCGGCATTGGCCACCTCTACCTGCGCCGGGTGGATCAAGGTCTTGCCGTCAAAGCCCATGTCGCGGCCTTGCGCGCATTCCGCGGCCAGCCCCTCCACGTCCTTGAAGGCGTTATAGACGCCGTCGACAATCACCAGCCCCTCGGCCTTGGCCGCCAGCAGGCACAGGCCCAGACCTGCCATCATTGGCATCCGGTCGGGGCGGTAGCGGGTCTGCAGTTCCTTGGCCAGGTCATTGGTGCCCATCACCATGCCCTGCAGCTTGGGGTGCGCTGCAATTGCGGCGGCATTCAGCATGCCGCGCGGGGTTTCCATCATCGCCCACAACGGGATATCGCCGGTAATTTCCGCCAGCGCGTCCAAATCCTCCGGCGCATTCACCTTGGGCAGCAGAATCGCATCCGGGTTCATCCGCGCCGCCGCCGCCGCATCACCACGGCCCCATTCGGTATCCAGCCCGTTGATCCGCACGATTTTCATCCGCGCGCCATAGCCGCCACCCTTCAGCGCCTGGGCCAAGGTCTCGCGGGCATTGGTTTTTTCATCGGCTGAAACCGCATCCTCCAGGTCAAAGATCACCGCGTCCACCGGCAGGGTTTTGGCCTTCTCCAGCGCACGCGCGTTGGAGCCGGGGATATACAAAACCGAGCGGTAGGGGCGCGTGCGCGGGTCCATGAGGCCTCTCCATAAGTTATTTTGTTGCGTAAAGCGGTACAGATTCGATTGTATACTTTCAAGTACAATTCCGCCGCAGCGCAGCGTAACCTTTCGCGCATTTGCAGCAAGCGCTTGAAAAACTGTGTGAATTTTCGGCGCACGCCTGGTTAACCACTTATCAGCACCTGACCGGCACACTGAGGGGCACCAAGGCACAGGACCACTGCCGCCGCCACAGGCCGCACCTGCTGCCCGCAGGCATGGGGCCTGCATTTCGAATTGCGTCACACACCGGCCCGAACAGGGACACCGGGGGCTGCCGTCAGGCACCCTTCCCTGTCCGGCCGTTCCGGAAAGGGTAAAACGAGATGAAAAACTCAATCTTCGCACTGCCGCTGGCGCTGGCCGCGGTGACCATGGCCGCCGCACCCGCCGCTGCCCAAAGCCGCAACTGCGCCCCGCGCGATGCGGTGATCAAAAGGCTAGCCGAAAAATACGGCGAAAGCCGCCAAAGCATCGGCATGGGCCAGCAGGGCATGGTGATGGAAACCTTTGCCTCTGCCGACACCGGCAGCTGGACCATTACGGTGACCACCCCCAACGGCATGACCTGCCTGGTCGCCTCCGGCCAGTCCTACGAAG
>NZ_JWLH01000026.1:79843-80631 GCF_000813925.1 Leisingera sp. ANG-S5 | reverse complement strand
CAGGTCCGCCATCCGCGGGGTCTGCATCTTGCGGGCCAGTTTCTTCAGATCCAGGGCGCGGAACTCGTTCCATTCGGTCAGGAGCACCACCAGGTCGGCGTTCTGTGCCGCCTTGTAGGGATCCTCCTCCCATTTGACTCCGGGCAAGAGCCCCTCGCCCTCGGACCTTCCTTGCGGGTCCACCACCCGCACCTTGGCGCCGCCGCCGACCAATGCGGGCACGATGGTGAGGGCTGGCGCCTCGCGCATGTCATCGGTGTTGGGCTTGAAGGTGACGCCGAGCACCGCGATGGTCTTGCCGTTGAACGACCCCTCGCAGGCATCGCGCAGCTTCTCCACCATCCGCAGCTTCACCTCGTCATTGACCCGCATCACGGTCTCGGTGATGCGCAGGGGGAAGGCATGGTCCTGGCCGATCCGCGCCAGCGCCGCGGTGTCCTTCGGGAAGCACGAGCCGCCATAGCCCGGCCCCGCATGCAGGAACTTGTTGCCGATCCGCCCGTCAAAGCCGATGCCGCGGGAGACTTCCTTGACGTCCGCCCCGACCCGCTCGCAGAGGCCGGCGATTTCATTGATGAAGGTGATCTTGGCGGCCAGAAACGCATTGGCCGCGTATTTGATCAGTTCGGCGGATTCCAGATCGGTGGTCAGGATCGGGAAGTCGCGCAGATAGAGGGGGCGGTAGATCTCCGCCATCACCTCGGCGGCGCGCTCGTTCTGGACGCCGACCACCACCCGGTCGGGTTTCATGAAATCCTCGATCGCGGCGCCTTCGCGCAGGAACTCGG
>NZ_JWLH01000026.1:250-79763 GCF_000813925.1 Leisingera sp. ANG-S5 | reverse complement strand
CCACGGCGATGAACACCGCCTCTGCCCCGTCGACCGCCGCCGCCAGATCATCGGTGAAACTGAGACGGCCCGCGGCCACGTTTTTCTCCATCAGCTGATCCAGGCCCGGTTCGTAGATCGGCACCTCGCCCCGGTTCAGCCGGGTGATTTTATCCGCGTCCTTGTCGACGCAGATCACGTCATGGCCGAAATCCGAAAAACAGACGCCGGACACCAGTCCGACATAGCCGGTGCCAATCATCGCAATGCGCATGAACTGCCCTTTCCCCAATCGCTCTGCAGCGGCTTGGCTGCCGCCCTTGTTCTGAGATTAGAAGGATATACGCCGTTGCACAGGGCAGGAACCGGTTTTTTAGGCGGCCGGGAAACAGGACACATAATAGGTCCGCTTCGGACCAAATGTTTCGCGCGCGAAACATTTGGTCCGAAGCGGACCTAAATGCCGGGGCAGGATTCCCGCTCCGGCAGCGGCGGGGAAGCGGCGTAAAGCGTTTGACAGCACCCTGTATTTATGTGCTTTCGGGCCCGCATAAGCGGCAGCAGATTCATCAGACAGGCCCGGACCGGGCCCGGACAGGCAAGGAGCATCCTTTGGCAGCAGCAGCAGAGGCCCCCGGCAGCGCAATCCCGGCATCGCCAGCCCCCGGCGGCGCAGGCCGCCTGGTGGCGGTGGTGGTGACCTACAACCGGCTGGACAAGCTGAAGGCAACGCTGGCGCGGCTCTTGGAGAGCCCGGAGCATGAGCTGGCGGCGGTGGTGGTGGCCGATAATGCCTCCACCGACGGCACCGGTGAATGGCTGGCGGCGCAGGAGGATCCGCGGCTTGATATCTGCGCCAGCCAGACCAACCGCGGCGGCGCCGGCGGCTTCGAGATGGGCATGCGCCGGGCGATGGAGGCCCACGCACCGGACTGGCTGGCGGTGATGGATGACGACGGCCGGCCCGCACCGGGCGGGCTGGCGGCGTTCCACGGGCTGGCGATGCACCAGCAGCCGGCAGGTGCAGCAGACGGCGGCGGCTGGGACGCGGTGGCGGCGGCGGTCTATTTCCCGGATGGCCGCATCTGCGAGATGAACCGCCCCTCGCGCAACCCGTTCTGGCACGCCCGCGAGTTCCTGCGCACCCTGTTCGGCGGCGGCCGCTCCGGCTTTCACGTGCAGCCCTCGGATTACGAGGGGCCGGGCATGCAGATCGATGTCACCTCTTTTGTCGGCTTCTTCATCTCGGCGGCTGCGGTGCGGCGGATCGGTTTTCCGGACCCGGAGCTGTTCATCTATGGCGATGACGGCATCTATACGCTGGGGCTGACCAAGGCGGGCGGCCGGATCGGCTTTGAACCCTCGGTGCGGTTCGAGCATGACCTGTCGACCTTCCAGGGCGGCGCCAAAGAGCCGGCCGGGGAGAAGGCCAAGGCGGATGCCGCGCAGCGCGGCCGCTTCGTGCCGCTGTGGAAGGCCTATTACTACCACCGCAACCTGCTGCTCTTGTACCGGATGGCGGCGGGCTGGCTGTTCTGGCCGGCGCTTTGCGTGGTGCTGCCGAAATGGGCGCTGAAACTGCGCCATCACCGCGGCGCCCGGCGCGCCTTTGCCCGGCTGCTGGCGCATGCGGTGCGCGACGGGCTGCTGCGGCGCACCAGGGTGAGCCATGCACGGGTGCTGGAGCTGGCCGCCGAAGACTGACCCCCGGCCCGCGCGGCATGCGCCCCGGGCCGGGCACCGGCACAGGCCGGCGGTTTCAGGCGGGCGGGTTCAGCGGTTCAGGATGTCCCGGTGGTAGCGCCCGGTCAGCACCAGCCCCAGCGCCAGCAGCCCGAGGCTGCTGAGCAGCACAAACGGCACGCTGGCATAAGAGGCGGTATAGGTCGGGTAGAAGCCGGTGCGCATCAGCCCGGTGATATGGATCAGCGGGTTGAACCACAGGATGTCCTGGGCCAGCGGCGGCAGGTCCTCATAGATGAACAGGATGCCGGAGGCGATGAACAGCGGCCGGGTCAGGATCGACCAGGCGACCTCCCACAGCGGGAACAGCCCGCTGAGGACGCAGTTCAGGGCGCCCACCCCGAGGCCGAGAATCATCGCCAGGAACATCGCCAGCACCGCCGGCGGCAGGTCCAGCACCGCGCGGCTGTCGATGACGGCCAGCACCGCTCCGGTCAGCAGCAGGGTGACCAGGATGCCGGTCAGGCTGTTGAGCAGGAACCGGGCCAGCAGCGCATCAATCCAGGTCACCGCCGGGTAGCGCAGCAGCGGCCGCGAATAGCTGAGCGCCCGGGCCACGGTGTTGGACACGCTCTGGTAGAGATTGAACGGCAGGAAGCCGGTGGCATAGAACAGCAGGAAACTGGTGCCCAGCGACGGGTTGCGGATCACCAGCGAAAAGCCGACCGACAGGAACAGGATCGCCGCCAGCGGCTCCAGCACCGCCCAGAGGTAGCCGCCCGGGGTGCGCCCGTAGCGGGTCGACATCTCGCGCAGCATCAGCGCGGCGATGGTGCGCAGCGCGGCAAAGCTGCGGGCGCGCCCGGTGCCGGGACGCTGGGCAGGAGGGAAGGCCGGAGCGGCGGCCGAAGACGGGGCAGGGGACGGGGCCGGGGCTGCCGCGGATGTGGGTCGGGTCATGAATAGCCATTGTGAATATGCGCGCTGCAGGCGATAATATGAAAGAAAGACGAGGCAATTACAAACGGCTGCAGGCCGGGGTAAGCAGATTATGACACAGGATCGTCCGGCGGCGCAGCGCACAGCGGCCGCCCAATTCCGTTCTGGCCGCAAGGATGCGGACGGTAAAGGTGCCGGCGGCAAGGGCACTGGCCCGGCGGCAAGGCCCGGTCCTCTTGAGCCGGAGGTGAAGATCGCCCAGCAGAAGCGCCGGATCGGCCGCCTGCTGGTCCGGGCCGAGGCCGCCGAGGCGGAGCTGGAAGCGCTGCAGCAGCAGCAGCCCGCCTATCCGATTGCCCGCGCCGCCCATATGAAGCGGCGCCACTGGGGGCTGATCGCCTCTTTCGGGCTCTTGGTCCTGCTGCCGCTGGCGGCGGCGGTGTTCTACCTGTTTGCGGTGGCCGAAGACCAGTATGCCTCCACCGCCGGTTTCACCGTGCGCAGCCAGGACAGCGCCGGCGCCAATGACATCCTGGGCGGGCTGGCCAGTTTCACCGGCAACAGCACCGCCTCCGACAGCGACATCCTCTATGAATTCATCCAGAGCCAGGAGCTGGTGGCCGCAGTGGAGGCGCGCACCGGCCTCAGCGCCCATTATGCCAGCCGCTGGCCCGGCGACTGGGCCTTTGCGCTGTGGCCCGGCGCCACGCTGGAGGATCTGACCTGGTACTGGCAGCGTGTGGTGCGGATCGCCTATGACAGCGGCTCCGGCCTGACCGAGGTGCAGGTGACCGCCTATGAGCCGCAGATGGCCCAGGCCATCACCCGCGCCATCGTCGAGGAAAGCCAGATCCGCATCAATGCGCTCAACGAGCAGGCCCGCACCGATGCGATGCGCTATGCCGAGGCCGATCTGGCGGAGGCGCTGGAGCGGCTGAAAGCGGCCCGCGAGGCGCTGACCCGGTTCCGCTCCCGCACCCGCATCGTCGACCCGGCGGCGGATATCCAGGGCCGCATGGGGGTGATGAACAACCTGCAGCAGCAGCTGGCCGAGGCGCTGATCGAATACGACCTGCTGGCGGGCACCGTGGCAGAGGGCGACGTGCGGCTGGCCAAGGCGCAGCAGAAGATCGAGGTGATCCGCGACCGCATCGACATCGAGCGCCAGACCTTTGCCTCCAGCAACACCGACACCGGCGGCGTCGGCGAGGACTATCCGACGCTGATCTCCGAGTTCGAGCGGCTGACGGTGGACCGGGAGTTTGCCGAGGAGACCTACCGCGCGGCGCTGGCGGCGCTGGAGGTGGCGCGCGGCGAGGCGGCCCGCCAGAGCCGCTACCTGGCCACCTATATCAAGCCGACCCTGGCCAGCGAGGCAGAATACCCGCGCCGCTATGTGCTGAGCGGACTCACCGGGCTGTTCCTGCTGCTGGTCTGGTCGATCGGCGGTCTGATCTATTACTCGGTCCGCGACCGCAGCTGAGGGCAGGGCGGTGATCCGGTTCGAAAACTTGACCAAGAGCTTCTGGATCAAGGGCGAGCGCAAGATTGTCATCGACAATCTGAACCTCACCCTGCCGGGGGGCAAGTCGCTGGCGCTTTTGGGCCGCAACGGCGCCGGCAAGTCGACGCTGCTGGAAATCATCGCCGGCACCCTGCGCCCCGATCACGGAAGGGTGGTCTCCGACGGCACCATCTCCTGGCCGGTGGGGCTGGCGGCCTCGTTCCACCGCGATCTGACCGGGGCTGAGAACGTCCGCTTCATCGCCCGCATCTACGGCGTCGACAGCGACGATCTGGTGGCCTTTGTCGAGGAGTTCTCCGAGCTTGGCAAATCCTTCCACATGCCGATGCGCAGCTATTCCTCCGGCATGCGCTCGCGGCTGACCTTCGGCGCCTCGATGGGGATCCGCTTTGACACCTATCTGGTCGACGAGGTGACGGCGGTGGGCGACAAGGCGTTCCGCCGCAAGAGCCAGGCGGTGTTTGCCGACCGGATGAAGCTGTCCGGCGCCATCATGGTCAACCACTCGATGAAGCAGGTGCGCCAGTTCTGCAATGCCGGCCTGGTGCTGGAGAAGGGCGAGATGCGCTATTACGAGGACCTGGAGGAAGCCATCGCCGCGCATGAGGCGATGCTGGCCTGACCTGCAGGAGGTTGTGTTTTCCGGCTGGCGGCAGAAGCTGGAGCCTCCCCGGGGGCAAGCCAAATCCCCGGTGACCCGCGCCGGTTGACCTGAACGCTCAAACCGCATAGAGCACAGCCGCATCTGCGCCCGGTGCGGTGTTCAGCATCAGGCAGAACAATCCCCAGTCAGTGTCTTTCATTTCTGAGGCGGACTGGCTTCCTGCAGGCTAGGAAAGTGTCGAAATTGAAAACCTCCGTCAAAAATGCCTTGGTTAAGTTCAGGCCCTATGATGCAAAATTGCGCCAATTCGCCCCGTACAAGGCGGTTTCCTCCCAGCTTGAGAGCCTGTACCGGAATTCGCCCCTCAGCGGACCGGCGGGCGCCAAGGACAGGATCTATTACTACACCAAGTATGATCAGGTGGCCTTGGATTCGAAAGTTGTGCTGTTCGACAGCTTTTGGGGGCGGAAAATTTCCTGCAACCCCTACGCAATCTTTCTGGAAATGCACCGCCGGGACGAATTCAAGGGCCATACGTTCATCTGGGTGAAGAACAAGGATGTGGAGGCGCCGGAATGGATGGCAGGGCGGCCTGACATCAAATTTGTGGACTACCGGTCCAAGGAATATGCGCACGCCTTGCTGCAGGCGGAGACGCTGGTGGCAAACTCGAATTTTCCGGGTTACTTCATCCGCAAACCGGGCCAGAAATACATCAACGTATGGCACGGCATCCCGCTGAAGTGCATGGGCATGGACATGCCCCAGAAGCTGCAGAACTCCTTCAACACCCAGCACAATTTCACCCAATCGACGCATATCTGCCTCGCCAGCGACTATGCGATCGAAAAAACAGTGGTCCCTTACGGCGATGTTTTTTCGACCGGCCGGGCACGGGTGACGGGGTCGCCGCGGGTTGATGTCACATTGAACGCGGATGCCGCAGATGTCCGCCGGCGCCTTGGTCTCGCGGATGGCAAGAAGGTTATTCTCTATGCGCCCACATGGCGGGGGGTTGTCGGCAACGTGGCCGGGGAAATGGCCCACCAGGTCGAGACAATACAGCTTCTGTCGGAAAAATTTGGCGGCCAGTACCACATCCTGCTGTCGATCCATAACTATACTAAGAACAATCTGAAGAGCCTGCCGCAGAACTGTCATATCATTCCCGATCAGGTGAATATCAACGAGGTGCTGGCTGCCACGGATATTCTGATCAGCGACTACTCCAGCGTCTTCTTCGATTTCCTGGTGCTGGACCGGCCAGCAGTGCTCTACACCTATGATCTCGAAGACTATAAGGCGACGCGGGGCCTGTATCTCGACATCAATACGCTGCCGCTTCAGGTTGCCCACACCCATGAGCAGCTGACCAGCTTCATCGCCGCGCCGGCAAAGCCGTCGGAAAGCGAAAATTACGCCGCCGTGATGAAGGATATCCTGCCCCAGGAAGACGGCCAGGCCAGCCGCCGCGTCGTCGATCTGGTCCTGTCGCAGCCCGAACTGGAGTGCGCGCCCTCAGACAAGAAGACGATCCTGTTCTATCCCGGTTTCCTGGGGCGGAACGGGATTACCGCGGCGTTTTTCAACCTCCTCGAGACCATTGATCACAGCAAATACGATGTCTCGGTGGTGGTTGACTGCCGGTCGGTGGACAGCTCTCCGGATGGTGAGGACTATTTCCGGAAGCTGCGCCGCCACTGCCGCGTGGTTTTGAAATCCGAGGCGATGTTTGTCGCCCCTTCAGACATGGCGGTCTATAATGCCTGGCGGGCCGGCGAGACGGTTGAAGGGCTTGGGGCAAGCCTGGAGCGGAGCATGGATCTGGAAGTCCGCAGGATCCTGTCGGACCGGCATTTCGACTGTGCCGTCAACTACTCGGCCTATACCGTCTGGTGGGTGGATTTCATCAAGCGCGTCAGCGCCGGCCGCCATGCGATTTACCAGCACAATGACCTGCACGCGGAGGCGCATAACTCCAGCGCGAACCGCGACCAGCGCCAGCTTTTGAACGTGTTCGAAGAGTATAAGGACGTCCAATCGCTGATTTCGGTCTCGCCGAGCCTGAGGGACATCAACGCTGCCAAACTGGGCCAGTATTACCCCGGCCCGGACAGTGCGAAATACGCCCGCAACATCGTGCATCCGGACCGGATTCTGAAACAGGCGCAGGATATCCGGGCGCTCCCCGAGCAGATTAAGACCCTGCTGAGCTTTGAACAGCTGCTGGAGCAGCAGGGCCTTGAAACGCGGCCCCTCGTGAAATTCGTCACCAGCGGGCGGCTGTCACCGGAGAAGAACCAGGCCCGGCTGATCGAAGCGATGAAGCAGGTGGTCGAGGCCGGCATCAACGCGGTCCTGATCGTCATGGGCACCGGGCCGCTGGAAAAGGACCTGAAGGCACTGGCCAGAAAGCTGGATCTGCAGAACCGGATCATTTTCACCGGTCATGTCGACAATCCTTTTGCGGTTATCAGCATGTGCGAATGCTTTGTGCTGCCGTCCGATTATGAAGGCCAGCCGATGGTCCTGCTGGAGGCACTGGCGATGCAGAAATACTGCATCGGATCGGATGTCCCCTCGATCCGCTATGTTCTGGAGGGCTATGGCGAGCTGGTGGAGCGGACCCCGGATGCCTTTGCCGAGGCGATGATCCGCTCCGTCAAAACGCCCAAGGACGTGCCTGCGTTTGATTTCGGCACCTATACGAAGGAAGCCATGGCCGAGTTTCATGATGCGATCGGGGTCTGAACGGGCGTCCGGAAGCATGACCCCGCGCGGAGCTTGAACTGCAGATCCCCGCGGGCCTGGCCCTAGGGGGCAAACAGGTCCGCGGGGATCTGCCAGCCGCCGTCTGCGGCGGGGGTGATATGGCCTGCGCGCTGCATCTGCGCCAGCAGCGCCTGCCGCCGCGGGCTGCCGGCGCTGAGCCGCAGCTGCCAGAGCGCCTGGGCCAGCGACAGCGGGTTGGGCAGCAGCTGCAGGTTGGGGGTGTCGGAGCCGCAGTGGAAATCGCGCTTGGGCACCTGCCAGTTGCCGTAGTTCTCGGTCAGGTAGCGGCCGGCGTCATCCGGGCCCTGCACCTCGATGCCGGCCAGCGGATAGGATGCCAGGCCGAAGTCGGCATTGTCCCAGCGGTACTGCGAGGAGCCGTGCCACAGCAGCCCGTCCTCGCGGTAGTGCAGGAAGATATCGGCGACGGTGCCGTTGGCGTGGCGCAGCTTGTAAAGCACCGGCAGGTCGCGCCGGGCCAGGCGGCCGCTGCCATCGCGCTCCAGCCGGGTCTGGCAGGCGCTGGCAATGCAGCGGAACGGCGGGCTGCCGTGCAGCACCGCCTCCAGCCGCTCCAGATCGGTCTCCTCTGCAATCACCCCGAGGTCGATGTCGTAGTCATGCTCCAGGATCGCCTTTTCGCGCACCGCCCCCAGGAAGGTGCCGGAGAGCACAAAGGCGCGGATGCCGTTCTGCTCCAGGAGCGCCAGGGTGTCGCGCAGCGCCTGTTCGGCGCCGGGGCGGGAAAACTGCTGCTGGATCGGCGTCCCGGCGGCGGGCGGCTGGCTGGCAGGCGGCACCGGCGCGGCATCCAGCGCCCCCTGCAGGGCGGCGGCGGCGTCCTGGCGGAACAGCTGCAGGCAGCGGGGATAGTCGGGGGTGCCGAAGGCGGCGAGGGCGGCGCTGGCCGAGATCAGGCACAGCTCGCCCTGCAGCACATCCGGCGCCAGGCGGGCGGCGCGGCGGCTGAGGAAGCGGCGCAGCGCCGCCAGCTCGCGCGGGGCCAGCTCCTGGTAGAACACCGGCACCGGATCCTGCGAGATGTCGATGCCGGGCCAGCCGCGCCGCAGGTACCAGGACAGCCGCCGCATGCCGGTCAGGAACTGGTCGCCGTGCAGCCGCCGGAACATTTCGCGCGCCAGGGCCGGGGTGCCGGTCACCGCCAGGGTGGCGCCGGCCGCGGCCAGGGCGGTGCCCCAGCGGGCGGCGCGGCCATGGCTGCGGGTCAGGAACTGGCCGGGAAACAGGGTGCGGGCAAGCCGGGCAGCGGGGCGGGAAGCGGTCAGCGTCATCGGGGAGAAAGAGGTCCTGGTGGCGGTCTTCGGGGCAGGGCAGGCGGCTGGCGGCGGGGCCGCTCCGGCTGGCTAGATAGCCTGTTCCGGAGGATTTGGATAGGGGCCTGCTGCGGGCTTGCGGCGGGCCTGTTGCAGGCCTGTTGCGGGCCGGGGGATGGGGCTGCGCGCCAGCCCGCCCGGCCGCGGCCTGCGGGCAAAGCGCGGTGGCCTTCCGCGGCGGCAATGCGTAGTATCCGGCGCGGGAAACAGCCGCGGCCCGCGCGGCGCAACAGAGCAGCCGGAATACAATGAATCAGGTCACTTTGCACATCGGCACCACCAAGACCGGGTCGACCAGCATCCAGAGCTTCATGGCCGCCAACCGGGAGCGGCTGGCGGAGCGGGGCCTTCTCTATCCCCGGAGCCTGGGCGAGGTGCCCCATAACGCCATCCCGGTGTTCCTGCAGGGGCGGCAGCGGGAGACCCAGCTGCAGGAGACCTATGGCATCCGCACCCAGGCGCAGTATCAGAAGTTCGAGCGCAGGGTGCAGGCGGCGCTGGCGAAGGAAATCGCCGCCCATCCGGACAAGCATATCGTGATCTCCAGCGAGCACATGCATTCGCGCTGCACCCGGCCGGAGCATTTTGCGCGGCTGAAGACGCTGCTGGCACCGGCCCTGGAGGGCCGCCGCCTGCGCATCGTGGTCTACCTGCGGCCGCAGATCGACCACGCGGTGGCGCTTTATTCGACCATGCTGCGGCACGGGCTGGAGGAGGATGTGGACAGTTTCCTGGCGCGCCACATGCACCCGCCCAAACGCGGCTATTTCAATTTCCGCAAGCTGCTGGAGAGGTGGGGCCGCGAGTTTGGCCCGGAGGTGCTGGAGGTGCGCGCCTTTGCCGCCGCGAAGGGGCTGCCGCATGGGGTGGTGTCGGATTTCGCCGCCCTGCTGGGGCTGGATCCGGAGGCGCCGGGCTGGGAGCAGCCGGAGCGCGAGAACACCAGCATGGGCATCTGGGCCGCCGGGGTGCTGCAGGCTCTGAACAGCGGCGAAACCGGGGTGGAGCTGCCGCCCCATGCCGATTTCCGGCTGCGCCAGTGGCTGCGCAACGAGGTGCCGCCCGGCAAGGTGCTGCCGGGCCTGGACACCGCCCGGGCGTTCCAGAAGAGCTTTGCCGGGGGCAACAAATGGGTGGCGGCGCAGTATTTCAAGGACCGCCCCGGCGCGCTGAAGGTTGACTGGACGCCGTTTGAAGCCCCGCCGCCGCAGCCGCAGCAGGATGTCAGCCCCGAGGCGCTGATCCGGCTGGCCGAAACCATGATGTATTGCGGCAAACCCGCGCCCGAGCGCTGGGTCCGGCGCTGGTGGCGCCGCCTGTTCGGCAGCGAAGAGGAGGCGCAGGCGGCCTCCGCTCCGGCACCTTTGCCGCGTCCCGAAAGCAGCCCGTCCGGCAGCGGCTCGCCCGGCTGATGCCCGGTGCCTAGGCCAGCGGCGGCGCAAAAAACGCCGGTGCCGCCTGGCCCTTGTCCTGGCATTCCAGGAAGCCGCGCGCCGCGTCCAGCGCCTCGCGGATGGTCACATCCATGTCGAGATAGCGGTAGGTGGCCAGCCGGCCCGCAAAGGTGACGCCGCGGGTCTCCTCTGCCAGCTGCACATAAGCCGCCAGCAGCTCCTTCTCCTTCACCTGGCGGATCGGGTAGTAGGGAATGTCGCCGGGCTCTGCCTGGCGCGAGAACTCGCGGTAGAGCACCGAGCCCTCATGGCTTTCCCAGGGGCTGAAATGCTTGTGCTCGGTGATGCGGGTGTAAGGAACAGCTTCCTCGCCGTAGTTCATCACCGCGCAGCCCTGGTAGTCGCCCTGATGGGTGAAGCGCTCGAAATCGAGCGTCCGGTAGCCGAGCCGGCCCAGCCTGTAGCCGAAGTAGCCGTCCAGCGGCCCGGAGTAGAACACATGATCGTATTCTGCTCCCATCTCCGGGGTGAATTCAGTCTCTAATTGGAGCAAAATGCCCGGATGATCGAGGATCCGGGCGGTCATCGCGGTATAGCCGTCCTGCGGCATGCCCTGGAATTTGTGGAAGAAGTAATTGTCGTCGTAGTTGAAGCGGACCGGCAGCCGCTTCAGGATCGAGGCGGGCAGTTCCGAGGGGGGCATGCCCCATTGCTTGAGGGTGTAGCCCTTGAAAAACGCCTCATAGAGATCGCGGCCGACAAAGCGCAGCGCCTGCTCTTCGAAGGTCTGCGGATCTTCGATCGTGGTGTCGGCCTGTTCCTCGGTGATGAAGTCATGCGCCTCTTCCGGGCGCAGGGTCTTGCGGAAGAACTGGTTGATGGTGTGCAGGTTCACCGGCAGCGAGAAGACTTCCCTAGCGCCCGAGAGCCCGCGGGTGGTGGATTTCACCCGGTTCTTGTAGGGCAGGAAGGCTGCGAAGCGGTTCACATAGTCCCAGACCTCGGTGTCGTCGGTGTGGAAGATATGCGGCCCGTAGACATGCACCATCACGCCGGTCTCCGCATCGCGCTCGGTGTGGCAGTTGCCGGCGATGTGGGGGCGCGCGTCGATCACGGTGGCCTGATGGCCGGCCTCGGCCAGCTGGCGGCCGATCACCGCGCCCGACAGGCCTGCGCCTACGCAAAGAATGTTCATGGCGGTTCTCCGGGTCCGGTCCGGGCGCTGCCGGCCCTTGCGGCCCTATTGTGCCGCAGGCGGCGGCGGATGTCATACGGCTGTCATGCTCTGCGGGTTAAGTGCCCCGGAAAGCCGCCGGCAGGGCGGCAGGGCACAGGAGGCGGCAGTCGGGGAACAGCAGGCATACCACGGGGTCCGCCCGCATCCGCTGCGGCCGGGGCAAAGCCGGGCGGCGGCGGGGTTATTCGGCAGCGGTGCTGAGCCCCTGCATCTTGTTGCGGATCATCGTGCTGGAGATTTCCGGCGTGCGCGGCATGTAGATGACCTGGCAGAGATCCGACAGGAAATCGAATTCGCCGGTCCAGTCATCGCCCATGGTGAAGACGTCGATATTGTGGTCCTGCACGTCCTGGCGCTTCTGCTCCCAGGTGTGCTCCGGAATCACCAGGTCCACATAGCGGATCGCCTCGAGGTCGCGCTTGCGCTCCTCCCAGGAGAATTTCGAGGTCTTGCCCTTGAGCTCGTTGAACTCGTCGGAGGACAGCGCGACGACCAGGTAATCACCCAGTTCCCGGGCCCTGCGGAGCAGGCGGATATGTCCGAAATGAAGGGTGTCAAAAGTGCCGTAAGTAATCACACGCCGCATTAATAACTCCATATTCACACGCCCCGTGCCGGAAATCTGTTTTCCGGTCCGGTCTGGCTGCAATTCCGCTTTCCCGCCGGGGCCTGACTGCTCGTGCCGGGATGCCTCTCTTAGCTGTGGAAGCGTTGATAGCCGGTTAAGCGGCCTTTGGGTAGACCCCGGATCAATTTAGCCCGCCAGCCGCGGCCGGCAGGCCGCATTCTGCCGCTGCCGGGCCTGTGCAGGCCTGTTTCCGCCCGGTCCGGAAGGGGGCCGGAGAGGGTCCGGACGGGCAGGGAACGGGGAATCAGGACTGCGGCAGGCGCTTGGGGGTGAAGCCAAGTATGCGGTCGAAGAAATCCTGCAGCGCCGCCTCGCAGTAGCGCTCGGCGTCGAAGTCGGCGCCGCTGATCCGGCCCTCGATGAAATGGCGCATGCCCTCGGCAACCCCGTCGACGCTGGGCGGCACCAGGTGGCCGTACTCGGTGCCCAGCACGCTGCGGGCGCCGGGGATGTCGGTGGCCAGCACCGGCTTGCCCAGGGTGAGCGCCTCCAACAGCACCATCGGCTGGCCTTCGTAGTCGGAGCTGAGCAGGAAGCAGCTGGCGCGGGCGATGACCGGGAAGGGGTTGCTGACATGGCCTGCAAAGATCACCAGATCCTCGACGCCGCAGTTGCGCGCCTCTTCCTTCAGCTCCTCCTCCAGCGGGCCGGTGCCCATGATCACCAGCGTCGCCTCGGTGCCTTCGGCGCGCAGCCGGGCCAGGGCCTGGATCGCCCGGTCCTTGGCTTTCTCCGGCGACAGCCGCCCGGCCATCACGAAGACCGGCTTGTCCTGCGGCAGCTGCAGGCCCAGCTCCCGCGGCAGCGGTGCCTGCGCCCGAGCCCGGATCTGGTCCGGGCGGATCACGTTGCGCACGGTGAGCGCCGCCTCCGGCGCGGCGTAATAGGCGGTGAGATTGGCGGCATTCACCTGCCGGGTCTCATCCGAGACGCTGGCAATTGCATCATACCATTTGTAGGTGGCAAAGACGCCGTTGAGGATCGCGAACCGTTTGTCGGCCTCCGAGCGCATGTCGTTGTGTTGGTAGATCGCATGGCGCTTGGCCGGCAGCATCGCCATCAGCAGGCTCCAGTAGCGGGCATAGCCGCTGAAATCCACCGCCGCGTCAAACTCCATGTCGCCCGCGAGCCGCCGTGCCTCACGGCGGAAGGCGGCGGTCACCGCGGCCTCATGCTCCGGGCTTTCAAAGCGGTTCTGCTCATAGAACTGCTCCACCAGGGCGTTTTCTTCCGGCGGGCGTACCATGCCGCCGGCCCGGTGCAGCAGCCGCACCCGCGGCCCGGCCCGGCGCAGGTTGGCGCGCAGCTCTTCGGATTTCTCCAGCGGCAGGCCTTCGGTCAGCACATAGATGTCGAGATCATAGTCTTGCAGCGCGCCCAGCAGATTGAGCAGCGAAGAGGTAATGCCGTTGTTCTTCCAGCCGCCGCCGTAGAAGGCGATCCGGGGCCGCTTGCGGCTGCGCGGCAGGGGCGGGGCGGAGATGGCCTTGAGTGCCCGGGTGGTGGCCTGGCCGTCCTCCAGCGGAAAAAACTGCGCCTTGGCCGCCTCAAACTGCGGCAGCGCATCGGCGCGCTGGCCGGTGCGGATCGCCTCCATCACATCCTTGGGCCGCATGCAGAGCTGCGCAGGCAGTTCCTCAAGTTCGGCATTGAGGCCGCGCAGCTCCTCGTATTCGGCACGGTCGTAGACATAGAGGATCAGCTGCCGCCCGGTGGCCAGGTAATCGAACATGATGCTGGAATAGTCGCTGACTAGAATATCCGCGGCCGCCAGAAAGCGGTTGGTGGACATGCCGGCGGGCACTGCCTTGGCGTTTTTGGCGCGGGTGCCGGTGAAGTTGTGCATCTGCGCATAGACCGCGTATTGGTCGGGATCCAGCCCGTTCAGCGCCTGCAGGAGGGCATCCAGCATCGGTGCCTTCTTGCTGGCCTTGCCCAGTTCGCCGCGCCAGGTCGGCGCCACGAAGATCAGCTTCTGACCGTCGTTCAGCCCCAGTTCGGCGCGCAGCGCATCGGGGTCTGCAGTCAGCGTCTCATCTACCCGCGGCGCGCCAATGCAGCTGAGCCGTGCGCCGACCGCCTCCTGCACATCCGCAGCCCCCAGCAGCGCATCGGCGGTGAAGCTGTTCTGCAAGAGCACATGTGAGGCCTGCAGAAAATTGCGCTGGCTGTTGCGGTGTACGGTCGGGCGCAGGGCGTCCTCGTGCTTGAACATCCGCTTCAGCGGCACCCCGTGCCAAGTGTTGACATAAGACTGCCCGTCGCGGCGCAGGTACCAGGTCGGCAGGGTGCTGTTGGAAATGATCGTGCCGGCGGTGGCCAGAAGCTGCGCATATTCTGCCGAGCCGGAGGCCACAAAGCGTACATTGGGCAATTGCAACAGGGGTTCCGGAGCGGCTGACGGGCGTTTCAGAGCCCAGACATGTTCCAGGCCGGCCCGTTCGGGGTCGTTCAGCAGTGCGTCAAATACCGCTCGCGGGCTGCAGTTTACGGAACTGCCGTGGAAGCTTTCATACAGGACGAGGCCGGGCTGGACCGGCTCGCTTTCCAATGCGCGGATAAAAATGTGCTCGGGAAGGGGCGGGGACGGTTTGGGAGGGGCAGATTCCGCAGGTTTCGAGGGTGCGGTTTGCGCGCGGTAGAAGGCACCGATCCAGTGACGAAGCCCTTTCGGCAAGAAACGGCTGGTCCAATGAAGCCTGCGGTAAGCGATACGCAGGATGGTGTTAAAGGCCATTTCCAATACTCCCCCGGGCTACTGGCAACTGCACATAGAGAACAAGCGGTTAGTCTGCCTGCAGGTCTTTCGGCAAGAGGGCTGGGTCATAGCCGAAGCGTTCGAAATCGGCAGCATAGAAGGCCTTTGCCCTTTCTAGCGTTTTTTGAGACACAGTCTGGGGGCTGCGTTCAGATTTTCGGGCATGGTGGATTTTGACGTCATCCACAGGCAGGCCCAGCCATTCAAGCCCCGTGTGAACAGCATGATCCAGGCCATCTTCAAGCCGGAAGGCTTCAACCTTCGGCCCCAGAAACTCGCTTTGCGGCCGGATATGATTGTCCAGAATGTAGTTATCCTTGGGGTAGCGGTTCATCTGCCGGTTTGCCCAAGTGTCGAAGTCCGGAAGTTCCCGGTTTTCCGTAATCGCCTTCCGCCAGTGGTATTCGCTGACTAACCGGGCCAGCGGGTGGCGAACCACCGCGAAGGCGTAGTCATAAAACACCTGCGGGATCCAGTGGCGGATCACTTCCCAGTGCATGTGCTGGGGGGTGGCGTTGGAGTAGCCCAGCCGCTTGTGGTACTTCAGCGCCTGCGGCGCGCCCGCGGCCTTCAGCACCTCTTCCACAGTGGAACCGCCGGTTTTGGGAATATGGACAAAGAGAATGACTTTATCGCCGTTCCGGTAAAGGGGCATTTATCTGCGGCCTTTGTGTTCAGTGGTATTATTCCGTGTGCGTCTAAGCCTGTGAAGGGAAGGTTTCAAACTCGCAAGGCCCGCCATGCTGCCTATAACGATCCGCGGCCATAGCTGCAAGCGACGGACCCGCGCACTCCCCCTGCCATTCCACCAGCTTCGGTGTGACCTGCACAAGGGCCTGAAGTGTGCATTTTGGGCGGCGGCGGCGTGTACATAAGGTTTGGATGGGCCATAGGCGGGGACCGCTGCGGTTTGTCCACCCCGTCGCACAGCCCACGCTGCTTCTAGATACCGAGATCGCCGTCTTTCACTACCACCGGCAAAATCCTCGCGGGGGCCAGAGCGATCGAGATTTCGCGGCAGTACAGGGCAGGGGCTGTGGGTCTCTAGCATCACTGAACTGGAAAATTTTGAAATGAGGAAGGCTTGGGCTCTGCTGGGGATGCAGGAATGTCTCGCTTCGGCGGTACTTCAGCGTCGGATGCGGCGGAGATCAGCTGTCACTGATAGGTATTTTCGGCCTTCGGTGTGACAGGCGGCACAAGTCAGTCCACACTGCTTCTGACGGATCTGGATGGTGTGTGACGGGCGACCAGTGAACGGCGGATCTTTATGATTATGGTGATGATGACTTCCTGTTCTGAGCGATCGGCAGCCCCTGTGGCTTGCTCCGCCGCGGGCAGGGCGGTATCACCGCCGGACCCTGATGCCCCCTGCGCCGCGGCGCAGGCCAACCGGAGAGCTCTCTGCCCGTGCTGTCATCGCTGCTGCAAAAGCTCAGGCTGCAAAAATCCGGCCCGGAGGCCTCCGGTATGCCTGCCGGTTTTGCGGCGCCGGCGCCTGGCGAACCGCTCTGCGTGATCGGCGATGTGCATGGCTGCCTGGACCTGCTGGAACGGATGCTGGCGCAGGTGCCGCAGGGCCACCGGATCGTGCTGGCCGGCGATTACACCGGCCGGGGCGAGCAGAGCGCAGAGGTGCTGCGCTGTCTCAGCGCGCGCCCGGATCTGACCTGCCTGAAGGGCAATCACGAGGACATGCTCCTGCGCTTCCTGCGCGATCCCGGACGCGAGGGCGGCCGCTGGATCAGGAACGGCGGGCTGCAGACCCTGGCCTCCTTTGGTGTGCCGGGGGTGCGGCCGCAGATGCGCGCAGAGGAACTGCGCGCGTGCCGGGACCATCTGCAGGAGCGGATGGGGGCGGCGCTGATCAACTGGCTGGCCGGGCTGGAGGCCTCGCTGCTGTCGGGCAATGTGCTGGCGGCGCATGCCGGCGCGGACCCGCAGATTGCCCCGGACCGGCAGGCGGAGGAGGTGCTGATGTGGGGCCATCCGGCGTTCCTGGGCACCCCGCGCCGCGACGGGGTCTGGGTGGTGCATGGCCATACCATCGTGGACCATCCCGCTGCCGTGCAGGGCCGGATTGCCGTCGACACCGGCGCCTATGCCAGCGGGGTTTTGTCGGCGGCCTGCCTGGGCGGCGGGGCGGTGCGGTTCCTGCAGGCCGGGCGCTGACGCAGACCGGTGCAGCCCGGACACGGGGCGGTGGCAAAGCCGCATCCGGCGGGGGCTGGAAGTTGCGCGTATTTTTGGAAAATGTTAACGGCTTTTGCAGGGGTGTGAACGCGAACCGGTTGAGGCCGAGCAATGAAAACTTTTCTGACTGCAGCAGCCGCTGCACTTGCGGCGCACTGCCTGACCCTGACGGCTGCTTTTGCCATGGGCAACGGCAATGGATACGGCATTGGCAACGGCAATGGCGGCAACAATGGAAACGCCGGCGGCAATGGCTGGAACAACGGCGTTGGCAACCCGCACGGGGTGCCAGAAATTGATGCAAGCACCGGCCTGCTGGCACTGGCGGCCGTGAGCGCCGCCCTGGTCCTGGCCTGGGAAGTGAACCGCCGCCGCCGCGCCTGACGCGCGCGGATTTCCGAGGCGGGGTTTCGCGCCGGAGCGCAGGCCCGGACAGAGCGCGGCGCAGATGGCAGCGAAGCTCCAGACAGACAGGCCATGGCCATGGAAAACACGATGAGTCCCAAGCCCCCCGCCAAGGCGCCGCGGCGCCGCAAACCGCTGGTGGCGGCCCGTATCGAGGCCGAGGACTACAACGACAATCCGCAGATTTCCTCTCTGGTATTCATTTGTGGATTGCACCGCAGCGGCACCACCCTGCTGGAGCGGATGCTGACGGCGCAGTTCGAGCTGTCGTATCTGCGTGCCACGGTGCCTGAAAGCGAAGGCCAGCATATGCAGAATGTGTTTGCCTCCGCCCGGGGGTTCGGCGGCCCGGGGGCCTTTGCCTTCAGCCGCCGGATGCGGGAGGAGCTGCAGCAGCTGACGGATTACGCGGGCTGCCGGGAGCGGATCCTGCAGGACTGGAGCCGCTTTGTCGTCGGCAGCGCGCCGGTGCTGCTGGAGAAATCGCCGCCGCATCTGACAAAGATCTGGTGGCTGCGCCGGGTGTTTCCGGGCTGCCGCTTCATCATCGTCACCCGGGACCCGCGGGCGGTCGCGGCGGCGACGCAGAAATGGAGCAAGACCTCGCTGCCGGAGCTGATGATGCATTGGAACGCGGCCTATTCCCAGGCCGATGCGGATTTCTCCGAAGCGGATTGCATCATCAGCCGCTACGAGGACTTCGTGGAGCAGCCGGGTGCGGAGATGCAGCGGCTGGGGGCGTTCCTGCAGGTGCCCGCGCGCCGCGGCGCCGTTGCGATGGAAGAGCGGTTCGCAGAGCTGGAGAACTCGAACCCCAAGTATATCGAAGCGCATGAGGGCACGGTCTATGGCCGCGGGGTCTGGGACAGGTTCGGCTATTGCGTATAGGCGGCAGTTTTTCTGGCATTGAGCAATGCGCTGTCTGGAGGGAAATGCCTATTCAGTTGGGGCATGCGGTCTAGAAATTCCTTTGCCTATGCCCGCCGCACAGAGCATCACATCTCCGGTGGCAGCCCAGCCTGACTGGGCCGACAACGCTGACAAATCGATACTTAAGGTCGGTCTGCCACGGTCTCTTTTCCATCTCACGCAAATACTCTGGTTGTAGGGCGTCTGCCGCGGGCTACGACAGGAAGCTGATTGAAATCCAGAACCATCTGAAGTGGAATAGTATATAGGAATTTACGTTTCTGCGTGAGTTCCCAGAGCTCTCTTGTGCGAGAACGTCTGATCCTCTTGTGGCGCTGGCGGCGTGTACTCAGCCGTCACCGGTCTGTGCCGTCTCCTGCGGCTCCAGCAGAAATTTGCGAAAATCTAGAAATCCCCCCCTCCCGGAGGAGGTAAGGCATTGGTTTTGCTGAAGTGTTGAGGGTAGCTCTCGCTTGCGAGAATGAGAGTGCATTTAACCGTTTGTTTTCAAATGTTTTTTTGCGTGGACTCGGCGTTGCAAGACCTGTAGGCACCGCTTTCTGAAAGGAGCTGCCCGTGACTAGAAAAAACAGTTCGACTGAGCCGCAACAGCATCGATCCAGCAGCATCGAACCGGACTGGGAGCGGTTTTCGGAAACGCTGACCCAGCGTTTGTGCGATGCCGAGGGCTGCAGCAGAGAACCTTCTCATGCAGACAGGGCTGGTGGGCTGCAAACATCTGCCGCGCCCAATTGCGAAAGGGCTAGCGAAGACTGGAGCGCACAGCCGGACAGTGACCCGAACGCAGCGGAGTTCCGTAATGAAGATTGTGTTCCGCGGGAAAGGGCTCAGCGTGTTGCTGAAAAGTACATCCACCCCGCGGCGCACCTTTTCTCCATTCGTCTGGCGGCGGCATTCGGCTCTGAAACGGCTTTCAAAAACCAGGTTCTGGCACCAAACGCCATCACCGTTCTTGCTGGTATCCATCCCTCTGAACTGAACCGGGCCAAGCGTCAAATTGAACAGCTTCTGCTTCCTGCAGAATGGGTTGCGCATTCTCGCGCACCGCTGCATCCGCCCGGTCCTGTACTCCAGATTTGCCAGCCGGAATTGCGGGCATCTGGCAGCATAACCAGCTCCAGCCTGACGGCTTTTGAAGACATCATTCGGGACGCCCTTGCATTTCCGCATCCTTTATTGGTCCTCCTGCCGGACGGGGTGCAGCTTTCCTCCCCTCTCCGCAGACTGCTTCCTGTTGCCATACGGCTGAGGCCCTTTGGCCGGCAGATCCTGCAGATACTCCTGGCGCAGCGTTACTGCCCGGCGGGCGGGTTTGACCACCAAGCTATCGGGCCTTTGCTGCCAACAGATGAAACTCTTGCAACTCTGGAGTTTCCATTTCTGCTTGTGGCGTTGCGTCAGCCGAGCGCGCGCGATGCCGCGCTCAAGCTGACTGAGCTGACCAAACCAGCTGCCCGCCCCGCCCGCCATATGATGTCCTTAGAGGAAATCGGTGGCCAGTCTCCGGCACATCAGGCGGCGGCGGCCATTGTCTCTGACCTTAAGGCCTGGCAGGACGGCACAGTGCAATGGTTGGAAATTACACGCTCATTGCTGTTCTCGGGCGAGCCCGGCGTAGGCAAAACAGTGCTTGCCAATGCCATTGCGAAATCTGCTTGCGTGCCACTGCTGGAGGCAAGCTTCGGCCGGTGGCAATCTGAGGGCCACCTGGGCGACATGCTGGGTGCGATGTGCAAGTCGTTCTCCGAAGCGGTTTCAGCGCGTCCCTGCGTTTTCTTCATCGATGAGCTTGATGCTGCCGGTGCGCGCGACAGCCGCGATCAGAATAACAGCAACTACCGCCGGCAGGTCATCAACGCCTTCCTGAAAGAGATAGACCAGCTTCATCAGCACGAGGGCGTCATCCTTCTTGGGGCCTGCAATTCCCCGGGCACGCTTGATCCGGCTATCCTTCGGCCTGGGCGTTTTGATGCCCATCACGAGCTGCCTCGCCCGCTGATCAGTCAGATCAGCCATATGCTGCGCCAGGAATTTTCAAGCGAAGAAGGCGTACAGGCTTTGGCAAAGCTGTTTGCAGGACAGACACCCGCCGGGATTGACGCCCAAATCCGCGCCGCGAAATCGAAGGCCCGCAAGGATGGAAAACCGTTTAATGCTGCCTCCCTTGCTGCGCAGCTTGGGTCCACCCGGCTGGTGCGCAGCGGTTTGGAGCGGCGCATTGCCATTCATGAGTGCGGCCATGCCGTCGCCGCAACATTGCTTGGCGCGGGCCCGGTGGAACGTATTGCCGTCGCAGCAGACGGCGGAATGACAACGCGGAAGTCTGCGATAATAGAGGGAACAGCCGGTGAATTTGAAAATGAGCTAAGCATTCACATGGCGGGCCGGGCCGCCGAACGACTTATCCTCGGCAGCATCAGTGCTGGCAGCGGGGGCAGCCGGGACAGCGATCTCGCACTTGCCACCTGCCTGCAGCTGTATCTGGACCGGCAGACCGGCCTTGGCATCCATGGTCCTATTTGGCTGGGGGAGCCTGACCTTTTACGCCTGTCTCCGGAGGATCGCGACTCAGTGAGCGCGAGGCTCAGCCAATTCGAAGACCGCGCCAGGATGCTTTTGGAGCCGCATCGAGAACTGATCGAACACCTGTCCGGATTGCTGGCCGAGGCACGGGAGCTCGGCGCAGAAGACCTTTGCCCCTGGCTGGGCCCGCTCACTGGATCTTGAAAGACGATGTATGCCAAACCCTTGCGCCTGCACAGCAGTCAATTTCCTCTGAACAGCAGCCCGCGCAGTGTTCTCCCTGCCAGCCAGCTGGCTGAGATCCGCTTTTTCGCCGAAACCCTGGAAATGACTGAACTCGCACTCTGCTCTCTGGGGCGAAGCTGCATTTCACGAGCGGTATCTGGAATTTATGTGTTTCTGCGGGCAGGAGGCGCGCGCCCGCGCCTTTACTTGGGTATGTCCGAAGCTGATCTTTTTGAACGCATCTGCAAGCAGAAGTATTTACGGCGGTGGGCCGTGTTTATTCTGGTGTTCGAGATGCCCGGCCTTCACCGCAATACGCTGGAAATCCTGGAAAGACGCCTCCTTCACCTTGGCCGGATGTGGTTCCCGGAGGCAATATGGGACAATATCTTAGGCCTCTCACCCTTTGCGCAAAGTCTTTCTTCAGCCTGGAACACCTGTCCGGACCTAGACAGCCTGGCACAGATGATCATCGAACAAGTAAGGAGAAAGGTGCCTCACGCGAGCAAGGGGGTCTATAGACCATGCCTCCCGCCGACCCACAGCCTTGGGTCGCCTTGCCATGAAGTCCACGGACTGGCTCACCGAAAGGGCAGATGGACGTATCTTCTGCCTGGCTCCCGTGTGTCTTCCCTGTATCCTAATTTTGCGGCTATCGAGCGGGACCGGATAGCATTTGCCATTCTCAGCAAGTTCTATTGGGAAGGGATGATCGCTTGGCGTAAAGGAACCAGGAAGCGCCCGGCCGGCATGGCGGTTGTGGAAACGATCCTGTTCAGATCAGGCGGTGAAGCTGAGAAATTTCTCTTCGCCGGAGGCACAGTTGCTGAGAAATTGCACCGCGTGATGGAAAGATAAACCGGTCCCTTTTCCGACCGGATACTTTGGCCTGACCAAGTATGCCTGCCATTCCTGCGTGAGCGGGACGCCCAGGCGCAGGGCAACCGTCTTGCTAAAGATGATGGCACACCGAAAAACTTGATTGTGCCTGTGGACAGCAGAATACCGCTTAGGTAGATTGTGCGGCGACACGGTGCTTAACTGCACCTCGGGCCCCGACGTATGAAAGAGCGGGTAGCCTTAAAGGTCATCGAAAAATGAGTATAAGCGGATCGAATTAGCCTCTTAGCAAATTCAAGGGTCCGGGCTTTGGGTCTCAGTCCTGAGTGGCCCTGCGAACTCAGCCTAGATGGCCTTTTCTGTCTGCTTTCAAGCCCAATTCAAGGCAGCATGGCACAAGCATCAGCTGGGTTTCGTACTCGAAACCAATCTATGCGGATGTCAAATGAGCTACGCTACCGTTTCCCAGATCGCGCGCCGCTGGCAGGTCGATCGCGCCACTGCGCGTGCTGCCTTGCAAGCTGCATCTATCACGCCGTCAGGCTTTCATGCTTCCCCCCGCTATTCTTGGGCAGAGGTTTTGCGAAAAATCGAAAAGCTGCCGACGGAGACCCTTACCGTAATCGATCCGGATGACCGCCTTCAGAGCGCCGGTGAACTGGCAGACCGTCTTGGTGTGACACCACAGACGGTTCGAAATTACGGCCGGATCGGAATTTTGCACAGCGTGAGGATCTCTCCCCGCACGATCCGGTACAGCTCCTTTCTTCTGCGAAAATCTGAAAGTGAGGAAAAAACCGGAGACCTCCGCCAAAAGTGAGGATCCCGCAAAAAGTGAGGCATACACTACATTAAGATGTTTTTCGAAATGTACTGTAGTGATCACCTCACTTTATTAATTTCATATAATATTCATTGACTTGATAAGTCGTGATAGAACAGGATGAATTCCATGGCATCTATGGCTGACGTGGCCCGCTGGGTCAAAACCGGCGCGTCCTTTTCCGAGAGCTTCAAGAAGAAGGTCTTGGGCTCCATCAACCGTGTTTCCAGGGTCCCGTATTACGGCGGCGCGCCTTTGGAACAGATCCCGGCTGACCCCGATGCGTTTGATGCCATCTGGGGGCGCGGCGCTATTCGCCAGCTGCCGTCCGGTTTCAAGAGCAAGGGGTCGTTCTCGACGTGGCGCTCCCAGACGCGCTCCGCGCTGTTGGCATTTGCCGGGGAGCCCTCCAGCGTATTGCCGGAACAGCAAGCCGACGCGTGGTCCCAGCTCCTGCTGGATCTCCAGCCGGCACATGCGGACGAACGGAAACTGATCGCCGTGAAGGTCTTGGCCGGCATCGCGCGCCAGGACGGGATCAGCCCTGCTGACATCACCCGTGAATGGGTGCAGGTGCAGGTGGACAACGCCACCACTTCCGGACGCTACCGGTCGATCCAGTCCGCCATGAAGCTGATCAAAGCGCACGAGGGTGCGGTGACGGTACCGCTGTCCTCCGCGTTCAGCGGCGCAGCGGTTCATAAATCCCGCGCCCAGTGCGTTCGCGCCGAACTGCCCGCGCTGCTGGCATCGGAGGTGGATGACTGGTGCCGCAACCGTCTGAAGGGAGAGCCCAAGGGCCACCGGCGCAAACGCCGGAGCGCCTGTTCTCCCTCGCGCGTGCAGCAGGCCGTTCGGGGTATGACCTATGTCTATACGGCCATGCTGACTGCTGGGCTAATCGACCCTGACAGGGATGTTTCGCTAGAGGACCTTTCGGACCCGGAACTGTTGGAAGAGGTGATCGAGCGCGAGCTGAACGGCGAGTTCTCTTGGAGAAAGCTGCAGCCAACCACCTTGTTCGAGTATGTGAACAACTGGAAGCTTTTCGTTCGCGGTTGCGGTTATGACGCTGAGGTTCTGACGGAGGTCATTGGTGACTTCGCCGAGTTCGAAAACGTCAAGGCCATGTCCAGCACCAGGCGCCAATGGTGCGAGGAATTTCTGCACAGCCGACAGAAGACGACTGCTTTTCTTGCATTGCCGAACACGCTGTTCCAGGCGGCCCAAAGGCAGATGCAGGAATATGAAACCGGCTCTCAATACCACAAGAACGCGGCCATCGCGCTGTCGATCGCGGCTTGTGCGGCGGCGATCTGGACCTCCCTGCCTTTGCGCATCTCGACGCTCCTGCGGCTGAGCTACGGGGATCAGGATGCTGATGTCCAGCTCCATGACGCCAAGCGTGGCCTTGTCATCACGACGCCCCCGGACATCGTGAAGAACGGCTACTCCCACCACTATATCACCCTCACCCGGAAGCAGGGAGGAGATCCCTGCGCGATCGTCGCCTGGTTTGTTTCAGAGGTCCGGCCCCGCCTGCTGGAAGCGCATGTCGGGGCCTCCCGCCGGATCCCCCGTTTGCTCTTTGGCGGGGTGTCCTATGCCCGCCTCAACACGATCTGGCAAAATGCTACTTTGGATGCCGGCGTGCCGATGACGCCGCACCAGGTTCGCCATGCTCTTGCAACCCTGCTCGCCAACCAGCCCGGCGCCGACTATGCGATCATCGCGGCGCTTCTCGGTGACACTGAAGCGACCGTCAGGAAGAACTACGTTTTCGTTGATCAGGCCCGGAAACACGAGGAAGGGCAAAAGCTGCTGGCGCAGCTGCAGGGCAATGTGCTGCGGCGGGGGAAAGCATGACCCATCGGCGCCGCACACTTCCTTTCGCCGAATTCCCGCGCCCTTTTCAGCTGGCGCTCCGGCGCATGGAGACGCCGCGCCGTGGCCGCAGGCGCTATTCGGCCAGCAGCCTTGCCGTGACGAGGAATGCGGCAGGGCAATATCTTGCCGTGGTGCAGCGTAAAGGGCTCGATCTCAGGCTCTCCCGCGAAGGGCTTTGCCTCTTTATCGAAGATCTGGATGCCCGGCCGCTCAAGAACACCACCCGCCTGACCTATGTCACCGGCATTCAGGCGATGGCGAAAGAGCTCAGGTACCCCGCCCTTGAACGGCGCCTCATCCTCGAAGACTGCGGGATCTACCGCGAAGACATGCAGCGAGAAGTGCCGGGAAAGGTACGGCAGCTTGCGGCGAAGCCGATCACCCTGCGGGATGTCGCGTTGGCGGCCGTCAAATGGCGCCGCATTGCCTATGAAACTCAATCTGTAAACAGGCGGCGGACCTACTTTCAGCGATCTGGCGTTCTGGCGTTGCTGTCAATGTTGCAAATGCGAATCAGCGACGTAAGCTGCCTTGTCGTTGGACGGCACGTCATCCGGGATGAATACGGTTGGTCGCTCCAGGTGGCGTCCGGCAAGACCGGCTACCGCCATCATGGCAAGCTCCACGATCATCTGACGCCCTATCTGGATGATCTCCTCATGTTCGGGGACAGCGATGCTGTTATGGCCAGCTATCTGGCACGCAGAGGCACCCCCCTGTTTTCGACAGAAACAAATGAGATTCTGTCTTCCCGGACGCTTGCATACGGCTTCAAGACCGCCACCGGCCATACTCCTCACATCGTTCGCACCCTTGTCCATGATGCCATGGCGCAACACGGCACTCATGGTGCAGAGCTGGCGCGTGTCCTGTGCGGGCAAACGAGCGCCCAGACCGCCAAGCACTACGAAGTGCATGCGGGCAGATATAGGGCGCAGAAGGCGCAGGAGCTTATCGCGGATATGCAGGCAGTGGCATTGAAAGGGGCCGACCGCGAGCACTAGCGGCGCAGTGCATGTTTTTTGGTCATAGGTAAGGCGCGCCTGGGGGCGGTCCAGCGCTGCAGATTATGGGTGGCTGTGGCATATATTAACCACGTCGCAGAAGTATGAAAAACGCTACTTAAATTTGTTGCAACTTGAGTGTATTGAACAGCTGCCCATCCCGTCTGACGGGTGGGTGTTGGTTTAGACGTTTAAAATTTACAGGTGTTTGACGATGCAGGATTTTGTAGTGGCAGCTTATGCCATCGAAGGCTCCGCCGACCGCCAGGCCCTAGATCAGGCCTCTGCGGGGTTTTATCCCAGCTTTGGCAAACGCGCTTTCGACATCGGCTTTGCCTTGCTGCTGCTGCCGGTTCTGGTGCCGGTCATCCTGGTCCTGTGGGCGATCGTGCGCTGCGACGGCAGCGCAGGCTTCTTTGGCCATACCCGGGTCGGCAGGGGCGGCAAGCCGTTCAAATGCTGGAAGCTGCGCAGCATGGTGGCGGATGCCGAATCCCGGCTGCAGGCGTATCTGGATGCCAATCCCGCCGCCGCTGCGGAATGGGCGCGTGACCACAAACTGACGAATGATCCGCGCATCAGCCGGCTGGGCCGCATCCTGCGCAAGACCAGCCTCGATGAGCTGCCGCAGCTCTGGAATGTGCTGAAGGGCGAGATGAGCTTTGTCGGCCCGCGCCCCATCGTCACTCAGGAACTGGAGAAATACGGCCGCAGTGTCCCGGCCTATCTGGCCCAGAAACCCGGCATCACCGGGCTGTGGCAGGTCTCCGGGCGCAATGAAATCAGCTATGACGAACGGGTGGTGCTGGATGTGGCCTATCTGGCCCGGCGCAGTTTCCGCACCGATCTGAAAATCATTGCCAGAACCGGTCTGGCGGTGCTTGGCACCACCGGCCGCTGAACCGCGGGGCCATGCCGCGGCCTTTCTTCCCGGCGCAGCTGCGTGTATGCGGGGGCTGAGGCGCGCCGCTGGCTCGCGCCTGTCATCACGGTATTCGGGTATTCATGAAACAATCGCCTTTGAACGAAGCTTCCTTTCCCGTGCAGCGCCCGGCGCCGCCGGGCACGCCGGACGACGATCTCCTCGATCTTGCCGCCCTGCTTGCCACCCTGTGGCGAGGTAAATGGATCATAGCTCTGGCCACGATGGCGGCCATCTTGATCGGCGGGGTCTATGCCTTTGTGGCTGCGGTGCCACTTTATACCTCCACTGCCGTGGTGATGCTGGAGACCAAGCAGGAAAGCGTGGTGGGTTTGCAAAGCGTCGTCAGCGGCTTGTCGGGTGACTATGCCGAGGTCAATTCCGAGCTGGAAGTGCTGCGGTCCCGGGGGCTGATGGGCAAGGTTGTCGATAAACTTGCTCTTGTGGAGGATCAGGAGTTCAACGGCACTTTGGTGGAGCCGTCCGGCCTGGGGGCCCTGGTCTGGACAGTGAAATCGGGAGTCAAATCGCTGTTGGGCCTGCAGCGTCCGGCTACGGAGGTGCCGCAGGAGCTTGTCGAACAGCTGATCCGGGACGGGGTGGTTTCCACCCTTTTGAGCAAGGTTTCGGTGCGTAATGTTCCCAATACTCTGGTGTTTCGGGTCACTGCGGAAACCGAATCCGCCCGCAAATCGGCGTTGATCGCTGATACTATCGTCGATCTCTATATCCTCAACCAGATTGAAGTGAAATTCGACGCCACCGAACAGGCGACAACCTGGCTGACCGCCCGGGTGGCGGAGCTGAAGGCGGAGCTGGAAACTGCCGAGGCCAAGGTCAATGAATTCGATGCTGGCACCACGCTGATCTCGCCGGAAGCGCTGCAGGCGCAGGAGGTACAGTTGAAGGACCTGCGCGAACGCATTTTCCTTGCCAAGGCTGCCGTGGACACCGCACAGGCGCGCTATGACGGGCTGCGCGGCGCAGAGACCCGCAAGGCGCAGGCGGAAGTCAGCCAGGACCGGCAATTGGAGCGCCTAATGGCGCAGGTCGGCAGTGACGCGGGAGATGCCGCGTTTGACACCGCCTTCCAACGCCTGCTGGCCCGCGCCGCGCTTGAAGCCCGCCGTGCAGGCCAGCAAGCTCAGGCGCTGGTGCAGTCGGAGGCCGAGCTGTCCGGCCAACTGGCCCGGCAGAGCGAGGATCTGATCACCCTGCAGCAGCTCAGCCGCGAAGCGGAAGCGGTGCGGCTGCTTTATGAGTATTTCCTGACCCGCCTCAAGGAGACCTCAGCCCAGGAGGGCATCCAGAAGGCAGACAGCCGCCTGCTGTCGCGAGCGGTGGTGCCGACCGGCGCTTCGGCTCCGAATAAGTCCCTGGTTATTGCGATGAGCGGAATTCTGGGGGTGCTTCTGGGGGTGAGCGCTATTTTAGTGCTGGAGGCGCGGCGCAACGGCTACCGCTCCGCTGGGGAACTGGAGCGCAAGACCGGCTATAGCGTGCTGGGGCAGATCCCGGTATTCCCGGCCAGCGAACGCCGCAAGGTGCTGGAGTATCTCGCCGAGAAACCCTCTTCCGCCACGGCGGAGGCGGTGCGCAACCTGCGCACCTCGCTGATGCTGTCCAATGTGGACCAGCCGCCGCAGGTGGTGGTGATGACCTCCTCGCTGCCCGGAGAAGGCAAGACCACCAATGCGCTGGCGCTGGCACAGAATTTTGTTGGCATCGGCAAGAAGGTGCTGCTGGTTGAAGGCGACATCCGGCGCCGGACCCTGACCGCGCAGCTGAAGGATGTGCCGCCGCAGGGCATTGTTTCGGTGCTGGCAGGCGATCTCCCGGCGGCACAGGCGATTTTCCAAGACCCGCTCCTGGGCTGTGATGTGCTGGCGGGGGAAAAGACCTCAGCCAATGCTGCTGACCTCTTTGCCTCGGAGCGGTTCAGGGATTTCCTGGCGGAGATGCGGCAGAGCTATGACGTGATCCTGATCGACACACCGCCGGTGCTGATCGTGTCTGACGCCCGGCTGATTGCGCGCAATGCGGATGCGGTGCTCTTGGCGGTGAAATGGGATGACACCGCGGAGCAGGATGTGGCGGAAACCCTGCGGCTGTTCCACACCGACAACCAGCGCCTGACCGGGATGGTGCTGGGCCAGATCAACACCCGCCGGATGAAGCAGTACGGTTACAGCTACGGTGACTACGGCTCGAAATACTACGTCAGCTGAGGCAGCACATCCGGGCCGGTACCCTGCAGAAACGGCGCGCCCCGGTGGGGACGCGCCGTTTTTTTGTTCCCAGCCGGGGCGCTGGCCCGGGCCGGATCAGTTGGTGCTGACGGTGCTGGTGGTGGAGGGGGTAGAGCTTCCGCCAGCAGCTGCTGCCAGCCCAGCCGCCGCGGCTGCGGCTCCTAGTGCCGGGGCAATCAGCGGTACAAAGCCGGTCACGCCTTCCGCTTCCGCCGCGGCGGCGGCATCACCGGCCTCTGCCAGTGCCACCAAGCATTCATCGCTGTTTGCGTTCTGGCTGTTTTCGCAATCGTCCTGCCCGGTTGCGGGGGCGGCTGTCTGGGCGCAGACGCCGGTTGCGGACAGGGCCAGCGCCAAGAGGGTGATCCTGATCATCGTTAATCTCCTAAACCTATTCGCGGCCAGCATATCATGCCGGTTGTGCCCTGAGAATGCTGCACTGCTGCAAAAGCTCCGTGAGCCTGCATTTTTCTGCTGGGCGCGCCCGAAAAACCCCGCCTGGCTCGCTATCCGTGCTGCTGGCGCCTGTACGGTGCCGGCAAGGGTTGCAGCAGGGTCCCGAACGCGCGAAGAGGCAGGCAGATTCGCCACAGAAGAGAGACAATTCGCGCCTTTTCACCCGGCGGCGGGACAGCCCGCCGGAAACCGGCTATGGGAGGGCGGGCAGAAGTGATTTTTAAAGCGTTATGAGACATCGGATACCCCAGGGACGGCATGTGCTTTCGGCAGCGCTGATGCTGGCGGCCCCTGCGCAGCTGGCAGCCCAGACCACCTCGAATTACGGCACGCCGGGGCTGATCGAGACGCCCACCGCTGAGATGTATCCCGATGGCACCCTAGCCTTTACCAGCGGCGTGCTGGACCGAACGCTGCGGGCCACCATGACTTTTCAGATGCTGCCCTGGGTGCATGGCAGCTTCCGCTATGCGGTAATCGAGGATTTTGACCGCGGTGGCGCCCTGAACCGTTACGACCGCAGTTTTGATCTCCACTTCCTGCTGCGAGAGGAGAGCCGCAGGTCCCCGGCCCTGGCTCTGGGCCTGCGCGACTTTGGCGGCACCGGGATTTATGCTTCGGAATATCTGGTCGCCACCAAGACCTTCCGGGAGCGGCTGAAGCTCTCCGGCGGCATTGGCTGGGGCCGGATGGCGGGGCGGGGCAGTTTCTCTAACCCGCTTGGGGTGCTGTCGGATCGATTTAAGACCCGCGAAGCTTCTGGAGCCGGCGGCATTGCAACCACCGGCCAGCTGGATTTCGGCAACTGGTTCCGCGGTGATGCGGCGCTGTTCGGCGGCGCCAGCTGGCGGTACAGTGACCGCCTGACCCTGCTCGCAGAATATTCGCCGGATCTGTACGCGCGAGAAAAGGCCAGCATCGGATTCGAGGTCAATTCGCCACTCAATTTCGGCGCCCAGTACCGGTTCAAGAACGGCGCGCAGCTGACTGCCTCCTATATGTACGGCACCACCTTGGGGCTCAACTACAGTTATTTCATCGACCCGCGCCAGAGCGTGGCACCGGGCGGGCAGGGGGCTGCACCGCCGCCCCTGCTGCCCGTTGACCAGGTGGCGCTGGCCAGCTGGAACCTGCCGGAAGAGCCCACCGCGTCCGCCCGCCGCCAGCAGGTGCTGGCACGCACTCTCGAACAGGAAGGGCTGCGGCTGGTCTATCTTGAGGAGGCAGGGGACAGCCTGCGCATCGGGGTGGAAAACAGCCGCTACGGCCAGTCCGCCCAGGCCATCGGCCGCACCGCCCGGGTGCTGGCCAACACCCAGCCGGCGCAGGTGCAGGGCTTTGACATTGCGTTGATGGCAGGCGGGGTGCCGCTCAGCTCCGTGCGGATTGCCCGCAATGATCTTTATGAGCTGGAGCATGACCCGGACGGGTCATGGCGGAGCTTTGCCCGGGCCGAGGTCTCCGACAGCATTTCCCTGATCAAGGGCGGCTTCACCGAGGCGGCCTATCCGCATTTCAGCTACCGCTTCGGCCCCTATCTGCAGGCGTCCTTCTTCGATCCAGATGCGCCGTTGCGCTATGAGATCGGCGCCCAGCTGGGGCTGGATTACACGGCTGCCCCGGGGCTGACCCTGTCAGCCGGGCTGCGCCAGCCCGCGGCCGGCAACCTGGACGACAGCCAGCGCCAGTCCAACTCGGTGATCCAGCGGGTGCGCTCTGACTGGGGGCTTTATGCGCAGCAGTCCGATCTGCGCATCGAGCATCTGACCGCGGAATATATCTGGCGGCCCGGCGAAAACCTCTATGCCCGCGCCACGCTGGGCTATCTGGAAAGCATGTATGGCGGCCTGTCGGGAGAGATCCTGTGGTTCCCGGCAAACAGCCGCCTGGCCCTGGGGGCGGAGCTGAACTATGTGCGCCAGCGCGATTTCGACGTGCTGTTCGGTTTCCAGGATTACTCAACTGCCACCGGCCATGTCTCCGCTTACTACGATCTGCCCGGGGAGTATCACGCCCAGGTGGACGCAGGCCGTTACCTGGCCGGCGATTACGGCGCCACGCTCACGCTGGACCGGGAATTTGCCAATGGCTTCAAGGTCGGCGCCTTTTTCACCCTGACCACGGTGAGCTTCGATGACTTCGGCGAGGGCTCCTTTGACAAGGGGATCCGGCTGGAGATCCCAGTGTCCTGGCTGACCGGCCGCCCGTCACGCGACCGGCTGGCCCAGGTGATCCGCCCGGTGCTGCGCGATGGCGGCGCCCGGCTCAACGTACGCAACCGGCTGTATGGCGTGACCCGCGAGGCGCGCGCGCAGCAGCTGGTCAAGGGCTGGGGGAGGTTCATGCGATGAAACGCCTGTGGCCCGTGCTGTCAGTCCTGCTGCTGTTCTCTTGCGGCGAGGCAAAAGACGACCTCGACCTGCTGCGCGGCGCGCTGCAGCCCGATGCGCCCCGGTTCCACCCGCGTGCCTCGGCGCTGGCTTCTGTCCGACCGATCCCGTCGCGGCTGGAGGTGGGTTTCCCGAGCCGCGACCTGAGCGGTGTCATGCTCTTGGAAACCGAGCGCGCGGGCGTGCAGACCTGGCTCACCGCCGATGGCGCCACCATCACGCTCCAGCAGGGGTTCCTGACCTCGGCCAAGGGATTTGGCTCCGGGCTGGCGGGGTCGGATGTGCGCCAGAGCGCGGATCTGGTGCTGGCGGCGCGGGATGGTACCGCTGAGCGGTTCCACAGCTTTCTCAACGGCAACGACCAGATCGAGCTGCACGCCTACAAATGCCAGGTGGCAAGCCTGGGCGGCGAGGATATCTTCCTGCGCGGCGAACCGGTTTCCACCCGGAAGATCGAAGAGCGCTGCCACGGGCTGGCGGAAGGCTTCATAAATACCTATTGGGTCCGGCAGGGGATGGTTGTGCAATCCTCGCAGTGGACCGGCAGCTTCCTTGGCAACCTTTTCATGAAACGGGTGCTGGATGAGAATTGAAGTTAAGTTGATTGGAGGACGCATCGTGCGCCGCATTTCCCTTGCCCTCAGCGCCCTGGCCCTGGCCGGACTGGCTTCCGGCTGCTCCACCATCTACCGCAGCCCCTCGGTGAAGGCAGGGGTGACAGATTCGGGCAAGGTGCGGGTGGTGGCGATGACGCCGGAAACCGTGCTGGTTGCCAACCGCGCCGCCTATGACCCCAAAACCCTGCCGACAGTGTTCCAGATATCCGCAGGCTCCGGCGCCGGCGCCAGCCCGCGCGGGCTGGGCCGGCTGCCCGATGCGCCCTCCACCCAGGACGGCAGCCGACAGGCGCTGCGGCTGGACCCGCCGCCCAGCATCGACCCCGGCCCCTATACGATCGGCACCGGCGACGTGCTGATGCTCTCCACCCCCTCGACCCAAGGCACGGTGGCAGAGCTGTCGGGGCTGCTGGCGGCGCAGAACAGCCGCAACGGCTACACGGTGCAGGATGACGGCTCGATCAATATCCCCGACGTGGGCCGGGTGCGCATTGCTGGCCTCACCGTGGACGAGGCCGAGGCGCTCTTGTTCCAGCGTCTGGTGGAAAGCCAGATCGACCCGACCTTCAGCTTGGAGGTCTCCGAATTCAACTCCCGCCGGGTTTCGATCGGCGGCGCCGTCGGCCAGCCGGGCGTCTACCCGATCACCTTGACACCGCTCACCTTGGGCGAGGCGCTGGCCGCCGCAGGCTCGGTCTCGGTGGGGGATATCGACACCAGCTCAGTGCGGATCTACCGCGATGGTGCCATGTACCAGATCCCGCTGGAGGATCTCTATGCCCGCTCCGAGCTGCAGCGCTTGAACCTCTTGGCGGATGACTCGGTGTTTGTGGACAGCGATTACGACCTGAGCCGCGCCGAGCGCTATTTCGCTCAGCAGATCCAGCTGCAGCAGACCACGCTGGCAGGCCGCAAGGCGGCCATCGACGAGCTGACCGCCGCCCTCACCCTGCGCCGCGCTGACCTCAATGAGCGGCGCGAGAACTTCGCCCAGGCGCTGGAGCTGGACGCGGTGGAACGGGATTATGTCTACCTCAGCGGCGAGGTCCGCACCCAGGGCCGCTACACGCTGCCGTTTGAGCGCAAGGCGACGCTGGCGGATGCGCTGTTCGACACCGGCGGCGGCATCGCCAAGGAGACCGGCGACGCCTCCGAGGTCTATGTGTTGCGCGCCTCCGACGATGTGCGCGAGTTCGGCGCGGTAACGGCCTGGCACCTGGACATCCGCAACGCCGCGCATCTGCCGCTGGCCGCCCGCTTCGAGCTGCGCCCGGATGACATCGTGTTCGTGGCCGAGAACCCAGTAACTCGCTGGGGCCGCACGATTGATCAGATCACGCCGTCGCTGATTAACGGATCGATTGGTGCGGTGGCCGATTAAGGACCGGCTATGAAGCCGGCCTAGGTGCCGCTTAAGACGCCTGGGCTTTTTGGGAATTTTCGAGTTAAGGGCGGTTTCTATAATGGCCGACAGACATTGCTTCTTCCATTCGGCACCGGAGACTGCTGCATGAGAAAACCGCGCGCAGTCATTTTGACAGGCCATTTTCCGGTTCAGAAGCGGCAGGGAAACATTCTATGGTTGAGCGACAACCTGCGGGCAAACGGCTGGCATGTCAGCATGATCACGGTTGGCTACAGCTGGGTGTCCAAGCTGCGCGGCGACCGCCGTTTTGAGCAGTTGGAGGGCGGCGCCCCGGTTGCGGGGGAAACGAGGCATGACGATAGTCTCACCTCATTTTTTGCCTTCTCGCCGCTGCATCCCTTCAGCGTCCGGAAGCCGCTTTTGGACGCGCTTCTGCACCCGCTGCATCAGAGTTTCCCGTGGTACTGGTCCGGCAAGCTGCCTCGCTATCTCGATGGAGCGGACCTTGTGGTTCTGGAAAGCGGTCCACCGGTGATGCTGGCACCGCAAGTGCGGCGCGCAGCACCTGACGCGGCTTTCGTGTACCGGGTGAGTGACGATATCCATGTGCATGGTGTGCCACGGTTTCTGGCCCGCGCGGAGATGGCTCATGCGCCTCTGTTTGACCGCATCAGCGTCGCCAGCCGGTTTCTGGCCCGACGCTTTGCGCATCTGGACAGCTTGCGCATTGATCCTATGGGGGTCGCCAAAAGCTTTCTGGACGGCGATCTGCCCGACCCGTTTGCAGCTGACCGGTCCGGCAGATACCAAGCGGTCTGCGCCGGAACCACGCAATTTGATGCGGACAGCATAAACATGATGGCGGCGCTGCGCCCGGATTGGACCTTCCATGTGCTTGGAAGGCTGAAGACTGTGCTGCCGGATGCTCCGCCCAACCTGATCCTGCACGGGGAGGTTCCATTCAGCACCGCTGCAGCCTATGTCAAGTACGCCGATGCCGGCCTGGCGCCCTATCTGGACAAGCCCGGCGCCGAATACCAAACAGAGCAGTCAAACCGAATGCTAATGTACCGCTATTTCGGTTTGCCTATGATCGGCCCGCACCGCATCTGCGATCCGGAGGTGCCGCGCTTAGTAGGCTATGCTCCCGGGTCCCGCGACAGTATGGCCGCCGCTCTGGGCCAGCTTGGCGGGATGCGGCGCGGCCCCTCCGATCCGGCCGTGCAGGACTGGTCTGTTCTGTATGAGCGTATCGTCTCGACGCCAAAGCCCGCCTGACGCCGTGCGGGGGCTGTGCAGTGGCAACTGCAAACGTAGGAGCAAGGTTTAGTACATGGCTCATTTCACGCTCCGCCTCATCTCGCCCGCGCCTCTGGTGGCCTGGATCTGGGCGGTTACCTTCATGGTCGGGATGCTGCCGGTGGCCTTTCCCGACAGCATGGAACTGGCACTATACTTCATCCGCCGTCAAAATACTGTTTCCGGAAATATCGCCGACGCTATCACTCCGCTTGGCTTGCTCTGGCTCCTGCTCATGATGATGGTTTTCATTATGGGCAGCACGCTGGCCGCACGTTCCCTGCCGCGCGCGCCCAAGGCCTTGGATCTGCGTAGAGACCTGGACCATGCGGCCCGGGTCACCTTCACCATTAACTTGGCAATCGTCGCCATTGTTCTGCTTTGGGTTCTGCTGACAGCGCGGCAGATGGGGGGCTTCCAGGCGCTGATCCTCATGGTGCAGCTCGATGTTCTGGAGGCCCGCGAGCAGCTTTTGGGCAACAAGTTGTTCTCAGGGATGCGGCTGCTTTACGGCGCCTTGCCTTGCACTGGAACCTTAGCTGCGGCGCTGATGGCCGCCAATTCCAAAAACGGCGGAATGTCGGGAAAGGCCAGAAGGCTCTGCCTGTTCACCTTGCTGCTGGACTTGGCCTTGCTGATGGTCCTGCCGATCGTGATGTCGCAGCGCTTGCTGCTGGTTCTGCTGATCATAGGAGCCTATATCTCGACCTGCATGGTACATCGGCGGCTGGTCGGCCTGCAGTATTTACCGATTGGGATTGGCCTGTTCCTCGCAACTTGGACGCTGCGCGAGTCGCTTTCCAACGCCACTATTAACGCAAGCGCCATCACCATTGGCCTGCAGAAACTGGTTTTCTACTTCACCAACGACCTGATGAACTCCTTCTTGCCGCTGAACCAAGGACCGGGTTCCGAGCATGCCTACGGATTCTTTTCCTTCCGCTTCCTGATATTTTTCACGCAGACTGAGGGGTTTTTTCAAACCCTGCTGGCCGAAAAGCTGCAGCAGATCAACATGGTACGAGGCGGCGGCACTTGGTCGATTTTCACAATGCCCTATGTGGATTTTGGAGCGATAGGCGCAGCCATTTATGTTGCCGCTCTGGGGGCGCTCAGCCGCTATGTATACCACAGAGGGATGGAAAGTTTGTTCTGGGCGGCCGCTTACAGTCATTTCGCCGCTGCTTTTGTCCTATCCACTCATACGAACTATTTTGCCCATGCTAATTTTACCGCCATACTTATTTTCACTTGGGTCATCGCTCATCAGACAAAGCGAAAGGCAACGCGGTAGCCTCGCGCGCCGGTTTACATCTGCAAGGTTCAGGTAATGCCTTGGCTGTTTCAATACACGGGCCACCACACGGGGCTTCAAGCTCATGAGATTTGCGCAGCGGCCGAAACATGTCTAGTGCATAACTTAATTTCATTCTCAGCTCGTCAGGGATGTCATGCATATTGTTCACATCTTAACCCGCCTGCTCCGCGCAGGCTCTGAGGAAAATACAATTTCAACCTGTCTTTGGCAGATCCGCAATGGGCACCAAGTCACAATTGTTCACGGCCCCCGACCTGACCCTTATTGGCAAAAAAAATACGGCAACTGTATTGAGTTTATCGAAATGCCGGAGTTGCTGCATCCGATCCGGCCTCTGCGGGATTTGCGCGCCGTGCGGCAGATGAAGGCGCTGCTGTGCCGCCTGCAGCCGGATGTTATCCACACCCATCAGAGCAAGGCCGGCATTATCGGCCGCTTGGCCACCTCAGCCACCCCCAACGCGCTGGTTGTGCATGGCATCCACATCATACCGTTCGACGGAGTGGGTCTTTTCAAGCGCGCAATTTATATTGCCAGCGAGAAGATGGCTGCGCGGCGCACGGATCTGTTCATTGCCGTCTCTCGAAGCGTGGGCCAGGCCTACGTGGAGGCAGGGATCTGTAACAGTGTCGAAGCCGTCTACTCGGGCATGGATCTGTCACCGTTCAGATGTCCGGACCTGCCGCAGGACTGGCCACAGCTACTCGGCACCGCACCGGATGCGCAGAGCCGCCCACCGGTGGTGCTGATGCTGGCCGCCTTCGAGCCGCGAAAGCGGCATCAGGAATTCCTGCGCGCCTTTGCCGAGGTGTGCTCGGAAATCCCGGGAACCAGGTTGCTCCTTGCCGGAAAGGGTCCGCATGAGGCCGCGGTGCGCGCCACGGCTGCGGAGCTGGGGATAAAAGAGCATGTGGTTTTCTGCGGGTTCCGCAGCGACCCCCAGGCGCTGGCCGCTCTGGCCGACCTCTGTATCCTGACCTCGAAACGCGAGGGGCTGCCACGGGTGGTTGTACAGTACATAGCGGCTGGCCGCCCGGTGATTGTTGCCGATCTGCCAGGGATCGGGGAAATTGTGAAGGACGGTGTCAACGGTCTGATCTCCGACCCCGAGGACATTTCGGACACCGCGGCCAAGATGCGCGATCTGCTTCTGCATCGGGCAGCCCTGCAGCGGCTGGCGCAAGGCGCCCGCGAAACTGATGTCTCGGACTGGGACTTGGACCGGTTGGGCGCCCGCACGACTGCGTTGTATGAGCAGGCGATCGCGGCAAAGGGCGTGACAGCGCCTGTAGCGGAGGCCGCCAGATGAGCCGCCGCAGCCTGCACGTGAACGGCCGCTTCCTGGCGCAGCCCCCCTCGGGCGTGCAGCGCTATGCCCGCGAGCTGCTGGGGGCGCTGGATCGGAAGCTGGCGCAGACCCCTGAACTCGCCGCCCGGCTTGGGCCGGTTCCGGTGTGGTATCCGGCCGGGGAGAAGCTGGTTGCGGCGCCGGACTGGAAGGTTTTGAAGCCAGCGCCACTGGCGGGCGGGACCGGCCATGCTTGGGAGCAGATCACCCTGGGCTGCCGCACCCGCAAAGGCACGCTCATCAGTCTCTGCGGCTCCGGCCCGCTGCTGTGCCGAGATCAGATCCTGGTGATCCATGACGCCAATATCTGGACCTTCCCCGAAGCTTTCACCAAAAGCTACCGGCTCTTTCACAAGACCATGCGACCGCTGCTGGCCCGGCGGGTGCGGCAGCTCGCCACCGTCAGCCGCTTTTCGGCTGGCGAGCTGGGCCGATGCGTAGGGGTGCCAGCCGATCGGTTTGATGTCATCTACAACAGCGCCGAACATATGCTGACGGCGGCCGACGACGCGGAAACGCTGTCGCGCCACGGGCTGGAGGCGGGAGGGTATCTGTTTGCCGCCGGCAACCAGAGCCCCAACAAGAACATCGCCCGGCTGATCGATGCCCTCGCGCTGCTGGAGAACATATCTCTGCCTCTGGTGGTGGCGGGCGGATTCACCGCCGGTGTCTCGCAGGCGGATATCGCCGCCTCGTCGCGGATCCGGCTGCTGGGCAGGGTTTCAGACGCTGAACTGCAGAGCCTTTACAGCAACGCCAAGGCTTTCCTATGGCCTTCTCTCTATGAAGGGTTCGGCATTCCACCGCTGGAGGCGATGACGCTGGGCACCGCGGTTCTGTCCTCCAACAGCACCGCCATGCCCGAGGTTCTAGGTGATGCGGTGGCTTACTTCGACCCCGAAGACCCCGAGGATATCGCCCGCAGCCTGCGCAGTTTCCTAGCCCGCAGCCCCGCAGAACAGAGGGCTTTGGCTGAGGCCGGAAAGACGCAGGCCGAGCGGTACTCCTGGGCCGCCAGCGCCGACCGGCTGTTGGAGCATATCCTTTGATCCAATCTGTTTCCATCTGACGGATTCGCGGCATCCGGACTTGTAACGAGAGAGCAAAATGACCGGCGATATTCCCAAGGGCACTTGCCAAGATCCGCTTCTGGTCGTGGGCTGCCAGCGCTCCGGCACCACGCTGCTGCGCACCATCCTGAACGCCCATTCCCGGCTGACTGTGGGGTATGAATGTGATTTCTTCCAGGTTCTGGCTGGGACCTATGGGCAGACCCGGGACATCCGCGCGCACCTGGATCAGTTCCTGGCGGATTTGATGGCGGTCAACCGGTTCGAGTTCTGGGAACTCAAACCGGCCGATATCCGCGCGGTGTTCGAAACCGCCGAAGGGCCCATTGGCTTCGCCGAAGCTATCCGGCTGATCTGTGCGGCTTACCGGTGCAAGCACAAGCCAGGCGCCAGCCTGACCGGGGTCAAGAACCCCAATTCAATCGAGCATTTGCCTTCCTATTGGACACTGTTCCCGCAAGGCCGGGTCGTGCATATCATCCGCGACCCGCGGGCAGTGCTGGCTTCGGAAAAGAAGAAATTTATCAAGCGGGACGGGGGCTTCAATAGCTTCCTCAACACGATCCGGGTGGCGCGGCGCTGGAACAAAGCAGTGCGCGCGCAGGCGCGGTTCGACGCGGACAGCCGCTTGCTGGCAGTCCGTTATCACGATCTGATCTCAGATACTGAAGACAGCCTGCGGGCGCTGTGCGAGGGGCTGGAACTGCCGTTTGATCCGCAGATGCTAGACTACTACAAAAGCGCCGCCACCCCGGACAAGGAGATGTGGCAGCACGCGCTGACTAAGGCTCCGCCAAGCCCAGAGCGGCTTTCGGCCTGGCAAAGCGAACTGACCGGCACCGAGATTTCCAGCATCAATTTCCTGTGCCGGGCACATCTGGTGCAGTATTCGGACGGGCAGCGCACCGGATACAAGCTGCTGGAAGTGCTGCCCGGCCTGGCAGCCGGCTGGGCGCAGTGGGGGCTGATAGGTATCCCCAGCAAAATTGCGCATCTGGCGCGGCAGGCGCTGCGCAGAAGGGCAGCCTGAGCGGCGAGCGGTTCAGAAGTCCAGACTGCGCATTCCCGGCCAGAGCTGTAAGACTGCCGGCTGCAGGGCGGCAATGCTGCGGTAGGTGCCTTCGTAAAACCGAGCGCAATCCCGCAGCGCATCGGCATCCATGTCGTAGGATTTCCGCGCCACATTGGATTTCTTTCCCAAGCGCTCAGCCTGGCAAGGCAAACCGAGGAATGCCGACAGCGGTTCTAGCGCGCCTCCGCTAAAGATCTCCTCATAGAGGAAGGAGGCAAAATCCTCTGCCCCGAATGCCGCCTGCGCGCGTTCAATAGTTACTTCGTACTGCGTGCGGTAGCGGCAACTCTCAGAAGTAAAGAAGGCGCGGAAGGCAGCGCCGGTCTCCTTGGCCTCATCAACGCCCATCCGGACTTCCCCCGGTCGGGCGCGGACCTTGTTGTGGCCGAAAGCCGACACACAGCGGGCCACCGGATCGCGCATCAGGAAGACGCATTTCACCGGCACGCCGCGTCGTGCGAACCCCTCCTGAATTTTTTCCAGGGTGGATTGGGACAGGCCGCTATAGGACGGCGTGATGTCCACCGCGGTGCCGCCGGTTTCCAGCAGCCGGGCGAAATAGTCGAAGTAGTATTCATCCGAACGCTCCATCCGCCACAGGTGGTAGCGGGACAGGTTGAGCACTTGGCTGAGCCGGCGTCTCCTGGGGAAAAACTCCGGGATTTCCTTGTGGTCCCAGACATGAAGCTCCTTGGGCTTGATGGCTCCCCGCTTGAACCGGCTGTCGGCGATGATGTAGTCATAAAGCCATGTTGTGCCGCACTTCTGGCCGCCTATGCCAAGGATGAATTGCTTCATGCCGGGTAACCTCTTTTTCGTTTAATCACGCCGCTTCCGGCGCAGGGCGCCCGCGGTTTCCTGCCAAGCCGCCGGCGCCACCAGCGGCAGCAGAGCGGCGTAGAGCATCCAGGTTCCAATGATTGCCGGCAGCACAAGCCATCCATCCGCCTCCGCCTGGATGACAAGCCAAGCCAGCGGCGAAACTGCCAAAAGACCAGCCAGGTAGGGTTGCGCTACGGCGGCAAACATCTGCCGCGGCGAAATGTCGAACACAGGGTGCAGCCGGATATAATAAAACAGCAGTGCGGAATAGGCTGCGGCCACCAGGCTGGCAGCCACCGCCCAGGTGCCAAGCAGCAGCGCAGGCCCAAGCAGCAGCCCGGCAGTGCCCAGGGTCCACAGCGCGCGCTGAAATGCAAGCTCGGCACGCCCGGCAGCAGTCGCCGCCTGGGTCAGGATGGTAACGCTAGAGATATTTATTCCCATCAGGCACAGGATCTGCAGCAGCGGAACGCTGGACGGCGCATTCTGGGTACCAACAACCAAAGTCAAAGCAGGGCCTGAAATGATCAGCGTGCCAAGGTAGAAAGGGGCAGAAATCACTCCGGTCATCCGCAGTCCGCGTAAAACCGGCTCGCCGGAAAGCGTGCCGGTTTCCCGCGCTTTGGCAAACAGAGGCAGCACCAAAAACCGGATGGGGGCCAAGCAGAGGGCATCGAGAATCTGATAGACCCTCTGTGCGATTTGGAACGCGCCGGAGGCCTCTAGCCCGATAACCAGGCCAATAGTGAATTGCATAAGGGGCAAAGTGGTGCCAGCCACCAGCATGCGGCCGGTAATGGCGCCTGCCTGCGGCAGTTGTCGCCGGATTTCCGACAGGTCCGGCCCGCCGGAGGGACGCCAGCCCGCCTTGATGATGGACACCGCGCTCGACAGAAGCGCGTTGACGATGGCAAATCCTGCGAGAGCCCAGGCACCAGCCCCCGCAAGTGCAAGCAGAACTGCTGCCGCCGCAGCCGTAAGCTGCACGAACAGCGTACGCAGGGCCAGCACCTTGATCTGCAGGTTCTTTTGCAGCAATCCCTCGGGGACGCTGGCCAGGCCGAAGGAGACCGGCACCAGCAGCAGGGCCAGCATCATCTGTGGCACCGGCTGGCTGCTGCCGTGCCATTGGGCCAACGCCGCTGCAATCAGCACAACCACTGCAATCACTCCGGCGCTGGCCATCAGAGCGATCCAGAACAATGCAGTGAAAGCGCGCTGTGCGACGGCGTTGCCTGCTGTCGAGGGCTGTCGAAGGCTCACGACAACAGCGTGGGCAATGCCGGTCTTGTAGATGCCTTGGGTCCAACGGATCGGTGCGTAGGCCATTCCGAAGGCGCCGATCTGCTCAATGGTCAGGAAGCGCGCCATGGCCAGAAAAACCACCGCATTGCCGCCAAAGCGGGAAAACTGCAGCAACACCGACCAGAGAGCCTGACCCTTCACCTTGCTACCAGACATGGCTCAGGCCGGTGCTGCCAGAGACCGGCGCGTGCTCCACCGCAGCATCGGTTTCTCGATCCAGAAGTAGACAAGGAACGAGGCTGCCAAGGCACTCGCAGAAGCGGCTGCAACGAAGATCCAGCCGCCCAGAACCCCTGCGGGCAGCAGCGGCAGGATAACAAATGTAAGGGCACGCAGAACAAAACGGTGGGACAGGTAGAGTGCGTAGGAAGCATCCCCCAGCAGCATACCGAGACGCGACAGTCTATTCTGCGTGGTGTCTTGCTTCCAGAGAAAGAGCATCGCGCCTGTCATCAGAGCGGCGGGCAGGCCGCTGGAAACGGTCCGGTGCAGCCCCTCAAATGTATTGAGTGCAGTCATCAGTCCAAGACCGAGCGCCAGCAGACAGAGCGCCAGTCCGTTGCGCCCGGATGCACCTTTCCAATGGTGGGCGTAGAAATGGCCCAGCAGCACCCCGAAGCAAAACTCCAGGATCAGCGGGTTGGTCCAGATTTTGAGGGGGGATGCAGAGAAGCCCGCCACCCGGCCAGCCAGCGTGAGAACGGCCATGGCAGCAATCAGCAGCAGCGGACCGCTCTTGCGCGGCAGCAGGAACACCAGCCCGAACAGTGCATAGAAATAGATCTCGTAATTCAACGTCCAGCCGAGCGAAAGCACCGGGGCGATCCGCCCGTCATAGCGCTCATAGGGGATGAAAAGATAGGAGGCTGCCACCTGTCCCCAGTCCAGCACCGTATCCTTGGCACCACCCGGCATCATCAGAAGCACCGCCAGCATCAGCGTGGTAAAGAACCAATAGAGCGGGACCACTCGCAGGAAGCGATTGCGCAGAAACTGCACCATACCGCCTGCGCGGCCGAAGTATTTCTGCCCCGAGATCATGATGATACAACCGGAAATCACAAAGAAGATGTCGACGCCCCGGGTCCATGGAATGAGATTGGCTGGCAAGTCGGTCTTGAAGTAGTGCTCCGCCTCGGCGATGACATGGCCGATCAGCACCATCCCCGATGCCAATGCACGCATGTATTGCACGCCAGCGAGTTTAGATCCGGAATGCGGCATGGGGCTTCCTTTACTGTCTTACACGCTGGACGGCAGCTTTTGGGCGAAGTTGTAAAGGGCGATATCCGGCGCGCAGATCTGTTCGATCCGCGCCCGCAGTTCAGCAGGGATCTCTTTGGCAGACGACGGCTTTCTGCCCGGCCGTTTATTGCGCTCCCAGCTGAGCAAAGGACGGCCGGTCAGCTTGCGCAAAGCCGTGCGGTAGGCACCGGCCCGATCGAGATTGCCGATCACACTGAAGCGGGACAGATTCTGGCGGGCCAGTTCCATGTCCGCCGCCAGATCTTGGGTAACATGCTGGTAGGTACTGGCAAAGTAGAGCAAGTAGGTCGAGCCATAACGCATAGCGGCTTCGGTCTCCAGAAACGCCTCAAGACTTTTGGCATGCCCGGGATCCGGATGGTTGCGCTTAACATAGGCGTAATGCGACAGGAACCGGGCTACCGGATCGCGCAGCATGGTGACCACCTTGCGCTCAGGATCAATTTCCTGATGCACCCTGGCGTTGTAATATACATGCGCCGAGACGCATTTCACCTTGCGGGCCATAAGGCCCGCAAGCATGATCTGACGTATTTCCTGGTTACGCAGGTCCCGCTCGGTTTCGCCAACAGCGGGATAAAGCGCGTTCCGGACCTGATTTGTTTGCCGCAGGCTGATGGTGGCCTGAGAATGAAAATAGGCCAGCCGTACAGCAGAACCCAAACTAGTGCCGCCGCATTTCGGCACATGGATATAGAGCAGCCGGGTGGTCATTCGGCGGTGCCCTTACCGGAGAGGTTGCCGTAGTAGGTGCGGTACCAGCTGACAAACTGCGCCACGCCCTCGGCCACTTCGGTCTCCGGGGTGTAACCGGTCAGTCGCTGCAGCAGCGAGGCGTTGGCCCAGGTGGCAGGCACGTCGCCTGCCTGAATCGGCATCAGGTTCTGCGCGGCCTTCAGGCCGGTGGCAGCCTCGATTGCCTCGATGAAGGCGGTCAGTTGGACGCTGCCGGAGTTACCGATATTGACCACCCGCCAGGGTGCCACAGGCGACAGGCTGTCGCCTTCGGGCACCACGCCGTCCTTGGGGCGCTCGGGCACCGCCTTCAGCAGCAGCCGGATCGCCTCGACTAGGTCCGTGACATAGGTGAAGTCCCGTTTCATGTCGCCGTAGTTGTAAACGTCAATGGGCCTTCCCTCGAGGATCGCCTTGGTGAACTTGAACAGCGCCATGTCGGGCCGCCCCCAGGGACCGTAGACGGTGAAGAAGCGAAACATGGTGGTCGGCAGGTTGTAAAGATGGGCATAGGAATGCGCCATCGATTCATTGGCCTTCTTGGTCGCCGCGTAGAAGGACATCTGGTGATCGGCCTTCTGGGTCTCCTGGTAGGGCATCTCGGTATTGGCACCATACGCCGAGGAGGTGGAGGCCAGCAGCATGTGCTGCGGCGGATGCGCGCGAGCGGCTTCCAGCAACTCAAAGGTGCCGCCGATGTTGCTTTCAAGGTAAGAGCGCGGGTTGTCGATTGAATAGCGAACCCCGGCCTGGGCAGCGAGGTGGATTACGTAGTCCGGACTATGCTCGGAAAACAGCTGCATGAGCCGCTCGCGGTCCTCAATGTTGCCATTAATGACAGTAAAGTCAGGATGCTGCATCAGCATGTCCTGGCGTGCCCGCTTGAGTTTCACATCATAGTAATCCGACAGGTTGTCGATGCCGACGACCCGCATGCCATCCTGCAGCAGGCGCTGGCAGAGGTGGAATCCAATGAACCCTGAAGAGCCGGTGACAAGTGCGGTTTGCTGATGTATTTCGCTCATAGTTTGCCCTTCAGGTCCTGAATAACTGCTCGGATTGCTTCGGTGTCGGGAAGCAAAGGCAAGTCCAGGTGCCTCAATCCGCCCCGAACAGATCGCGGGTGAAAATTTTCTCAGCCACATCACGGATCTCTTCGTTCACACGGTTGGCGACAATCAGATCCGCCTCCGCCTTGAAGGCCTCTAGGTCACGAACCACCCGGGAATGGAAGAAATGCTCTTCTTTCAGCACCGGTTCATAGACGATCACCTCGACCCCTTTGGCCTTCAGCCGCTTCATGATGCCTTGAATCGAGGACTGACGGAAATTGTCGCTGCCTGCCTTCATCACCAGCCGGTGGATCCCGACCACCCGCGGCCCCTTCATCAGGATCTGGTCAGCGAGGAAATCCTTGCGGGTGCGGTTAGCGTCCACGATGGCGCGGATCAGGTTCTGCGGCACGTGGTTGTAATTGGCCAGTAGCTGCTTGGTATCCTTGGGCAGGCAGTAGCCGCCATAGCCGAAGGAGGGGTTATTGTAATGACCGCCGACCCGCGGGTCCAGGCTGACACCTTCGATGATCTGCCGGGGGTCCATGCCGCCGGCCATGGCGTAGCTGTCCAGCTCATTGAAGAAAGCCACCCGCATCGCGAGATACGTGTTTGCAAACAGCTTGATCGCTTCCGCCTCATCCGGATCTGTGAACAGCATCGGCACATCGGCTTCCTCGGACCCCTCCAGCAGCAGGCCGGCAAACACATGCGCCCGCTCTGACTGCTCTCCGACGATGATCCGGCTGGGGTGCAGGTTATCATAAAGCGCCTGGCCTTCGCGCAGGAACTCGGGCGAGAAGATTACCTGATCCGTCTCCAGCTCTGCCCGGATACGGCGCACATAGCCCACCGGGATCGTTGATTTGATCACGATGGCAGCAGCCCGGTTCACCTTGATGACCTGGCGGATCACGGCCTCCACCGAGGAGGTATCGAAACAGTTCGACCTGGGGTCGTAATTCGTGGGTGTGGCCACAATCACGTAATCGGCATCGCGGTACGCTGAAGCCGCATCCAGGGTGGCCGTAAGATCCAGCTGGCGGCTGCCGAGAAAAGCCTCCAGTTCCGGGTCTGCGATGGGACTCTGGCGGACATTGACCATTCTGACCCGGTCTTCCGAAACATCAACAGCCGTGACTGCGTGGTTCTGCGCCAGAAGGACAGCATTGGAAAGACCGACATACCCGAGGCCTGCGACGGCTACTTTTTTTCTCTCACCCCCGCGCATAGACGTCCTCGTAGCGCACGATGTCATCCTCGCCCACATAAGCGCCGGTCTGCACCTCAATCAGCACCATCGGCACCTTGCCGGGGTTTTCCATCCGGTGGACGGCGCCCAGCGGCACATAGATGCTCTCGTTCTCGGTTACCAGTTTTTCCACCCCGTCCACAGTGACCTTGGCCGTGCCCTCGACCACGATCCAATGCTCGGAGCGGTGAACGTGGCTTTGCAAGCTGAGCGCGGCGCCGGGATGCACCAGGATCCGCTTCACCTGGAACCGCTCGCCCACCGCCAAGCTCTCGAACCAGCCCCAAGGGCGGTGGTCCTTGGGGAACTGGGTGGCTTGGGGCGCGTGTTTGGCCTTGAGTGCCGCCACCGCCAGTTTCACATCCTGGGCGCGGGATTTGTCGGCGACCAGCACCGCGTCATTCATCGCCACCGCCATGATGTTCTCAAGCCCGATGCCGACCAGTTCCAGCCGCTCGCTGTCCGCGCGCAACAGCGTGTCGCGGCAGCCGATCGCGGTGGCGCCGCCGCTGGTCACAACGCCCTGAGCATCCGGGGGGCTTTCGCGCCAGACCGCATCCCAGCCGCCCAGATCGGACCAAGCGGCATCAAACGGCACCACCGAAAGATTGTCCGCCTTTTCCATCACCGCATAGTCGATCGAGATATCATCGGCGCCGCTCCAGGGTTCCGGCGCCAGGCGCAGGAAGCCGAGGTCAGGTTTGGCCTGATCCAGCGCAGCCTGCACCGGTGCAATGAGGGCCGACGCATGAGCCTGGAAGGCGGCGATCATATCGGCGGCGCGGAACAGGAAGATGCCCGCGTTCCATTTGAAACTGCCCGCCGCCAGCATTTCGGCGGCGCGGGCGGCATCGGGTTTTTCGACGAACTGCTTGAGCGGCACCGCGGCGCCGTCCGGCGCGCGCCCGGTCTCTGGCGCGGCGGCAAGCTCGAGATAGCCATAGGCGGTTTCGGCGTGGGTTGGCGTGATGCCGAAAGTGACCAACTGACCCTCCGCCACCGCCTCAAGGCCCTTGGCCACGGCGGCGTGGAAGGCGGCGGTGTCCGGCACCACATGGTCCGAGGGGGCTACCAAGAGCACCGCATCGGGGTCCGCGGCCTGCGCGCGCAAGGCGGCGGCCAGCACCGCGGGCGCGGTGTTGCGGCCCTCCGGCTCGATCAGGATGGCACCAGGGTCGATGCCGATGGCCTGCAGCTGCTCAGTGACGATGAAGCGGAAATCGGCGTTGGTCAGCACCACCGGCGCGGCAAAGCGCAGGCTGCCCGTCTGCCCGGCCAGCCGTCGGGCCGAGGCTTGGAACAGGGTCTCCTCGCCCATCAGGGGCACGAACTGCTTGGGGTAGCTCTTGCGCGACAGCGGCCACAAACGGGTTCCGGAGCCTCCGCACAGGAGGACGGGGGTAATCAACATGATTAAATACTCAGTCAAAGTTCGCTTGCCTCCGGTCCTAGTGAATGCCTGCCGCACTGACAAGTCTCAGGGGCGAGGTGCAGTAAAAAATTCATCATACGGTTTAAAAAGTGTGCTGGGATGCAATCTCCAGAAGGGCGCGGGTTCAGGAGTTGCTGCAAGCTGATTTCTGCTAGGAGGGTGCGCTTAAAAATGGAAGCCAACGGTTCCTGAGATAGCAACGGACTATTCGGTAGGCCTCGGAAAATTAGGGCCAAGCCGCGTACTCTACACAAAAGGCTCCTGTTTAGCTTATGGTGCCGGGAAAAAGCAGGCAGAGGCGTTCGATGCGGGCTATTCTTTCAAGACCGCTCCTTCCCCGGCTGGCGGTCTTTGCGATCATCATGCTGGCGGAAGTTTATGCCATCCGGTCTGTCTTTCAGTACCGGGAGGTGTTCTCCTGCGCTGAAACCGCGGCGCCGGGCTTGTGTTTCTGGATGACCTCCCTGCCGGTGCGTGCGGTCTATGTTAGCCTGGCTCTGGTGTTTGCGGCGGCGCTGAAGCCATCCCTATGGCGGGCAGCCCTGTCCGGTGCCGCCGCCTCAGCTGTCCGCCCGCAAGCTGCCCTGCTGCATTTTGCAGGCCTGGCGCTGCTCTTTGCGCCGCTCTGGCGGGTGCCCTTTGCGGAGTTGGAGGCGCAGTTTCTATTGGTGGCACCTGTCTTTCTGCTCGGCGCTTTTTGTACCGCCCTGGGGGCGCTGCTGTGGCTGATGCCGCTCCGGGCCTGGCGGCAGGGGTTGTTCGCAAGCGGCCTGTTCCTACCGGCCACCCTGGCGGCCTTCTTTGCGCTGCCGGATATCGTTGATGCAACCGGGTTCCTCTGGGGCGACAATCATCTCCTGACCCGGCTCACCTTTACGGCTGTTGGCCATGTCCTGTCAGTTTTTCACGCAGATGTCAGAAGCCTGCCGGAAGATCGTATTTTTGCCCTGAATGATTTTGCTGTCCGGGTTGGCGATCCATGCTCCGGGATTGAGGGCTTGGCGCTGATTACGCTCTTCATGAGTGGCTATGCGCTTCTCTCCATCGGCAGCCTGCGCCTGAAACCCTATTGGCTGCTGCTGTTCCCCGCAGCCCTTCTGCTGAGCTGGCTCTTCAATGTCCTCCGCATCTCGGTGCTGGTCTGGCTCGGCGCCTTTGTCTCGCCGGAGCTGGCGGTGGAGGGCTTTCATTCCTACGCCGGCTGGCTGGTGTTTTCCCTTCTGGCGATTGCCATCCTGATTGCCGCCCACAACATGGCGCTGTTTCAAAAAACGGCCGCGGCGAAGGCCCCGGGGGCCGCCTCGTCCCTGGCCGCGGATCCGCTGTTTGCCCGCATCGTGCCCTTCATCCTCTTCATGATCAGCGGCACGCTGACACCTCTGTTCTGGGAGGTCCCCTCCGATGGCTACCCGCTGCGGGCGGCATTGATGCTGCTGGGGCTGACGCTGTTCTGGCCCGCGCTGAAGGTGTTCAACTGGCGCGCCGGGCCGCTGGACTGGCTGGCGGGTGCCGCGGTGGCAGTGCTGTGGCTGTGGACGGCGCCGGAGAGCGGCGGCAGCAGTACCGCCGCGGCGCCGGATCTGTTCTGGATTGCCTGCCGCCTGCTGGGCACGGTGCTCCTGGTGCCGGTGATCGAAGAACTGTTCTTCCGCGCCTATGTGCTGGAGCGCATCGCCGACGCACCCGGCGCGCCCGCCTGGCGGCGCCTGGCCGGGCTGGCGGTCAGCAGCCTGCTGTTTGCCGCGCTGCACGACCGCTGGCTGGCGGGGGCAGGGGCGGGGATCATCTTCGGGTTGCTGTATCTGCGGACCCGCCGCCCCGGCGGCGCGGTGCAGGCGCATATGCTGGCTAATGCCCTAATTGCCACCGCCGCCATTGCCGCCATGGATTTCGGCCTGCTCTGATCCCGCCTGGCCGGTGCCGGCAAAACTCGGCACGCAGCAAGCCGCCGAAGCGTGTTTTTATATGACCGGCCACATCACCATTTATACCTATGAAAACAAATATAAAATGTGGATGGCCGAGTGGCTGGCTTCTCCTGAAGTCGCTGACCTCAGTAAAATTTCTAGCGCAGACAGAGGTAATATGCCAGCCCGTACGGCGGTCCACACTTTCTCCAAATAGTCCCCGCTTGCTTAGCCTGCAGGGGTGATACAGAACATTGTTGTTTGGCTCTTTACCGCGCCGTGAAGGAACTCAGCGTGGCGTGTGCTCTGCTGCGCGCGCAAAGGTCTCAGGACAATTTCCCGAATAGCGGACACCTATGAATTTGAACCGGCCCTGGTTCATGCTGCGAGCGACGTTGGCGCAGCGGCCTGCAGATAGCGACCCTTGCAAAGTCACGGTTACATTATTGAGTAAACTGATGCTGTTGGTCCGGAGCTGCCCTGTGGAACTTCGAGGCTCAAGCCGGGTAAATGAGAACTGGAAGCAACATACAAACGTGACAGGACCAGGTTCTCTGCAAAGGCTGATTGAGAACCAGCAAAGCATTCGCTGGCTATTTAGAGCATGAGCATCAGTATCGGGACTATCGCGAGAGCCCCTAGGAGAGCTCCAAATCCCCCATCGTCACCGTCTTCTTCCGATTCTTCTGTAGGATCGGGTGCGTCATCTTCATCGACGTCTGGGATTATGGGATCATCGGAATCGTCTGGCGCATCATCCAGTCTGGCCCAATACTCCTCCATGGCAGGCGACCACTGTGGGCGATCGATAACCACTCTCATAATTTCAAATCCATCCAGGTCAGCGCGAAGGTGTCCTTCAACGTAGATCTCAGTTTCAACTTCGCTTTCTGACGGCGTGTCCAAGAAAGCATCTGCGTGTCTGCTACCAGGATTGTCACCATCTTCCACACCTAAGCAGGAGACAGAGATCTCATCACCGGACGTAAGCAATCCGTTCAAGTCCAAAATCGTGGAGGAAACCTCATCTGTTTTTGAAGCGACGAACAAAACAAGTTTCTCAGGTGAGGCAAATGCATGAAGGTCGACTTGTTCAAGCGACAATTCGTTCTGGTCACTTTCTGACCCAAATAGGTCAAGTGGACGAGTTCCAGGAAGTGCCTCCTCCATAAGCCGGAACATCTCACCAGCCGGTGTAAGTTCTTCATGCTCAAAGCCATGACTGAGAGTATTTCTTGTGTTCTGGAGAAGCGGCCAGACGTGAGCGGTATCCACATCGTGCTCGGAGAACTCCTCCATAATGTTTAGGATCTCATGCGCCTGTTTCAGACCGTAGTCGTTTTCTTCATCAAGACTGTCAGTAGATTTTTGGTTCCATTCTGTGACGTACTTTTTCAAATCTGGATCCCGCTCTTCCCAGCCCCGCTGAATTTTTTTCAGAGAGAAATCACGATGAACGGGGAGTTCGGGACCTCGGGAATAAATGTGGGCAACGACGCCATCTATCGACGCGAACTCTGTGTCGCTGAACTCGTTTCGAAGTAGCTCGTCATTTACCGCCGCCCAATTGACATCACCGGAACCGTTCAGGAACCTTTCACCGAGCTCCACTTCATAATCTTGGGCCAGTTGCTGCAGCATCTCTTGAGGTGTTTCCAGATCAGAATACTGGTCATCCAGCTTGGCGTGATTGAAGTTTGTTGCGGATTGCACAACAATTTCAATGTCCTGCGCCTGGGGGAATTCCCCCTCAATGGAGGCTAATGCTTCATCTACGACAACGCTCATCTCGCTTGCTAGTCTTCCGTACTCCACAGAGGACATCTGCCCCCCGTCCCAGTATTCATTGCCGATTTCGAATGCTTTGATTTCGGCAACGCCATGAACTCCGGTTGCAACGTCCTGAATAAACTTGGTGAGTTCACCGTGATCGAAATCAGGATATCTGTCCCCATTGACGTCTGTGCGCTCAGATAAAAAATTTCGCGTTGGAAGAACAATTGTAACTGAGTGGCCAGCCTTCCCGGAAAACGCCAAAAATTCGGATAAAGGTACGAGTTCTTCCATTTCATCTTCAGCGTCATCGTAGCCGATCACCCGGTTTGGATCGTTGATGTCAAATAGTCGCTCTGTGATAGCCCCGCCAGGATAACGCAGTGTTTCTACCCCCAACTCGGCAGAGAGTTCATCGAAGGTTCCATTTTCACCAAGGCGATCTCTCATAAAGAGGAAATTTCCGCCAAACTGATCTGGTCCGAATGCGTTCCAGTATTCTTGGTTAACCGACACACTGATCATAACAACACCTCTCAGCCACAGCTTTCATCTTGAGCAGGCCGAGATAACAAATTGGAAACAATAAATTTTTACAAATTACAAATTCACTAAAACTCAGCTTGAAATCAGGGCAGCTGGCTAGAAATTCCCCTCAGAAATGACGGATTCGGTTACTGTTGAAGGTTTTAGGGGCGCGGCGAATGGCCTGGCGTTTCTATTTTGAAAACAATGGTGCTTCTCTTTGTCTAGGCTTTATGGCGCGAATGCCGAGAGGGGTCCCCGTCACTGAGCCAGCATGACACGTCCGTCTGAGGGAGGGGAGCTGCGGGCGTCAACTCCTTTTGCAGAAGAAAGCCATGCTCAGGGGAAGCTTCCGCTGAAAACCCAAAAACTTTCGTAAAATGAATCGGAGGTTTACCAGTGCTTAAGGCTTTAGCAGAAATGCTTGTTGTGTGGTTGGGTTTGGTTAGCCAATAAGAAGTAGGCGCGAAAAATAAGAGGTCATCACTTCCTTCTCTGACCGAGCATCGGCAGTAACAATTTATTGCTGTGCCAAAAACACTGGAAGATTACAGGCGTTGTATGCTGCCACAAAATTGGCGCCAAATTTGGAAGTAGTCTTACTGGAGTAATCACATGCCAAAAGAGAATGATTGTAGCACAACAAATGTGTTCCAGATTATCGATGGGGCGCCAATGCCAAGGATGCAGCTCCCGAAGGCACCTTTGCAAAACGTTCCTACAGCACGCGAACTAGTTCAGCGGGAACATCTTTCAAGGCTCAATCCATCACCAAATGCCGATCTGTTTGAAGCGATTTTCGACCAAATGGACGACGACACGTTTTGGGAGATAATCAACTTGATAGAGGGATGTGGCTTCTGTTTCTATCACGATTAAAGCGGAAAGAGGCCTGTGCGAGAAGATCTCAAAGAAGCAAAACCTATTTCCGATCGCAGCTAATTTTTGAAGTTGCACAAAATTGGTACTGGGGATTCATGTCATGGATCCAGCATGATAGCTGAAAGGCATGAGCATTTGGGTCCCTACGAAGTACAAGACCACGAACTGGTCGTCCTGCAATGATGCGCTGAAGCGGCGCGGATCGCTGACAATCTGGTTCGATCCTGAGATGACCTGGACACCACCACCAAGCGGCAGAGCGGTCGACAACAGCGCTTTAGCGATGCGGCGATCCAGTCCTGTCTGGCCATGAAGGTGCTGTTTGGATTACCGCTGAGGCAAACGACCGGCTTCGTCGCGAGCCTATTGCGTCTGATCGGGTTGGATTTGGTCTGTTCCGGACTTCAGCACGCTGTGCCGTCGTCAGAAGGCGCGGAACGTGAACCTCCAGTATCGTGGTTCCCTCGGTCCATTGAACCTCCTGATCGATAGCACCGGCATCAAAGCCGAGGGCGAAGGTGAATGGAATGCCGGCAAGCATGGTGGTCCCAAACGCCGTATTTGCGCAAGATGCACTTTCGGATCGACGAGGGAACACTGGAAGTGCGGTCTGACGAGATCACCAGCAGCAACGTCGGAGATGCTCCCATGTTGCCGATCAAATCCCACCAGAACAGCAGAACAATGTAATCGCCGGACGTAATCTCCCAAAACCGTCGTTTGAAAACCCCCGCCGTTAGCGGCAGGGGCAATTCCGAACCTCAAATAGTCTGAATTGGCGCTGCCGCGGGACACAGACGGGCATTCGGCTCAGCCCTCTCGAAGGGATCGGCCAGAAAGGCCCAATTCGGCCCTTTAGGCCTCATAGGCAGGTCCACACTCCAGGCGGCCTGTGGGCGCAGATCCTTAAAATTTTCCTAACATGAGACCTAAAGTGTTGATAATGTACTAATTTTTGCCACATCTCCAGCCCGGTCAGTGCGCAACGCTTTCTTAATCAGTCTCCAACGCCCGTTAACGCTTTGGAGGCCTGACCATGCTGGCACAGAACATCGCATCTTCCGCCGCCGCCCTAATTGGCCGCCGCCGCTCCGTCCGCCGTACCCTGTTTCACTCCGGCGCAAAAGCCGCCGCCGTGCTGGGCCTGGCGCTGATGGCGCTGCAGCCCTCTGCCGCCGCCGCCCAGCAGACCTATGTGGTCGGCAGCGACCGCGGCGGTTATCTGCATGACCGGCTGATCGAGCTGAAGAACCTGCAGCAAAACGGCGTCCGGGTCGAGATCCGCGGCAAGGTCTGCTATTCCACCTGCACCATGTTCCTCGGGCTGCCGGGCGCCTGCGTCGACCCGGCCACCACTTTCGGCTTCCACGGCCCCTCGCGCGGCGGACGTCGCCTGACGCAGGAGAAATTCGACTACTTCAGCCGGGTGATGGCCGGGTATTATCCGGCACCGCTGAAGAGCTGGTTCATGGCAGAAGGCCGCAACCGGATTTCCGGGGTCCACAAAATCAGCGGCCGCGAGATCATCCGCATGGGCGTGCCCGCCTGCCGCAACGCCTGAGCAGGCCGCGCTTTTCCGCTGCCGGCAGGGCAGTGTTCCCTGCGCCGGCCGGGCAAGCGATTCCCACCTGCAACTATCGCCTGTAATCCGTATTATGAAAAATAACTGAATGCGGCCTGCGGGGCGGACAAAAAAACGGGCCTCGCTTGAGGCCCGTTTTCCAAAGATTGCGGCGCCGCCGGTGCCGGCGGCAGGCCGTCAGATCAGTTGGTGGTGGTGGTGGTGGTGGTGCTGACGGAATCGTCGTCGTTGGCAATGATGCCGACGACCAGCAGGGCACCAGCCACGGCTGCAGCGGTGCCAGCGGTCACGCCGGTGCCGAGCAGGCCGGTGTTTTCGCCGCCGGTCGGTGCCGGAGCGGTTTCCTGAGCGGAAACGGCAGTTGCCGACGCCAGGGCTGCCAGGGTCAGAGCGGACAGAAGATTTTTCATTTTCAAACTCCTTTGGAGAACTGTGATAGGTGCGTTGAGGCGACCTTATGGGAGGCGGATGGTTATTTCAACGTATGGAATAGCGGCAAAACTGTTGAAATCCCGTTTGCATTGAAGATTTTTTCCGCCCGTTGCCGCAATGCCGCGGGAACAGGGCAGAAAACCGGCGCAGCCTCACCGCTGCAGATGGCGGATTCGGATATATCCGATCTCCGGACCGGCCCATTGCCGCGATTGCCAGACCCGGATGCGCCCCGGGCGGGAATCAACCCAGTAGTCATTGACCACCGCCCCGCCGGCGCCTTCGCAGCGCTCCTGCAGGTGGCGGGCCGGATGGGTGATCTCGACAATTTCCACCGGTTCCGGGCCGAGGTCGTGCAGGCTGCAGGCCATGTTCAGCACCCGCTGGCTGTTGCCATCGGCGCGCACGGTATAGCGGCGCGCGCCGCCGCGCGCCGGGCCGCCCTTGCCGTCTGCGGCCGGCACCTGCGCCGACAGCAGCCCGCCGCCCAGGCCGCGGGTGGCAATCAGCATGCCCTGGCGCAGCGCAACGGAGGCATTGTCCCGGCTGCGCCAGACCTCGATTTCGCCGGCATGGCTGTCGCGGCGGCGCAGCCCCGGGGTCAGGTAGGCGGTGACCGCGCGATTCTCGATGGTGAGCTCGATATGGGGCAGGGTCTCGTTGTCCAGAAGCGCCCGGGTCAGCTTGGGCAGCGGCGGCGGGCTGCGGCGGCGTTTGAACTGCTCTGCCACCGCCTGCACAACTTCCAGCTCGGCCTGGGTCTTTTCCGGCCCCTGGCTGCAGCCCGCCAGCAGCAGCGCAGCGGCCAGGGCGGCGGCGGCCATCCGGATCATGCTCATGCTCATTCCCAGAACCTCGCGCGCTGGTCTTCCAGGCTCTTGCGGTGGGCCTCGCGCACCGGACCGTAGAGCCGGTCCGGCACCGCCACCCGCTGGCCGCCGTCGCGCTGGGTCGGGCGGATGGTCAGGCCGAATCCCGACCGCGACGGTTTGCCCAGCATCCAGTCGACCGGAATGCGGAAGCGGAAGCCCTTGTCAAAGGAGCCCTCGCCGAAATCCTCGGCGGAAACATTTGTCAGGGTAAAGAAGGCGCCGACCAGGAAGCCATTGTCGAACTCCCGGTTCAGGCTGAAGGTGCCGCCGTAGTCGCCGGCCAGGTAGCGGCCCGCATCCAGCTGCAGCAGATAGCCCTTGCCCAGCTCCGCATAGGCCGAGGCATGGCCGGTGAAGGTGCGGTAATCGCGGAACGAAAACCGCTGGTCGAAATCGCGCTGCACCACATAGTTGGCCTCCAGCCCGAAGCCGATGCGGCTGTTCACCGGTTTCCACAGCACCTCGCCCGAAATGCCGCCGTACATCGTCTCAAACAGGCCGGCGGTGGCGCGGGCATAAAGGTTGCGGCCCGGTTTCCACAGGCGGCTCACATAGAGGTTTTCCAGGGTGGTGCCGAACTGGGCGTATTCGCTCTGGTCGGTGCGCACATGCGGCAGCACCGAGTTGGAGGCGCGGCCGTTCTTCACATTGCCGGCCAGCCGCTGGCGGATGGTGCCGGCAATGCGCCAGCCGGGCGCGGGCGCATAAGAGGCGGTAAAATCGAGGCCTGCATCAATCCGGAACGGCTTTTCAGGATCGAAATAGGCGGGCTCGGTATAGGGGCTGATGGAGCTGGCAAACGCCGGGTACAGCTCGCTGGAGAACAGCGCATCCGCGGGCAGCGGCCCGGCGTCCTGCACCCCGGCGGCGGCAAACAGCGCGTCCGCGGCTTCCGGGTCGAACTCCAGCGCCTCCAGGTCGGAACGGCGGATCTCGATCACAGACAGGCCGAGGCCGCGGCGCACCGGCACCAGCCGGAAGCTCTCCACCGAGGGCGGCAGGGCCTGGGCCAGGGCGCGGGCGGCGCGGCCCGCTGCCTGGCTCTGCGAGCGGTAGCGGATGTTGCGGTAGCGCAGCTCGGCGCTGGTGCCGGTGAGGGTGATCGCCTCCAGCACCAGCCCGTCCGCCTTCAGCGCCTCGGCGGCGCGGTCGCGGACGGTGCGGGACTTGGTTTCGCTGGCGGCCCAGTCCTGGCTCCAGTGCGCCTCTTCGGTGGCCCATTGGCTGCGCGGGTTGACAGGGTGCGGCGCCGGCACCGCCATCAGGGTGGGCGGATGCTTCGGATTGAGCTGGATCTGCGCGGTCAGGCCGATCTCGGAGCCATAGAGGTAATAGGCGCCCAGACGCACCCGGTCGGAATACTGGTATTCCACCCCGAAGTTGGCGGCCGATTTATGCTCGAACACATCCGATCTGCGGGTTTCGGTCACATAGGCGTCAGTGGAATATTCCGCTTTCAGGCTCCAGCGCTCATCCGGCTGCCATTCAAAGCCGGCAAAAGGCGCGACGGGGCCGCGGAACCACTGATCGGTGGCCAGCTTGCCGCCGGTGCTGCCGCCGACAAAGCCGGGGCGGGTGCCGGTTGAGCCGATGCCGCCGTTGCTGCCGAGCCGCCCCCAGCCCAGGCCCGCCGAGATCTTCAGCCGACCGGGACCGCGGCCCCAGCCCAGGGCGGCGGCCTGAAACCGCTTGGTGGCAACAAAATACTCTGCGGCATAGATGCCGGTGCCGGCAAAATCCTGAAGCCCCATGGTGACCTCGGGCAGCCAGCCGCGCTCTTGCCAGAGCCGGGCGCGCACATCGAAGCCGCGGTCGTAATAGGTGCTGAAGCCGAACAGGTTCAGGTCCTGGATGCCGTTGTAGCGGAACGAGGCGCTGAGCCAGGGCAGCGCCTGGAAGGTGATGTTGTAGCGCGAAGTGCCCGCGAACCAGGAATAGGTGACCGCATACTGGCCGTCGGGCAGCATTTCGGCGCTTGGCATGTCGATGAGGCCGGGGCTGCCGTAGAAGTTGAGGCTGGGCGGCGGCAGCGGTTTCAGCCGCGGCGCCGCGGCTTCCGTGCCCGGGGCCGCCTGCGGATCGTCACGGGTGATCTGCGGCACCTCCGCCTGTCCCGGAGCGGCAGCCAGGCACAGCAGCGCCAACGCTCCGGTGCTGTGCAGAAGGGTCTTGATCGGGGTCACGGGGAAACCTGCCTTATGGAACTGCCTGCCGCCGGTCTTCGCGGTCCCGGCCTGTTGTCTGTGGCCCGCTTAGACCATGGGGCGGGCGGCGGATCAATTGCCGGCAGCGCCGGGGCCGCGGTTTTGCCGCCATTGCTGCCCCCGGGCCGCACTCCGGCCCGCCTGCCCGGCCGCAGAGGCCGGCGCGTTGTCAGGAACTCTTGCGCTCCGGGGCCGGCGCCTGGCAATAGCCTTCGACCCAGTGCCGCACCACCTGCAGCGCCGCCGCCTCGTCGCCCGCCGCCACCGCCTGGCGCAGGCTGCGCAGGAAGCCCGCGACCTCGATCTCCGACAGCACGGTTTCGCGGGCGCAGAAGATCTTCTGGTGGCGGGTGTGGATCAGCTCCTCGCTGAGGGTCAGCTCTTCTTCCATTTTCTCGCCGGGGCGCAGCCCGATGATCTCGATGGCGATGTCGCCCTCGGGATGCTCTGCATCGCGCACCGTGTGGCCTGCGCTTTCGATCACCTGGCGGGCCAGCTGCAGGATCGGCACCGGCGCGCCCATATCCAGCACGAAGACCTCGCCGCCCTTGGCCATATCGCCCGCCTGCAGGACCAGCTGCACCGCCTCGCTGATGGTCATGAAGAAGCGCTTCACATTCGGGTCGGTCACGGTGACCGGGCCGCCGCGGCTGATCTGCTCCTGGAACAGCGGCACCACCGAGCCGGAGGAGCCCAGCACATTGCCGAAACGCACCATGGTGAACACGGTGCGGCTGCCGAAGCGGGTGGCCAGGTCCTGCACAATGAGCTCTGCCATCCGCTTGGAGGCGCCCATCACATTGGTGGGGTTCACCGCCTTGTCGGAGGAAATCAGGATGAAGCGCTCGACGCCTGCGCGCGCCGCGGCGCGGGCCAGGGTCTGGGTGCCGAATACGTTGTTGGCCAGCCCCGGCAGCGGGTTGGCTTCGACCAGCGGCACATGTTTATAGGCGGCCGCATGCAGCACCACCTGCACCTCATGGGCATTCAGAACCATCCGCACCTGGCGCGGATCGGTGACCGAGCCAAGGACCGGCACCAGCTCGATGCCGGCTTCCTCGGCCAGCGGCCCCAGTTCCTGATGCACGGTGTAAAGCGCCAGCTCGCTGAGCTCGAACAGCACCAGCTTGGACGGGCGGCAGGCCAGCACCTGGCGGCACAGTTCCGAGCCGATCGAGCCGCCGGCGCCGGAGACCAGCACCGCCTTGCCCTGGTAGGAGCCGGCCGCTTCCTGCAGCGGCACATCGCGCGCGGCCCGGCCCAGGAAGGCCTGCGGCGCCACCGGGGTCAACTTGTCGACCAGCGCCTCCTCCCCGATCAGCTGGGCAAAGGAGGGCAGCGCCTGCACCTCCAGCCCCAGTTTCTGCAGCCGCTGGGTGATCTGCGCCTGGCGCGGCTGGCTCTGCGAGGGCATCGCCAGCAGCACCCGGCGGATCTGGCGCGCCTGCACGATCTCGGCAATCCGCGACGGCGCGAACACCGGCAGCCCGACCAGCGTCAGCCCCTGCAGCGAGGAGTTGTCATCGGCAAAGGCGACCGGGTCGATGCCGCTGTGCGCCTTCAGCGCCTGCGCCAGCTGGGTGCCGGTATTGCCGGCGCCGTAGATCAGCACCCGGCAGCGCGGCTTGGCGCGGCGGTAGACGGCCAGCACCAGCTGCAGCATCGCGGCGCGGGTGACCACCATGAACAGGAAATAGCAGATCGCAAACACCACATGGGTGCCGGGGCCCAGCACCGGCCCGAAGATGGCGGTGAGCGCCGCCAGCACCAGCGCGGTGCCGGCAGCCAGCAGTGCGCTTTGCGCCGCGGCGTGGCGCTCATAGGCGTTGAGCTGCACATAGGGCAGCCCCAGCCACAGGGTCAGCGCCGCGGCGGCGGCCATCACATAGGGCAGCAGCGGCGACAGCTGCGCCAGGGTGGCCAGCGCCGGCTCCGGCAGCGGCTGCACCTCAAGGGTGAACAGCAGCGCCAGCGGCAACAGCGCCAGGTCCACCGCCAGGAAGACGTAGGATTTCTGCCTGCGCGACAGCGCGCTGATCAGATTGTACATGCCTGTTTGCCCTTGAATGCCTGCATTCCTGCCCTGCTCTATATCCGTTTGCCTGTTCCGGAAGCGCCCTGCTGCCGGATAGCAGAAAAAAGTAAATCAAACACGGCCCAGATGCGCTGAAATCCGGTGCGCGGCCCATAAAACACAGTTTCTATCATAGCCGACTTCCCCTGTTCCGCAAAACGGCCGACGGCGGAAACCCGCCGGACAGCGCCCGCCGCCTAGACAGCTTGCCCCGGCCAGGCGGCGCAGGCTATGCGGGAATCACTAAAACTGTGTCTACCCCCGGCGGAATATGTTGCCAATGGTCTGGAACACGATGTCGAAATCGAAGCACATGCTTTGATGGCGCTGGTAGATCAGATCCAGCCGCGCCTTCATCGGCACGCAGAGGCGGGAATAGACCGCATGGGTTTCTTCGGCGCTTTTGCAGCGCGCCAGCAGCGCCGCCTCATGCTTGTGATAGGTGATCGAGGCGAGCCCGGTGACCCCGGGACGCGATTTCAGCACCTCTGCGTAAAGCGCAGGGTCCGCCTCCACATACTGCCTGAGCGGCGGGCGCGGCCCGACAAAGGAAATGTCGCCCTTGAGGATGTTCCACAGCTGCGGAAACTCATCCAGCCGCTTGCCGCGCAGCCAGGCGCCGGTGCGGGTGATGCGGGCCGATTTGTCGCCGCCAGACACCCCGGTGTCGGTGTCCACCACCGTCATCGTCCTGAGCTTCCAGAGGCGGAAGGGCTGGTCCACCCCCTTCATCCGCTCCCCCGCATAGAACAGCGGCCGCCCCTCCTTCCACAGCAGCCAGCCCATCAAGAGCAGCAGGACGGGGCCCAGCACCGCGATCAGCAGGCTGGCAAAGAACAGGTCGAACAGCCGTTTGCGCCAGGTCATATCGTGTCTTCCATCAGGTTAGTCATCCGCCATATCAGGCTCTAATGCGGCCCATTCTGCCGCCATGGCGCCCGCATCCGCTGCAGGCAGCGGGGCGGGCAGCAGCGCCTGCAGGCGGGCCGCATCCAGCGCCACCTCCGGGATTGCCGCGGGCGGCGCCGGGCGGGTGGCAAACTCACGCCCCGCCGCCTGCAAGAGCGCGCCCATCTCCACTGCTCCGGGCTGCGCGACATTCAGCACCGGCGGCAGATCCGGCGCTCTCAGCAGCGCGCCCAGCACCTGCGCCAGGCAGCGCACCCCGATGTAGCTGCGCCGCGGGGTGGCGCCATCGGCGAACCGGTCCAGGGTGAACCCCGGGCGCCAGCCGCCCAAGGCCGCATCAAAGCCCGCAATATTGCCGATCCGCAGGGAACAGACCGGCACCGCCAGTTTCGCCCCCAGCGCCGAGGCGCGCGCCTCCATCTCTGCCTTGGCTGCGCCGTAAGGATTGGCGGGCTGGAGGGCTGCGTCCTCAGCCAGCAGGCCGGAGCCCGCGCCGTAAACCGCCGCTGAGGAAGCCAAGAGCACCCGGGCGCCCGCAGCGGCGCCGGCCTGCACCGCCGCTTCGCCCAGATGGATATGGTCCGCTATCTCCCCTGCTCCGCGTCCGGGTACTGGCCCCGCCAGGCAGAGAATCGTTTCCGCGCCTGCTGCGGCGCGCGCCAGCGCCGCCGGCTCTGCCAGCGGATCAAAGATGTGCCAGTCACCGGTGCTGCGCCCGGCCGGGATCCGGCGCGCCTGCAGCTGCAGATCCAGGCCTTCGGGCAGGCACAGCTGCAGCAGCCGCCCGATGCGCCCTGTTGCGCCCAGAACCAATACGGCGTGTTTCGCCATCGCTGCTGCCCGTTCCTGTTGAACCCTCTCGCCCAGCCCAGTATCCTTTGCCCGGACAAAAATCAAAGCGGTTCCCCCGGGCATGGGCCAGACATTGGCAAGACATGGGTCAGGGGGCGCCCCGAGCGCTTCAAGGGCAGGCTCCCGATGCTGAAACTACTTCCCTGGCTGGCCGCTGCCAGCCTTTGCCTTCTGCCCGCGGCCTGTTCCCGCCTGCCCGGCGGCGCCCCCGCCAGCGAGGAGATTCTGAAGGAATCAGGCGAGGCGGATGCCAATTTCGCGCTCTACAAGGTGAACCGGGCGCTGCTGCCGACGGTGGCGGCCTGGCCGCCCACCGGCAAGCAGGAACGGCTCTCCTGGCTGCACGCCCGCCAGGGCGCCCGCACCCAGATCATCCAGCCCGGCGACCTGCTGACCCTCAGCATCTGGGACAGCAACGACAATTCGCTGCTCACCTCGCTTGAAGAGAAGATGGTGCAGCTGCAGGACATGAAGGTCGCCGCCAACGGCACCATCTTCATGCCCTATGTGGGCGATGTGAACGTGAACGGGCTGACCCCGGACCTGGCGCGCCGCAAGCTTCAGGAGGCGCTGGAGCCTGTTGTTCCGTCCGCCCAGGTGCAGCTGGCGATGGCCGAGGGGCGCGGCAACTCGGTTGACCTGGTCTCCGGCGTTGCCCAGCCCGGCACCTATCCGATGCCCGACCGCAACTATACGGTGATGGGGCTGATCTCCGCGGGCGGCGGCATCAGCGCCACCCTCAACAACCCGCAGATCCGGCTGGTGCGCGGCCAGAGCATCTATGGCACCTCGGTCGACACCCTGCTGAACAACCCGCGCCTGGATACGCTCCTGCGCGGCGGCGACCGGGTGTTTGTCGAGGAGGACGAGCGCTATTTCCTCTCCTTCGGCGCCACCGGCGAAGAAGACCTGCACATCTTCTCCAAGGATGAGATGTCGGCGATGGACGCGATGTCCGTGGCAGGCGGCTTTCAGGACGGCAAGGCCGATCCCAAGGGCCTGCTGATCCTGCGCGAATACCCGGCATCCGCCATTGCGCCCGGCGTGCGCGGGCCGCGCCAGCAGCGGGTGGTGTTCTCGCTCGACCTCACCTCCGCCGACGGGCTGTTTTCGGCGCGCCAGTTCCAGATCAACCCGGGCGACCTGGTGATGGCCACCGAATCGCCGGTCAACGACGTGCTGACCGTCTCCAACATCTTCGGCAACTTCTTCGGCGTCTTCAGCCGCGCCGGCGTGATCGAGTAAACTGCCGCTGAGGGGAAACTCCCGCGCCTTGCCCGCGGCATCAAAGATGCCGCGGCAGAAGCCTTGGGCCCGGCGCCGCTGGCGCGGCGCTGTTTTCTTGCTGAGAAGCGCTTCAGGTGCGGCCTGCACCTGAAGACGCCTTGTTCATGGGACCGGCGGCCAGCGCCGCCTCAAGGGCAAGCCGCGCAGATGCGCGGAGGCTGACGCCTCCCTTGACCCGGCGCCGGCCTGAAAGGCAGGCCCGCTACTTCAGCAGCCCTTCCAGATAGGCGCCATAGGCGTTCTTGGCGAATTTCTCCGCCCGTGCCTTCAACTGGGCGTCATCAATCCAGCCCTGCTCATAGGCGATCTCTTCCGGGCAGCCGGTCTGCAGGCCCTGGCGCTCCTGCAGGGTGCGCACGAAATTGCCCGCATCCAGCAGCGAGCCATGGGTGCCGGTGTCCAGCCAGGCATAGCCGCGGCCCATGGTTTCGACCCGCAAATCCCCTTCATTCAGGTAGCTTTGCAAGAGATCGGTGATCTCCAGCTCGCCGCGGGGGCTGGGCTTGACCTGACGCGCCCGCTCCGGCGCGGTTCCATCCAGGAAATACAAGCCCGTCACCGCATAGTTCGAGGGCGGAACGGGGGGCTTCTCGATGATCTCGCGCGCCTTGCCGTCCCCGTCAAAGGCCACCACGCCGTAACGCTCCGGATCGGCCACGTGATAGCCGAAGACGGTGCCGCCCGCGGCCTGACCGTCTGCGGCGGCCAGGAGTTTCGGCAGGCCATGGCCAAAGAAGATGTTGTCGCCCAAGACCAGCGCCGAGGGCGCGCCCGCCAGGAAGTCTTCTGCCAGGATAAAGGCCTGCGCCAGCCCGTCGGGCGAGGGCTGCACCACGTAAGTGAGCTCAACTCCCCACTGGCTGCCGTCGCCCAAGAGGCGGATGAACTGCTCCTGGTCCTGCGGCGTGGTGATGACGCAAATCTCGCGGATGCCCGCCAGCATCAGCACCGACAGCGGATAGTAGATCATCGGCTTGTCATAGAGCGGCAAGAGCTGCTTGGAGACCGCCATGGTGATCGGATAGAGCCGGGTGCCGGAGCCGCCTGCCAGGATAATGCCTTTGCGTGCTGTCATGAGAGCTCTCCCAAATCCTTCAGAATATCATCCAGCCCCCGCCGCCAGTCCGGCTGCGGGATGCCAAAAACAGTGTCTAATGCGGCGCAATCAAGCCGTGAGTTCAGGGGCCGCGCCGCCGGCGTGGGATAGGCAGTGGTGGGGATGTCCTCCACGCCGCAATCTACCCTCGCACGGGCAAAGATCTCGCGCGCGAACCCGGCCCAGCTGGTCTGCGGCTGGCCCGCAAAATGATAGGTGCCGGATTTGCCCGGATCCGCCGTCAGCTGCCGCGCCATCGCAAGGCAGGCCGCGGCAATATCCCGTGCCGGCGTCGGCGCGCCAATCTGGTCGGCGACGATGGTCAGCCGCTCGCGCTCCTTGCCCAGACGCAGCATGGTCTTGACGAAGTTATTGCCGTGGGCCGAGACCACCCAGGAGGTGCGCAGCACCGCATAAGGTCCGCCCGCCGCGCGCACCATCTCCTCGCCCTTGAGCTTGGAGCGGCCATAGGCATTCAAAGGCGCGGTGGCATCCCCCGTCTGCCAGGGCGCATCCCCGCTGCCGTCAAAGACGTAGTCGGTGGAAACGGTGACAAAGGGAATGCCCATGTCCGCGCAGGCCGCCGCCATCGCGCCGGGGGCGCCGCCGTTGATCACGGTTGCCAGCGCTTCTTCTTCTTCCGCCTTGTCCACGGCGGTGTAGGCGGCGGCATTGATCACCGCCTGCGGCTGCGCCTGCCGGATCGCCGCTGCACAGGCCGCCGGATCAGACAGATCCGCCTGATCCCGGCCCAGGCAGGTGACGCCGTCATAGGCTGCCAGTTCCTGCGCCAGCTGGCCGGTCTTGCCGAAAATAAGGATGGTCATGCTTCAGTCCTTTTCCGGAACAGAGGAAGGCGCCGGCCCGGCCGCGCTCACTTCCCCGTTCCCAGCCGCTGGCCGACGCCGTCGCGGTCCTGCAGGGCGCGCCACCAGGCCTCGTTGTCGAGATACCACTGCACGGTTTTCTCCAGCCCTTCCTCCACCGTCACCGAAGGCCGCCAGCCCAGCTCTTCGCGGATGCGGGTGGGATCAATGGCATAGCGCGCATCATGGCCCGGGCGGTCACTGACAAAGGTGATCTGGTCCTTGTAGGACTTGCCGTCTGCGCGCGGGCGCTTCTGATCCAGGATGTCACACAGCGTATGGACCAGCTCCAGGTTCGACCGCTCATTCTCGCCGCCGATATTGTAGGACCGTCCCAAGGCGCCCTTTTGCACCACCAGGAGCAGCGCATCGGCGTGGTCTTCGACATAGAGCCAGTCGCGCACGTTGGAGCCGTCGCCGTAGATCGGCAGCGGATTGCCCGCCAGCGCATTCAGGATCACCACCGGGATCAGCTTTTCCGGGAAATGGTATGGCCCGTAGTTGTTGGAGCAGTTGGTCAGCACCACCGGCAGCCCGTAGGTCTCCGCCCAGGCCCGGACCAGATGGTCGCTGGCGGCCTTGCTGGCCGAATAGGGCGAGCGCGGATCGTAAGATGTCTCTTCGGTGAACTGCACCGACGGATCCGCGGGCAGGCTGCCGTAGACCTCATCCGTTGAAATATGGTGGAAGCGGAAACCCTCCGGCTTGCCCGCCTGGATCCAATACTTCCGGGCTGCTTCCAGCATGTTGAAGGTGCCGGTGATATTGGTCTCGATGAAATCGCCCGGCCCGTCGATCGAGCGGTCCACATGGCTCTCGGCCGCCAGATGCATCACCGCGTCGGGTTTATGGGTCTCAAACACGTGGTCCAATGCGGCGCGGTCGCGGATGTCGCATTGCTCAAAGGCATAGTCCGGGCTCTGCGCCGCCTCCGCCACATTCTCCAGGCAGGCGGCATAGGTCAGCGCATCGAGGTTCACCACCTGATGGCCGCGGGCGATGGCCAGCCGCACCACGGCGGACCCGATAAAGCCGGCGCCGCCGGTCACCAGTAGTTTCATGCCGCACCTCCGGTTGCGCGCAGTTTCATCTCTTATCCTTCCCAGACAAAGGGGCTGGCGAAATCCGCAAGCGCCGGCGCTGCGGCGTCTTTCTCGGACAGCACCGGGGTGCCTTCGAATTCCCAATCAATGCCGCAGCTGTCCCAGGCCACCGCGCCGTCGCAGTCGGGCGCGTAGTAATCGGTGCATTTATAGATCACCTCGGTATCGGGCACCCGGGTGATGAAGCCGTGCAGGAAGCCCTTGGGCACCAAGAGCTGTTTGCCGTTTTCCGCGCTCAGCTCGATGCCGAACCATTCCCCGTAAGACGGCGAGCCCTTGCGGATGTCCACCGCCACGTCAAACAGCGCGCCGCGGCCGCAGCGCACCAGCTTGTCCTGGGCCGCGGGCGGCGCCTGGAAATGCAGGCCCCGCAACGTGCCGGGCTCGCGCGACAGCGAATGATTGTCCTGCACGAAATCCAGATCGATCCCAGCCTCCTGCATCCGCCGCCGGTTCCAGCTTTCGCTGAAAAACCCGCGCGCATCGCCGAACCGGGCCGGTGTCAGCACCTTCAGCCCCGGCAGCCCCGTTTCCTCAACCTGCATTCCGTCCTCACGTCATCGCATTCATGCCTTTGCCACTCCTAGCCCCGCGCTGGCGGCAGGGCAACAGCCGCGGCAGATCCCTGCCCGCGCCCGCCTCCCGCGCTTGCATCCCCGCCGCCGCCCCGGCAAGCATAAGCCCATGAAAATCCTGTTTGTGCATCAGAACATGCCCGGCCAGTACCGCGAGCTGGCCCCCTGGCTGGCCGCCCAGGGCGGCCATGAAATCGTCTTTCTGACCCAGCGCGGGGGCGTGCAGCTCCCGGGCATCAAAACCGTGGTCTACAAGCCCTTCCGCACCCCGGAAAAAGACGCCTTCGGCCTCTCCAAGGACTGGGAGGCGGCGGCCGGCGCGGGCCTTGGCGCGGCGCTGGCGGCGCGGCAGCTGCGGGATGCGGGCTTCACCCCCGACATCATCATCGGCCACACCGGCTGGGGCGAGCTGATGTTCATCAAGGACCCCTACCCCGATGTGCCGGTGATCGGCTTCTTCGAGTATTTCTACCAGACAACCGGCGGGCTGGTCGGGTTCGACCCGGAAAACCCGGCCAACGACCAGGCCTATTTCTTCGCCGAGGCGCGCAACTCCGTGCCTTACGCCAGCATTGAGCAGGTGGACCTGGGCCATGTGCCCACCATCTGGCAGCGCGACCGTTTTCCGGCCAGCTTCCATGACCGCATGTATCTCTGCCATGACGGCATCCGCACCGACCGGCTGGGCCCCGATCCGGCGGCCTCGGTCAGCCTCGGGCGGCTGGACAAACCCCTCACCCGCGATGATGAGGTGGTCACTTACATTGCCCGCAACATGGAGCGCGCCCGCGGCTTCCACATCATGATGCGCGCCCTGCCCCGGATCCAGGCGCAGCGCCCGAATGCGCGCATCCTGATGATCGGCGGCAACGAGACCTCTTATGGCGCCGAAAGCAAGCACCCCGGCGGGTTGCGCGGCGAGATGGAGGAGGAACTGGGCGATAGCGTCGACTGGAGCCGGGTGCATTTCCTCGGCAAGGTGCCGTATGACGACCTCACCCGGATCATCCAGATCAGCCGCTGCCACATCTATCTGACGATGCCCTTCGTGCTCAGCTGGTCGCTCCTGGAATCGATGGCGATGCAGGCCACCGTGGTGGCGGCGGATGTCGCCCCGGTGCGCGAGGCGATCACCCATGGCGAAACTGGGCTGCTGGTCGATTTCTTCAGCCCTGAGGCGCTGGCGGACCAGGTGGCAGACGTGCTGGCCAATCCTGGCGCCTACGCCCATATCGGCCCCGCCGCCCGCGCCCATGTGGTGGAAAAGTATGATTTCCTGACCCGCTGCCTGCCGGAGCATATCGCCCAGATCAATGCGCTCGTGCCGGAGGCACGGAGAATAAAGGTCTAGCCGGAGGCACGGAGGATAAAAGTCTAGCCGGAGGCGCGGCGGATCAGGCTCTGTTCAGGCCGTTTCCGCCTGTTCCGGGTCAAGACCGGCGCAGCCGCCGCGCAGCGGCTTGGCCTTGAGGCGGAACGGGCGTGTCCCAAAATGGGCAAGGCGTCTTGAGAGGCAGACCTGCCGCTCAAGCGCTTCTCAGCAAACAAACGCCGCGCGCGGCACCCGAGGTTTTTCAGAAAAGCCTAGGCAGAAGGTTTCAAAAACTTTTGCCCACCGGCCGGATGCGGCGGGCCCCGGCCCCGCCCGCATCCGGCAAGCGGCGCCGCCGGCCATGGGCCGGGGCGCCTGTTGCATGTCTGGCGCTGCCGCCCGCAGCCCGCTCAGTGGCGCGGCGCCTGCGGCGGCAGCTGCTCGGAGGCCCAAAGCGCCGCCTGGGTGCGGTTCTTGGCGCCGATCTTGCGGAAGCAGGTGCGCAGATGCACTTTCACCGTGGCTTCGCAGATCCCCAGTTCATTGGCGATGCTCTTGTTGGTGGCGCCTTCCGTGAGCTTGGCCAGGATCAGCTGCTCGCGGTCCGACAGCCCGTGCCGCACGTCCTGGCGGGCCGGTGCCGCCGCCTGCGGCTCCGCCCCGTTCAGCATTTCCGGCACCGGCCCTGCCGCCGCTGCGGCGGACAGCACGATGCGGTAGCCGTCCTGCACCACCTGCAGCGCCGCAATCAGCGCGCCGGCCGATTTGCGCTCCGGGATCACCGCCTCGGCATACTGGCTCAGCTGCATCTGGGCCGAAGCCGGGCAGCCGTCGCCGGTGATCAGGATCAGCGGCACTGCGCCGTTGCGGGCGCGGAAGGCCTGCAGCTCCGCCTGCAGCTCAGCGCCGGCGGCATGGCTGTAGCACAGCACCATATCCTGTGCGCTCAGCGGCGGCAGCTCCGCCAGGGCGCCGCAGCAGCGCCCGGTCTCATAGTCGTTTGCTTCACAGATGGTCAGAAACATGTCCCTGAGAAGCCTGCTTTCCCCCACAACGTGAACAGGCATCCAAAACTCCTTTACTCGTAACATGCCGGAAATTGCCTCCGGCCCGTCCCCCTGGAGCGTGCTGTTTCGGCTGGCCCACCCCCGCAGACCGCCGGATTTTGCAATGCGCCGGCACACCCCGGAACACAACTCACCTGCTTGCCGCCGCCTGGGCCCCGGCAGCGCCCGCGCGCCGCCGTTTCCGGATCGTGATAAATACAGAACACACCCGGAAAAAACGTCCCGGGCCAGGCAGCGCACGCCGGCATTCAAACACTTCAGATGCGCATTGCTGTGGATAAACCGTAGCGAATCCAGCCTTTATTGTTAAGAAACTTCCCCTCCCGGAGCAGTGCTTTTTGGCAGCGGCGGGGCAGGCTCCGGGGCCTGCCCCGCCCTACTGGCCTGTTTTTTCACGCGATCTGCCCCCGGCGCCCTACCCCCTTGGCATTGTCCCCAAAGCGGAAACGCAGTGTTTCCGATTGGGTTTCTACAATTTTAAGACATTCGAATCTTTCATCATAACAACCCTAGGTTTCAGCGATTCGCCGCTTCCGGGCCCGGCAGCTACCCCCATGGTGGTATTTTGCCCGGGCGCCCAGCCAAAGGCCGCAGCGCTGCCCGGCCTTTGGCGTACCCCCTATGCCCGGTTTGACCCTGACGCCAGAGTGCTACCCTCAAGACATTCATTATGTCATGCCGGGGGGCAACATGGTTATGTTGAGTGCGTCCGTTTCGCAAACGGGCAGGTTGTTTTTCACGCGGTCTCTCCAGAGGCAAACCTCATCCCTGACACATCTGGCCCTGGTCCAGCCCGGTCACCGGCGCGCCCCGGTGCTGACCAGCGATCCCAGCCTGGGCGGCGCCTGTTCCAGCGCCGCCGCGGCGGTGCTGCGCCGCCAGCTGCAGCCCGGCAGCGCCACCGCTTTCCGCCCCCGCCAGCCCGGCGGGGCAGCGGCCCGGATGCTGGCCGCGCAGCTGGCCGCGGCAGAACAGCCGCAGCTGAGCGCCCTGGCGGCGGAACTGGCGGCTGGGCGCGGCTGGGCCATGTTCACCTGCAGCTTCGAGGACGGCAGCGAGGACCTGATCGCGCTGCGCCTCGAAGGCGGCCCGCATGATGCCCATTGCGGCGACATCCTGCAGGCGATCTGGCCGGTGCTGCGCGAGGACAGCCTGCGCGAGCTGGCTGGCGAAACCCAGGCGGCGGTGACCAGCGCGCTGCTGTGGACCGTCTCCAAGAAGACCGACAGCGCGGTGCTGGTGCTCGATGCCGAGGGCGCACTGCTGCACTGCAATGAATCGGGCCGCGACATGCTGGATGGCGGCGACCTGCTGAGCGACCAGTCCGGCCGCCTCAGCTGCGCCCGCCCCGGCGAGACCGCGGGCTTTTATGCCGCCGTCGCCGAATGCGCCCGCTCGCGCCGCGGCAGTGCCCGCGGCCCGCAGGAGCTGATCCTGTTCCTGGAGGACCGCAAGAGCGGCATGCGGCTGCCGGTGTCGCTGACCCGCTACCGCTGCGCCGGCTCCGGCCAGCCGCTGGTGGTGGCGATCCTGCCGCGCCAGCCCGACCGCCGCCGCATCGAGATGCTGGCCCAGAAAATGGGGCTGTCGCCGGCCGAAGCGCGGGTGGCGGCGCTCATTCAGCTCGGGCTCTCCAACCGCGAGGCGGCGCATATCGCCGGCCTCAAGGTGCAGACCTTCAACACCTATGCCAAGCGGGTGCTGGCCAAGATGCAGGCCCCCGGCCGGGCTGAAATGGCGCAGCGGCTGACCTGGCAGGCCTCGCTGGGGAGAGCGTCATGAACAAGATGGCACAGGACACCCCGTTCCAGGGCCCGCCCGCGCCGGCTGCCCCGCAGGCCCAGGCAACTCAGGCTCAGGCAGCTCAGCCCCAAACCGCGCAGGCCCAGGCCGCAGCGGCCCGGATGGAGCAGCCCGCACAGGACAAACCCCAGGGCAATTCCCAGGACAAGCCGGTGCAGCCGCCGCGGCTGAGCAACGCGGTGCTGGCGCAGATCTCCGCCGCGCTGCGCCAGGGCGGCGAGCCGCTGGCGGCCCAGGCCGACCTGGTGGCGCTGCACAAGCGCATCGCCGAGATGTTCACCACCCTCAATGAGGGGCTGGGCGAGCGCCACGCGCAGAAGGCCGCGGCCGACCGCGCCGCGCTGACCGCCCGCATCGACCAGCTGGAAACCGCGGTGAACCGGATGGAGGGGGCGCTCAGGATCGAATTCGAACCGGTGCTGAAGGCCGCGGTGGCCGAGGCGCTGGCGCAGGCCGCGCCGCCGCCGCGCCGCCGCCGCGGGCTGGCTGCGGCCGCGCTCCTGCTGGGCGCCGCCGGCCTGGCGGCCGGGGTTTATTGGCACGCCCCCCTGCAGGAAATGGCCCAGGCCGCTGCCGCGGCTGCCGAAAGCCGCACCGGCTGGCAGCTGCCCGGCCTTTAATCGGCATTTTGTCCCCATTTGGGGGCATCCGCTGCGGCGCGGATGCGCTGCAATACTCCCAGAAGGCATGATCTCGCCTTTATGCGCCAGCGGCCCCCCGGGGAATTCCTTCCAGGGCCGCGGCACCGGCGGGGGCGCGGCCCCGGGCATCCGCCCGCAGCCCAGCCCTGCATTTTAACGAGGAGGAAGTTTACCATGGGTATTGAAGACCAGAATCCTGAGTGGGAAGTCTGTGATCCGGAGTGCAGGATCGAGTTCTCCAAGGACAAGAATGATCCGAACTACAACAACGGCGCCACAGAACAGGGCGACGGCGGCGGCAACGTCATCAACCTGAACGACCACTATGCGGCAGACAACGCCCGCGGCGGGGCCGGCGATGACGCGATCTACGGCAACGAGCGCAACAACAAGCTCGATGGCGAAGAAGGCCAGGATTACATCGAAGGCCAGGACGGCGACGACAAGATCAAGGGCGGCACCGGCAACGACAAGCTGTTCGGCGGCGACGGCGACGGCAAGGGCCGTTACGAGAAGGTGGTGGCCTATTACGAGACCAAGATCGACTACGACACCTGGGAAGAATATCAGGTGCCGGTCTACAAGACGATCTATATCGACGACGGCGATGACTGGATCGACGGCGAGGAAGGCTGCGATTACATCGACGGCGAAACCGGCAATGACACCCTGCTGGGCGGCCTGGACGCCGACACCGTGTTCGGCGGCGACGGCGATGACCACATCTTTGGCGACGATGCCGACGGCGACTACAGCATGCGCGGCGGCAGCGACGACAAATGGGGCTATGACGGCTACGGCAAAGGCCGGCCGGAAGGCGACGGCGATGCCGGCGACTACCTCTACGGCAACGACGGCAACGACTGCATGGATGGCGAAGGCGGCGACGACGTCATGTGGGGCGACGACGGCCAGTTCGACCTCTACGGTATGCAGGACTACGACCATTCCAACAACAACGACACCATGTACGGCCGCGACGGCAATGACCGGATGAACGGCCAGCAGGGCGACGACCGGATGTCCGGCGGCCGCGGCGACGACCTGGTGATCGGCGGCTCCGGCAACGACGAGATGTTCGGCGACGAGCGTCAGGGCCAGGGCGACGATCTTGATTTCGGCGCCGACAGCGGCACCGGCAACAAGGGCGAAGATCCCGACGGCGACGACTGCATGCTGGGCGGCACCGGTGACGACACCATGGACGGCCAGGGCGGCAACGACACCATGTTCGGTGAGGAAGACAACGACCTGATGCAGGGCGGCCGCGGCGACGACCTGATGGGCGGCGGCGCAGGCGACGATGACGTCAACGGCGGCGCCGGCAAGGACACCATGCGCGGCGGCACCGGCAATGACGTGCTGGAAGGCGGCGCCCAGGGCGACCTGATCTTCGGCGACCGGGCCGACAACCTTGGCAGCGACCACTACAAGGCGCCTTATGTCGACTGGAGCTGCTGCGACGACGAAGAGCCTTCGCAGACGGCCGAAGGGCCCCATGGCGGCGGCCACAACATGAAGCCGGTCGACTCCCCGGACTGCTATGATCCGGTCGACAACGGCGAGAAGGTCGAAGGCCACGACGTGATCCGCGGCGGCTCCGGCAACGACACCATCTTCGGTGAAGGCGGCAATGACGTCATCTACGGCCAGACCGGCAATGATGTGGTCAGCGGCGGCGACGGCAACGACCTCATCAAAGGCGGCCTCGGCAACGACAAGCTGTCCGGCGATGACGGCGACGACTGGCTGTTTGGTGAAGACGGCCACGACCTGCTGAAAGGCGGCTCCGGCAACGACACCATCAAGGGCGGCGATGATGCCGACAAGGCCTTTGGCGGCACCGGCAACGACAAGATCTTCGGTCAGGAAGGCAATGACACGCTGCACGGCGATGACGGCCACGACTATATCAGCGGCGGCAATGGCCGTGACGTGATCTTCGGCGACGACGGTGACGACAAGCTGATGGGCGGCCGCAGCCAGGACTTCCTCGATGGCGGCAAAGGCGAAGACACGCTGAAAGGCGGCAAGGCCGGCGACGTGCTCAAGGGCGGTTACAACGACGACAAGCTCTATGGCAACACCGGCCAGGACTGCCTCTATGGCGAAGAGGGCTACGACACCCTCTACGGCGGCTTCGGCCATGACTTCCTGGATGGCGGTTCCGGCAACGACAAGCTGTTCGGCAACGCCGGCAACGACTGGCTGAAAGGCGGCACCGGCGACGACTGGCTGACCGGCGGCACCGGCAAGGACGTCTTCATCATCGATCTGAAGTGGGACGGCTACAGCTTCACGTCGAACGATGGCCATGACACCATTCATGACTTCGACATCGACGAGGATCATGACGTGCTGCTGTTCCGTGTCCACGGCGACATCTCGGCGCAGGACGCCTTCGAGAAGCTCAATGGCGGACCGGACGGTGTTGGCGGCCACGCACAGGTCTCCGAATCCGGCGGCGATACCCAGATCAAAGTGGGCGGCGCCTGGGTCACCATCAAGGACCTGCAGGGCAACGAAGCGCCGTTCTCCTCGCTGGGCCATGACACCAACCCATGGGGCGGTGTCGGCATCAACGCGGTCTCCAGCGGCGACGCGGGCAGCTATGAAGCGATCCGTGTGGTCACAGCTGACGACTTCGATGACAGCTACGACAACATCTGGGGCCACCTCAACTACGGTGCCTGAGCTATAGGAACGGCGGGCCCGGGGTTTTGACCCCGGGCCCGTCCAGCCCTGGTTCAGGACAGCGATTTGGTCCCCGGCCAAGGATTGCATCCTTGGACCAGGGCGCTGACCTCCAGATTTTACAACTTCACTTCGTGCAGCCGGGGGGCAACGACAATGAAGACAAAACGGGTATTCGACGGACAAAGGGGTGTGCTGGCAGCCATCTTCACCGCCAGCATCTTTGTGAACCTCCTGATCCTGACAGCGCCACTCTACATGCTGCAACTGTTTGCCCGGGTCATGGCCTCGGGCAGCATTCCAACCCTGATTGCTCTCACCACCGGCGCGTGCATCGCGCTGGTGTTCTTTTTTATTTTCGACATGCTGCGCCAGCGCCTGGTGGCGCGGCTCGGCTCCCGCCTCGAGGCCCGGCTCAGCCCGGTGGTGCTGGAAGGCATGATCAACGGCGAACTGCCGCCGGCCCTGCGCAAGGCGGAACCGGTCCGCGACATCCAGGAGCTCAGGAGCTTTGTCACCAGCCCGGTGTTCCTGGCGCTGCTGGACGCGCCCTGGTCGGTGATATTCCTGGCGCTGATCTTCATGTTCAGCCCGGTGCTGGGGATGGTGGCGCTGGCGGGCATCGCGGTGCTGTTCAGCCTGGCGCTGCTCAACGAGATGCTGGCCCGCAAGCCGATGGATGAAGCCGGCAAGCAGGCCACCGAGACCAATGCCGCGGTTTCCGAGATGATGCAGAACGCAGGCCTGATCCGCGCCATGGGCAAGACCGGCCCGCTGATCGGGCGCTGGCAGCTCAAGGCGTTTTCGGCGCTGCTGTTCAACACGCTGGCCACCGACCGGGTGGCGCTGATCACCTCGCTGGCCAAGGCCGCGCGCATGGGGCTGCAGATCGCGGTGCTGGGCGTCGGCGTGGTGCTGGTGATCAACAACCAGCTGACCCCGGGGCTGATGATTGCCTCCTCGATCCTGCTGGGCCGCGCCGCGGCGCCGGTGGAACAGTCGATCGCCGGCTGGCGCGGCTTTCTCAAGGCGCGCAGCGCGCAAGGGCGGCTCAACACCCTCTTGGCCCATCTCGGCGCCGCGCCGGAGCGGCTCACCCTGCCGGAGCCGGAAGGCCGGCTGGCGGTGGAGAACGCCACCGTGGTGCTGCACGGCCGCCCGGACCCGCTGCTGATGGACATCTCCTTTGAGCTGAAGCCCGGCCAGTCGCTGGGGCTCATTGGCCCCTCCGGGGCCGGCAAGACCACCCTGGCCCATGCGCTGGCAGGGCTGCAGCCCTTGGTGCGCGGCCATATCCGCATCGACGATGCCGCGCTTTCGGACTGGGATCCGGCGCAGATCGGCCAGCATGTCGGCTTCCTGCCGCAGCGGGTCGAGCTGTTCCAGGGCACGGTGGCTGAAAACATCGCGCTGATGGACCCGGACGCCAAACCCTCCGATGTGGTGGCGGCGGCCAAGCTGGCGCAGGTGCATGAGATGATCCTGGCGCTGCCCGGCGGCTACAACGCCGAGGTCGGCCCGCGCGGCGAGTTCCTGTCCGCAGGCCAGCGCCAGCGCATCGGCCTGGCGCGCGCCTTCTTCGGCGACCGCAAGCTGATCATCCTGGATGAGCCCAATGCCAATCTCGACCCCGAGGGCGAAGAGGCGCTGGCCTGCGCCATCGAGGAAGCCTGCGCCCGCGGCGCTGCGGTGGTGGCCGTGACCCACCGGCTCAGCCTGCTGCGCCGGGTCAGCCATGCGGCGCTGCTGCAGGACGGCCGCCTGGCCCGCTTCGGCGAGGCCCGCCAGGTGATCGAGGCGGCGGCGCAGCCGATGGCGGCCGCCCCGGCGCATCCCGACGACCCCAAGATCGCCCCGTTCCGCCACCGCAAGGGCCCGGCGGACCAGGACAACCGGATCCCTCCGGCTGAAGGAGAAAGCGCATGAGCCTGGTCAAGCAAGAGACCCGCACCCCGGCCCGCAGCAGCACAAGCCCGGACGGGCTGCAGAACGGCTTCCGCGACCTGATGCCGGCAGGGACCGGCCAGGACATCCCGCTGCCCAAGCACCCGCCCACCCGGGTGCGCCAGCTGGTGCTGTGGCTGGTGGTCTGCGGCTTCGGGTTGTTCGGCGGGCTGGTGTTCTGGGCCTCCAAGGCGGAGCTGACCAGCGCGGTGGTGGCCGGCGGCAGCTTCAACGTGGCCGGCGACCGGCTGGCGGTGCAGCATTTCGAAGGCGGCATCCTGCGCGAGCTGAATGTGAATGAAGGCGACCGCGTCCGCGAAGGCCAGGTGATCGCCCGGCTCGACGGCCGCCGGATCCAGGCGCAGCTGTCGATCCTGAACAGCCAGCTGGCCAGCGCCCTGGCGCAGCAGGCGCGGCTGGAGGCTGATCTGGCAGGGGCCGATACCCTGCAGCCCGGCGCCGAGCTGGACCGGCTGATCACCGCGGCGCCGGAACTGGCACGGCTGGTGGCAGTGCAGCAGGACCTGCTGGCCTCCAACCAGTCGCTGCATCAGGGCCAGATCGAAATCATCCAGGGCCGCATCACCCAGCTGGGCGACCAGCTCAAGGGCCGCGATGCCCGCATCCGCGCCACCGAGGAGCAGCTGGATCTGGTGCAGACGGAACTGGCGGATCTGACCGGCCTGTTCGAAAAGGGCCTGGTGCCGAAAACCCGCATCAGCCAGCGGCAGATGCAGCAAAGCGACCTCCTGGGCACCCTCGGCGCGCTGGAAAGCGACCGCGGCAATGTGCTGGAGCAGATCGGCGAGATGGAAGAGCGGCTGCTGCAGACCGGCCGCGACCGGGTGGCGCGGATCGCCGCCCAGAGCCTGGAGGTGCAGGAAGAGGTGCTGGACTTGCGCCAGCGGCTGGATGCCACCCGCGATGTGGAGGAGCGGCTGACCATCCGCGCGCCGCGCAGCGGCCGGGTGGTCGGGCTTGAGATCAACACCCTGGGCCAGGTGGTCGATCCCGGCCGCACCCTCTTGGAGCTGATGCCCGAGGATGCAGGCCTCCTGGTGGAAACCCGGGTTGCAGTGGCGGACATCGACGAGGTGTCGATGGGCAGCCAGGCGCGGGTGTCGCTGACCGCCTACAGCTTCCGTTCCACCCCGCCTGTGCAGGGCGAAGTGGTGATGGTCGCGGCCGGCACCACCACCGACCGGGCCACCGGCGAGACCTACTACCCGGTGCATATCCGCATCAAGGACGCGGAACTGGCGGCCCTGCCCAATGTGAAGACCCTGCCCGGCATGCCGGCCCAGGCAATGATCGAAACCGGCCGCCAGACCCTGGCCAACTATCTGATCAGCCCGGTGCTCGCCAGCATGTCGCAGGCGCTGAAGGAAGGCGATACCTGAGGCGGGAACCGCACAGACACCCGCCGCCCCCCGACCGGGCGGCGGCAGGAAAGGCAGCGGCCCAGGGGGGAGGGCCGCCCGCCTGACCGGGCCCGCTCCGGCCATGTGCCGGAGCGGGCCTGATCCGTTCTGCGCCCGGCGCTGCAGCAAAACCCGCGGCCCGCAAATAGGTCCGGACCGGACCAAATGTTTCGCGCGCGAAACATTTGGTCAACCCTGCTGACCCTTTTCTGAGAGGAGACAGCCCGCCTTTCCAGGCAAAGGCAGCGCCCAGCAGTCCCCGGCAAAATGAGTATTTATGGAAAGATGAAACCCCGGTGGCCCGAAAGCCAGCCGCCGCCTATTCCGCGGCGCGTTTCCTGACCCACCCCAGAAACGCCGCATCGGGCATCCTGAGCCGCGGGCTGCCGGACCGCACCCACATGGCGCGCCATTCCGCCTCCAGCGCATAGGCATCGGCACCCGGGATCAGCGCGCGCGCCTCCTCCAGCGTCTGCGGCTTCAGGCTGGGCGCATTGAGCACCGCCTCGGTCACTGCCGTCTTCTGGCTGAAGCGGATGATATCACCCTCCAGCTCCTCCAGCGCGTAATCGGGCAAGGGCTGCGCTTCGATCATGTCGCGGATCATCTTGCGGAACACCCGGCGCGGGCTGGCGGAGCCGGATTTCTTCAGCAAGGTCTCCACCGAGACCTGCCAGCTGTTCTGCCGCCCGCAATGCTTGCGCGCCAGCTCGTAGATCCGCCGCTCCAGCGGTTTCCTCAGCCGGAAGTAATCGCGGGAAAGCGTCAGCACCGATTTCGACAGCACCGCGCGGTACAGCCAGTCCGAAAGCGTCACCGCGACGCTGACCATCTTGCCCGCGCCCTTCTTGCCGGCCGGCGCCTTGCGCACGATCTCCCATTTCTCAATGAGGCCGAAACCGGTGGTGACCTCCTTGCCGCCGGTGACGATATTGGTGGTGATGCGGGTGCCTGCGAGGCGCTCGAACGCCTCGCGCAGGCGCCGGTAGGCATCGCCGGAGGTTTCGCGGTTGCAGGCCACCAGCAGGTCATGCGCCTTCAGATGCAGCACCCGGCTGACCTGGCGCCCGGCATTCAGCGCCGCCATCAGCTGGCTGATGCAGAAGATCAGGATGTCCTTGTCATGGATCGTCGCCAGCCCCTTGACCGAAGGGGTCACGGTGATCTCGGCGCCGTTATGCTGGTAGTTCAGAATGCGCCGGTCCGGCCGTGTGCCCAAACTGAACAGCGGATGCTCCATCGACGCCAGGTCGTTCTTGGGGATCGCCCCGAAGATATCGCAGAGGAAAAAGTCCCCCTGCCCCTCTGGCGGAATCCCTTCCGCTGTCAGCTCTGCTGCCATCTGCCTGCCCGTATCTGCTCTGCACGCCGCCGGAATTCTGCCGATCCCGTGCGACTCGTTTATCGTGGTTTTGATTACACTCACCCTAGGGTTATCCACATGCCCCCGCAACGGGGGTTCGGAATCGTCTGATCGGGGGTTCGGAGTCATTTCAACGGGGTTTCAGAGTCATCCCTCCCCCGGAATCTGCCCCGATCCCCCATGAAAAAAGGGCTTTGCGCGAGTCACACTTCCCCTGTAACTAATAAATAACCCATATTTAACAGGGCAGAATTTTTTGCACGCCCTGAAACACCCCCGCTTTCCCCTGCCGCAACCGCTGGATTTGCTTAGAAAAACCAAGGGGGATGCGCATTTTTCTTCCATGTGCCGTGTTTTTGGGTATTCTGGTAAAAAGGCAGCACATAGGGGCTGCAGAGCAGAACCATAAGCACTTCACATGAGTTGGGCCGCAGAGGTCCAAGGACAGCAGGCAGATCCTCATGGCCAGAGATATCCACAAGGCAGGCAGCAGCCTCCCCCCCTATTTCAGCATCGACCCGGACGCCGCATTGGCAGAGCTTGATGCCCCCACCAGCACCGCGGGTTTTGCCGAGATTGCAAGCGCCTGTGCGCAAGGCCGCGCCGACCTCGCCAGCCGGGGCCTCAATGAGGAGGGCCGCAAGGAGCTGCGCCTGTTCTCCACCTGGGAGATCA
>NZ_JWLH01000026.1:0-228 GCF_000813925.1 Leisingera sp. ANG-S5 | reverse complement strand
CTACCTGATCCCGGTGGCCCAGGCCCATTTCCGCCGGGTGCTGAAGGCCAACCCCGATCTGCCCCAGGGCCGCTCCGAGACCGAAGGCGGTGCCAAGTGGTTTACCCTGGACGAGGTGCTGCGCCTGCGCGCCTTCTTTGCCGCCCAAGGCTCCAAGGCCAAGGACTACACCCCCTACCGTCCCGCAGGCCTGCCCGCCAAGATGGTGGCGGTTGCCAACTTCAAGGG